>DATNCQ010000187.1:0-96534 GCA_035571515.1 Vicinamibacterales bacterium
TCGTCTACGATCCCGAGACGCGCGAACTGGATCTGGACGACGACCGATACACCGAGAACACACGCGCGGCATACCCGATCTCCTTCGTCGAAAACGCCGTCCCGTCGGGGCTCGGCGGCCATCCACGGAATATCGTGATGCTGACGGCCGACGCATTCGGCGTGTTGCCGCCGATCGCGCGGCTGACGCCCCAGGGCGCGATGTATCACTTCCTCTCCGGCTACACGGCGAAGGTGGCCGGCACCGAGAAGGGCGTGACCGAGCCGAAGGCGACCTTCAGCACCTGCTTCGGCGCGCCGTTCCTGCCCCTCAATCCGAACGTCTATGCGAAGATGCTCGGCGAGCGCATCGCCAAGCACAAGTCGCGCGTTTGGCTGGTGAACACGGGGTGGACCGGCGGGCCTCCGGGAGTCGGCTCGCGGATGAAGATCGGCTACACGCGCGCGATGCTGACGGCGGCGCTCACCGGCCAGCTCGACAACGTGCAGTACCGCACGCACGCCATCTTCAACATCGACATTCCGATGACGTGCCCCGGCGTCCCCGACAGCGTCCTCGACGCGCGCACCACGTGGCCGGACAAGGCCGCCTACGACGAGCAGGCGAAGAAGCTCGCCGCGATGTTCGTCGAGAACTTCAAGACGTTCGAAAAAGATGTCGATCCCGCGGTGAAGGCCGCCGGCCCGACGGTGTAGGCCGGCCTCCCGCCACGGCGTCGTCGGGACAAGTTGCAGTACGAACCCGTTATCGGCCTGGAGATTCACGCGCAGCTGCAGACCCGCACGAAGATCTTCTGCGGCTGCAGCACGTCGTTCGGCGCGCCGCCCAACTCGCACGTCTGTCCCGTCTGCCTCGGCATGCCGGGCGCGCTGCCGGTCCTCAACCGCGCGGCCGTCGACTACGCCATCAAGGCCGCGCTCGCGCTCGGCTGCGACATCCAGCCGCTGTCGATCTTCGCCCGCAAGAACTACTTCTACCCGGACCTGCCGAAGGGCTATCAGATCTCGCAGTACGAGCGGCCGCTCGCGCTCGGCGGCGGCCTCGACATCACCGTCGGCGGCGAGGTGCGGCGCGTCGGCCTGACGCGCATCCACATGGAGGAGGACGCGGGGAAGTCGCTGCACGAAGGGTTTCCCGATTCCGATCGGCGGACCTACATCGACTACAACCGCAGCGGCGTGCCGCTCATCGAGATCGTCACCGAGCCCGACATGCGGTCGGCGGCCGAGGCGGCGGAGTTCTTCGAGCGGCTGCGCGACATCCTGGTGTGGCTCGGCGTCAACGACGGCAACATGGACGAGGGCAGCCTGCGCTGCGACGCGAACGTGTCGGTGCGGCCGGCGGGGCAGGCGCGCTTCGGCACGAAGGCGGAGGTGAAGAACCTCAATTCGTTCCGCTACCTCGAAAAAGCGCTCGAGTACGAGATCGAGCGGCAGGTCGGCCTGGTCGAAGGCGGCGGGCGCGTCGTGCAGGAGACGCGGCTGTGGGATTCGGGCGCGGGACGGACGGTGTCGATGCGCAGCAAGGAAGAAGCGCATGACTATCGCTACTTCCCCGAGCCCGATCTGCCGCCGCTGGTGGTGAGCGAGGCGCGCATCGCCGCGGTGCGCGGCACCATGCCGGAGCTGCCCGAGGCGCGGCGTCAACGGTTCGTCGCGGACTACGGCTTGCCCGCCTACGACGCAGGCGTCCTCACCTCCTCGTCGGGGCTCGCGGATTATTTCGAGAAGGTCGCGGCCGCGTCCGGCAACGCGAAGGCGGCCAGCAACTGGGTGATGGGCGAGCTGCTGCGCACGATGAAGGATCGCGGTGCGGCCATCGCGCAGGTGCCGCTGACGCCGGCGGCGCTCGCCGGCCTCATCGCGCTCGTCGACGAGAGCATCATCAGCAATTCGACGGCGAAAGACGTCTTCGCGAAGATGTACGACTCCGGCCGGTCGGCCGACGATATCGTCGCCGCCGACGGTCTCGCGCAGAACAGCGACGAGGGCGCGCTGCTCGCCATCGTGCGCGACGTCATCGCCGCCAACTCGGCAACCGTTGCCGAATACCGCGCCGGCAAGACCAAGGGCTTCGGCTTCCTCGTCGGGCAGATCATGAAGGGGAGCGGCGGCAAGGCGAACCCGAAGCTCGCCAACGAGCTGCTCAAACGCGAACTCCAGGCGGAGTGATCGTGCGCCGCTGGCTCCGGCCGCTCGTCGCGTACCTTGCCGCGGCGGCCGTGACGACCTGGCCGCTCGTCCTCCATCCGCGCGCGCTGCTTGGCGCGCCGTCCGGCCCCGGCGATCCCTACCTCAATCTCTGGATCCTCGGATGGGGGATGCAGGCGGTCCTCTCCAACCCGGCGTCGCTCTTCAACGGCACGGTCTTCAACGCGAACATCTTCTACCCGGCGACGGGGACGCTCGCGTACTCCGATCACCTGCTGCTGCAGAGCGTGCTGCTCGCGCCGTTCTACGCCGTCACGCACGACGTCGTGCTCTGCTACAACGTACTGCTCCTCGCGTCGCTCGTCGCGAGCGCGCTGGCGATGCACCTGCTCGTGCGGACCGTGGCCGGCACCGAGCCCGGCGCGTACCTCGCGGGACTCGCCTGGGGGTTCGGCTCCTACCACTTCGCGCACCTCATTCACCTGCAGCTGCAGTCGCTCTACTTTCTCCCGCTCGCCTTCTTCTTTCTGCACCGGCTCCTGGCAGGCCGCCGCGCGCGCGATCTGGTCCTCCTCGGCGTGACCGCGGCGCTGCAGGCGATCTCGTCGGTGTACTACGGCCTCATCGGCGGCCTCGCGCTCGTCGTCGGCGGCCTCGCGCTGGCCGCCGGCATCGGCCGATGGCGCAACACCGCCGTGCTGCGGCGGCTGGGGTACGCGGCGGCTCTCGCGGCGCTTCTCGTCATGCCGGTGGCGATCGTCTACGGACGCGTCGCGCAGCGCGAAGGGTTCGGGCGGAACCTTTACGAGGCAGGGCGCAGCGCCGCGTATGCCTCGAGTTACCTGCAGGCGCCGCCGGGAAACGTGGTGTACGGGCGAACGGGGTTGCTGCGACTCCGCGACGAGGTCGGCCCGACGGCCGGCCCCGCCGGGCCGCCGCCGCGCACCGGTCCCGAGCGGGAGCTCTTTCCGGGCTTCGTGCTGGTGGCGCTCGCGCTCGTCGGCGCCTGGCGTGGCTGGCGGAGCGATGCGAAGCCGGCCGTGATGGCGATGATGGCGCTGGTCGCCTTTGGGTTCGTCTTCTCGCTCGGCCCCGACGGCGCGCGCACCCTCTACTCGGCTGCTCATCGCTTCCTGTTCGGGTTCGGCGCCATTCGCGCGCCGGCGCGCTTCTCGGTGCTGGTGATCTTCGGGTTGAGCGTGCTTGCGGCGCTCGGCCTGCGCGACGTGTGGCCACGAAGAGTACAAACGCTGGTCGTCGTGCTCTTCGTGGCCGAATTGCTGCACGTGCCGACGGCCCTGATCGCCGCGCCACCATTGCAGACCGAGGTGGGGGCGTGGCTGGCGCGCGAGCCCGGCCCCGGCGCGGTCGCCGTCCTCCCCGTCGGCTTCGACATCGACGCCAGCCCTGCAATGGTGCAGTCGCTCGAGCACCGTCGTCCGATCGTCAACGGCTACAGCGGCCAGCGCCCGTCGTTCTACGGCCCGCTCGCCGAGGCGATCAACACGTTTCCGTCGATGGATGCGCTGGCCGCGCTGCACGACGCGCATGTTCGTTTCGTGATCACGCGTGAACCGCTCGAACCGCTGGAACCCTACAGGGAGCGGGCCCGGTTCCCGGGCGGCACCATCTACGAGCTCGTGTGGACGCCGGAGTTGGAGTCACGGGTTGCCACGGCGGCGACCGTCGTGCCTCCCGCCGCGGGGCGTATTCCATTCAGGGTGGGAGAGCTGGCGCGCTACCGGGTCGACTGGGGCGGCGCGGGGGTGAATGTTTCCGCGGGCGACATTTCCATCGGTGTGGAGGGGCCGGAGTATCGCCTGGTCGTTACCGCGACGACGGCGCCGTGGGTGGCGCGGTTCTTCGAGGCGCAGGAGGTGTTCGCGACGCAGGCGGATGCGGACCTGCTGCCGCAGGTGCACGAGCGCGACCAGAACGAGGGCACACGACACGTGACGCGCGCCTTCGTCTTCGACGATCGCGCGCACGTTGTCCGCGTCGGCACGACCGTCGCGGATGCCCGGGGCGAGGCAGCGGTCGTGCTGCCGATGGCACCGCACGCGCGCGACGCGATCGCGGCGCTGTTTTACGTGCGGACGCTGCCGCTGCGTGCCGGCGAACGGATCAGGTTTCCCGTCAACGAGGCCGGGCGGAACCTCGTCGTCGAGCTGGCGGTCAACGGGGTCGAACCGGTCATCGTGCAGGGAAAAACCGTCGAGGCCCTTCGCCTGACGCCGGTCGTGCAGCGGCGCGTCGAGGATCGCCAGCCGCTCGCCTCGACCATCTGGCTCAGCAACGACGAACGCCGAGTGCCCGTGGTGCTCGACCTCGACGCCGGCTTCGGCCATGTTCGTGTCGAGCTTGTGAGTTATCGCCCATAGTGAGTTATACTGGGTGCATCCAATCGAACAAGTAACGCCTTTGGCGCCGGGTGCACAGGCAGCGTGATCGAGACGCACCACCTCTCGAAACTTTACAGTCGCGGTTTGTACGCGCTGCAGGACCTGACGCTCACCGTCGACAAGGGCGAATTCGTTTTCCTTACCGGACCGAGCGGCGCTGGAAAGTCGACGCTGCTGCGCCTGCTCCTCTGCCAGGAGAAACCGAGCGAAGGCGAGATCTTCGTCAACGGGCACGACCTCACCACGCTGTCCCGCAGGGACATCCAGGAGTACCGCCGCGGCATCGGGTTCATCTTCCAGGACTTCAAGCTGATTCCGACGCGCACCGTCTTCGAGAACGTCGCGTTCGTGCTCGAAGTCCTCGGGGTGCCCTCGAATCAGCAGCGGCGCCGCGCGCACCAGGTCCTCAAGTGGGTGGGCCTGCAGCACCGCATCAACGCCTACCCGCGCGACCTGTCGGGCGGCGAGCAGCAGCGCATCGCGATCGCGCGTGCGCTCGTGAACGATCCGGCGCTCGTGCTGGCCGACGAGCCGACCGGCAACCTCGACCCGGACCTGTCGCTCGAGATCATGAACCTGCTGCGTGAAATCAACGCCGGCGGCACGACGGTGCTCGTCGCCACGCACGACCGCGAGTTGATCCGCCTGGTCGGCAGGCGCACCATTACCCTCGACCAGGGACGCGTCGTGGAAATCGCATGAGAGCCATCGACTACGCGCTGCGCGAAGCGTGGGCCAGCCTCTGGCGCGGCGGCCGCTCGGCGGCCTTCGCGGTGCTGGCCATCACGCTGGCGGCGGTCGTGCTCGGCGCCATCCTGCTCGTGTCGTGGAACGTCGATCGCCTGCTGACGCAGTGGACCGCCGCGAGCGAGTTCTCCGTCTTTCTTCGAGACGACGCGACGTCGGAGCAGCGTGGCGCCATCGAAGCGGCCATCGATCAGAGCGGGGTGACGGAGGGGCACGAGTACGTCTCGAAAGCCGAGGCGCTGACGCGCTTCCGCAGCCAGTTCGCGGATCTCGCGTCGCTGACCAGCGATCTCGGCGACAACCCGTTTCCCGCCTCGCTCGAAGTGCGCGTGCGCGCGGACGCCGAGCAGAACGGACGAGCTGACGTGCTCGTCAAGCGGATTGCCGCGCAGCCCGGTGTGGCCGACGTGCGCTACGACCGCGAATGGCTGTCGCGCGTGTCGAACGCGTTGGGCGCCATTCGCGGCGCGGGCTTCGCGCTGGCGCTCCTGATGGCGCTGGCCGCCGCCGTGACCGTTGCGGCCGTTGTCCGCCTCGGCCTGCACGCCCGCCGCGACGAAATCGAGATCATGAAGCTCGTCGGGTCTCCCGTCGCCTTCATTCGCGGACCGTTCGTCGCCGAAGGGTTCCTCCAGGGCGGCCTCGGGGCGGTCATCGCGATCGTGTTGCTCTGGGCCGGTTTCGCGCTTGTCCGCGCCTGGTGGGGCGGGGACCTCAGCACGGTGCTCGATGGCGCCGTCCTGCAGTTCCTGCCCGTCCGGACAGTGGTTCTGCTGGTGGCTGGGGCCATGTTCGTCGGCGCGGCCGGCGGTTTTGCGGCCTCCCGGCATGCCGGGTAAATGGCCGAAGGGTCCCACGTTGACAGCCCCCGGATTGGGCGCTTAGACTGATCGAAATCCTAAATATGCCGCCTGCGTCGAGGAACCGTTTGTCGCGCTTCCTGGCCGATTCCCGCCCGCAGTGTGATCCCGTTTTTCATTCCGTCTCGAACTTCTACCGCGAAGAATTTGTGAAGTGCAAACGCTGCCTCGAACAGCAGCGCGAGTACTACTCCGAGGACGCCATCACCGACGTCGAAGAGGCGCTGACCAAGGTGATGTCGCAGCTCGATCGCCTCTGCACCACAGCCGACGCCGACCAGGTCGTCAGCCGCCTCCTCAGACAATTCGACGTCGTTACCGGCCTTTCAGCCTGGTCCGATCCCCGACACACTCACTGACCCGTTCCGTTCAACTCCTTCGGCAAGACCTGCGTGACATCCTCCACGCGGCGGTGCATGCTGCCGGCGCGGGACGTCTCGTACGCCTGGCGCTCGCCGAACCGTCGCTCGCCAGCCGCCTGATGGCGGCCGCCAACGTCGACGTGATTGCCGTCGGGAAAGCCGCCGGCCCGATGCTCGACGCCTTCGCCGCGTCGGTGGACCGCCGGTTGCGCGCGATCGAGGGTATCGGGCCCGTGCGTCCGGCTATCCTGCCGGCACGCACCGAGTGGCACGATGCGGGACATCCCATCCCGGACGCGCGCAGCGTCGGCGCGGCACGGCGCGCACTCGATATCGCTGCCGCAACCGCCGGGGACGACCTGCTCGTCGTGCTGCTGTCCGGCGGCGCCTCGGCGTTGATGGCCCTGCCCGCCGACGGCATCAGCCTCGAGGACAAGCAGGAGACGGTGCGCCGCCTCCTGCGCGCCGGCGCGAACATCGACGAGCTCAACACGGTGCGCAAGCATCTGTCGGGCATCAAGGGCGGACGGCTCGCGGCCGCCGCCGCCGCGGCCGTCGTGACCCTGGCGATCTCCGATGTTGTGGGCGACGACCTGTCGGTGATTGGATCGGGTCCGACGATGCCGGATCCGAGCACGTTTGCGGACGCGCTGGCGGTGCTGGCGCGGCGGGACGGGCACGCCGCGTATCCAGGCCCCGTCCTCGCGCGGCTTCGCCGCGGTGAGCAAGGCGAGGTCGCTGAAACGCCGAAGGCCGGGGATCCACGAATCGCGCGCTCGGGTGCGCGCATCATCGGGGGGCGCATGACGGCGGTCGCCGGCGCGGTCGAGGCCGCGCGCGCCCGCGGGTATGACGTCCACGTGATCGATCGGCCCATCGTGGGCGAGGCGCGCGATGCGGCGCGGGCGTTCGCAGAGGATGTGCGCTCGACGATCGCGGGCGCGAACACTCCGGCCTGCGTGATCGGCGCCGGCGAGACGACGGTTCACGTGACGGGCAGCGGCGTCGGCGGCCGTAACCAGGAGTTCGCACTGGCGATGCTGGCTTATCTGCCAGATGCGGACGGACCGGCGCTGGCCGGTCCGAAAGGACCCGCCCTACACTCTGCTGGACCCGCCCCACTCTTTGCGTTTGGGAGCATCGGAACCGACGGCATCGACGGTCCGACCGACGCCGCCGGCGCCATCGTCGACGTCACCACCGCGCAACGCGCGGCGGCGCTCGGCCTCGACCCGCGCCGTTTTCTCGACAACAATGACAGCTATCAATTCTTCGGCGCGCTCGACGACCTGGTTCGCACCGGCCCGACCGGCACGAACGTGGGCGACGTCCAGGTCGCGCTGATCGAGTAATGCCCTCCACCGACCAGATTCTCAGTTTCTTCAAGGAGCGCGTGCACCACCCGGTGTCGGCGCGCGAGCTCGCGCGCCTGCTGCGCGTGCCGCGCGACGAGCGCGTCGCATTCAAGCGCGACCTCAAGCGGCTCGCGGCCTCGGGCCAGCTCGCGCAGGTGCGCGGCAACCGCTACGCGCTGCCGGACGCCGGCGACCTCGTCGCCGGGCGCCTGCAGGCCAATCCCGCGGGTTTCGGCTTCGTCGTCCCCGAGGACGCGGAGCGCGAGGACATCTACATCGCCGCCGCCAACCTCACGGAAGCGATGCACGGCGACCGCGTGCTGGTGCGCATCGAGCGGCAGACGCCGCGCGGCCTGGAAGGCGCCATCGTCCGCATCCTCGAGCGCGCGCACGACACAGTGGTCGGCCGCTACGAGACCGATGCCGGCGGCCTGGCGTATGTCGTCCCGTTCGACCGTCGCATCACCGCCGACATCCACATCCCGTCCGGCCAGTCCGCGTCCGCCGAGGCCAACGACATGGTCGTCGTCCAGCTCACACGATGGCCGACGGCGGCGCGCGGCGCCGTCGGCCGCATCGTCGAAGTGCTCGGCAACATCAACGAGCCCGGCGTGGACACGCAGATCATCATCCGCAAGCACAACATCCCCGACGCCCATTCGGAGGACTCGGTCCAGGAAGCGCGGCGTCTCGGGTCGGTCGTCAAGCCGGCCGACGTGCAGGGACGGACCGACTTCCGCCCCGTGACCACGGTGACGATCGACGGCGAGCACGCGCGCGACTTCGACGACGCCATCACGCTGGAGAAGCTGAAGAACGGGCATTACTGGCTCGGCGTGCACATCGCCGACGTCTCGCACTACGTCAAGGAGGGGAGCGCGCTCGACGAGGAAGCCTACGAGCGCGGCACGTCGGTCTACTTCACCGAGCGGGCCGTGCACATGTTCCCGTCGGAGCTCGCGACCGGCCTGTGCAGCCTCAACCCGCAGGTCGATCGCCTGGTGCAGTCGTGCCTGATGGAAGTGGACCGGCGCGGCCACGTCGTCCGCTACGAGATGCACGACGGCGTCATCAACAGCGACGCGCGCATGACGTATACGGCGGTGAACGCCATCCTCACGGACCACGACGCGGCGGCGATCGAGCAGTACAAGGAGCTCGTGCCGCTGTTCGAGCTGATGCGCGAACTCTTCGAGATCCTGAACGCCCGCCGGCGGCGGCGCGGCTCCATCGACTTCGACCTGCCCGAGACGGAAGTGATCCTCTCGGAGTACGGCGAAATCGAGGCGATTGTGCCCGCGGAGCGGAACATCGCGCACCGCCTGATCGAGGAGTTCATGCTCCTGGCCAACGAGACCGTCGCCGGGCACCTGGTCGACCACGCGATGCCCGCGCTGCACCGCGTGCACGAAGCGCCCGACATGAAGAAGGTGGCGGAGTTCGAGGCCTTCATCGAGCCGCTCGGCTACGGCCTCGGCGCGGAGGGGCGTTCCGTGACGCCGAAGCACTTCCAGAAGCTGATCGACCGCGTGCGCGGCACGCCCGAAGAGCGGCCGATCGCGGCGCTGATGCTACGGACGATGCAGAAAGCGAGGTACGACGCGCTCAGCCTCGGACATTTCGGGCTGGCGGCGGAGCACTACACGCACTTCACCTCGCCGATCCGGCGCTATCCCGATCTCGTCGTCCATCGCAGCCTGCGCGAGTCGCGGCGCGGACCGGTCACCGATGCGCGGCGCGAGGAGCTCGACGAGGAGCTGCCGGAGATCGGGAAGCACACCTCCGACATGGAGCGACGCGCGGACGACGCCGAGCGCGAGCTGCTGCAGTGGAAGAAGGTCCGCTTCATGGCGGACAAGGTCGGCGACGAGTACGAGGGCTACATCACGGGTGTAGCGCCGTACGGTTTGTTCATCGAGCTCGTTGAACACTACGTGGAAGGGCTCGTGCACGTGTCGAGCATGGCGGACGACTACTACCGCTTCCTCGATCAGCAGCACGTGCTGCGCGGCGAGAACACGAAGAAGGTGTACCGGCTGGGCGACAAGGTGCGCGTGCAGGTCGTGCGCGTGGACATGGAGCGTCGCCAGGTCGAACTCGGGCTGGTGGAGATTCTCGATACGGTGCGGAAGGAGGAGCGGCGTCGCGGGACGCCGCGCAGCAGGACGAAGCCGAAGAAGGAGCAGCGCCGGGAACGGACGCGCGAGTCGCGAAAGAAGCAGCGTCCCGGCCGGCGCGAGCGCGCGGCCAGGAAAAAGCTATAGCTTCTCGTCTTCCTTCGTCGCGTCCTTGAAGTTCCGGATCCCCTTGCCGATGCCGCGTCCGATTTCGGGCAGGCGGTTGGCTCCGAAGATCAGGATGATGATCACGAGGATGATGAGCAGCTCAGGAATGCCAAGTCGCCCCATATGTCACCTCAAGCGTGGGTTGCCGTGGAAAGCTCAATTGTACCATGCCGTTGCGGCCGGAATGCCTTTTGAACAGGTCTGCGCGGAGGTTCCCAGAATGAGACGGCTCATCGTGGCGGCGGCGCTCGTCCTGGCGGGCGGCGCGGTCACTACCCCGCGTGCGCAGCAGCAGGGCGACCAGCAGGAAGGTCCGCTGGCGACGTTTTCGTCGCAGGCGCAGCTGGTCGAGGTCTACGCGACCGTGACCGACGAGAAGGGCGAACTCGTCACCGGACTGCGTCGAAACGACTTCCAGGTGTACGAAAACAATCAGCTGCAGCAGGTCGAGCAGTTCGCGTTCGGCGAGTTTCCGCTGACGGTCGCGCTCGGTGTCGATCGGAGCTGGAGCATGGCCGGCAAGCCGCTCGAGCTCGCCAAGCAGGCGTCGAAGTCGTTCCTCGACCAGTTGAAGACCGGCGATCGGTCGATGGTCGTGGCCATCAGCAGCAGCGCCGACGTGATTGCGCCGCTCACGACCGACCGTTTCACGCAGGCGCGCTCAATCTCGGCGCTCGACCCGTGGAGCACCACGGCGCTGCGCGACGCGATCGTCGCGTCGCTGGATCGTCTCGAGCCCGAGCCTGGCCGCCAGGCGCTGGTCCTCTTCTCCGACGGCAACGATCGCTACAGCCGCGCGACCGAGGCCGACGTCGTCGCCCGCGCGCGCCGCAGCAATGCCCTGATCTATCCGATCACCATCGGCAAGCAGCGTCCGGCGTTTCTCGCGGAGCTGGCCGTGCTGACGGGCGGCCGGTCGTTCCTGCTGAAGGACGCCACGGAGCTCGAAAAGACGCTGTCGACCATCGCGCGTGAACTGCGATATCAATACCTGCTGGGCTACGCGCCGCTCGAGCCGATACAAGAGGGTGCGCACGAGTGGCGCGCGATTCGTGTCACGCTGAGCGGGAATCACCCCGGGCTGCGCGTGCGGGCCAGGGATGGCTACACGACCGACTGACGCAGTCAATGCAAAATGCAAGATTCAAAATGCAAACGCGACATGTCGGCGATAACGAGGCGAAAGGCGCGTCGACGTTCGCCCCGTTGTCTCGAGCACTTAGGGTTTGCATTCTGCATTTTGCATTTTGAATTACTGTAGCCATTGATGTCGCACGCTCTCGTGATGGCGCTCTTCCAGGACGCGGCGGCCGCCGCGGCCGCGGCGAAAGATCTGCGCACGCTGGGTATTCCGCGCGAGCGCGTGTCCATCGTGGCGCGGTCCCACGACGAGGAAGGGGCGATCGCCGAGGCGACCGGCGCCTCGCCGGGCTCGGAGATCGAGGATTCGCGCACCGCGTCGCGACTGGGCGAGCTCGCCGCGCACCTGGCCGCCGCGGTCGCCGTCGTGATACCGGGAATCGGGCCGATCGTGGCGGACGGGCCGCTGTCGGCCGCGCTCGGCGAAGCCGCCGGGCACGTGGCCGGCGACATTTCGCGCGCGCTGCAGCACGCCGGCCTCGAGGCCGGCGAGGCGTCGCGCTGGGAAAAACGAATCGAGGGGGGTGCGTTCCTCGTCGGCGCGCACGTCGATCGCCCGCCGGTGGAGATCGCTCGCGACGTCCTGCTGCGCAACGGCGGGTCGCCGGTTGCGGTTGGGACATGGAGCAATACGTAAATTGTCCTCAGTTTCGCCCGGCCAAACGCGACACTCGCGCATCCAAACGGGGAATCGGTCTTTCGTAAGCGAAGCTGTCGAGGTACCTGTTTTGCAGTTGCGGTGCCCTGACTTGCTCGGTGACAATGAGCCATACAAACGCCGCCGTAATGCCGACGACCGCCCCGCAGAGCACGCCTGAACGCGCTCCGGCCCAGGGCCACCTCTACGTCCACGCTGTAGCGGGGCCGCCGGAAGTGCATTTTCTGTTCGAACAGCAGCAAAAACGGCTCGGAGGCTCGCTCGCGGCATCGGTCATCAGCCACGGGGCGTTCCTCATCCTCTTCCTGCTGGTCGTCCGGTACAAGCCAGACCTGAGCAACAACGCGATGCTGCTCAACAGTGCGCCTCACGAAATCGTGTGGCTTGCTGAACCGGGCGCTGGGGGCGGCGGGGGCGGTGGGGGCAATCAACAGAAAGAGCCGATCAAGAAGGCTGAACTCCCGGGCAAGGAGAAAATCACCGTCCCGGTCGAGAAGGCACCCGCCCCGACGCCCGTCCCGGAGGTGAAGCCTCCTGAGGAGGAGAAGGTCAACATTCCCGCGGTGACGATGAGCGCGGCGAACGAGACATCGCCGGGCCTGATCGAATCGAAGGAAGACACGACCTCGCAAGGCGAAGGCACCAAGGGTGGCGCCGGAACAGGTTCGGGCACCGGCATCGGCAACGGCCAGGGCTCCGGTCTCGGCGAAGGCAGCGGCGGCGGGACCGGCGGCGGCGTCTACCGCCCCGGCAACGGCGTCGAATCGCCGCGCCTGCTGCGCAGCGTGCGTCCCAACTACACGGCCGAAGCGATGCGCGCCAAGGTCCAGGGGATCGTTCGCCTCGAAGGCGTCGTCATGTCCGACGGCTCAGTCGGCGACGTGAAGATCACGCGGTCGCTCGACGCCGTGTTCGGTCTCGACAACGAAGCCATCAAGGCTGCCAAGCAGTTCCGCTTCGTCCCGGGCACGCGTTTCGGCGAGCCCGTGGCGGTCCTCGTCAGCTTCGAAATCGAATTCACGCTGCGATAGGTCCGGCTAAAGCCGGACCCTACCGATGATCCGTAGCCGAACCCTGCGGATAATCCTCGCCGGTTACGGGTCTGCGGGCAGCTCTATCGGGGTTCACTCGGTCACGTTCACCGAGATCGTCGTGCAGAGTCCCTCGATGGTCCTGTGCAGGTCATCGCCCACCTGCAATGTCAGCTTGTGCATCCCCGCGGGCAACTGCATGTCGATGACGTTCTTCCCGTCGCCGAAATGCACCCACGGCGCCGCGCGCGGGATGACCATGCCGGTGGGGAGGCAGTCAGCGTCCACGCCAATGTGATAGTGGCCGAGCGACGGCCGGGTCTCGGTGACCGTTCCCTGCGGCACCGCCGCAATGGTGAAATCCTGGACGCCGAATTCGAGCTTGACGGGGCTCTTGACGGTCGCGCCGTCCTGCGGCTGGACGAACATCACTCGCGGCCCGCTGGGGCGGCACGCCGCGCCCATGAGAGCGGCTGCAATCGCGGCCGCGGCAATCCCGAACCTGCAATAACGAGTCACAGCATCTCTCCTCTGAGCGCTCGAGGCGCGCGTAGATACTACCTCTCATCGACGGCGCAAACGTATTGATCTTTGGCCGACGTCAGAAGTACGTTGCACTACGAAGTATGCGACGCGCGCAACTCGCATTCGTGGTCGGCCTCATCGCGGTCAGCGGCGTGCTGCGGGCGGCGCAGGCGCCCGCCGATGCCGTCGCGCGCCTCGATCAGCGGCTGAAGGCGGCGGTCGAGCGCGGCGACGTCCCGGGCGTGGTGGCGCTGGCGGCCGATCGCAACGGCATCATCTACAGCGGCGCGTTTGGCGCGCGCGACGCCGGCCAGCGGCGTCCGATGACGGCCGACACGATCTTCCGCATCGCGTCGATGACGAAAGCCGTCACGTCGGCGGGCCTGATGCAGCTGGTCGAGCAGCGGCGCGTCGCACTCGACGACCCCGCGGACAAGTATCTGCCCGGCTTCCGGCATCTTCAGGTCGTCGACTCCTTCTCCAGCGACTCCGGTGCATACACGGTGCGGCCCGCCCGGCGTCCGCCGACCGTCCGCGAGCTGCTCACGCACACGTCGGGACTGGCGTACAACTTCGTGAGCCCGACGGTGCGCGATTTCAAGCCGCGCAACGGCGACACCTTCGAGGCGGGCCCGCTGGTGTTCGATCCGGGCCAACGCTGGCACTACGGCCCGAGCACGTTGTGGGTCGGCAGGATCGTGGAAACGGTGTCGGGCCGAACGCTCGAAGCCTACCTGCACGATCGCGTGTTTCTGCCGCTGGGGATGCGTGACACCTCGTTCAATGTGCGCCCGGAGGATCAGCCGCGCGTCGCGACGATCCACAACCGGCAGGGCGACGGCTCGCTCCTGGAACAGCCCGCGGCGCCGATCCCGGCCGTGACGGAATTCCGCGGTGATGGGGGCCTGTTTTCCACCGCGGTCGACTACATCCGGTTCGAGCAGATGGTGCTCAACGACGGCCGGTTCAACGGGGCGGTCGTGCTCTCGCCGGCATCGATCGACGCGATGGCCGCCAACCAGATCGGCGCCCTGAGCGTGGCCGCCCTCCGCACGGCGATGCCGGAGCGGAGCAGCGACTTCACCTTCGTCGACGACGGGCGGGACAAGTGGGGGCTGGGATTCCTCATCACCGCGCGCGGGACGCCCGGCAAGCGCTCCGCCGGCAGCCTGAGCTGGGGCGGCATCGACAACACCTATTTCTGGATCGATCGCCGGCGCGGGGTCGCCGGCGTCATCATGATGCAGTTCCTGCCGTTCGCCGACGCGAAGGCGCTCGGCGTCTACGACACCTTCGAGCGCGGCACGTACGAGATCCTCGAGAGCGGCCGCCACCGCTGAGCGCGGCACGTGCGGTCTGCTTCCCGCCAATCCTCGAACCGACGCTGACGTGAAGGTCGGACTCGACGCTCCGGCTAAACGGCCGACGGCCTATTGCTGACGGATGAGAACGAGGGTCGCGTTTGTGAACGGCGGCGAGCACGACGGGAAGGTGACCTGGGGCGCCGTCAGGACGATGCGCGTCCAGTTGACCGTGCCGGCGAAGCTACCCGTGCCCCTGCAGGACGTCGGCGCCCGCGGCGGACCCTGCACGATCGCGAAGCTCAAGGTCCCCGTAATCTGCGTTGTCGATCCGATCGCGGACAGATCCCGGATCGTGCCGCTGAAATCCACGTAGCTGTTGACAACCGGCGCGACGGTGGCGCCGGACTGCGTCAGCGTGATTTCAGGAATGCTGAGTGCCGGAGCATTTGTGGACTGGACGAATGTTCCCGTCCATGTTCCGGCCAGCGATTGCATGGCGGGACGCATCTGGACGTCGAGCGTCGTGTCTGCGGTGAGTCGAACGGCGCGGAACTCGGAGTCATAACTGGGGTACCTGATGCGTAGCGTGAAGCCGCCAAGCGTCATGTCCGGCATCCGGTAGGTGCCGTCTGCGGCGGTAGTCGTGGTGCGGCCGGTGTTCACGCCATCGATGACGGCGAGCGTCGCGCCGCCGAGCGCCGCTCCGGCGCCGGCTTCCGTGATCCGCCCCGACAATGCAAAGGTCGGCGGTGGCGCCGGCGTCCACACGAGCTCCAGCGTCGTGTCCTGCGTGAGTTGCACGTCGCGACGCAGCACCGTGCCCAGCACGCCGAAAGCGACTTCGATGGGGAATGTGCCGGGCTGAAGATTCGCGAGCGTGAAACGCCCTTCTAGATCGGATTGCGTGCTGCGTCCGGCATTCACGCCCGTCGTCACGGACACGGTGGCGCCGACCGTCGGAGTTCCGGTCGGGGCGTGCACAACGCGGCCCGTCAACGTGAACGTCGCGACTGGCGGCGGTGAAGGCGTCACCGGCGCCGCATCGGACCCACAGGCGGCGACAACGACAGCGGCGAGTACGACGACGAGAACCTTCATCAGATCGGCGTGCCGTGCCTACAGCGAGCATCAATCGCGCCAGGAGTTGCTCGGTCGCTGATGCGCTTCAGGACGGCGACGGCGCTCGATCCCACCGCGGGTGTGCCGGCCGCGCCACAGCACCGTGGTCAATCGAACACAGCGTGTACGAAAAAAGGGCCGGGCTCCGAAGAGCCCGGCCTGCACTTTCAACTTACAACTTACTTCAAACTTTCAACTTACTTTTCCACTTCTCAACTTTTCCACTTTTCCACTTAGTACATGCCGCCCATCCCGCCACCGTGCGGCATCGACGGCGCGTCCTTCTTCTCCTCCGGAATCTCGGAGACCAGCGCCTCGGTCGTGAGCAGGAGCGAGGCGATCGACGAGGCGTTCTGCAGCGCGTTGCGGACGACCTTTGCCGGATCGATGACGCCCGCCTTCACCAGGTCCTCGTACGTCTCGGTCGCGGCGTTGAAGCCTTCGTCCTGCTTCATGTCCTTGACCTTCGAGACGACGATCGACCCTTCCTGGCCGGCGTTGCCCGCGATGTGGCGCATTGGCTCCTCGATGGCGCGCCGGATGATGTCGACGCCGACCTTCTGGTCGCCTTCGAGCTTCAGCGACTCGAGCGCCTTGCCGCCGCGCAGCAGCGCCACGCCGCCGCCCGCGACGATGCCTTCCTCGACCGCCGCCTTCGTCGCGTGCATCGCGTCCTCGACGCGCGCCTTCTTCTCCTTCATCTCGGTCTCGGTGGCCGCACCGACCTTGATGACGGCGACGCCGCCCACGAGCTTCGCGAGCCGCTCCTGCAGCTTCTCGCGGTCGTAGTCGGAGGTGGTGTCCTCGACCTGCGCGCGAATCTGCTTGACGCGTCCCTCGATCGCGGCCGTCGTCCCGGCGCCCTCGACGATCGTCGTGTTGTCCTTGTCGATGGTCACCTTCTTCGCCTTGCCGAGGTCTTCCACCTTGATGTTCTCGAGCTTGATGCCGAGGTCCTCGGTGATGGCGCGGCCGCCCGTGAGGATCGCGATGTCCTCGAGCATCGCCTTGCGGCGGTCGCCGAAGCCGGGCGCCTTCACGGCCGCCGCCTGCAGCGTGCCGCGCAGCTTGTTGACGACCAGCGTCGCCAGCGCCTCACCCTCGACGTCTTCCGCGATGATGAGCAGCGGGCGCCCCATGCGGGCGACCTGCTCGAGCACCGGCAGCAGGTCCTTCATCGAGCTGATCTTCTTCTCGTGGATGAGGATGACCGGGTTCTCGAGGACGACCTCCATCCGCTCGGCGTCGGTGACGAAGTACGGCGAGAGGTAGCCGCGGTCGAACTGCATGCCCTCGACGACTTCGAGCGTCGTCTCGAGCGTCTTCGCCTCTTCGACCGTGATGACGCCGTCCTTGCCGACCTTCTCCATCGCCTCGGCGATGATCTTGCCGATGGTCTCGTCGCCGTTGGCCGAGATGGTGCCGACCTGCGCGATCATGTTGCCCTTCACGTCGCGCTTCATCGTCTTGATGTTCGCGACGACGACCTCGACGGCCTTCTCGATGCCGCGCTTGAGCTCCATCGGGTTGGCGCCGGCGACGACGTTCTTCGCGCCCTCGCGGTAGATCGCCTGCGCCAGCACGGTGGCGGTGGTGGTGCCGTCGCCCGCCGTGTCCGACGTCTTGCTCGCCACCTCGCGCACCATCTGCGCGCCCATGTTCTCGAGCGGGTCCTTCAGGTCGATCTCCTTGGCGACGGTGACGCCGTCCTTGGTGATCGTGGGAGAGCCGAACTTCTTGTCCAGGACGACGTTGCGTCCCTTCGGTCCAAGCGTGACCTTGACCGCGTCAGCGAGCTGGTTGACACCGCGCAGGATCGCCTGGCGCGACTGCTCGCCGTAAATAATCTGCTTTGCCATGTTCGTTGACCTCAGTTACTTGGAATCGAGGACCGCGAGCACTTCGTCCTCGCGCATGATGAGGTATTCCTCCCCATCGATCTTGATGTCCTGGCCGGAGTACTTGCCGAAGAGAATCGTCTCGCCCTCCTTGACGTCGAGCGGCACGCGCTCGGCTTTCTCGCGCTTGCCGAGGCCGACGGCAATCACCTTGCCCTGCTGCGGCTTCTCCTTGGCGGTATCCGGGATGATGATTCCGCCGATCTTCTGTTCGCCTTCATCGATTCGCTGAACGATGATGCGGTCGTGTAGCGGTCTGACTTTCATGTGAGTCGACTCCAACAGTCTGGTAACTGCCGCCGGCCTGGGAGGCCCGGGCAAAATCCTTGGAAACTGGGTGATCGTCGGTCCGGCTGAAGCCGGCCCCTACGGCGAGTTAGCACTCACCGTGGACAACTGCTAAGTCTAATGGAGCGCGAAAAAGGGTGTCAAGCACCCTTGTCCTAGGCCGGCCGGCGCAGCCGGTACTCGGTCATCTTGCGTGCGAGCGTGTTGCGGTGGATGCCGAGGAGATCGGCGGCCTTGCCGAGGTTGCCGTCGGCCTTCGCCAGCACCTGCATGATGAATTTCTTCTCGAACTCCCGCTGCGCTTCGTCGTAGCGGATCCCTTTCGTCACCATTTCGTCGACCAGGTGTTCGAGTTGCTCGCGAAGCGCCATTAGCGGACCTCTTTCCCGGTGAGGCGCCGGAAGGCCTCGAGATACTTCTCCCGCGTGCGCATGACGATGTCCTCGGGGAGCGAGGGAACGGGCGGCTGCTTGTTCCACTGGATCTGCTCGAGGTAGTCGCGGACGTACTGCTTGTCGAAGCTTGGCTGGGGGCCGCCGGGCTGGTACTGATCCTTCGGCCAGTAGCGCGACGAGTCGGGCGTCATCACCTCGTCGATGAGCAGCACCCGTCCCTCGTCCGTGAGGCCGAACTCGAACTTCGTGTCGGCCAGGATGATGCCGCGCGACTCCGCGTGCGCCGCGCCGAAGGCGTACAGCTGGAGCGTCAGGTTGCGGAGGGTCTCAATCAGCTGGTCGCCGACGATGCGGCCGGCCTCGGCCTGGCTGATGTTCACGTCGTGGCCGCTCGTCGCCTTCGTGGCCGGTGTGAAGACGGGCGCCGGCAGCCGATCCGATTCGCGCAGTCCTCCCGGCAGCGGCACGCCGCAGACGGTACCGGTCGCCCGGTAGTCCTTCCACCCCGACCCTGACAGGTAGCCGCGCGCCACGCATTCGATCGGAATCGGGTTGGTCTTGCGGACGAGCATCGAACGCCCGGCGAGCAGGTCCGCGTCTTCGCGCAGCCCCGCGGGGAACTGCGCCACCTCCGTCGTGATGACGTGGTTCGGCACGATGTCCTGCGTCTGGTCGAACCAGAACGCGGACAGCTGCGTGAGCACCTTGCCCTTGTCGGGGATCCCGGAGCCGAGGACGTAGTCGAACGCCGAGATGCGATCGGTCGCGACCAGCACGAGCCGGTCGTCCAGCTCGTAGATATCGCGCACCTTCCCCTGGCGATGCGGCGCAGCTCCGTTGAGGCGTGTATGGATGACCGGGGAGGCAAACGGCAGCAACAGAAGTCCTTCGGACCGTCGGGGGAAACGCGCATCTTACCGGGACGATGAACGGCTCGCAACCGTACGCAACAGTATCGGCCGCCGCGCGAAAGGAGCCTGATATATTGTGTAGGTTCGCTGAACCCCCGAATGACAATCCGTACAGCGCTGGTTTCGCTTCTGGCGATTGCCCTCTTCGCGTGGTTCCTCAGTCGCGCGAATTTATCCGCGGTCGCGGCCGAGATCGCGCACGCGCGAATGGGCCTCGTCGCCTGGTCCGTCGTCATCGCGATGGTCCTGCCGGCCGTGCGCGCCGTGCGCTGGCGATACCTGCTCGATCCCATCGGTCCCACGCGCTTCCTGCCCGTGCTGAAGGCGACGATCGTCGGCTTCGCGGCGCTCGCGCTGCTCCCTGCGAGGGCCGGCGACGTGATTCGTCCCTACCTCGTGGCGCGCACCGAGGGGCTGAGCGCGGCCTCCGTCTTCGCCACGATCGTGATGGAGCGCGCGCTCGACCTGATCGCGGTGCTCACGCTGCTCGCCTCGTTCGTGTGGGTGTTCGACGGCCGCGCCATCCTGCCTCCAGGAATGCTGGCGCCGATTCAGGCTTCCGCGTTGCTGGCCGCCGGCATCGTCCTGGTCCTGATGGCGGTGATGTGGACGCTCGCCACCCATCCCGAGCGCATCGGCCGCCTCGTGGCGCGCACCGATCGGCTGCTGCCGCATCGCGTCGCGCACGCGCTGGGGAACCTCGCGCGGACCTTCAGCGAGGGGTTTGCCGTGGCGCGCGAGCCGCGCGACCTGGCGATTGCGTTCGGCTGGTCGTTTCCGCTCTGGGTGAGCATCGCGTTCCAGGTGTGGCTCGTGACACGCGCCTTCGGCATCCTCATTCCCGTGTCGGCCAGCTTTCTCGTGCAGGCGATGCTGGTGATCGGCGTCGCGGTGCCGACGCCCGGCGCGGTCGGCAGCTTTCACGAGGCGTATCGCATCGCGGTGACGACGTTCTTTCACGCGCCGAACAGCGCGGCGGTGAGCGCCGCGCTCGTGCTGCACGCGGTGTCGTTCCTGACCAGCCTGATCCCGGGCGTGGTCATCATGGCGCGCGACGGCATGAGCGTCACCGGCCTGGGCCGCCTCGCGGGCGTGGCGAGGCAGGATCCCCTCGATTCGACCGGAACCGAGCGCCTCGCTCGGGGCAAAGAAACGGCAGGAGCATCCGCAGATGAAATGCCCGTTTTGCGGCCATCTGGGCGATAAGGTCGTCGACTCGCGCGAGAGCAAGGAGGGCGAGGTCATCCGCCGCCGCCGCGAGTGCCTCGACTGCGGGCGCCGCTTCACCAGCTACGAGCGGATCGACGAGATCCCCTACATGGTGATCAAGAAGGACGGGACGCGCGAGCGCTTCGAGCGGCAGAAGCTGATTGCCGGCCTGCTGAAGGCGTGCGAGAAGCGGCCCGTCAGCGTGGCGGCGCTCGAAGGCGTCGCCGATACGATTGAAGCGACCCTGCAGGAACGGCCCGAGAAGGAGATGAGCACCGAGGAAGTCGGCCGGCTGGTGATGGACGAGCTCAAGCGGCTCGACAAGGTCGCCTACGTCCGTTTCGCGTCGGTCTACCGCCACTTCCGCGACATCGGCGAGTTCATGACAGAGTTGAAGGAACTGCTGAACGCGAAGGACTAGGGGCCAGGTGAGCGTAAGCGCGCGACAGACTCCGCCTCGTCCCGTTGCCGCGCCGCCGCGGCGGGCACCGGGGCCGCGCGGGCGGAAACCGTTCCGCGACAACACGCGGCTGATCCTGTTCGGCATCGTGGTCCTGCTCGCGGTGCTGGCGGGGCTGCTGACGCTGGCGTCGCGCTCGGCGCGGCTGGCGCCCGATTTCCTCACCGAGTTCGTCCTCTACGCACTCTCCGCGACGAACCTCACCATCCTCGTCGCGCTCGTGTTCGTCCTCGCGCGCAACATCGTCAAGCTGTTCGTCGAGCGCCGCCACGGGCTGCCGTTCGCCCGCTTCCGCGCCAAGCTCGTCGCCGTCCTCCTCGGGATGACGATCGTGCCGGCCGTGCTCGTGCTGCTGGTCGGCAGCGAAGTGATCCGCAACAGCGTCGATCGCTGGTTCAACGCGCCGATGAACGACGTGCTGTCGTCGGCCAACACGATTGCCGGCGATTACTACCAGGAGCAGCAGCGGCTGGTATCGCGCGAGGCGCAGCGGATGGCGCGCGCGCTGGCGGCGCTCGACCTGGCCGCGCCGTCGCCGAACGTCCGCGACGTCATCGTGGACGACGTGCTGGGGGAGCGCGTGTCGCTGGCCGAGGTGTATCGCGTCGAGCGGGGTGGCGCCGCGAGGCGCGTCGTGCCCGTGGTGGACATGGCGGCCAACGCGCTGCCGCGCGACTACGCGCCCGCCTCGGCGGCCGCGCTCGCGGAGCGGACCGCCGACGGCGGCGTCGAGATGCGCGTCGTCGAGCGGCTGCGCGGCGGCGGCGACCTGATTCGGTCGGCGGTGCCCATTCGCTCCGCGGCGGACGCGCCGGTGCACGGCGTCGTCATCGCCAGTGAATACCTGACGAGCGAGTTCGCCTCGCGCGCGCGGCGCATGACGGGCGCCTACGAGGACTACCAGCAGCTGCAGGTGCTCAAGCAGCCGCTGGCAGGCGTCTACCTGTCGTTCTTCCTGATGCTCACGCTGATGATTCTCATCGGCTCGACGTGGATGGGCCTCTACCTGGCCAAGCGCATCACGCGGCCGATTCAGCTGCTCGCCACGGCGGCGAAGGAGATCGGCGCCGGCCATCTCGATCACCGCGTCGTGCCCGAGACGCAGGACGAGTTCGGATCGCTCATCGACGCGTTCAACAGCATGGCGGGCGAGCTGGCCGCGAGCCGGCGCCGCCTGGAGCGTTCCTCGGTCGAGCTCGAGCGCAAGCACGTGGAGGTGGAGGGCCGGAAGCGCTACGTCGAGACCATTCTCGACCGCATCGCGACCGGGGTCGTCTCGGTGGACGCGCTCGGCCGCGTCCGCACCGCGAATTCCGCCGCCGTCCGGCTGCTCGGCATCGACGCCTCGGTCGCCGGCCTGCCCGCGAGCGACGCGTTCGGCAACTCCGAGCTGAAGCCGCTCGCCGACGTCATCGACGAAGCGCTGCGCAGCCGCGACGACGTCCATCCGCGCGACGTCACGCTCACGCGCACCGGCCGCGAGCTCCACCTCGCGATCATGGCGACGCCGCTCCGCCGCGAGGACGGCGGGTCCGACGGCGTCGTGCTCGTGTTCGACGACGTGACGCCGCTGATTCGCACGCAGAAGGTGGCGGCGTGGCGTGAGGTGGCGCGGCGCCTCGCGCACGAAATCAAGAACCCGCTCACGCCAATCCAGCTCTCGGCCGAACGGATGCGGCGGCACCTCTCGGGCGCGCCCGAGCCGACGCGCGCGCTCGTCGAAGAGTGCACCGGCACCATCGTCGAGGAGGTCGAGTCGCTGAAGGCGCTCGTCGACGAGTTCTCGCAGTTCGCGCGCATGCCGGCGCCGCGCGCGGTCTCGACCGACCTGCACGAGCTGCTGACCGACGTCCTCGGCCTCTACCACGGCATTTTCCCCGACGTCGAGATCCGCCGCTGCTTCGCGGCCTCGCTGCCGAAGGTGTCGATCGACCCGGAGCAGATCCGGCGCGTCCTGATCAACCTGATCGACAACGCCATCGAGGCGATGGAGCAGCGCGGCACGATCGAGATCGAGACGCAGCACGAGCCGTCGAACAACTTCGTCAAGGTCATCGTGGCCGACGATGGGCCCGGCATCCCGGCATCGGAGCGCGACAAGCTGTTCCTGCCGTACTACTCCACCAAGCGCCGCGGCAGCGGCCTCGGCCTCGCCATCGTCCGCCGCATCGTCGCCGAGCACGGCGGCAGCATCGACCTGACCGACAACACGCCGCGCGGGACGCGTTTCGCGGTGGAGCTGCCGTGCTGAGGAGATTGACGAAGATTCGTCCATTCGTAAATGCCATCGATCTTGTTGGTTGACGACGAACCGGGCGTACGCAGCGCGCTTGGCGGCGTGCTGCGGGACGAGGGGTACGAGGTCGACGCGGTCGACAGCGGCGAGGCGTGCCTCGAACGCCTCGGCCGCCAGGCCTACGACGTCGTCGTCCTCGACATCTGGCTGCCCGGGATGGACGGCCTCGCCACGTTTGCGCGGATGCGCGAGCGGCAGGTGGAGTCGCAGGTCGTGATGATCTCCGGCCACGGCAACATCGAGTCGGCGGTGCGCGCGATCAAGATGGGGGCGTTCGACTTCGTCGAGAAGCCGCTGTCGCTCGAGAAGACCGTGCTCGTCGTGCGCAACGCGCTGCGCCAGCGGCATCTCGAGGCGGAGAACCAGGCGCTGCGCGCGAAGGTCGACGCCCAGCACACCATGGTCGGCGAGAGCTACGGGATGGTGCAGCTGCGCGAACAGGTGGCGATGGCGGCGCCGACCAATGGCCGCGTGCTCATCTACGGCGAGAACGGGACGGGCAAGGAGCTGGTGGCGCGCAACATCCACCAGATGAGCCGCCGCCGCACCGGCCCGTTCATCGAGGTCAACTGCGCCGCCATTCCCGAGGAGCTGATCGAGAGCGAGCTGTTCGGCCACGTCCGCGGCGCGTTCACCGGCGCGGTCGCGGATCGGCGAGGGAAGTTCGAGCTCGCCCACGGCGGGACGATCTTCCTCGACGAGATCGGCGACATGACGCTGAAGACGCAGGCGAAGGTGCTGCGCGTGCTGCAGGAGCAGGTCATGGAACCGGTCGGCGGCTCCACGCGCATCCGCGTCGACGCGCGCGTGCTGGCGGCCACCAACAAGGACCTGCCGGCCGAGATTCGCGCCGGCCGCTTCCGCGAAGACCTCTACTTCCGGCTCAACGTCGTGCCCATCTTCGTGCCGGCGCTGCGCGATCGGCAGGAGGACATCCCGCTGCTCGCGGACCATTTCATGGCGATGCTCGCGCGGGAGTACGGCCGGCGGCCGAAAATCTTCGAGCCCGACGCGGTGACCGCGCTGCAGCGCTATCCGTGGCCGGGCAACGTCCGCGAGCTGCGCAACCTGGTCGAGCGGCTGATGATCATGGTGCCGGGCGAGCGGATTACGGCGCGCGATCTCGCGTTTCTCGACCAGACGATGGTGGGCGGCATCGAGGCGTCCACGCCGGCGCCCTCGTCCGCGATGACGCCGCTGCACGACGCGCGCGATCGCTTCGAGCGCGACTACATCCTGCGCGCGCTCGCCGCGCAGCAGGGCAACATCTCGCGCACGGCCGAGGCGCTCGGGATCGAGCGCAGCAACCTGTATCGGAAGATGAGGGCGTTTGGGATTATGCCTGCGCGGAAATCCGAGGACGAGGAAACGGTGTGAGTGGCAGAGTGGAAAAGTGGAAGAAGTGGAAAAGTGGAAAAGTGGAAAAGTAAGTGTGAAGTGCTAAGTCCTTAAGTACAGCTAGCTGTTTGGAAGATCCTTCCTGAGGCGCGTGTTCTGCCGCGCCGTCGATACGGATTTGGCGAAGATGCTGGCCAGCTCCCTTGCTTCCTGGATGAGCGCGTCGTCACCCTTTATGCGCGTATCGCGCAAGGCCTCGAGGCAATCCACACATTCGTCGGCTTCCTCGTAAACCGTTCCGAGCTTCGCCTCGAATTCGGCACGCGAACGTCCACGCCGGGCAGCGCGGTAATTCCTGCGTACCGCTGTCGCTGCCCGACGCAGCTGGCGCGCCTCCTCCTGCGCTTCATCGGTCTTCGGAAGCTCGCGACAAAACTTGACGACCGCAATTGCGAACAGACGCGTTCTTTCTTGAAGGTCGCGCGGCGGCATGCCGCCGGATAAAGCATGGGAGATGCCGATCGGATTTCTTAGGTGATCGAGCTGCCTCGAGCCAGCTCGTTGCACTTTCTACTTACTTTTCCACTTTTCCACTTTTCCACTTTTCCACTTCCTCCGGCGCTCTCAATCTCGTTTCCAGGATCTGGTCCCGCCGGAACTGCGTCAGTTGAAGCGTCGCGAGCGTGACGTCAAGCAGCGCGCCCGAAGGTACCAGTCCGACGATCTCGCTTTCCAGAACCGCCACGCCATATCTTGCAGCTTCGCGCTGCACGGCTTCGAACACCCGGAGGATGGGCGTCTTCTCGTAGTTGGTCAGGTTCATCGACACCTGCACGATGTTCCGATCGGCCAGCGTCACGCCCATCGCCTTCACGAACCTGAAGCCCCCGCTGCTGAAGCGGACCGCGGCCGCGATCTTCTTCGCGACCTCGAGGCGATCGGTGTTCAGGTTGATGTTGTAGGCGATGAGCGGCATCCGCGCCCCGATTACCGATGCGCCGGCGCTCGGGTGCGGCGCGGGCGGACCGAAGTCCGGCGCCCATCCGTCGGATGCCATCTTGGCAGCCAGTCCCTCGAACTCGCCGCGGCGGATGTCTTCGAGATTCTTGCGCAGCGGGTTGGTCGATGCCTCCTCGTAGAGGTACACGGGCACCCCGAATCGCTCCGCGACGCTGCGTGCCGTGTCCTTCGCCAGCGCGACGCAGTCCGCCATCGTGACGCCCTCGATGGGGACGAACGGGACGACGTCGACGGCGCCCATGCGTGGATGCTCCCCGCTGTGCGCGCGCAGATCGATGGCCGCGACGGCCGCTTCGAACAATGCGAGGACCGCCGCCTTCAGCGGCGCCGCGTCGCCGGCGATCGTGATCACCGAACGGTTGTGCGAGGCATCGGAAGAATAATCGAGCAGCCGCGCACCGGACGTGTTGCGCACGGCGTCGACGATGCCGGCCACGACGGTCGCGCGCCGGCCTTCGCTGATGTTGGGGACGCATTCGATGATCGGCACGGGTCAACATGTTAGTCAGGTTGGCCGGCTCCGCCTTCGCCTGCGTACCTGGGGCGGGTCCCGCGTCGCGGGACATATCCATCGCGGCGCGGACCCGCCTCGTAATTCATTGACGGATAGGGGCTTTTACCCGATAATCACTGCGCAGTTCACACCTTCTATCGATTGATGACGGAGCCAGAGCGCACGGATTTCAAGTCGCCCCCCGCCCCCGACGCCGAGCGCGCGACGCGCATCGAAGAGCTTCTCGTTTCCGGTCTCGATCATTATTTCGCTGCGGAATACGAGCAGGCGATCAACGTCTGGACGCGCGTCATCTTCCTCGATCGCGAGCACGACCGGGCGCGCGCCTACATCGATCGGGCTCGGAAGGCCATCGCCGAACGGCAGCGCCAGTCCGAGGAGCTGCTGCATCTCGGGTTCGATGCCTACAAGGGCGGCGACGTCGAGCGGGCGCGCGCTCTGCTGACGCGCGCCGTCGAGCAGGGCGCTCCGAGCGACGAAGCGCTCGTGCTGCTCGAGCGGATGGATCGCCTTGAAGGTACCGGTTTCGACACCCCTGTCCACCGCCGGCCGCAGCCGGTGCGCCGCGTTGCCGTTCACGCGACGTCTCCGCGCCGGGCGCGCACCTGGCCCTGGGCGATCGCCGCGCTGACGCTTGGCGGCCTCGGTGCGGGGGTCTATTTCGGCGCAGCGCCCGCGCTGGCGTGGCTCACCGATATTCCTGCGGCTGCCCGTTCGGCGACGCCGGCCGCCACGGACCCGCTGCCGATGGTGCGGACGGCGGACACGCTGCTCGACCGCGCCCGCGCGCTCTATATCGACGGGCACCTGCACGATGCGCTGCGCCTGCTCGATCGCATCGGCATCGCGGATCCCGTGAGGCCCGAGGCCGACCGCCTGCGGGCGGACATTCAACGCGCGCTGCTTGCTGCGGCGTCGCCCGCCGCCTCGTCTTCGCCATTCGACCCGGGGACGCGTCAGTGAAGTGTCCCAAGTGCGAGTACCTCGGTTTTGAAACCGGCGACCGCTGCCGGAACTGCGGATACGACTTCTCGCTGCTCTCCGCGGTCGAGTCCCCGGCGCCGGACTACGCAATCCATCCTCCGGCAATTGACGATGTCCCGGTGCACGTCATCAACGACATGCTGGACACGGTGGCCGGCACCACCTCGTGTGAAAGCATCGAGGACTCGCCGGGAGACGCGCTGCCGCTCTTTACTCCCGCGGAACCCGTAGACGACGAGCCGCTCATCAAGCTGCCCGCGGCGCCGCGGCCGCCTCTCGCCGTGCGCAGGACGCCCTCCGAGTCGCGAGCGGGCCGTCCCGATTCAGGTCGAGACGTGCCGGGCCAGCCGCGGCTGCGAGCCGCGCCGCGCCCGCCGTCCCGGTACGCGCCGGCGCCGGTCCTGCAGTTCTCCGACGACGCGGTGGAGCCGCCCGCGCCTCCCGCAGAGAAAGAGCCGGCACCCGTCGAGCACCTCGCGTCGGGCGCCATCACCGAACAGCCAAGCCGTCCCGGCGCGCGCGTCCTCGCGATGGTGATCGATTACGCCATCCTGTTCGGCATCGACGCCGCCGTCGTCTACTTCACGCTTCGCATGGCGGGGCTCGGGATGAGTGACTGGCCGCTGCTGCCGGTGGCCCCGATGTTCATGTTCCTCGGCCTGCTGAAGGTCGCCTACTTCTACGCATTCACCGCAGTAGGGGGCCAGACCATCGGCAAGATGGCCGTCGGCACCTGCGTGGTCGGCGAACACGGCCGGCCGGTCGATGCGGCGCAGGCGATGCGGCGCACCTCCGCCGGCATCGTGTCGTTCCTTCTGCTCGGAGTCGGGTTCGTTCCAGCCCTGTTCGGCGATCGTCGGGCGCTGCACGATCGGCTCGCCGGCACGCGCGTCGTCCGTCTCCGGTCCGTTTGACCGGGTTTCCCGGCATGACCCGCCGTCGCCTGGGTGTCTTCATCGCCACGTGCGCGCACATCGGCTACGCGCCGTTCGCGCCGGGTACGTTCGGGTCGGCGGCCGCGCTCGTCCTGTACTACCTGGTTCGGCGCCAGGCGTCGACGACCATCGAGCTCGTGACCATCGCGGTCGTCCTCATCGTCGGATTGTGGAGCGCAACGGAAGCCGAACACCATTTCGGCGGCATCGATCCCGGGCCTGTCGTGATTGACGAAGTGGTCGGCATGCTGATGACGCTCGCGCTGCACCCGGTCAACGTTGCCGGGGCACTTGCGGGGTTCCTCATCTTCCGCGTGCTCGATGTGGTGAAGCCCTGGCCGGCGAGGCGCCTCGAGCTCCTTCCGGGCGGCTTCGGCGTCGTGCTCGACGATGCGATGGCGGGCGTCTACGGGAATCTCATGGTCTGGGGTCTCGTCCGGCTGCTGCCAGCGTGGTTCACATGAATACAGGCGGCAGCGGGCAGGGGACAGGGGAAGGTGCGGGGCAGGGTGCACGAGGCCGGCCTGGCTCATTGATTTCGCGCGCGGCCATCATCGCCGTCGGCAGCGAGATGCTCACCCCGTCGAAGGTGGACACCAACTCGCTGTTCATCACCGAGCAGCTGAACCTGCTCGGCATCCAGGTCGCGTTCAAGAGCATCGTCGGCGACGACCGCGGCGACCTCGAGGCCGCCGTGCGGGAGGCGCTCGCACGCGTCGATCTGCTCGTGTGCTGCGGCGGGCTCGGTCCCACCGACGATGACCTGACGCGGCCGGTGGTCGCGGAGGTCGTGAAGCGGCCGCTCGTCGAGGACGAATCGATCACGTCGCGCATCCGCGCGCGGTTCGAGGGGCGCGGTCTGCAGATGCCGGAGATCAACCGGCGGCAGGCGATGGTGCCCGCGGGCGCGCGCGTGCTGGCCAACTCGAACGGCACCGCGCCGGGACTCTGGATCGAGGACGGCGATCGCATCGTGCTGCTGCTGCCGGGACCGCCGCGCGAGCTGAAGCCGATGATGACGAGCGTGGCGGAGACGCTGCTGCGCGAACGCGCCGGCGGGATGTCGCTCGTGCGGCGCATCATCAAGATCACCGGCCGCAGCGAGTCGCACACGGAGGAAGCCGTGCAGCCGCTCTACGCGGAATGGTCGCGGGCGCGCGTGCCCATCGCGGCGACCATCCTCGCGTCGCTGGGACAGATCGAGCTGCACCTGTCGGCCTGCTGCGCAGCCCGCGCCGACGCCGAGGCGGCGCTCGACGCGGCGGTCGAGCAGGTGCGGAGTGTCATGGGGCTGCACGTCTACAGCGTCGACGGGCGAGGGCTCGAGGAGGTGCTCGGCGCGATGCTCGCGGAGCGCTCGCTCAGGATCGCCGTGGCCGAATCGTGCACCGGCGGCCTGATCGCGTCGCGTTTGACCGACGTGCGTGGGAGCTCACGTTACGTCGAACGAGGCATTGTCTCCTACAGCAACGCCGCGAAGACGGAACTGCTCGGCGTTCCAGTCGGCATGCTCGAGGCGCACGGCGCGGTGAGCGAGCCCGTGGCGACGGCGATGGCCGAGGGGATCCGCTCGCGTGCGGGCGTGGACATCGGGATTGGCGTGACGGGCATTGCCGGGCCGGACGGCGGCACGCCCGAGAAGCCGGTCGGCATGGTCTGCATCGCGGCGGCGTCGGCGGCGGGGACGCGCGTCCGCACGTTCCGGTTCGTCGGCGGACGCGAGATGGTCAAGTTCCAGGCGTCCCAGGCGGCGCTCGACATGGTGCGCCGCATGCTGCTGGAGTAACGGCGGGTCCCGCCTGCGCGTGGAACGGGTCGCTCGGCGGAACCCGCCTACGTACGTAGGCCGGGTGCCGCGACGCGGCAGATGCCGGCGCGTTGCGGACCCGGCTACGAAACGCTCTTGTAGACCCGTTCGTCGAAGAGCGCGCCCGAGAACGGCCCGAACGTGTCGCGGAACTTCTTGGTATGGTCCGCGACGGCGTGCGCGTCGACCGCCTTCTCGTCCTTCCAGACTTCGAAAATGAAGAAATGATTGTTGCGATTCGGCTGAACGGTGATCTGAATATCGGTATTTCCCGGTTCCTGGCGGGTCTTGGTCGCGAGCTCCTTCAGCGCTGCCTCGGCAGCGTCGCGCGACGGTGGAACCGAATCGGCGTGTGTCAACACGTAGGTGCCGCCAGTGCCGGGGACGGTCGCCGACGCCGGACCGATAATGCTCAACGCCCGATCGTCCGTTGGGCTCACGCGTGCGGCCTGAATGGCGGCATCGAGCTTCTTCGAGTCCGCCGCGGCCGCATGGGCCGTCATCGAGCCGTTGTCGCGCCAGATTTCGTAGATGGCAAAGTGAGTGGGGCGCCCGATCTGCTGCAGTGCCTCGACGCGGAGTGCGCCGGGCGCTCGCATCGCCGCCTGGCGGTAGTCCTTCAGCGCCGCTGACACGCGGTTGATGTCCGCGGCTGCCACTTCGAAGTACGCGACTCGAACCGTAGCGGTCGCAGTCGGATTGGCGGGCGCCGTTTGCCCGAACGCAGGCGCAAGGGGGAGCAACAACGACACGACGGCAAGCAGGGCACGCAGCATCACATCCTCCAATCCATCGCGTGCGAGTATACACAGTTGGTTGGTGGTTGGTGGTTGGGTAGGCTGAGGCGGTGCGCCTGTTTGTCGCCGCGGAGATCGGCGAGACGCTGGCGGCGCGTGCCGCAGAGGTGAGCCGCGAGCTCCAGCGGCGCACGAACGAAACGGCGCCGCGCGCGAAGGTCACATGGGTCCCTGCAGACCGCCTCCACCTCACGGTTCGCTTCATTGGAGAACTTGACGACGCCCGCGCGACGGCCGTGCGACAGGTGCTCGAGTCGCCGCTCGCCGTTGCCGTGTTCGACCTGACGCTGGCCGGCGCCGGAGCGTTTCCAAAAGGCGGCGCGCCGCGCGTGCTCTGGGTCGGCGTGGCAGACGGAAGGGAGGAACTGGTCGCGGCCGAACGAGAGATCAGCGCGCGGCTCGCGCCGCTTGGCATCCCGGAGGAGGACCGCGCCTACAGTCCGCACCTGACGCTCGCGCGCGTGCGCGAGCCTGCGGGCCTCCGCTCCGCGCGGCTGCTCGACGGCCTTACCGACCGGCTTCTCGGCACCGTCCACATCGACGCGATTACACTGTTCCAGAGCAAGCTGTCGCCGAAGGGGCCTGCCTACACGCCCCTTCTTCGAATTCCCCTGGGGCGGGTCTGAAGATCTGTCCCGGCACAGATGGGACTTATCGCGTTCGCATTCGGATACCTGCTGGGCTCGATCCCGTTCGCGCTGCTGCTGACGCAGCCGCGAGGCATCGATCTCCGCACGGTCGGCAGCCGCAACGTCGGCGCCGCCAACGTGCTGCGCACGGCCGGCGTCGTCCCGGCGGTAGCGGTCATGCTGCTGGACAGCGCGAAGGGCGCGATCGCCGTAATTGTGGCGCGCCTCGTGACCGACGACTTGCTGGTGGTCACCATCGCGGGCCTGGCGGCAATCTGCGGCCACATCTATCCGGCGTGGCTGCGCTTCCGCGGTGGCAAGGGGGTCGCTGCGTCGGCCGGCGTGTTCGCGGTGCTCGCGCCGCTGGCCACCGCGGTCGCCGCTCTCGTGTTCGTCGCAACGGTCCTCGTGACGCGCTTCATTTCCGCGGGCTCGATTGCCGGCGCGCTGACGCTCGCCGTCGCGGCAGCCGCCAGCAACGTGCCGGCGCCCGTCGCCGCCGGCGCCACGCTCGCCGCCATCCTCGTCGTCCATCGGCATCGCGACAACCTGTCGCGGCTCATCGCGGGCACCGAACGCCGGATTGGACTGCGCCTGTGATCGCGGTACTCGGCGCCGGCGGGTGGGGCACCGCGCTCGCCGTGCACCTGGTACGCACCGGCCACGACGCGTGGCTGTGGGGACGCGACGCCCCGCTCATCGCGGACCTCCGCGCGCGCCGCGCCAACGCGGTCTACCTCCCCGACATCACGTTCCCGCCCCGATTGAAGGTCACGTCTGATCTCGAGGAGGCGCTCGACCAGGTGAACGTAATCGTGGCGGCCGTCCCATCGCACGGCATGCGGGACGTGCTGCGGCGGGCCGCGCCGCTCGTGCGCGCCGACGCGATTGTCGTCAGCGCCGCGAAGGGCCTCGAGCAGGACACGCTGTTTCGACCGTCCGAGATCGCGCAGCAGGAGCTTGGCGCCGCCGTGCGCGTCGGCGTGCTGTCCGGGCCGAGCTTTGCCTCCGAGATGGCGCGCGAGCTGCCGACCGCCGTCTGCATCGCGTCGGCGAACACCGCGGTCGTCGAGCAGGTGCAGGCGGACTTTCGCGCGCCGTACTTCCGGCTGTACGGCACGAGTGATGTGGTGGGCGTCGAAATCGGCGGCGCGCTGAAGAACGTCATCGCCATCGCCGCCGGCGTCGCCGAGGGCCTCGGCCTGGGGCGGAACGCGCAGGCTGGGCTCATCACACGCGGCCTCGCCGAGATCGCGCGCCTCGCCTGCGCAGCCGGGGCGCGGCGCGAAACACTCGCCGGCCTCACCGGGCTCGGCGATCTCGTGCTGACGTGCACGGGCAGCTTGAGCCGGAATCGTCACGTCGGCCTCGAGCTGGCGCGCGGCCGCTCGCTGCCTGACGTGCTGGCGAGCATGAAGATGGTCGCGGAAGGCGTGCGCACGACCGATGCGGCGCTCGAACTGGCGGCCCGCCATGGCGTCGAGCTGCCGATTGCCGCTCAGGTAGCCGAGCTGCTCGCGGGACGCAAGGACGCCCGTACCGCGCTGTACGATTTGATGTTGCGACCGCAGAAGGCCGAGGCTGGATAGTGGGTGGTGGTTGGTGGGTGGTGGTGACTAATTTGGGATTTGGGATTTGGGGTTTGGGATTTGGGATTTTTTGACAAGCTCCGCGACAGTCTGACGCGCACCAAGGAACAGATCGTCAGCCGCTTCGAGGAGATCGTTCAGCAGGCCGACACCGCCGAGCAGCGGAGCCGGCCGGTCGACGTGGACACCATCGAGGCGCTCGAAGAGCTCCTGATCTCCGCGGACGTCGGCCTCGCCGCAACCGAGCGCATCGTCAACGCCGTCCGCACGCGCGCACGTCACGGCGAGAGCCTTCGTGACCTGGTGAAGGAGGAGATCCGCCGCGTCTTCGACGCGGTGGAGCAGCCGGCGCCGGACGGCCATCATCCGCACGTGACGATGATCGTCGGCGTCAACGGCACGGGCAAGACGACGACGGTCGGCAAGCTCGCGAACCTGCTGAAGTCGTCCGGGCAGCAGCCGCTCGTCTGCGCCGCCGACACGTTTCGCGCGGCCGCGGTCGAGCAGCTCGAGATCTGGGCGAAGCGCGCCAACGTGGACATCATCCGCGCGAAGGAAGGCGCCGACCCCGCGGCGCTGGTGTTCGACGCGATTCAGTCGGGCCGCGCGAAGGGGCGCGATCCGATTCTCGTCGACACCGCCGGCCGCCTGCACACGCGCGTGAACCTGATGAACGAGCTCGACAAGATTCGCCGTGTCGCCGCGCGCGCGGCCGAAGGGGCGCCGCACGAAGTGCTGCTCGTGCTCGACGCGACGGTGGGGCAGAACGGCCTCGCGCAGGCGCGCGAGTTCACCACCGTCGCCGGCGTCACCGGCATCGTGCTCACCAAGCTCGATGGCACCGCGAAGGGCGGCGTCGCGGTGGCGATTGCCAACGACCTGAAGCTGCCTATCAGGTACGTCGGCGTGGGGGAGGGGATCGACGACCTGATCCCGTTCTCGGCGCAGGACTACGTGGACGCGCTGTTCCAGGAGAAGTGGTAGCTCTCGACGACCAGAAGTGGATGCGCCGCGCGCTCGAGCAGGCGCGACGCGGTCTCGGCCGCACCACCCCTAACCCCATCGTCGGCGCCTGCATCGTCGCGGATGACGGCGTCGTCGTCGGCGACGGCGCGCACGAGCGCGCGGGCGAACCGCATGCGGAGGTGCACGCGCTGAAGGAGGCCGGCGAGCGCGCGCGCGGCGCGACGCTGTACTGCACGCTCGAGCCGTGTTCGCACACGGGACGCACCGGTCCCTGCACCGAGCGCATCATCGCGGCCGGCATCAGGCGGGTGGTCGCGGCGATGGGGGATCCGTTTCCGCTCGTGAGCGGCCGCGGGTTTGCCGCGCTCCGCGCGCACGGCATCCAGGTGGACGAAGGCCTCGAACGCGAGGCCGCGCTCCGCCTCAACCAGCCGTTCCTCACGGCGGTGAGGGAAGGGCGTCCCTTCGTCATCGTCAAGGCGGCGGCGAGCCTCGACGGGCGAATCGCGCGGGCGCCCGGCGTGCGGACGCAGCTCACCTCGGTGGAAGCCAACCGCCGGGTCCAGTACCTGCGGGCGCAGGTCGACGCGATCGCCGTCGGTTCGGAGACGGTGCTGGTGGACGATCCGCTGCTGACGGTCCGCGACGTGTACCGCGAGCGCCCGTTGGTACGGGTGATTTTCGACCGCCGGCGGCGCACGCCCGCGAGCGCGCGCGTCTTCTCGACGATCAAGGACGGGCCCGTGGTGGTGGTCGGCGCGCCGGGCGAAGACCTGCAATCGGCGCTCCGCCACCTGGCGAGCGAGGGCATCCAGAGCGTGCTGCTCGAGGGCGGCGCGCACGTGCACGCCGCAGCCTGGGACGCAGGGGTGGTCGATTACGTCCAACTCTTTGTCGCGCCGGTGGCGCTGGGAGCCGGCGGCGTGCCGCTCTTCGGCGGCCGGCCCTGGTCGCTGTCGTCGCTGATCGAACCGAAGGTGGAACTGCTCGGGCCGGATACACTCATCGAGGGGTATGTTCACCGGCCTCATTGAAGCGGTCGGCAAGGTGGCCGAGCTCAAAAGCGCGGCGGGCGGATTCCGCGTCCGCATCCGCACCGGCCTCGCCCAGTCGTTGTCACTCGGCGACAGCCTGGCCGTCAACGGCGTGTGCCTGACCGTCGTCGCGGTGGACCAGGGCGAGGTGCAGGCGGACATCGGTCCCGAAACCGCGCGCGTGACGACCCTTGGGTCGCTGCGTCCGGACCAGAGCGTCAACCTGGAGCGGCCGATGGCCGCGGATGGCCGCGTCGGCGGCCATTTCGTGCAGGGCCACGTCGACGGGACAGGCGTCGTCGACGAGATCCGTCCGGACGGCGAGTCGCACTGGCTGACCATCTCGTTCGACCGAAGCCTCGCGCCCTATTTCATCCGCAAGGGATCGGTCGCGGTCGACGGGGTGAGCCTGACGGTGGCGGGGCTGGGCGGCACGGTGTTCGACGTGATGATCATCCCGTTCACCTGGGCCAACACCGCGCTCGCGTCGGTGAAGGTCCATGATCGCGTGAACCTCGAATGCGACATGATAGGGAAGTACGTGGCGCGCGCCATCGCGCTGGCCGAGGAGGAGGGCCGCGTGTGACGAAGAGCATTCGCATCGCGAAGGGCGCCCGCAGGCGGACGCCGTTTGCCTCGATCGAGGAGGCGGTCGACGCCATCCGCCGGGGCGAAATGATCATCGTCTGCGACGACGAGGACCGCGAGAACGAAGGCGACCTGACGATTGCCGCCGAGAAGGTCACGGCCGCGACGGTCAACTTCATGGCGAAGCACGGGCGCGGGCAGATCTGCCTCTCGATGACCGGCGCCCGCCTCGACGAGCTCGACATCCCGCTGGCGGTCAGCTCGAACACGACGACCTTCGGCACCGCGTTCTGCGTGCCGATCGATCTGAAGGCCGCCGGCACCGGCATCTCCGCCGCCGATCGCGCGGCGACCATGCTGGCGGCGATCGACCCGCAGACCAAGCCGTCGGACCTCGCGCGCCCCGGCCACGTGTCGCCGCTCCGCTCGCGCGACGGCGGCGTGATGGTCCGCGCCGGTCAGACCGAGGCGGCCGTCGACCTCGCGCGGATGGCCGGCCTCTATCCGGCAGGCGTCATCTGCGAAATCATGAACGAGGACGGCACGATGGCCCGCGTGCCGGAGCTGACGAAGTTCGCCCGCAAGCACGGCCTGGTGATGATCACGATCGCCGATCTGATCAAGTACCGGATGCGGACCGAGCGTCTCGTCAGGCGTGCCGCGCACGCGCAGCTGCCGACCGAGCACGGCGACTTCGAGATCTACGCCTACGAGAACGCCGTCGACGACATGACCCACGTCGCGCTGGTGCGCGGCGACATCGGCGACGGCAAGGACGTGCTCGTGAGAGTGCATTCGAAGTGCCTGACCGGCGACGTCTTTCATTCCGCGCGCTGCGACTGCGGCGCACAGCTCGAGACGGCGATGACGCGTATCGCCGCCGAAGGGCGCGGCGTCCTGCTGTACCTGAACCAGGAAGGACGCGGCATCGGCCTCGCCAACAAGGTCCGCGCGTACGAGCTGCAGGACCAGGGGTTTGACACCGTCGAGGCCAACGAGCGCCTCGGCTTCAAGCCGGACCAGCGCGACTACGGCATCGGCGCGCAGATTCTCGGCGACCTCGGCGTCAGGACGATGCGGCTGCTGACGAACAACCCGCGGAAATTCGTCGGCCTGCAGGGCTACGGCCTCTCCGTCTCGGAAGCCGTCCCCCTCGAAATTCCCGCGTCGGAGTCGACCCGGAAATACCTGAAGACCAAAAAAGACAAACTGGGGCACAAACTCTCGTCCGTCTAGGCGGACCTGAAGGTCCGCCTCTACGAATCCCCGGCTTTCCGAGGCCTAAGGTGCGCCCCGACGAATCGGAGGTCCGGTCCTTTGGTGTCCCTGTAGGCCCGGGTCCTTCTGGACGCGGCATCTCGTCCGCGTGCTAATATAACCGTTTGCGTCCGTTGGGTTTAGCCCACGCAGGGTCGAGGGAGCCTTAAAGGGTTCGCTCCACAGGTGACATGTTCGAGTCCCTCAGCACGCGCATCCAGGATGTCTTCAAGTCGCTGCGCGGCGAGGTTCGGCTCACGCCCGAGCATGTCGAGACCGCGCTGCGCGAGATCCGGCTGGCGCTGCTCGAGGCCGACGTCAACTTCAAGGTCGTCAAGGCGTTCATCGACCGGGTCCGCGACCAGGCGATGGACCAGGCGGTCCTGAAGAGCCTGTCGCCCGGGCAGCAGGTCATCAAGATCGTCCGCGACGAGATGCTCGCGCTCTTCGGCGACGCCGAAGGCGGCCTGCGCAAGGACGCACCGACGCCGCGCGTCGTCCTGCTGCTGGGACTGCAGGGCTCGGGCAAAACGACGACGTCGGGCAAGCTCGGGAAATGGCTGGTGCGGCAGGGCCGGCATCCGCTGATGGTCTCGACCGACGTCAGGCGGCCGGCGGCGATCCAGCAGCTGTCGATCGTCGGGCAGCAGGCGGACGTGAAGGTCTACGAACCGGACACGATGGATCCGGTCGTGCGCGCCAGCGGCGCGCTCGCGGAAGCGAAGGCCAAGGGGTTCGACACGGTTATCGTCGATACCGCGGGGCGGCTGCACATCGACGACGAGCTGATGGACGAACTGCAGGCGATCAAGACCGCCGTGCAGCCGTCCGACCTGCTCTACGTCGCGGACGCGATGACGGGGCAGGATGCGATCAAGAGCGCCGGCGAGTTCAACCGGCGCGTCGGCGTCACCGGCGTCGTGCTGACCAAGCTCGATGGCGACGCCCGCGGCGGCGCGGCGCTGTCGGTGGTCTCGGTCGTCGGCGTGCCGATCGCGTTTGTCGGCAGCGGAGAGCAGCTCACCGACCTGGAGCTGTTCCACCCGGACCGGATCGTGTCGCGGATGCTCGGCATGGGCGACGTGCTGTCGCTCATCGAGAAGGCCGAGCAGGCGATCGACGAGGACGAGGCGGCGGATCTCGAAGAGAAGCTGCGGAAGAACGAGTTCACGCTCGACGACTTCCGCAAGCAGCTGAAGACGATCCGGCGGATGGGGCCGCTCGAGAGCATCCTCGGGATGATCCCGGGGCTCGGCAACCTGAAGCAGCTCGCGGACAACAAGCCCGACGAGAAGCAGATGGGGCGCGTCGAGGCGATCATCTGCTCGATGACGGCGGAAGAGCGGCGCAACGACAAGATCATCAACGGGAGCCGCCGGAAGCGCATCGCGAAAGGCAGCGGCACGACGGTCGAGGAAGTGAACCGGCTGCTGAAGCAGTTCATCGAGATGCGCAAGGTGCTCGCGATGATGAGCCAGGGCGGCCTGCCGAACATGAAGGGCATCAAAGGGATGCCGAAGCTGCCGAACGCGCCCCAGGGCGGCGGGTTCGCGGCGCCAGGCGGCAAGAAGCGGAAGAAGGGCGGCCCCTGGGGGTTGATCAAGACACGTTGAAAACCACGAAGATACGAAGAACACGAAGAGATTTTGGGCTTCGTGACCTTCGCGTCCTTCGTGGTTCTTAGGAGAGGAAATGCTCACGATTCGTTTGCGGCGGATGGGGTCCAGCAAGAAGCCCTATTTCCGCGTGGTGGTCACCGAGGCGCGGTCGGCGCAGAACAGCAACTTTGTCGAGAACGTGGGCACGTACCACCCGCGGTCGAAGCCGGCGCAGGTCAACCTGGATAAGGCGCGCATCGAGCACTGGCTGAAGAAGGGCGCGAAGCCGTCCGACTCGGTGCGGACGCTGCTCGGCAAGCACCTGTCGCGGGATCTGTCGGCGCCGGTCGTCGAAGCGCCAGCGGCGCAGTAATGGCCGCTCCGGACGCCTCGACTGCGCCCGGGGCAGGCGCCGGCGCAGACCCGATCAAGGCGGTCGTCGAGGTCGTGGCGCGAGCGCTGGTGGATCATCCCGACGCCGTGCGTGTGACCGAGAACGAGCGCCGGGGCATGACCGTCTATTCGCTGACAACCGCGCCCGGCGACATGGGGAAGATCATCGGGCGGCAGGGGCGAACGGCGGCGGCGCTGAGGACGCTGGTCGCGCTGGCGGCGGAGAAACACGGGAAGCGGGCGCAGTTGGATATTCGGGACTGACGATGGACGGGATCCGGGATGCGGGATCCGGGACCCGGAAAACGCGGGAGACCGAGATCGGATCCCGGATCCCGGATCCCGGATCCCAGCCGACGCCGGCCTGGGACGACATGGTTCTCGTTGGCCGCGTCGCTCGTCCCCACGGCTTGAAGGGCCAGGTCGTCGTCAACCCCGAGACCGACTTCGTCGAAGAGCGATTTGCGGCGGGGGCCACGGTGTGGACGCGTTCGGGTGGCGGCCAGGAGCAGCTGACGGTCGCGTCGATGCGAGTGCAGAACGGCCGGCCGATCGTCGGCTTCGCCGGCTTCGACCGCATCGAGGACGTCGAGCGGCTGGCGGGGCTCGAGCTGAGAGTGGCGGAAGACGCACTGCAGCCGCTGCAGCCGGGGACGTATTACGAGCATCAGCTCGTAGGATGCCTCGTCGAGACGATCGCGGGTGATGTCGTCGGCGAGGTGACGCGCGTCGAGGGCGGGGCAGGAGCCAGCCGGGTCGTGATCGGCGGGCCGCGCGGCGAGATTCTGGTTCCACTGGCCGTCGACATCTGCGTGGCGATCGACGTGGCGAACAGGAAGATCCGGATTGACGCACCGGAAGGGTTGCTGGGGCTGAACGAACCTGGGCCGGCTAAAGCCGGCCCCTACGATCATCAGAGGGGACGCCCCTACGATCATCAGAGGGTACGTAGGGGCCGCCTTAAGGCGGCCCAAAAATGAAATTCGACATCGTCACCATCTTTCCGCGGATGATCGAGGCCGCGCTCGCGGAAGGGGTCGTCAGCCGCGGAATCGCGACCGGCGTGCTGGATGTCAGCGTCGTCGACCTGCGCGACCACACGACGGACCGGCACCGCAGCGTGGACGACATGCCGTATGGCGGCGGGCCGGGCATGGTGATGAAGCCGGAGCCGCTCGTCAGGGCGGTCGAGGACCTGCGGCGCCACCGTGGAAAGCCGGACGCGGTGGTTCTGCTCTCGCCGCAGGGCATCCGGTTCACGCAGGCGGAGGCGGACCGGCTGAGCAGGCTCAAGCATATCGTGCTGCTGTGCGGCCGATACGAAGGTATGGACGAGCGGGTCCCCGAGCTCGTCGGGGCCGAGGAAATCTCGCTCGGCGATTTCGTGGTCAGTGGCGGCGAGTTGCCTGCCATGATCATCGTCGACGCAGTGAGCCGGCTGGTGCCGGGCGTCGTCGGCGACGAGCAGTCGGTGGCCGAGGACTCGTTCGCGCGCGGGTTGCTGGACTACCCGCACTACACGCGGCCGGCGGAGTTCGCTGGACTGAAGGTGCCGGACGTGCTGCTGTCGGGCCACCACGCCGAGGTCCGGCGGTGGCGGCGGAAGACGGCGCTGGCGCGGACGCTGGAGCGGCGGCCCGACTTGATGGAGAGCGCCGCGCTCGACGCCGAAGATCGCGAGCTGCTCGACGAGATATTGAAGGAGCGCGGACCCGGGGGGGCCGCGCCGCAGTCGTAGGGTCCGGCCTTCAGGCCGGCCCAGGTGGAGGATGCCATGAGCGCGATAGAGCTGGTCGAAAAGTCGCAGCTGGCGGAGCGGCCCCGCATGCAGTCTGGCGACACCGTCCGCGTGCACGTGAAGGTGCGCGAGGGCGACAAGGAGCGCATCCAGATTTTCGAGGGGATCATCATCGGCCTGCACCGCGGCGGCGCGCGCGCGTCGTTCACCGTGCGCAAGGTCTCCTTCGGTCAGGGCGTCGAGCGCATCTTCCCGCTGCACTCGCCGACCATCGCCAAGGTCGACGTCGTGCGGTCGGCGCGCGTCCGGCGCGCGAAGCTGTATTTCCTGCGCGACCTGAAGGGCAAGGCGGCGCGCATGAAAGAGAGCACGACGAAGAAAGCCCAGTAGCGCTACACTCCCGACGGGGAGCGAGCCATGGTGAAGACGCGAGCGATGCGAACCCTCGAAAACGCCCTCAGGCGGTACGGGTTCCAGCGCGTCGCCGGAGTGGACGAGGTGGGGCGCGGCTGCCTGGCCGGCCCCGTCGTCGCGGCCGTCGTGGTGCTCGACCCCGACCGTTACATTCCCGGCATCCACGATTCGAAGATGGTGACGGCGCTCGAGCGCGAGCGCCTGTACGGCGTCATCACGCGCAAGGCTATCGCCTGGTCCGTCGCGTCGGCGCAGCCGGAGGAGATCGACGCCATCAACATCCATCGCGCCTCGCTCGAAGCCATGCGCCGCGCGGTGATGACGATCGCGCCGCTGCCCGACTTGGTGCTCGTGGACGCGTTCCGTATTCCCGAGCTGCTGATGGCGCAGCGCGCGGTGCTGCACGGCGACCGGCGGTGCACGGCCATCGCGGCGGCGTCGATCGTCGCCAAGGTGACGCGCGATCGCGAGATGCTGCTCCACCACGCCACCGACCCGCGCTACGGGTACGACCGCCACAAGGGCTACGCGACCGCCGATCATCTCGCCGCGGTCGCCCAGCATGGGTATTCCGCGCTGCACCGGCGCTCCTTCAGGCCCCCGTCGCTGTTTGATACGATGGAAGAGTAGCGACGGTACCCCTTCCCACCTTGTTGTCCTGTGGCAATTGATCGAGACGCGGCTCTGAAGCAGGCGGACAAGCTGCTCCGCCAGGGAAAGCTCGATGGAGCGATCGCGGAGTACGTCCGCCTCCTCGACGAGCAGCCGCAGGACTGGAACACCATCAACGCGCTCGGCGACCTCTACGTCCGCGCGGGGAAGAACGACAAGGCGATCGAGCAGTACGTCCGCATCGCGGATCATCAGTTCTCGGAGGGGTTTTTTCCGAAGTCGGCGGCGCTCTACAAGAAGGCGCTGAAGCTGCAGCCCGATCACGAGCACATCCTGATGCAGCTGGCGAGCATCGGCGAGCGGCAGGGGAAGTTCGTCGACGCGAAGCAGTACTTGAGGCAGGTCGCCCGGCAGCGCGAGTCGCGCGGCGAGGATCGCGCGGCGGCCGAGTGCATCCTGCGGCTCGGCTCGCTGCCGGAATCCGACGTCGAATCGAGAATCGCGGCCGCCCACGCGGCACAGCAGCTTGGCGACGGCTTCCGGGCCGTCGAGTTGTTGAAAGAGGCAGCCTTCACCCTCGAGAAGGACAAGAAGCGCAACGAAGCGCTCAGGCTGCTGGCGGAGGCCGCCGACATCGACCCGTTCGATGCCGAGCTGCGCGTCCGGCTCGCGCGCGAGTTTCTCGCCGCCGGCCAGCCGAAGCAGGCGCGCGCCTATCTGAGCTTCGAGACCGCGGGCGACGACATCGAGCTGCTGCTCGCGCTCGCGACGCTCGAATTCGCCGAAGGCCGCGAAGAAGACGCGCGCGTCGCGATGGCGCGGGTGCTCGCGCTTGCACCCGGCCGCGAGCCCGACATCGTCAAGCTCGCTGACGAGCTGATGGCGAAGGGGCGGGTCGAGTCGGCGTTCGCGTGCGTGGACGCGATCACGGACGCGGCGTTGCTGCAGGGCGATGCGCCGAAAGCCGCGGCCGCGCTGCGGAAGTTCATCGATCAAACCCCTCATCAGCCGGCCACCGCGAAGCTCGTGCAGGTTGCCGAGGACCTCCTGCGCGGCGATCCGGCCAACGAGGCGCACGCCGAGCTGCTCCGTCACATCCTCACGCTGCGCGGCATCTCGAACCCCGAGACGGCCATCGCGCGCGTGCGCGCCGGCCAGTCGGCGGAAGAGCCGGCGCCCGATGCGCTCTCGATGGACGATTTCGACCTCACCGCGGCGATTCCCGAAGTGCGCGACGCCGGCGCGCTGCCGGAGGTCGACATCTTCGTCTATCCCGAGAACGACATTCCGACGATGCCGGAGGTGCCGGTCGCGGACCTTCCCATCGATCCGCCAGCGGTGCAGGAGGCGATCCCCGATCTGCCGATCACGGGTGACGAGGACGACAGGGTGATGCTGGAGGTGGCGGAGATCGACCTGAGCACCGCGCTATCCGGGCTGATGTCGTCCAGCCCCCCGCCGCCGTTCTCACCCAAGGCGCCGGCGGGCGAGCCCGTCTTCGCCAGGCCGCACGCGGACGAGCCCCCCGCGGAGACGCCGCCGAGCCGCATGGAGGAGCCGCGGGCCGCCATCGCCGAACCCACGCCGGATCTGGAGGATGTCTTCGCGCAGATGCGCGCGAAGTCGGCCCGCGAGCAGCAGGCATCGGCCGCGCTGGCGCAGTACGACCAGGCGACGCAGTTGATCGAGCAGGGGCTCGACAAGGAAGCGATTGCGGCGCTCGAAGCGGCCGCACGCGTGCCGATGATGCGCTTCAAGGCCGCGACACGGCTCGGACGCCTCCTCATCGACCGCGGTGATCTCAACGAAGGTGTCGAGTGGCTCGAACGCGCCGCTGAGGCGCCGCCCCCCTCGCCCGAGGAAGGCTACGACCTGCTCTACGAGCTCGCCGGCGCGCTGGAAGCGCAGGGTGAGTCGGCGCGCGCGCTCGCCATTCTCATGGAGCTCGACGCCGAGGCCGACGGCTACCGCGACGTCCGCACGCGCATCATGTACCTGTCGCGCGCCCAGCAGGCGGAGAGCCACCGCCAGTGAAGCGGCTCTTCGTCGTGGCGTTCTTCTTCGAAATCGGGCTTGCGCTGCTGGTGGTGCCGTGGTCGTCGTTCTGGGATCGGAACTACTTCGCCGAAACGGTGCCGGTCATTCATGCGGTCATCACGAACAACTTCGTGCGCGGCGCCGTCTCGGGGCTCGGGTTGATCAACCTGATCTCCGGACTCGGCGAGCTCATCTCGATTCTCCTCGCGCGCCCGGCCGATACGCCTTCGCTGGCGCTTCGGGGGAACAGCCACGAGTAGAGAACTGGCGCCGGTCCTCTGCCTGATCACCGATCGCCATCGTCTAGGGCCGGCATGGGAGACGGCACTCGTGGAACACGTGCGCGAGGCGGCGCGCGCCGGGGTGCACCTCGTCCAGGTTCGCGAGCGCGACCTCGACGGAGGTCCATTGGCGCGTCTCGTCTCGTCGTGTGTCGAGGCCGTTCGAGGGACCGGCACCCGCGTCCTCGTCAACGATCGGCTGGACGTGGCGCTGGCCGCCGGTGCGCACGGCGTGCACCTGCGCGCCGATTCGTTCGCCGCGCAGCGGGCCCGCGCGTGCGCCCCGCCACGGTTTCTCATCGGCCGGTCGGTTCACTCGCTCGCGGAAACGCTGGCGGCGACGGAGGAAGGGGCGACGGACTATCTCGTCTTCGGCACCGTCTTCGAGACCACCTCGAAGCCCGGCCTGGCGGTGGCGGGCGTGGCCGGGCTTGCCGCGGCCGCCGCCGCGACGCGTCTTCCGGTGCTCGCCATCGGCGGCATCACGGCCGCGCGCATCGGCGAGGTGATGGCGGCGGGCGCCAGCGGCGTGGCCGGCATCAGCATGTTTGACACGTCTCGACGTGTTCCCTAACATGGCCGGCGTGTGATGGTGGCCGTCAAGGGACCGGACGTCGATTTCGGCTCGCGGATGAGGCAGGCTCGCGAGCAGCGCGGCGTCTCCCTCCGTCAAATCGCCGAGCGCACCAAGATCTCCGTCAGCGCGCTCGAGGCGCTCGAGCGCAACGACATCTCGCGGCTTCCCGGCGGCATCTTCTCGCGCGCGTTCGTCCGTTCGTACGCGGCCGAGATTGGCGTCGATCCCGAACAAACGGTGCGCGAATTCCTCGCGCAGTTTCCCGACGAGTCCGTCAGCGCCGGCAGCCCGCACGTGCTCATCGACGACGGGACGCGCGGCAAGCGGCCGCTGGACGCGCGCGCCGTCATGATCCTCGCCACGATCGTCCTCGTCGCGGCCGCGATCCTTTTCTGGTCTCTCAGATAAATGGAGCGCACTTCGACCTTACTTTCCACTTTTCCACTTTTCCACTTTTCCACTTGCGCACTTTGAACTTACTTCTTCCACTTTTCCACTTTTAAACTTTTCCACTTAGGTATGGATCCCGGCCTCAAGACCCCGCTCCTGGACTTCTTCCGCCGCGGTGAGGTCGCGCGCGACATCCGCCTGCAGGCGGCGCAGGGCGGCATGGCGCCGCGCGCGCACGAGCAGCTCGCGCTGCTGATGATGCTGGTCGACGACCACGATCCCGAGATCGCATCCGCCGCCGAAGCGACCGTCACGACGATCCCGCGCGCCTCGCTCGAGGCCTTTCTCGCGCGGTCGGACGTCTCCACCGAGATGCGCGAATTCTTCGCCGGCCGCGGCGTCCAGCCCGGCGCCACGCCAGCGCCGCAGGCCGACGAACCGCTCCTCGAGGTCGCTGTCACGGACGACGACGCGCTCTTGAGCCAGGAGACGCCGGAGGAGGACGAGTCGGCCGGTGGGGAGCCGCGTGCGTCCACGGTCCAGAAAATTGCCGCGCTCAACGTCGCGCAGCGGATGGCGCTGGCGATGAAGGGATCGCGCGAGGAGCGCGCCGTGCTCATCCGCGACCCGAACAAGATCGTCGGCGTGGCCGTGCTGAGCAGCCCGAAGATCACCGAGACCGAGGTCGAGAGCATCGCCAAGATGGCGACGATAAACGAGGAGATCCTCCGGATGATCGGGTTCTCCCGCAACTACACCAAGAACTACAACATCGTCCACGCGCTGGTGAAGAACCCGAAAACGCCCGTGGCGATGTCGATGAATTTCCTCAACCGGCTGAACGACAAAGACCTGAAGGCGCTGTCGACCAACAAGAACGTGCCGGAGGTACTGCGCGTCACGGCGCGCAGGAAGGTCGTGATCGAAAAGTAGGGGCCGGCTTCAGCCGGCCCGCTGGATCAAGGTCCGCAGCTCGTTCACGTCCTTCAGGCGTTCGAGCGCGAACACCGTCTCCGACAGCTTCTGGAACGTCGCCGCGCCGAGCACCGGCGCGATCAGGTCGCGCGCCTTGGCGATGACCTCGTCCTTCGGCATCGGGTTCGCCGCCGTGCCGCGCACCGTGCCGACGCGCTCGCGGACGGTCCTGCCGTCGGTCAGCGTCACTTCGACAATCGCCGTGCGCTGCGGCATCAGCTTCTCGAGCTCGTCGTCGGGGACGAGCCGCACCTTGGCGCGCTCGCGCAGGACCGCCGGGTCCTTCATGCGCGCGACGTCGTGCGCGGCCTTGAACGAGACGGTCTTGTCGAGCAGCATCACGGCGACGAGGTGCTGCAGGTTGATGTCCGAGATCTCGCGGTTGTTGACGATTGCCGCCTCGTCCGTGGCGACGCGGACGACGACGTCTTTCACCTGCGGCGCGTCGAACCGCTCGCGCTTGATCAGGAGGTCGAGCGCGTCGAGCGGCGCCTGGATCGGCGCCCCGACCGTCCATTTCTTGATGTCCGTTCGCATCACCTCGAAGCGGGTGCCAAGCGCCTCCACGATCATCCCGGCGCTGTTCTTCGGCACGAATCCCTGGAAGAAGCTGTCGGTCCCCGACAGGATGTCGTCCACGCCGGTGCCGCCGGCCTGGACGAGGAGCGCCGCGGTGACGCCGTTGCGAGCGGTCATGCCGCCGAAGTCGAACGCCTTCTCGATGTGATCGACGTCGCGCTGCCACGACGCCAGGCCTGACGCCTGCTGCGCCGCATACGAGAGCAGCCACCGCATCTGCTGCGTGTTCAGGCCCGCCGCGCACCCCGCTGCCGCGGCGGCGACGAAGGTGCCGGCGATGCCGTGCGTGCTGCGATGGCTCTCGAACATGTACTGCAGCTTGCCGAGCGTGGCCGTGACACGCGTGCCGATGTCGTAGCCGAGCGCGACCGAGCGCACGAACCGCGTGCCGTCGATCGAAAACTTCTCGCCCACCGCCAGCGCGGCCGGAACCGCCGCGCAGCCCGGGTGCGACTGCGACGGGGGATGCGTGTCGTCGGTCTCGTCGGAGTGCCCGAGGATGCCGTTGGCGAGCGCGGCCTCCATCGGACCGCATCGCACCGACGATCCGGCGACGGTGCAGACGGGATTGTTCCCGGCGTTCGCGCGTGCGAACGCGATGGCAAACTTGCCCGGCGGCAGCTCCGTGCCGGAGATCATCGCCGCCAGCGTGTCGAGGATCATGAACTTCGTCTTCTCGACGACCGCCTCGGGCAGCGCGCGTGTCGCGGCGCCGCCCATGAACGTGCTCAGCGTCGTCATGACGTCGCTGACGTCCGCGGCGGCTGCGGGTTCGAAGCGGAGCTCCGGCCGGAACGCCGACGCCGCGAATACGCCGCCCGCCGACTGCAGCAGCCGGCGCCGGCTGACGATGAAGCGATCTCGCATGAGTAAGACTCCTCGAACAGTTCTTATACACTAGGCGGCAGCAAGGCACCGGGCAACTCGTTCCTGCCACCTACTGCCCACTGCCCACTGCCCACTGCTTATGGCCAGCCAGATTGAAGCAATCGACGTCAAGCGGAAGATGTTCTTCGAGCACGAGGGCGCCCCCTACCACTGCATCGACGTCGAGGTGTCCAAGCCCACGGCCCGCGGAGGGCAGACGCTCGTGCGCATCAAGATGCGCAACCTGCTCACGCGCGCGGTGTTCGACAAGACGTTCAAGGCGGGCGACAAGTTCAAGGAACCGGATCTGAGCGTCGAGACGGCGTCCTACATCTATTCCGACGCCTCCGGCTTCAACTTCATGAACCAGGAGACGTTCGAAACGATCACGCTCAGTCCCGAGATCGTCGGCGATGCCGCCAAGCTGCTCGCGGACAACGTGCACGTGGACATCCAGCGGTTCAACGGCCGGCCGATCGGCCTCGAGCTGCCGCAGCACGTCGAGCTGGCGGTGACCTACACCGAGCCAGGTGTGCGCGGTGACACGGCGAGCGGCGGCGTGACGAAGCTGGCGACGCTCGAGACCGGGCTCGAGATTCGCGTGCCGCTGTTCATCAAGGAAGGGGAGCGCGTCAAGGTGCACACCGAGACGCGCGAGTTCGCGGGACGCGCCTAGGCCGGCACCTTCACGTCGCGCGCCAGCCGCTCCAGCACCGACGAGGTGACGACGCGGAAGTTCTTCGCGTAGGCCTCGTGGTTCGCTTCCACGTCCGCAACCCGGTACACGTAATTCGCGGTTACGCCGAGCGAGGCGGCGATGCCGGCGCGCGACGAGTCGCCGAGCCAGTTCACGCGCGCGAGCCTGGCGCCGTTGGCCAGGTGGAAGCGGGCGACGGGGTCGAGCGGCGCGTGCCCGCGCTTGGCGCGCAGCAGGTAGTACGCGCACAGACGCAGGATCTCTTCCTTCAGCGCCGGCGAGACCTTGCCGAGGGTCGTCGCATCCTGCACCTCGAGCGAGGCGAGCTCGTCGGACATGAACGCGCGATGCGACGACAGCCACCCGCGGAAGCCCGGGACGGGCGAGAGCGTCGCGAATTTCCGCAGGCGGCGGAACTCGCCGCTCAGGTCTTCGACCACCTGCTTGACGAGGAAATTGCCGAACGAGACGCCGCGCAGCCCCACCTGGCAGTTGGTAATCGAGTAGAAGATGGCGCAGCGCGCCTCCGCCGGGTCGGCAATCGGGGCGCGCGGATCGAGTAGCGGCTGCACGTTGCCGATGATGCCCTGGGTCAGCGCCGCCTCGATGAAGATCAAGGGTTCGTCGGGCAGGGCGGGATGGAAGAACGCGTAGCAGCGCCGATCCTTTTCCAGCCGGCGGCGCAGGTCGTCCCACCCCTGGATCTGGTGCACGGCTTCGTACTGAATGAGCCGCTCGAGGACGAGCGCGGAGGTCCGCCAGTCGATTCGCTGGAGGACCAGGAAGCCGCGGTTGAACCAGGAGCGGAACAGGTGCGCCAGGTCGCCGTCGACGCTCGAACGCTCGGGATGGTCCGCCAGCGTCCGCAGGAGATCCGCCCGCATCTGCACCAGCGTGCGGGTGCCGCCCGGCGCCGTGTTCAGCCGCCGGAACAGCTCCTGGCGGCGCGACTCCGCGGCGACGTGCAGCTCGTGCAGCCTGGCGGGCGTCGGATTCGCGCGGTAGTTGTCGATGGCGAGATCGACTGTGCCGCTGTCCGCCGCGTAATGGTTCACGAGGCGCGTGAAGAACGCGTCGCGGCCGCCCTCGGTGAGCTGTTCGTAGGCGCTCATCGCCTCGGCGGCGATGCGGGCGCCCGAGACCTCCCCGCGTTCGGAGAGCAGCGAGTCGCAGAGCTCGACCAGGTCGTCGGCGGCGCGCGCCGACGCCACCGTCGGCGGCTGGCGCACCGATTCCCACACCCGTTGCAGGAAGCGGCGGGGCTCGTTCATGTCCGTCTCTTCTTCTTTTCGGCCGGAGCCCACTCGCTCCGCATCTGCGCGAGCCCGTCCATGTAGACCGCCGCCTTGTCGCGTTCGTCCTCGGTCGGGAGGCTCTTCAGCAGCTCGATCGCATGCGCGATGTCGTGCTGGATGGTGCGCTTGGTGGTCTTGAAATAAATCTCGCGTATCTGGGCGAGCGTCGATCCGGGGTCCTGGGGACCCTTCTTGATCGACTTCAGCGCCACGAATCCGAGCGGTTTATCGGCCATCGGCCTCCACCCGGCGGTTGCGTCTCAGCATTGCGCGCATCTCCTCGAGCGGCCGCGTATTCAAGACCGCTTCGGGCGTCAGCCACGCCCGCCGCGCCACCTGCACGCCCCACCGCACGTTGCCGAGCGCCAGCGTCGAGTGCGCGTCCGTCGAGATCACGATGGTCGCTCCACGCTCGTGCGCGACGCGCGCAAGGGCGTCGCTCAAATCGAGCCGGTCCGGCTGCGAGTTGATCTCGAACGCCACGCCGCGCGCCACCGCGGCGCTCACGGTCTGCTCGAAGTTCACTTTCAGCGGCTCCCGTTGCAGCAGGCGGCGGCTCATCGGATGCCCCAGCACGTCGACCCACGGGCACTCGATCGCCCTGAGGATGCGGTCCGTCGTCTGCGTTTCGTCCTGCCCGTAATGCGAATGCACCGACGCAATCACGATATCAAGCTGCGCAAGGCAGTCGCCGGCGAGGTCGAGCGTGCCGTCGGCGAGGATGTCGCACTCGATGCCCGCCAGCAGCGTCAGCTCCCCGAAACGGCCGTTGAGCGCGCGGATGCGGGCAGCGTGCGCGAGCGCGCCGTTTTCGTCGAGCCCGTTCGACATCGCCAGCGCCTTGCTGTGGTCCGTGATCGCGATGTAACTGTACCCAAGACGCTGCGCGGCGGCCGCCATGGTGTCGAGGTCGTCGCGCCCGTCCGTGACGGTCGTGTGCATGTGGAGATCGCCGCGCAGGTCGGATGCCGAGACCAGCCGCGGGAGCTGGCGTGCGATCGACGCGTCGATTTCCCCGCGGTTCTCGCGCAGTTCCGGCGGCACCCACGCCATGCCGAGCGCCTCGTAAATGCCTTCTTCCGTGTCCCCCGCCACGCGGCTGTCGTCGTCCACCCGGAACAGGCCGTACTCGTTCAGCTTGAACCCGTGCTGGATGGCCCGGTCCCGCAGGGAGACGTTGTGGGCCTTCGAGCCGGTGAAGTACTGCATCGCGGCGCCGCGGCTCTCGGGCGGGACCAGCCGGAGATCGGCCTGGTAGCCGCCGAGGATGCGGATGCTCGATTTGGTGTCGCCCTGGCCGAGGATGCGTTCGACGCGGGGAAAGGCGACGAATTGTTCCATCAGCGACGGTTCGGCGCCGGTCGCCAGGATGTCGATGTCGCCGCACGTCTCGCAGCCGCGCCGCAGGCTGCCCACGGGCGTGAATTCCGCCGCGGGCGCATGTTCGCGCAAGTAGGCCACGAGCTCCGCGGCGATCGACGTCGTGTCGGAGAGCAGGTGCCTCCCGCGATCTTTCTCCCGTTCCTCGACCGCCTTGAGGATGAGCGCCTCTTTCTTCGCGCCCATCCCCTTCAGCGCGCGCAGGCGGCCCGCCTTCGCCGCCTCGACCAGCTCCTCGACGCTGCGGATGTTCAGCGACGAGTAGAGCAGCGCCACCGTCTTCGGGCCGACGCCCTGCAGCCGCAGCAGGTCGAGAATGGTCGGCGGGAACTCGAGGAGGAGGTCCTGGTGGAAACGGCAGGTGCCCGTCTCCGCCAGTTCGCGGATCTTCTTCGCCAGGTCCTTGCCGATGCCGGGCAGGTCGAGCAGCTGCTTCTCGTCCATGCGCGCGACGGGATCGGCCCACGCGTTGATGGTGTCGGCGGCCGAGCGGTAGGCGCGAATCTTGAAAACGTTCTCGCCCTTGATCTCGAGGAGGTCCGCGATCTCCGCGAAGACCTGCGCGATCGGATGGTTATCCACGCGTCAAGCCGTCGCGCTCGACGGTGTAGTCGAGCAGCCGGGCGCCGCCGGAGGCGAGCGCCCCGGCGATCGCGGCACGCGCGCCGGGCGCGCCGTAGCAGAACAGGCATCCGCCGCCGCCCGCGCCGCACACCTTCGCCGCGGTCGCGCCGGCCGCCATCGCCCGCGCGATGAGCGTCTCGATGCCGGGCGTCGTCACGCCTGGCGCGAGCCGCTTGCGGTTCTCCCATTCTTCCGCGATGGCCGCACCGACGCCGTCCCAGTCGCCCTGCACGAGCCGTTCGCGCATGGTCGCCGCCGTGTCGCGGATGCGCTCGAAGCAGTCGAAGACATGGCGGTCGCCGTCGATGTGCTTCTTCGTGATCTCCCAGTTGTTGGTCCCCGAGTTGCGCGGCTCGCCCGTGTAGCAGAGGACGATCCGCTGTTCGAGCTCTCGGAAGTCGATCGCCAGCGGAATACGGCGGACGCCATCGACCTCGAGCTCGAGCGCGGCGATGCCGCCATAGAGCGCGGGCCGGTAGTCCTGCAGGCCGGTCGGCACCGCGATGGTCTGCGCCTCGACGTTCATCGCGATCTGCAGCAGCGCCTCCGGCTCGAAATGGGTGCGGTTCCAGTCCGCGAGCGCCCCGCAGACGGCAACGTTCAGGGCCGACGAGCCGGCGATGCCCGCGCCTGCCGGCGACTGGGACGACGTGGTCAGCGTGATGCCGCGCGTTTCGAAGAAGTGGACGAGCAGCGACAGCAGCCGCAGCTCGCGGCGACCGCGCAGCTCCTGCCAGCTGTCGGCTTCGAGCGTCACGCCGGTGTCTTCCGAGCGAATGACGATGCGATCGTCGGCGCGCGACTCCAGGCGCGCGCGCGCCCGCAGGCTGATCGCCGCGTTGAGCGTCTGCGCGCCCGGGTGGAAGAGGTAGAGGGGCCAGATGTCGATCGTCCCGCCCGCGAGATCGATGCGCGTCGGCGCGGACGTCTCGATGATCACGAAGAAATTAAACCACGAAGGTCGGTGTCGTCCTTCGTGTCGGTCGCGAACTTCGTGGTTTAATGGCTTCGTGCCTCTTCGCCGCGAGATTGGCCAACTGCTGATTGGCAGCCTGCCCGCGACGACCGTCACCGCGGAGATGCGAGCGCTGGCGCGCGAGTTTCAGCTCGGCGGCGTCACGCTCTTCAAGCGCAACATCGAGGCGCCGGAGCAGGTGGCGGAGCTCAGTCACGATCTGCAGTCGCTGTCCGCGGGCCTGCCGCTGTGGGTGGCCGTGGATCAGGAAGGCGGCCGTGTCGCGCGCCTGCGCGCGCCGTTCACCGAATGGCCGCCGATGGCGACGCTCGGGCGCAGCGGCGACGAGGCGCTGGCGCGGCGGTTCGCGGCGGCGCTGGCGGCCGAGCTCAAGGCGGTCGGCGTGACGCTCGACTACGCGCCGGTGCTCGACATCCATACCAATCCGCGCAACCCCATCATCGGCGACCGCGCGCTCGCGGAGGATGCGGACACGGTGGCGAGGCTCGGTGCCGCCATCATTCGCGGGCTGCAGGAGAACGGCGTCGCCGCGTGCGGCAAGCACTTTCCCGGTCACGGCGACACCGCCGTCGACTCGCACCTCGCGCTGCCGCTCGTCGAGCATGCGCCCGATCGCATCCGGCGCGTCGAGTCCGTGCCGTTCCGCGAAGCCATTCGCAGCGATGTCGCCTTCATCATGACCGCGCACATCCTGGTGCCGTCGCTCGACGAGGAGAAGCCGGCCACGCTGTCGGCGACCATCGTCCGCGGCATGCTGCGCGAGGAGCTTGGTTTCGACGGCGTCATCCTCAGCGACGACCTCGAGATGAAAGCGATTGCCGATACCTATACCGCCGCCGACGCCGCGGTCCAGGCCATCGCGGCCGGCTGCGACGGCGTGCTCGTCTGCCGCGCGCTGAGCGAGGAGCGATCACGCGACGCGGAGGTGCACGTCGAGGTGCTCGAGGCGCTGGTCCACGCCGTCGAGGACGGGCGCATCCCGTACAAGCGTGCCGAAGACGCGCTCGCGCGCAACCGCCGGGCGAAGGAGCGCTTCCTCGCGGCGCCCGTCGCGCCCGGGAGCCCGCGCGGCCTTCGCCACGTCCTGGGCAACGACGCGCATCGCCGCATCGCCGACGAGATGTCACGCTTTCTCTGATCCGTTGCCGCATTGGGCATTGAGTCTTGGGCATTGAGCTGTCCGCTCTGCTGAAGCCACCAGCGGTTACGCCTGGCGCGCGCATCGCGGTCGTGTCGCCCGCGAGTCCCTTTTCGCGGGAGGAGTTCGACCGCGGCATCGCCGAACTGCGCCGTCTCGGCTTCGAGCCCACCTACGAGGAGGACGTGTTTGCCAGGACGGGGACGTACCTGTCCGGCGCGGCGGAGGTTCGTGCCGCGGCGTTCGCGCGCGCCTGGTCGGATCCGACGATCGCCGCGTTGATCGCCGTGCGTGGCGGCTACGGCAGCGTGCAGATGCTGCCGCTGCTCGACCCGGACATGATTCGGCAGGCGCCGAAAGTGTTCATCGGCTACAGCGACAACACCTCCATCCTGTCGTGGCTGACGTGTCACTGCGGCATCACCGCGCTGCACGGACCGATGATCGAAGGCCGGCTCGCAAAGGGCTCGGCCGGGTTCGACGCCGAGTCGATGCTCGGGTTCATGCAGGACGGTGCGGGCCGCACGCTCTCGCCGGAGGGCCTTTCGGTCGTTCGCGGCGGGGAAGCGGTGGGTCCGTTGTACGGAGGCACCGTCACCCAGCTGTCCGCGTCGCTCGGCACGCCGTACGCCTTCGATCCGCCCGCCGGTTGCGTGCTCTTCCTCGAGGACGTCAACGAACGCCCGTACCGGCTCGACCGGATGCTGACGCAGCTCCAGTTCGCGGGCATCCTGTCGCGCGCTCGCGCGATGGTCTTTGGCGAGATGCGCGGCTGTGACGAGGCCAACGGGCAGACGTGCGCCCTCGACGTCGTCCGCGCCTTCGCGCAGCAGTGCGAAGGGCCGGTGATTACCGGCTTTCCCTCCGGCCACACGACCGGGCCGTGCTGGACGTTGCCGCTCGGCGTCCGCGTGCGCGTTGTCACCGCGCCCAGGCCGTCTGTTGTCATCGAGGAGGCACCGGTTGAGTAATCGGATCCACCTCATTGGCGTCTGCGGCACGGCAATGGCCACGCTTGCCGCGCTGCTCAAGCGCCGCGGCCACGACGTCAGCGGCTCCGATCAGAACGTCTACCCCCCGATGAGCGATTTCCTCCTCGGCGAGGGGATCGCCATCATGACGGGTTACGCCGCCGAGCACGTCGGCGCCGACGTCGACCTCGTGGTCGTCGGCAATGCCATCTCGCGCGGCAACGCCGAGCTCGAGAGCGTGCTCGAGCGGAAGATCCGCTACTGCTCGCTGCCCGAGGCCATTCGCGATCACTTTCTCTGGGGCGCCCGTTCCATCGTCATCGCCGGCACGCACGGGAAGACCACGACGACGTCGTTGACGGGGTGGTTGTTGACACATGGCAGGCTGGACCCGACGGTGCTGATCGGCGGGATTGCGTTGAACTTCGACGGAGGCTCGAGCTACCGCATCGGAAGCGGGCGCGACTTCGTCATCGAGGGAGACGAGTACGACAGCGCCTTCTTCGACAAGACGGCGAAGTTCCTGAAGTACCTGCCCGACGTCGCCGTGATCAACAACGTCGAGTTCGATCACGCGGACATCTACGCCGACCTCGACGCGGTGCTGCTGGCGTTCCGGCGCCTGTGCAACCTGGTGCCGCGCAACGGCCTGCTGCTGCTCGGCGCGGACAGCCCGCACGCGGCGGGTCTGGTCAAGCACGTGGTGAGCCCGATGGAGACATTCGGAACGGCGGACAGTGCCGACTGGCAGGCAACGGACATCGAATCCGCCGACGGCCTGACGCATTTCAAGCTGCGCCGCCGCGGCGAGCCATTCGGCCGCTTCGCGTCGCCGCTGCTCGGCGTGCACAACGTGCGGAACGCGGTCGCGGCCATTGCCGTCGGCAGCCACGTGGGGATCGACGCCGCGGATCTTGCGGACGGCCTGCGCGCGTTCAAGGGGATCAAGCGCCGGCTCGAGATCGTAGGGACCGCGGCGGACGTGACGGTGCTCGACGACTTCGCGCATCACCCGACGGCCGTTCACGAGACGCTGGCGGCGTTGCGCACGGGCTATCCCGACCGCCGCATCTGGGCGGTCTTCGAGCCGCGCTCCGCCTCGTCCTGCCGGCGCGTGTTCCAGGACGACTTCGCGCGCTCGTTCGGCGGCGCCGACGAAGTGGTGGTCGCGGCGGTGTTTCGATCGTCGCTGCCCGAATCAGAGCGGCTGTCCGCCGAGCAGCTCGTCGACGATCTGCGCGCGCGGAAGCAGCATGCGCGCTACATCCCCGCCATCGACGACATCGTCAGCACGGTCGTGGACGAACATCGGCCGGGCGACGTCGTCGTGCTGATGTCGAACGGCGGCTTCGGCGGCATTCACCGGAAGCTGCTGGCGGCGCTGGGAGCGTGACCGGCGTCCGGCTTGTCCCGAGCGAAGGCGAGGGGGATCCCGGAGCCGGGATCCGAATACTTGACGCCGGCGATTCGGCGCTGCTGCTCGAGCTCGAGGCGATGATCGATCCCGCGGTCAACGCGCGCGCGATTGCGATTGCCGCGGCGGTCGCGGCGGAAGGACGCGCCGGCGTTCGCGACGTCATCCCGACGTACCGGTCCGTGGCCGTACACTTCGATCCGCTGGTCGCGGACGTGGACGGCTTGCGCGGCGCGCTCCGTCGCGCGGCGAATTCCGCGGCCGCCGCGAAAGACGGCGCGCTCGTGGAAGTACCTGTCGCGTACGGGGGCGAGCACGGCCCCGATCTCGACGAGGTGGCGGCGTTCGCGAAGCTGTCGCCGGCGGCCGTGATCGAACGGTATTGCGCGACCGAGTACCGCGTATTCATGCTCGGATTCCTGCCGGGGTTCGCCTACATGGGGAGCGTGGACGACTCGATCGCTGCGCCACGCAAGGCGACGCCCCGCACACGGATTCCGCAGGGGAGCGTCGGCATCGCGGGCCGGCAGACCGGGATCTATCCCCGGCAATCGCCCGGGGGCTGGCAGCTGATCGGGCGGACCGGCGTCCCGGTCTTCGATCCGCTTCGCTCGCCGGCGTCACTCTTCGCGCCGGGCGATCGGGTCAGGTTCGTGGCGGCGGAAGGTCCGCTTCACGCCTCGTTGCGAGCCCTTGATCCCCGATTCTCGATCCCTGCTCCCTCCCGCGGAGTCACTGTCGTCGAGCCGGGCCTCTTCACCACCGTCCAGGATTCCGGCCGCTGGGGCCACCAGGATCGCGGTGTGCCGGTCGCCGGGCCGATGGACCGCCGCTCGTATCGCCTGGCGAACGCGCTCGCGGGCAACCCGCCCGGCGCCGCGGCGCTCGAAGCCACCCTGCTCGGCCCCGAATTGCGAATCGAGCAGCCGGCGCGCGTGGCGATTGCCGGCGCCGATCTCAGCGCGTCCATCGACGGCGCCGCGCTCGCCGCTGATTCGATGCGTGCGTGCGGCGCGGGGAGCGTGCTCCGGTTTGGCGAGCGCCGCCGCGGGACTCGCGTTTACATCGCCTTCGACGGCGGAATAGACGTGCCGCTCGTGCTCGGGAGCCGCGCCACGACCGTTGTCGCCGGCCTGGGCGGCATCGACGGGCGAGCGCTGAAAGCCGGCGATCGTCTGCAACTCGGCGAGTCGAGGCAGCTGGGGGGCGAGGCTTCAGGATTTCGCGCACACGTGATCGAAGGCGGTGCTCGCCTGCGCGTCATGCCTGGCCCGCAGAACGGATACTTCGACGAGTCCGCGCTTCATCTGCTGCAGCGCACGCGCTTCACCATCTCGCCCCAATCGGATCGCATGGGCTATCGATTACGGATCCCGGATCCGAGATCCTCCTCGCCTTCGCTCGGGACAAGCCGGATCCCGGCCCGCGAAGGCTCCATGATCTCCGATGCCACCTTCATCGGCGGCCTGCAGATCCCGCCCTCCGGCGAGCCGCTCCTCCTCATGGCCGACCGGCAGACGACCGGCGGCTACCCGCAGATTGCGACGGTCATCACCGCGGACCTGCCGCTCGCCGGCCAGCTGGCGCCAGGCGACTGGATCGAGTTCGCGCTGTGCACGCGCAGCGAGGCCATCGTCGCGCTGAGGGAACAGGAAGAGGCGCTGCGTGGCGTTTGAGGCTCCCGAGGAGAACGTCCCGCTGGCGCCGCTCACCACGCTGGGCGTCGGCGGAACGGCGCGCTGGCTCGCCCGCGTCTCGTACGGCCGAGACGTGGCGCGAGCGTACGAATGGGCCGCGGCCCGGCGGGCGCCGGTGTTCGTCCTCGGCGGGGGCAGCAACGTTGTCGTTGCCGACCGGGGCTTTCCCGGACTCGTCCTGCAGATACGCGGCACGCGCATCGGCACGCCCATTCGGCGCGGCGACGACGTGTTCATCGATGCGGCGGCCGGCGGCTCGTGGGATGCGTTCGTGGCGTTTACCGTCGATCGAGGGCTGGCGGGGATCGAATGCCTGTCCGGAATTCCCGGCACCGTAGGCGGCACGCCTATCCAGAACGTCGGCGCGTACGGCCAGGAGGTCGCGCACGTCATCGAATGCGTCGAAGTCTTCGACGTCGAGCAGCAGAGCCGCGTGGTGCTGTCGGCGGCGGACTGCGAGTTCGGCTATCGGATGAGCCGCTTCAAGGCTCGCGACGCCGGCCGGTTCGTCGTCTGCTTCGTGATGTTCAGGTTCCGTCCCGGCGCGCCCACGATCAGGTACCCCGAGCTCGCCGACTATCTCGCGCAGAAGAACGAACCCGCCGACCTTGCCGGCGTTCGCGCCGCGGTGCTGGCGATTCGCGCGCGCAAGGGGATGGTGCTCGATGATGCAGACTCGGACACGCGCAGCGTTGGATCGTTCTTCATGAATCCGGTCGTCAGCCGCGCCACCTTCGAGCGGATCGCGGCCGCTGCTGCGAGCGGCGCGGACCCCGCGGGTCCGCGGGTTCCGCACTTCATGATGGACAATGACAACGTGAAGATTCCCGCCGCGTGGCTCATCGAGCGGACCGGCTTCAGCCGCGGCCACGTGGATGGCCCCGCCGGCGTGTCGACGAAGCATCCGCTCGCCATCATCAATCGCGGAGGCGCGACCGCGCGTGACGTGATCCGCCTGGCTCGACGCATCAAGGAAGCCGTCAACGATTGGTTCGGAATCGCGCTGCGACCGGAGCCGGTCTTCGTCGGGTTCGACGACGACCCGGATGTGCAGTACCTGCGAGGGTAGATGTCGACTCTGCTGATTGAAGGCGGCCACCGCCTTGGCGGCCGTGTGGCGGTCGAGGGCAACAAGAACGCCGCGCTGCCGCTGCTGGCGGCGTGCCTGCTGACCGAAGACGCGTGCGTCCTCACCAACGTGCCGCGCATCGGCGACGTGGAGGTGATGGCAAGGCTGCTGCTCGACCTTGGAGTCGAGGTCGACGGCATCGGCACCACCACGCTGACGATTCGTGCCAAGCAGGTGAACACGCACGCGCCGGATCGGTCGCTTGTCGGCCGCCTCCGTGGGTCGGTGCTGCTGCTGGGCCCGCTGCTCGCGCGCACCGGCCGCGCGCACATCGCGCCGCCCGGCGGCGACTTTCCGGCGCGGCGGACCATCTCGACGCACCTCGGCGCGCTGCAGGCGATGGGCGCGCGCATCGTGTCCGGCGACGATCATTTCCTCGAGGCGCCCAACGGGCTCAACCACGCGTCGATGTATCTCGACGAGGCGTCGGTAACCGGCACCGAGACCGCGCTGCTCGCCGCCGCCAGCGCGCCGGGCACGACGGAAATCCGCCATGCCGCGACCGAGCCACACGTCGTCGAGCTCTGCGAGTTCCTCTCGACGATGGGCGCGGGCGTTACGGGGATCGGCAGCTCGACGCTGCGCATCGACGGCGTCACGCGGTTGCACGGCGGGGAGCACCGGCTTGGCGGCGACTACATCGAGGCCGGGAGCTGGGCGGTCATCGCTGCCATCACCGGCGGCGAGATCGACATCGACGGCGCGCGCGAGGAGGACATGGAGGTCGTGGGATCGGTCCTCAAGCGGATGCACGTGCAGTGCGGGATGCGGGGCGGCACGTTCGAGGTCAAGCCGTCGAAGCCGAAGGCGGTGCGGCGCATCACCACCGGCCTGTGGCCGGGGTTTCCGAGCGACCTCGTCAGCCTGGTGACGGTGCTGGCGACGCAGGCGGAAGGGCGGACGCTGGTGCACGACTGGATGTACGAGCTGCGGCTCTTCGCGCTCGAGCAGATGAGCGGCATGGGCGCGGACATGTTCCTCGCCGACGCGCACCGCATCATCGTGACGGGCCCGACCAGGCTGCGCGGCGGACGCATGCTCGATACGCGCGACCTGCGGTCAGGGATGTCGCTGATTGCCGCCGGTCTCGCGGCCGACGGTCAGACGCGCGTCGCGCCGCTCGAGACCGTCGAACGCGGCTACAGCCACCTCGTCGATCGGCTCAAGGCGCTCGGTGCAAAAATCGCCAAAGTGGAATAGCCGCGGCGTTGCACGCCCTGCGTACCTGCGGCGCGCGTTCGAGTGATTTCCGAAGAAAAGCGGCGGGCACATCTCATGCTCTGACGACGATGTAGAATCCGGCCACGAAGGCCGGTCGGAGAGTTGTGAGATGCCGACGGTCGAACAGCGAGTCGCAGAATTGGAAACACGCATCACTCCGGAATTGCGCGACGAGATGCGCTCGGGGGTTGAGAGCCTCGCGAAGCGGTTCGATCAGATGGAGAAGCGCTTCGACCAAATCGACAAGCGCTTCGACCAAATCGACAACCGCTTCGAGGGAGTCGACAAGCGCTTCGAGCAAGTCGACAAGCGCTTCGAGCAAGTCGACAGGCGCTTCGACGAAATCGACAGGCGCTTCGAGCTGGTCGACAAGCACTTCGAGCAGTTGGAGGGTCGCATCGACGGCCGGTTCGACCAGATCGACCGGCGTGTCGATCGTCTGGAGCACCGTGTCGAGCGGTTGGACGACAAGGGCGACCGGCACTTCATGTGGGTCGTGGGCATTCAGTTCACGACGATGATCATCTTCATCGGCGCTCTGGTCGCCGCCATCCTGCGAATGCCTTGACCACGCGCCGGGTGCGAGGTGGCGCAGTGGATGGTCCCGCCAGCGCTCGCGCGTGACACCGCCGGCAGGCGGCGTCACGGCGGACGCAATTCGCGCGCGAGACTATGCGGTTGCCTGGGCGGGGAAGCTGCGGACCGCGTCGGCTTCGGTGTCGAAGGTCTCGAAGACGGTGAGCAGCTTCGCGATCGCCAGCAGGTCCTGCAGCCGGCTCGTCAGGTTCAGCAGCTTCACGTGCCCGCCGTTGTTCTTGGCCGTCACGAACGACGCGACCATCGACCCGAGCCCGGAGCTGTCCACGTAGGAGACCCCTCCGAGGTTCAGGACAATGTTCTTTCGATCCTGGAACACGAGGCTGTGTATCTTGTCCTTCAGCAGCGTGTCGCCGTCACCGAGCACGAGCTTTCCAGCGAGGTCGAGAACGGTTACCGATCCGACGACGCGCTCCTGAATGGTCATGTCTCTCTCCTGCGGTCCGTGGGTGGTGTGTCAGTGGATTTAGAGCAGGCGGATTATAGCCGTTGGCTATAATCCGCGCACCCCATGGCAGACGCGCGGCTCGAAGTCTCCGACGCGCAGGGTCGGCGGGTCGTCCCGCTCGACAAGCCGGCGTTCACCATCGGACGGCGGTCGGCCAACGACCTGCAGCTGACCGGCACCGACGTCTCGAGGGACCACGCCGAAATCCTGCGCAGCGACGGCCAGTACCTGGTCCGCGACCGCGGATCGCGCTGCGGTACCTACGTGAACGGCGCGCAGGTCACCGAGAAGCGGCTGTCGCACGGCGACCGGATCCAGGTCGGGCGGACGGCCGGCGCCCAGCTGCTTTTCCTGACCCACGACACGTCCGCGGACACGGCGTCCCGCAGCGGCGCGTCCGGCATCGTCGGCGGATTCCGGCAGATCGCGACGCTGCTCGAGGCGCTGCGCGGGCTGGGCAGCAGCCGTGTGCTCGACGAGGTGCTCACGCTCGTGATGGACGCGGCCATCGACCTGACCGGCGCCGAGCGCGGCTTCGTCATGCTGGCCAACGAGCGCGGCGAGCTCGAGCCGAAGCTCGCGCGCATGCGCGGCCACATGTCGCTCGGCGGCGTCCGCTTCGACACGAGCCGTAAGATTCCCGAGCAGGTCTTCGCCACCGGCAAGGCGGTGATGATCAGGGACCTGCCGGACGAGGACCGCGCCGAGAAGCACCACGAGACGATCGCGCGCGGCATCCGCAACGTCCTGTGCGTGCCGCTGCTGATCGTGCGATACGTGGATCAGCCGGGCGCGCCCATCGAGTCGCGTCCGACCGGCGTGCTGTATCTGGACAGCCGCGAGAAGGGGACGCTGGTGTCGCAGGCGACCATCGAAGCGCTCGACACGCTTGCCTCCGAGGCCGCCGTCGCCATCGAGAACGCACAGCTCTATCGCGAGGCCGTCGAGAAGCGGCGCATCGACAACGAGCTGCGCATCGCCTCGGAGATCCAGCAGGCGCTGCTGCCCAGGTCGCGCACCCGCGGCAGCTTCTACGACGCGAGCGGCACGTCGATCGCGTGCCGCGCCATTGGCGGCGACTTCTTCGAGTACATCGACCTGCCCGACGGCAGCTTCGGCTTCGCGCTGGGCGACGTGTCCGGCAAGGGGCCGCCGGCGGCGCTGCTCACCGCGATGCTGCAGGGGATGTTCTCGACGCAGTCGTTCGCGCCCGTCGAGCCGGCCGAGATGATGACACGCGTCAACCGGGCGCTCCTCGCGCGCGGCATCGAGAGCCGCTTCGCGACGATCTTCTTTGCCATCCTGCGTGCCGACGGGCGGCTGACGTACTGCAACGCCGGGCAGAACGCGCCGCTGCTGTTCGGCGCCTCCGGCGTCCGGAAACTCGAGACCGGCGGGATGATCGTCGGCCTGTTCCCCTACGCCTCCTATCAGCAGGAGGACGTGCAGCTCACCGCCGGCGATGCGCTGGCGATCTTCAGCGACGGCGTATCCGAGGCGCTCAACGGCAGCGGGGAAGAATACGGCGAAGCGCGCATCCAGGAGGCGGTGGCGCCGAACTGGCTCGAGCCGAGCGATGCCGTGCTGCACGCGCTGCTGGAGTCGGTGCGTCTCTTCGCCCAGGGCGCGCCGCAGAACGACGACGTGACCGCGCTCATCGTCCGCTATACGCCGACGCAGGCGCAGCAATCGTAGGGCCGACTTTTCCGCCTCCGCCGAAGGCTATGGCGGACCCTATGCCGGCTTCGCCGGGCGGCGCTAACCGCGGCGGTGGACGATCGCGCGCAGTGAGACGCCCGCCCCGTCGATGCGCACGACCCGCAGCACCTCTTCGATCGTGGTCAATCCCTGCCTGATCTTGTTCGCCGCGTCGTCGCTCAGCCACCGCACGCCGTCAGTCGTCGCAGCCGCGCGCAGCTCGGCTTCGCCCGCGCCGCCGCGGATCAACTCCTTCAACCTGGGCGTCAGTCGCAGCAGCTCGAAGATGCCGACGCGCCCGCGGTAGCCGGTATGGCTGCACGAGGCGCATCCGCGCCCGCGCGTGAACTCGCCGTGCGGATCGAGGCCCAGCTTCTCGGCCGCCGCCGGTGAGGGCTGATACTGCACGCGGCAGTGCGGACAGATCAGCCTGGCCAGACGCTGCGCAACCACCACGTTGGTGACCGAGGTGATCATCAGCGGCTTGACGCCGATGTCCAGCAGTCGATCGAGCGCCTCGAGCGTGCCGTTGGTGTGCAGCGTGGTCAGCACGAGGTGGCCGGTGAGCGCCGCCTGGAACGCGATCTCCGCGGACTCGAGGTCGCGAACCTCGCCAATCATGATGACGTCGGGGTCCTGGCGCAGGATCGCGCGCAGGTACGTCGCGAACGTGGTCCCCGCCTTGTCGTTGACCTGCGACTGGGTAATGCCCGGCAGCCGCCGCTCGATCGGGTCTTCGACGGTGACGACGTTGACGTCGGGCGCCTGCCGCCGCGTCAGCATCGAGTAGAGCGTCGTGCTCTTGCCGCTGCCCGTGGGCCCCGTGACGAGCACCAGGCCCTGCGGCTGGTGCAGCGCCTCGTCCACGATGGCGAGCTGCGTATCGGACAGGCCGAGATCGAGCAGCGACGGCGCGGCCGACGACCCGAGCATACGCAGCACGATTTTCTCGCCGTACTGCGTCGGCAGCGTCGAGACGCGCACGTCGATGGCGCCGTCGCGCGACCGCGCCTTGATCCGGCCGTCCTGCGGCAGGCGCTGCTGCGCGATGTCGAGGCGCGCGAGCACCTTGATGCGCGAGAGCAGCTGCCGCTGCATCCAGACGGGCAGGTCGAGATAGTCGCGCAGCATCCCGTCCACGCGCAGCCGCACGCGGACGCCGGTCGGATCGGGCTCGATATGGACGTCGCTGGCGCCGGTCTTGACGGCGGCGAACAGGATCTGGTGGCACATCGCGACGATCGCCGCCGCCTCGGCAGGCTGCGACTCCTCGTCCCGATCGAGATCGATCGCGTCGTCGCCGGCCAGCGCGAGATCGGTGTCGGCGAACACACGCGGCGCCGTGGAGTCCTGCGCGTAGTGCCTGTCGATCCCCTTCAGGATTTCGCGCCGCGTCGCCACGACCGGGTGCACGCGGTGGTCCGTCACCGACTGGACCGCGTCGATCGCATGGATGTCCTGCGGATTCGCCATCGCGAGCACGAGCTTCCGGTCGGTGAGCTCCAGCGGAAGACACACGTACTTGCGGGCGACGGGCGGCGGCAGCAGCTTGAGCGCTTCTGGCTGGACCCGGGCGGCGTCGAGGCGGACGCGCGAGAAGCCGAGCGACTCGCTCAGCGCGGTGGCGACGACGTCTTCGGGCAGGCGGCGCTCAACGGTGAGCACGTGCCAGAGCGCGACGTTCCTGGCCTTGGCGCTCGCCGTCAGCAGGTCGAGCTCGCCGTGCGCGAAACCTGCCGGATGGCGGGTCCGTTCGAGTTCCTTGCTCATGCTGAGGGGGCACGCGCATCATAACGGACGTATCAAGAGGGCGACAGGTATCGCAGTAAATTTCACGAAAAGTCGCCGCGCCGGAGGACTTTCCGGCGGCGCGCTCAGCGCTGCGGCGGCGCGGGGGCCAGGGTACCCGGTATCGGCTGCGCGGGCTGCGGCTGCTGACCGGGGGACTGTGCGGGCGGCGCCGGCTGTGGAGCGCCCGGGACAGGCGGCACGGGCAGCGGTGGCACGGTGACCGGCGGTGTCTGGATGATCGGCAGGTCGATGAGCGGCGCGTTCGCGTCGTTGCTGACGCGGAAGGGACGCAGGTCGGCCTCGGTGAGATCGAGCACCCGGATGATGTGCGGCGTCAGCGTCAGGACGACGTCGGTCTGCTGCGTCTCCTTGCGGGTGCGCCCGAAGAGACGGCCGACGACCGGCACGTCGCTCAGCCCGGGAATCCCTTCCATCGTCATCCGCTCGTCGTCGCGAATCAGTCCGGCGAGCAGGTTCGTTTCGCCGTCGCGCAGCCGGATGGACGTCGTGATCTCGCGGTTGCCGAAGGTCGGCAGCCCGCCGAACCCGGTCCCGAGCTGGCTGGTGACGACCACCTTGAGCGCGAGCGACACGTCGTCGTCGTGATGCGTCCGCGGCGTGATGTCGATGTTCACGCCGATGTTCTGATACTGGAAGGACGTGATCGGCTGCTGCTGGACACCGCCCGTCGCGATCGGCGCGAACGTCGTCACCGGCACGGGCACCTGCTCGCCGAAGCGCGCCTGCGCCACGACGCCTTCCGACGTGCGCAGCTGCGGGTTGGCGAGCGTACGCGTGTTGGCGTCGCTCTTCAGCAGGCGGTAATAGAGCGCCGGCAGGTTGGTGAGGATGATGTCGGACTGCGAGAGATTGGTCAGGTCCTGCAGCGTGAACTGGTCGCGGTTCACGTCGGCGGCGCCGTTGATGCCGGGCGAGCCCGGGCTGGCGAACTGCAGGCCGTATTCGAGCAGCCTCGTGCGATTCACCTCGAGCAGCTCGACGTCGATCACCACCTCGGGGCGCGCCTTGTCGATTGCCTGGATGATGCGTGCGGCCGCATTGACGCGCTCGGGCGTGTCCTTGATCGTGAGGGCGTTGGTGGCGGTCAGCGGCGCAATGCGCCGCGCGTCGACGACGATGCGCAGCAGATCGATAGTTTCCTTGAGATCAGCGTTGCTCAGGTAAAACGTCCGCACCAGCTCGTCCTCGTACTCGCGGCGCTTGGCGGCCGTATCGGGGATGACGGCGACGGTCCGCTGCGCCGTCACCTTGTAGAAGTTGCGCGTCGCGGCCGAGACCGCGGCGAGCGCCTGATCGAGCGTCACGTTGCTCAGGTCGATCGTGATGCGATCGTCACGGAATGTCGGGTCGAAGACGATGTTGACGTTGGCGAAGCGCGCGATCACGGTGTAGACGTCGCGTACGCTCGCGTCGCGGAAGACGAGCGAGGCCGGCAGCCGGACATCCGACGGCAGATCGAGCCCGGGCGGACCGAGGTTCCGTGACTGATCGATGAGGGTCTCGAGCTGCGTCTTGCCTTCACGCGCGACGACGACCTTCGTGCGCAGCTGCGTGCGGATGTTGCGCAGGGCGGCGTCGATGTCGCCGCTGGCCGGGTTCATCTCCGCCGCGATCTGGTATTCGACCAGCGCCTCGTCGAGCTTTCCGGTCGCTTCGAGCCGGCGCGCACGCGTCAGGTGATCCTGCGCGGCGCGCAGCTTGGCGCGCTGCAGCACCAGCTGCAGTGTCCGGTCGTCGGGATGTCTCTTGAGCGCCGCGCTGTATTCGGCGACCGCGCGGTCGTAGTCTTGCGCCTGTTCGGCGCGCTGGCCGGAGCGAAGGGAGCCGGTGGTGGCGCATGCCGCGAGGGCGATCGTCAGCGCCAGGGGGGCCGCCAGCCGTCTAGTTGTGTGTGCCATCAGTGATTACATCGACACCGCGAGGAATCCTGAATGCGAATTCCTTATCGGGTATTCCCCGATTTTCCTTCAAGTTGTTGAAGACCAGCGTCGATTCGCCCCCTTCCCGGTCCCGGGTCGTCAGGGCGCGCATCTGCAGGGTAGCGGGGTCGACGGCGATCACGAGGTATTCGTAGTCCGGCTCGCTCTGGCGCGGCATCAGCTTCAGCGCCAGCGTGCCCGGGATCGTCGAATTGACGTAACTGGCTGAAAAATCACGGACGATGTCGCCCTTCCCGGCCAGGAAAAGGGCTGGCGTCGTCGCCTGGTCGCCCGGCGGGACGCTGCTGACAATCACCTGCTTGTCCTGCGGGATGTAGGAATAGATCTTCACGCCGTCGGAGACGAATTCCTTCTTCTCGGGGGCGGTGTAGACCCAATGCATGCGGCTAGGCTTTTTCACGGAAACTTTGCCGCGTTCCTGTGTCTGCGTCTTCAAGACGCCGCCGCGGTAGTTATGGACGAAGTCGGCGGAGAAGTCCTTGATGCCCTGGTACCGCTGCTGAAGCGAACGGGCGAGCGCCTCGGGCGCCGGCTTCTGCTGCGCGTCCGTGGCAACCGCCGCGGAGCAGACGGCGAAGGCGATCACGAACAGTCGAGCTGATGTCGATCGAACCACGTAACCCGAGGATAACAGTATTACCGCCGGGCATGCGCAAGCGAGGGCGATACCGATGAGATACGGTAGCGCTGGCCCGGCGCGTAGAGGCTGGCCGCGTAGACCGGTTCCGAAGGCCGGGCCTCGCGGTCGAACCAGATCAAGTTCACGCCCCGCTCGAGGATCTGCACGTGCTCGCGCCCGCGAAGAACGTGGCCAAAGCCAGCCCGCCTGAAGGTGTCGGAGGGGAGCCACGACTCCATGCGCACCGTGAACGGATCGCCGAGCAGCCGGAAGCCCTGGCGGAACGGATAGTCCGCCGATCGCGTCGTCGTGGGCGATTCGCCCGCGATGCCGGCGATCAATTGATAGGCGGGTCCAGCGGCGGCGCCCGCCCCACGCACCTTGCCCCCCGTCAGCCTGTCGATCGCCGCGCGCAACACCTCGGGGTCCAGGCGTTCTTCGCGCGGCGGCGTGAGCACGCACAGCACGTACGGCGTTCCGGCCGGCAGCCGGGCGATCGCATCGAGCAGGTCCGGCGACGCGCGGATGGGGTCAGGCTGGATGGGAAAGAGCGGGCCGAACGCTGCAACGACCTCGCGCGCCGAGTACGAGTCCAGGACGATGTCGCGCGAGATGGCTTCGTTGTCGCGAACGAGAAACGGGAAATGCAGCTCGACGTCCGGCAGGCGCACCCACGGGATGTCGCGGCGCTCCCAGCGGCTGTAGTAGAGCAGCGCGTTCTCGACCTGCCAGTTCAGATTGGTGACGAGCACGCCGCTTTGCGGATTGACGCCGAGCGCGAGGCGCGTCACGAGCGTGTCGGCGCGCCGGTCGTCGTGCCGATCGATGGCAGGCCACGTGTCCCACGCGCGCCAGGCGATGTAGGCAAACACGAGTGCAGCGACAGCTGAACGTGTGGCGCGAACTGTCATGGTTCGCCGAGGGCCAGCCCGAGCCTGAAAGGGTCGCCCCACAGGTGAGATGGCGCTCCCTGCGGCGAGCGCCGTGAAGAGGTGACCGGGCAGGTAGAAAACGTGCGTGTCACCGACGTTGTACGTGAACGCAAAGACCGTGTTGATGGCGTAGCCGAGCGCGACGAGCGTCGCCCATGGCCGTGACACCATCCAGAGCCGGGCGAGACCGATTGCCGCAACCAGCACTCCGATGATGCCGAACTGCTGGCGCGCGTCGAACCACCACATGCCCACGCGGCCGGCGAGTTGATCGCCGCGGATACCCATCACCATCGATTCGCGCCAGTCCGCCTTCGTCGTGTCGAACCAGAACGTCGCGAGCCGGTCGCTCCAGCTCGCGGGACCGTTGAGCAGGTGCGTCGTCGACATCAGGTTCGGCCAGTATTGCAGCGCGCCCGCCGCGGCGACCGCGGCGGCCATCGCGATCACCGCCGGCGTGAAGAGGGCGCGCCGATCCGGTGTCACCTGCAGGAGGAAGATGGTGAAGGGGATCAACAGCAGAATCATCGACAGGTGATTGCCGAAGCCGAGCGCATAGACCGCGAAGAACAGCGCCAGCCGCACGCGCGTCGGTCGGGCTGCGTAGGCGTAGAGCGCCAGGCAGCAGGCGAGGACGATCGCGAGGTGCAGTGTATAGACCTCGGCGATGATCGCCTGGCTCCAGAAGGTGTACGAGAAGGCGAGCAGCAGGCCGGCGGCGGCGCCCGCGGCCAGCGAATCGGCAACCAGCGCGCCGAGGAACGTCAGCAGGCCGACGGCGGCCGCGCCGGCGATGGCGGAGAAGAGGTTGAGCCCGCGCGCGGGGTTGGCAGCGCTCACGGCGGCGACGAACGGACGCGCGAGATCGTAATAGAGCGGATAGGCCTGCCGCGCGCTGACTTCGGGCCAGAGCACCGCGGCCTGGAAGCCGCCCGTGTCGCCGAGATCGACCCCTGGCAGGAGGGTCTGCGTGTAGGCCCAGAAGGCGAGCGTCGCGACGGCGACGGACGCGACAATTCGGTTACCCACGAGATCGTTTGCGGGCCACGAACGCGCGCACGTCGTCCACGCTGCCGGCATTGAGCACGTGGCGCGGCTCAATCCAGCCGCGGCGCGCGGTGCCGATGCCGAACCGCATCTGCCGCGCGAGCCACTCGGCGCGGTGACAATCGCTGTCGATGGTGATGGTGACGCCGGCGGCGGCCGCCCGGCGCGCGACCGCGCCGTCCATGTCCAGGTGCCCCGGCGCCCCGTCGATTTCCATCGCGGTGCCCGTCTCGACGGCTGCGGTAAACAGCGCGGTGAAGTCGACGTCGAATCCCTCGGACCGCGCCGGTGAGCGATTGGCAGGGTGGGTGATGACGTTGACGAGCGGATGGCGGATGGCCTTGAGATAGCGTCGCGTGAGCTGGCCGCCCATCTGGTCGGCGGAGTCGTGCAGCGACGCGAGCACGATGTCGAAGCCGGCGAGGACCTCGTCCTCGAAGTCGAGCGTGCCGTCGCGCATGATGTCCACCTCGATGCCGTGGAGGATGTCGATGCCGCTGATGCGGCCGCGCAGCGTCTCGATCTCCTCCCGCTGGCGCGGCACATCGTCCACCGCCAGCTTGCGGCTCGACCAGGCGCGCTGCGAATGGTCCGTGATGGCGACGTACTCGTAACCGAGCTGCTTGGCGGCGAGGACCATCGTTTCGGCGCTGTCGCGGCCGTCGCTCCAGGTCGTGTGCGTGTGCAGGTCGCCGCGGATGTGCCGCTCGAGCACGAGCTGCGGCAGCGCGTTGTCGTCCGCGCACTCGATTTCGTCCGCGCCGAGACGCAATTCCGGCGCGATGAACGGCAGGTCGAGACGATCGTAGAGGTCGTCCTCGGACGGACACGGGACGGGACGCTCCTGGCGATCCGTCAACCGCGCGTCGAACAGCCGCAGGCCGCGGCCGTTGGCGCGGTCGCGCAGCGCGGCGACGTGGAGCGACGACCCCGTATGCCAGACGAGCGCCGCGCCCGCCTGCTCGGGCGGCGACAGATGCAGCGTCACCGTGCCGCGCTCCGTGCGGATCATCATGCTGCGTTCGCTGATCGGCCGCGACGCGAACGCCAGCGGAAGGCGCGTGAACGCCTTGAGCGCGGCGGCGTGATCGGGCAGCGGGGAGATGCCGAGCAGCTCCACCGAGGCGACGGCCGGCTCGAACCGCCGCAGATCGCCCACGCTGACCATCGTGTCGACCGGCAGCCCGGCCCGTCGCGCTTCCCTGATGGCGGTTGACGCCAGCAGGTGCGCGCGGCCGAGGGGAAGCGGATCTTCGGACACGGGCGTCTCTACAGGCGCACCGCGTACGCGCCTGTCGGGCCGCCTTCGCCGATCTCGGCGCTGACAATCAGGGTGCGGGGCATGACGCGGCGCGCGTCGAACGCCACACCGTCCCTCGTGGCGAACTGCGCGGCGGCGGCCGTGACGGTCTGACCGGGGTTGACCTCGGCGAGTTGGAGCCAGTATTCGTCCGCGCCGCCCGTCAGCACGAGCGCCACGTCGAACCACGGCTGCGTGCTGTCGTTGGTGATCACGAAGTCAGATCCCGATCGCCGTATGGTGGCGACCAGGAAGACGAAGCCCTCGTAGCGCGGATCGGTGACGGCAATCTTCGTCAGCGGGGCGCTCGCCGGTGGTTCGGAAGCGTGGCACGCAGGGAAGAGAAGGATGGTTGCCAGCAGCGTGGAGGCCAGACGCACTCGAAGATTTTATTCCTGCCGGCCCGTACGCACGAAAGGCGAGGCCGAAGCCTCGCCTTTCGTGCTTACTGCTGCCCGTGCGCCCGTCAGGGATCGACGCGGACGATCGTCGGGTCCGGCATCCCGGTCGAGCCGGAATAGGCGACAGACCCGAGGTACTTCGTCCCTGGCATGAGCCCGCTGAACGTCAGGTTGATCGTTCCCGTTCCACCGACCGTGGCGGTGGTGGGCGCGGTCAACGTCATGTTGCCCGCGGCTCCTCCACCGAGGAGCCAGGTGTACAGCTTGAAGTTCACCGTTCCCGTCACGTTGAACGCGTGGACGTAGACGATGTAGTCGTCGCCCGCGGCCGGATTGAGCAGGTTGACTTCCTCAGCTGTTGTCCCGCCGCCGCTGGAATCGACCTGCGTCGCGCCCTTGAAGACGTAGAGGTCGATATCGCTCCCCGGCGGCACGTCGGCATCAAACGTCGAGAAGCGCGCATGCGTGGTGCCGGCCGGGATCGTGACGGGGATTGCCACGACGCCGGGACCAGTCGGGCTGAACGAGTCACCCGGGTCGTCCTGGATGCTCCCGGTGGTCGTGACCGCTGGAACCAGGCCGCGCGCGGCTGCCAGGAATGGGCCCGCGTAACCGAACTTGACGTTGTAGCTGATGGCGCCGCCGGTGCTGAAGACCGACGCCGGGGCTGCCAGGGCGACCGGGTTGACGACGAGGGGCGAGCGCACGCTGTGGAGGCCGTCGCTCCAGGTCAACTGGCCGCCTCTATAGTTGTTCAACGCCGCCGCCCCCCTGGTGAACGTCACCGTGTACGACTTTGTCTCCTTGGGCTGAATCGTCAGCGACGCCGGGTTGACGCTGACGGCGAAGCCGCCCATTCCCGTCACCGTGGCGTTGTAGGTGGCCGTGAACCGCCCCACGTTGGTGACGCGGCGCGTGATCGTCTGCGCGCCCGCCAGATCGCCGACCGCGATCGACGCGACGTTCAGGTTGCTCGGATCGAAGGAATAGCCCGCCGCTGCCAGCGCGTTGCACGTCGCGGCCGACACGCCGGTGGTCGTGCCGCACAGGAACGCGAGCCAGTCGTTGAACCCCGCGTCGTAGACGAGGCCCGGGTCGGCCGCCCTGTTCGGCGCGATGTGGCCGGCGCCCTGGCGGAAGATGACGAGCGGGTTCGTGTTCGGCCCGTCGAGGATGTCGGTGGCGCTGGTCATGAGCGCGGACTTGATCATCATCGGCGACCAGTCGGGGTGGAGCTGCTTCAGCAGCGCCGCGATGCCCGCCACGTGTGGCGCCGACATCGACGTGCCGCTATACAGGTTGAAGTTGCGTCCGCCGTTGCCCGGAGGTGCGACGGCCGCGAGGATGTCCTGCCCGGGCGCGATGACGTCCGGCTTCAGCAGGTCGCCGCCGCCGGCGAGGAGCGGGCCGCGCGACGAGAACGACGCCGTGAACGGCGCCGGCGCCGTGAACACGATTGTCGACTGGTTGATCGTCGCCGTCGGCACCTTCGCGGTCGCCGCGTACGCCTTCACCGCCGCGCGATCCGTATCCTGCAGGTGCACCGACGGGACGACGTGGAAGTCGGCGTTGATCGAGTTCGGGCTGACGTTCACCATGATCATGCCGACGCCGCCGGCCTCCTGAACCGCGAGGCTCTTGTTGACGCGAGGGTTCGTGCCGCGATCACAAATGACGATCTTGCCGGCGATCTTCGCGGGGTCGAGCGCAGGAGTGCCACCGTTGTCGATCTTGGCGAAGCACTGGCGCACGGCGTCCGGGGTGGCGCCGGGCAGGCCGGCCGCGGTCGCGTCGATGAGCGGCGCCGGACCAAACGCGGTGGCGACCGACGCGCCATTGAAGGTGGTGTCGCCACCGAGCGTCACCGAGCCCTGGCCGTCGCGGTTATGCGTGCCCGCCGCCACCGTCGTCAACCACGGACCCGGATGTGCGACGGTGAAGCTCCCCAGGACGCCGTCGTTGCCGGCCGACGCTGAGACGAAGACGCCGGCGTCGGCGGCGAACAGGAAGGCGACCTGCGCCGGATCGAGGAAATTGGTCCGCGTGCCGCTGATCGAGTAGTTGATGACGTCTACGCCGTCGGCGACCGCCTGATCGATGGCCGCCACCAGGTCGCTGGTGAAGCCGCTCGCCGTCGAGCCATCCTGCGTGGACCAGAGCGCCTTGTACATCGCCACACGGGCGTGCGGGGCCATGCCGTTGATGGGGCCGAACGCTGCGGCCGCGCCAGTGGTGGCCACGCCCGCGTTACCGGCAGCGGTCGACGAAGTGTGCGTACCGTGACCGTTGTAGTCGCGCGCCGAGGCGAACTCCCACGGCCGCTGCGCCTTGAGGCCGGCATCGCCGCCCCACGCGGCGTCGAAGTGCTGCGCGCCTATCAGCTTCTGGTTGCACAGCGCGCGGGGGAACTGCTCGCCTCCCCCACACTTGCCGTGCCAGCCTGGAATCTGCTGGAATGCCTTTTTCCCATCTTTCTTGGCGCCGTTGCTCGTACTCGCTCGGTCCGAGAAGCTCTCGCTTTCCGGCCAGATGCCGGAGTCGATGACGCCGACGATGATCTCGTCACCGGCGAGAGCTGTCCCTCCGAGCTGATCCCAGAGGCCGCCGGGCGCGTTGAGGCCGAGGAACGTCGGCGTCGAAGAGGTATCGGCGAAGACCTCTTCGTCCTTGCTGACGCTCAGCACGGCGGGCGTCGCACGCAGCGCCGCGGCCTGGGCGTCGGACAGTTCCGCCGCGAAACCGTGGAAGCTGTAGTGATAGTCGTAGACCTTGCGCGCGCCGCCGACGGCGGCGAGCGCCTGGTCGTGCCGCGCATCGAGATAGCCGGCGTAGCCGACGACCGCCGCGTTCAGCGAATCGATCTTCTGTCCGCGATTCGGCTTGGTCGCAGGCTGGCCGGCGATGCCGCCGGTGTACGAGACGACCGGCTGCTCCGCCATCTGCACGATATAGAGGTTGCTCGTCCGCCGGGCCGCATTGCCAGCGCCGCCGCGGACGCGCGCCTGCGCGTCATCCTGGTCGGCGTGGAGATGCCCGGGAAGGTAAAGGGCTGCAGCGGTCAGCAGAGCGGCCGCAGCAATACTGCGCGTGCGAGGAAACATCAAGATCCTCCTCAAGGGGTCCCTGGATTTCGGCTCGGTTGGGTTGGTGAACAAATGACAGTAACCGTGCCAATCCGCCCCGTCAAGAGGCGGCGTGCACATTCTTGATTTGGCCGCGCAAGTCTGCCCCTGCCGCGACTAAACCACGCGGGCGGCGATCACCAGACGCGCACCCGGTCCGCCGGCGGCAGATACAGGCGCTGCCCGGCCTTGACGTCGAACGGGGCGTACCAGGCGTCGAGGTTGCGGACGGTGTCGGCGCGGTACTCGTCGAGCGCGTGGCCGTCGGTGAGCACCTGCTGGCGCGCCGCCTCCTCGCGCGTCTTCGACTGCCAGCTCTGGCCGTAGCTGAGGAAGAAGGTGCGGTCGTCGGTGCCGCCGCCGGCGCGGTAGGCATCGTACGCCGCCGAAAGGCCGGCGGTATCGGCGATGTTCTCGCTCAGCGTGAGCTGCCCGTTCTCGCGCAGATCGGGAAACGGCGAGTAGGCGCCGTACTGCGCCACCAGCTTGCTGGAGGCCGCCTTGAAGTGGGCGAGGTCCTCGGGCGTCCACCAGTTGGCGAGGCGGCCGGCGGCGTCGAACTGGCTCCCCTGGTCGTCGAAGCTGTGGCTGATCTCGTGGCCGATGATGGCGCCGATGGAGCCGTAGCGCGCCGCGGCGTCTGCCTGCGGATCGTAGAACGGCGGCTCGAGGATGGCGGCGGGGAAGTTGAGCGCGTTCTGGATCGGCAGGTTCAGCGCGTTGACCGTCTGCGGGTCGAGCCACCATTGGCCGCGATCGGGCGCGCGATCGAGATCCTGCAGCCGCAGCTGGTAATCGAACAGGCTGGCGCGCATCACGTTGCCCAGCGCGTCGCCGCGGACGATCTCCAGCTGCGAATAATCGCGCCAGCGGTCCGGGTAGCCGATGCCGACCCGCAGGCTCGCCAGCTTCGCCTTCGCGCTGGCTTTTGTCTTCGGCGACATCCAGGTGAGCGCATCCAGGCGACGATCGAAGGCCGCGACAATGGCCGACACCATCTGCTGGAGCTGGGTGCGCGCCGCCGGCGGGAAGTAGCGCTGGACGTAAAGCTTCCCGACGGCTTCGCCGAGCGCGCCGTTGGTCGCGTTCACCGCACGCTTCCACCGCTCCTGGTCCTGCGGCGTGCCGGAGAGCGTCTTGCCGTAGAACGCGAAGCTCTCGTCGGCGAACGCTTTCGGGAGGACGCGGCTGTAGCGATCGAGCTCGTGGAACTTCAGGTAGTCGCGCCACGTGTCCATCGGGACCGACTGCACGAGCGCGGACATGCCGCGGAACGCGACCGGGTGCCAGACGATGATCGTCGGCGCGCGATCGAGACGCGCGCCGGCAAACAGCGCGTTCCAGTCGAGGCCCGGCGCGCGGCGGCCGAACTCCTCGCGCGACCACGGGTTGTTCGCCCGGTGGACGTCAACCGAGTCGGTGCGCGTCGCGTGCGTGTTGGCGATGCGCCGTTCGAGATCGAAGATGGCCGCGGCGCGCGCCTCGGCCTTGTCCAGCCCGGCCAGCGTCAGCACCCGGGCCACGTGACCGCGATAGGCCGCGCGGATGCTCTCCATGCGCGGCCCGGGCTGCACGTAGTAGTCGCGGTCGGGCAGGCCAAGGCCGCCCTGCAGCAGGTAGGGAACGTTGTGCGACGGGTCGTTGAGGTTCTGCGCCACCCAGACGCCGAACAGGCGGTCCGTGTAGAAGTTCGTCATGTTCAGCGGATCGACGTCGGCGCGCAGGTGCTGACCGATCCAGGCGGCGAGGGCGCGCTTGTCGGCGAGGGCATCGATCGCCTCCAGCGACGCGCGCAGCGGGTCGAGCCCCTTCTTCTCGATCGTCTCCTCCTCGAGGTACGTCGCGTAGTAGTCGCCAATCTTCCGCTCGTCGGAGGCCGCCGGCGCGCCGCCGGCCGCGGCCGCGTCGAGCAGCTCGCGCGTCCGCTGCTGCGCGCGATCGAAGAGCACCGACCAGATGCCGTACGAGCTGCGATCCTCGGGAATCGCGGTCCGCTTCAGCCACGCGCCGTTGGCATAGCCGAAGAAGTCGTCGCCCGGGGCCACCGACGCGTCGATGGCCGACGGGTCGACACCATGCGCGGGCGCCTGCGTCGCGGGCGCCGTGTCGCGGCGTCCGGCGTCGCTCCCGGAGGCCGTCCGCCCTCCACCACATGCCGCCAGTGAAAGTGCGCCGCCGAGCACGAAGCTGAGATAGAGTTTCGGCCGCAGGAGGTGTGGCATGCGTCGGCTGCTGCTCGTCATGATGTGCGCCTCGGGCTACCTTCTTACCGCAAGCGGGTCGGCCGCACAAACCGGCGACGCGTGGATCGGGACCTGGACGCTGAATCTCGGGCAGTCGTCCTTCGACCCCGCGACCCTGGCGCCGAAGAGTCAGACGACGAAGATGAGCGGGGCCGGCGACCGTGTGACCGCAATCACCGACGGCGTCGATGCCGACGGCAAGAAGACGCACACCGAGATCACCTACGCCTTCGACGGGAAGGATTACGAGTACAAGGGGGCGCCCGACGCGAACAGCACGCGCGCCTATACGCGCGTCGACGACCACCACTACTCGTACGCGACGAAGGTGAACGGGTCGATCACGACGAACTCGCGCGTCGCGGTGACGCCCGACGGGAAGACGCGGACGATCGTGACGACGGGGCGCGACGCGCAGGGGCGCACGATCCGCAACTTCACCGTGTGGAACCGGGCGGGGTAGCCGCGGCTCGCGCCCGGATTGCCGGGACCCGCATCACGAAAGTCTCCGGTGCGCCGGATTTGTCGCTGAAAATGCCGTCTCCGGAGCGCAATCGTGTGCAAGGTCGTGGCGCACGGCTTGCTCCCTCCCGCGCATGCGCCCGGCGCCCGCTGGAGTCGGTCTCCTTGCCGCCAATCGGACGGAGTCGCGCGCCCGTCTCCAATTCATAGACGCGGCACGCGGCGGCGCGATGTTCTTCGTGCTGCTGTCGCACTTTGCGTTCAACTATTTCCCCGCGGGCGACGCGACCGGCAACCTGATGACGATCGTCGGCATGATCGCGTCGCCGACCTTCATCATCATCAACGGCACCCTCCTCGGCCTCTACTACCGGACGCGGCCGCGTGACTTCGATCGCTTCCGCAGCATCGTGACCGACCGCGGGCTCTTCCTCCTGACCATCGGCCATCTGCTCGTCCTTCTCTCGCACGCCACCTACGCGGTCCGGTTCGTGTCGATCACCGACGCGGTGGGCGTATGCATGCTCGTCAGCCCGTGGCTGGTGGCGACGGTGCCGCCGCGTACGCGCGTTCTGCTCGCCCTCTGCGCGTACGCAGCGGCGCTGACCCTGGTCCTCCGCTGGCATCCGGCGGCGCACTACCCGCTGGTGCTGAAGGAGACCTTCTTCGGCCGCATGGAACACGGCGGCTTCTACGTCTACGCATTTCCGATCGTGCCGTGGTTCTCGCTGGAGCTGGCGGCGACGGCGCTGGGCGATCGCCTGGGGACGTACGGCAGCGAAGGCGACGTCGGCGCGATGCACCGCCTGCTGCTGCGCAGCGCGGCGATCGGCGCGACGGTGGCGACGGCGCTCAACGTGGCGTCCCACGCCGCGAGGCAGGGCGGCTACGCGAGCACGTTTGCCACGCACGCCGTCGGATCGCCGTTCGCGAAGATGCCGCCCTCGCTCGTCTACTTCCTGTTCTACGGCGCCATTGCCCTGGTGCTGATCTCGGCGTCGCTGCGCCTCGCGTCGGCGCCGCAGATGGCGGGCATCGTCCGCGGCCTCGCGACGATCGGTCAGACATCGTTCGTGGTCTTCGTGAGCCAGTTCTTCGTCTACTTCACGGTGCTGCACGCCGTGAGGCCGTACCTGCCGCTGGCCTGGGCGTGGCCGCTGTATTTCGTCCTGTCGATCGTGGCGACGCTCGCGCCGGCGCTCGCGTGGCATCGGTGCGGCTACAACCGGTTCCTGACGGTTGGCTACCGCCGGCTGTCGGAGGGACGGGGGTGGCAGGCGCATCGCCGGATGCCCGCGTCGTTCAGTCATTAGCAACTCCCAACCTGCTGGAGACACCATGCCGAACCCGCTGCCCGATTGCCCACGATGCGAGAATGCACAGCTCGAGGTCTTCCGCGCCGACGCGCGCGGCGCGAAGTGGGCGCAGTGCGCGGCCTGCAGCACGGTCGTCCTGCTGCGCGCCGACAACTCGATCGCGCACGTCAGCGCGCCGGCCGGAGAAAGAGAATCAGCGTCGAGATAGGGGCTGGCGGCCGCTATGGGGGGAAACCCTGGCCTGTCCGCGAGAGGAAGGTGGCTGCCAACCGTAGCTCACGCGACGGTTGCCGTGCGTGAGCGGAGGTTGGTGGACCGCAGGAGGATCGAACTCCTGACCTCCGCATTGCGAACGCGGCGCTCTCCCAGCTGAGCTAGCGGCCCTTGGAAAGAAGAAATGCGCGCGATTCACTCGCAGGAGTGGTCGCGCACGAGCGAAAAACGAGTGTAACACGCACCTTTGCACGCATCAATCCGCGGCGGCGTGTGCCGGACACGTGGTGATGGTCCTCCTGATTATTTCGCGGCCGCCGGTACCACGCGTTTCAGCTCCTCTTGCCAGTTCTGAACCACGACGATCTGCGGGGTAGTCGCATCCGCCGACGCTTCGCTTTCCTTGATCATGAGAAACCGCTGCCCGTCGGCGGAAACGTCATAGGTGCGTCCCAGAAACCCGGCGCTGTAAAAGAAATAGGACTTGTCCTGAAAAATGGTGGCGGGTTTGCTCCAGGTGAACACGTCGCGATGCTCGCCGCTGGTGGAAGGTTCGACGAGTACCTCCACCAGCGAGGCATCCGGCGCGCGGAAGAAGAGCTCGTGTCCCGTCCGCGACCACACAGGCTGCCTGCCGCCGTCGGTCGACACCTGCCAGCGCGCTGCATCCACGATCGGAAACGGACGAACATAGATCTCTTCGCGCCCTGATTCGGTCGATTCGTACGCCAGCCACCGTCCGTCAGCCGAGATCTCCGCGTTGCGTTCGCTGGATCGTGTCCGGATAAGGGACGTCACGCGCCGCTCCGCGTCGAGCGTGACCACGGCGAGGTCGAGCCCGGTCTCGGGCCGATCTTCGCGCACGACGAGGCGCGTTTCGTCGGGTGAAATCGCCACCGGGTACGAGATGTATTGCGCATTCGGGTCGCGCGTCAGCGGTTCGGCAACGCCGGTGCCATCAGCAGCCTGCCAGTAGGCACCCATCGGTTTACCAGCTTCGTTCACCGCGCCCCACACCAGCCGCCGCCCACCCGGTGTCCAGACGGGATAGAGATCGAAGCCCCGGTTGAATGTGAATCGCGTCAGGCGCGAGCGTGCGACATCCCACATCCAGATGTCGTTGTCTTCATCGCCAATCGCCACCGCGATCCGCATTCCGTCTGGCGAGAGGCGCGGATAGAGATACGTCCGCTGTGGAGTCGCCAGCGCCTGCTCACGTCCCTGTCGGTCAACCCACACCATCGTTCGATGCGGCGCCGCCTGCGCGCCCTGCGGTACATAGATGAGGGTTCCATTCGCCGCCACGCTGAAGTCCGCTCCGGTTCCACCTGCGAAGGTCATGACGCCTTGAAGAACGGGCACCGGTGGTCCCAGGACGGCGAGGGCCCGAAGGTCGAACGCCGCCGCCCACACCGTGCTACCGACGGCGTAGACCAGGTATCCCGGCGCGACGTACGAGGCCTGACTGCCCTGAACCAGGGTTCTTTGCGCGCCCGTTCGTAGATCCATGAGCGCTATCTGGCTCGGCGCGGACCCGTTGGCCGATACCGTAAACACCATCGCATTGCCCCCCGGCAGCACGCGCGGAAAGGAGTGCGCTACTTCTCCCCTCGTCGCATCTACCCGGGTCATCGCCACGGGCTCGCCGCCGGTTGATCGCACGCCGAGCAGGCCCATGCTGCGATCACCGTTCATGAACACGATCCTGTCGTCGGCAGTCCAGAAGGCACCGCTGGTCGGACCCTTCAGCGGCGTCAGCGTGGTCGCTTGCCCACCGGTCACTGGGACTTTCTTCAGGGTGGTGGCGCCATCGAAGAATGCGATCCACTGCCCATCGGGCGAGAACACAGGGCTGCTCGGTGCGCCGAGACCGGCGAGAAGAGTGGGTGCGAGTCGATCCAGTGAGTGCACGACCAGTGCACGCCCGTTGTTGCCGACATAGACGAGACGCGATCCGTCTGGCGCGATGGCGATATCCGATCCCGTGCCCTCGATCGTGAGAGGCGCGGCGGCGGGAGGCGTGATCGTAAAGCGTGTAACGGTGGCGAGCGGAGCCGGCGCTTGCCGCAGGACTCCGACGGCGATCAGGCCGAGGACCAAACCCGCGGCGACGAACGCGATCGCGCGGCGCCACATCGGCGCGTTGGGAATCGCTGAATCACTCGCGACATCCGGCGCTGTGCTGGCGAGATCCCCTCGCGCGTCGCCGATGTCGCGCAACCGCTCCTTCAGATCCTTGCGCAGGCACCGGCGCAACAGCGCGTCCACCGGCGTCGGCAGGTCCGCTGGCAACGCTTTCCAATCCGGCTCGCGGTCGAGCACAGCCGCGAGCGTGTCCGCGATTGTGTCGCGACCAAACGCGGGGCGGGCCGACAGCATCTCGAACAGGACAGAGCCGAAGGCCCAGATGTCGGTGCGCTTGTCGACGGGCAGGCCGCGCGCCTGCTCCGGGCTCATGTAGGCGGCCGTGCCGACAATCGCGCCTTCGCGCGTGTCGTTCACCGTCAGCGTTGGCGAGGCGCTGGCCGTCGGGGCCGGGCCGCTCTCCAGCCGCGCGAGGCCGAAGTCGAGGACCTTGACGGCCCCGTGAGGGGTGATCTGGATGTTGGCGGGCTTCAGGTCGCGGTGGACGATGCCCTTCTCGTGCGCCGCATCGAGCGCGTCGGCGATCTGCCGCGCGATCTCGAGCGCTGCCGGCACTCGCATCGGGCCGCGTGCAATCCGGTCGGCGAGCGTCTCCCCGTCGACGAGCTCCAGGATGAGCGCACAGGCATCGGCGGTCTCTTCGATCCCGTGAATGGCCGCGATATGTGCGTGATTGAGCGACGCCAGCACACGCGCCTCGCGCTCGAAGCGCGCGTGCCGGTCGGGATCGGCCGTGAACGCGCGCGGCAGGATCTTGATGGCGACGTCCCGCCCGAGGCGGGTGTCGCGCGCGCGATAGACGACGCCCATGCCGCCGGCGCCCAGCCTGGCGACGATCTGGTAGACCCCGATTCGTTCACCGACGGACATCGCCTCGCTCACACCGCTCGCGAGCGGCGCCGCGACCGCCACGGCGCCGTAATCGAGCAGCCCCGGTGCCGAGGCCGCCTGCGCCAGCAGCGATTCCACTTCACGCCGGAGCGTCTCGTCCGGGCATGCCTCCGCCAGGAACAGCGCGCGCTCGTCGACCGGGAGCGCCTGCGCTGCGTGATAGAGGCGTTCGACCGAGGCCCACCGTTCGGGCCGGGCTGGCATGGCTGGTCCGGTGCGCATTGTAAGCCGCGGTCCCTGCCCGATTCCCCCTCCTTTTCCGCCCTTTTCGAGCCATGCGACTTTCCGGCGCCGTTTCCCGCCTCCGTTGGCGAGGAGGGAGACGTCATGGCGAACCGGATACGAAAGGTGGCGATGGCGGCGGCGATCGTAGGAGCCGTCCTCGCGCCGCGAGTCGCATCGGCGGCAGAGGGGACGTCGCCGGCTCTCCTTGCCGATCCCGGCGCTCACCTTCGGCCGACGACGCTGGCGCTCGCCTCGCTGGTGGAGCGCGCTACCAGGGAGTCGTCCACCTTCAGCGAGATCGTGCGGACGATTGAAGACAGCGACACCTACGTCTACGTCATGGAAGGGGAGTGCGGGCACGGCGTTCGCGCGTGCTTCACCGGCGTCACGATCGCGGGCGCGCGCCGGATCATGCGGGTGACGGTGTCACTCGATTCCAGCCAGCCCGATTGGTACGTGATCGGGTCCATTGGCCACGAACTGCATCACACCGTCGAAGCCATCAACGACCCGACGGTGCGAAGCACCGCGGCCCAGTACTTCCTCTACGAGCGGATTGGCTTCAAGGGCACGGCCCACTCGCACGAGACCCGGGCGGCCATGGACGCCGGCAACGCGGTTCGCGCCGAGATCCGCAGGTTCGCCCGTTCGGGGAAATCGGAGTAGTGGCGACGGGGCCGCCACTGCCGGCGCCCCTTCCCGCCCTGGTCGATGAACGCGGTGGCGTGGCCTTCGGCCACGACAGGATCAGAAGGAGGATGTCATGCGGAATTCGCGATTCATGATCGTTGCGGCCGCGATCGTCGTGACGGGCCTGCTCGGCGCGGCGTCCGTGGCGCGGGGCAACGTACCCTACACGACCTACCTGACCTTCAGCGGGCCGTTTGCGCTGCCCGGTGTCTCGCTTCCCGCCGGCACCTACCTGTTCGAAGTGATGCAGCCGACCGGTAACGCGCTCGTCCGCGTCAGGAGCCACAACGGACGGACGGTGTACTTCGCGGGGTTCACGCGAACGATCCGCCGGCCCACCGCTCAGGGAGGCGACGTGCAGCTCCTGTTCAACGAAGTGCCCCCCGGCGTGACACCCTCGGTCCGCGTCTGGTATCCGCGAGGCGATCCCGCGGGCCACGAGTTCATGTATCCGCCGCGGGACGCGGCCCGCTGACCGGGGCTTTCAGTTCGCGGAGGAGCCACGCCTTCGCGAGCTTCCAGTCACGCATAATGGTGTCGCGCGACACGTGCAGCGCTTCGGCGGTCTCCTCGACGCTGAGACCGCCGAAGAACCGCATCTCCACGACCTGCGCCTTCCGCGCATCGACCGCCGCCAGCGCGGTCAGCGCTTCGTCCAGCGCGACGAGATCGGCGACAGGCGCCGGCGAGACCACCAGCGCTTCGTCGAGCGTCACCCTCTGTGCGCCCGCGCCGCGCTTCTGATAGCGGCGCGACCGGGCGAAGTCGACGAGGATCCGCCGCATGAGCCTGGCGGACATCGCGAAGAAGTGCGCCCGGTTCTGCCACTTCACCTGCCGGACGTCGACCAGGCGCATGTACGCCTCGTTGACCAGCGCCGTCGCCTGCAGGGTGTGCTCCGCGCGCTCGTGCGCCATGTGGCGCCTGGCGACGCGGCGCAGCTCCTCGTGCACCAGCGGGATCAGCTGCTGCAGGGCATTTTCGTCGCCCCGGCTCCAGTCGATGAGCAATTGCGTCACGTGGGACGAGGCCGGCTCATCTGGCACGCGCAGATGCTACGCCTGTTTTCGGGGCTTGCTATACTCCATTTCACGATCGCGACGCGCCCACCCTGAATGCCCACGATTCGAAAACTTGGCGTCCTGACCGGCGGCGGGGACGCACCCGGCCTCAACGCGGTCATTCGCGCGGTCGTCAAGACCGCCAGCAACGCCGACGTCACCGTCATCGGGCTCGAAGACAGCTTCGACGGGCTCATCTATCCGGAGAAGTCGCGCGTCCTCACGCCGAAGGACGTCACCGGCATCCTGCGCCTCGGCGGCACGATCCTCGGCACCGTCAATCGCGGCAACCCGTTCGCCGAACCGATGGTCACGCCGCACGGGACCTTCGACTACGCCGACCGCGTGATGGAGATGTTCCAGCAGATGGAGCTCGACGCGCTCATCTGCATCGGCGGCGACGGCACGCTCGGCATCTCGTACGAGTTCTACCGCAAGGGGATCCCGCTCGTCGGCGTGCCGAAAACCATCGACAACGACATCCAGGGGACGACGAGCTGTTTCGGCTTCGACACGGCCGTCAGCTTCGCCACCGACGCCATCGATCGCCTGCACACGACCGCCGAAGCGCATCGCCGCATCATCGTTGTCGAGGTGATGGGCCGCTACGCCGGCTGGATCGCGCTGCACGCCGGCACCGCGGGGGGCGCCGACGCGATCCTGATCCCGGAGATCCCCTACGACTTCGACAAGGTCGTCGACTGCCTGCGCAAGCGCGACGAGCGCGGCGCGAAGTTCAGCATCGTCGTCGTCGCCGAGGGCGCGAGGCCGAAGGACGGGAAGCTCTCGATCGTGGAGGAGGCGCACGGCGGCCACGCCGAGCGGCTGGGCGGCGCGGCGAAGTTCTGCGGGGACGAGCTCACGCGGCTCACTGGCAAGGAGACGCGGCACGTCGTGCTCGGACACCTGCAGCGCGGCGGCGCGCCGACCGCGTTCGATCGCACGCTCGCGACGCGGTTCGGCGGGAAAGCGGTGGAGCTGGTGCTCCGCGGTCAGTTCGGAAAGATGGTCGCCAACCATCCCCCCGAGCTCGTGCCTATTCCGCTCGGCGAGGTCGTCGGCCGCACGAAGCTCGTGCCGCTCGACTACGACCTGCTGCAGACCGCCCGCATGATGGGCGTTTCCTTCGGCGACTAACCGCATCGCACTCGGCTGATCCGCGAGCGAGCTGAGCGCAGACTTTCAGCAGAGCCGTACGCGCCACAGCGCGGGCATATCCGATCACGCGCTCTCTGGTCCCGACGTTGCACGCGGGCTGGTGCCCGTGAGGGGAAGGGAGAGCTGTATGAACTTTCGTTACCTAATTGGGAGTGCCGTGCTCGGCATTGCGATGCCGGCGGGCTCCGCGGTCGCGCAGACCGACGCACAAAACGACGAGGCGCGTCCGATCACGCTCGTCGGCTGCATCATGCGCGAGGCCGACTTCCGCGACATGTATGGTCCGGGTCAGAGCGGTCCGCGCGGCGCCGGGCTCGGCCTGCGCAACGAGTACATGATCGTCGACGCGCATGAGGTGACCGCCGGCGGATCTGGCGTCACCGAGGTGCCCGGGACGTGCGCGCCGGCGCCCGGCGGGTATCCCACGTCGTACGAGCTGACGGGTCCGCGTGAACGCGAGGTTGCGCCATACCTCGGCCGGCGAGTCGAGCTCACCGGGACGCAGAAGCGCGCGCATACGCGCGCGGTGGGGACGAGCGGCCTGCGGCAGCCGACCGGCGGCTTCGATCCGCTCGGCCACGAGCTGCACCTGTTCGAGGTCGAGGTCGGTTCGGTGCGTGAGCCGGTTGTGGTCGCACGCGCGGCCGAGCCCGTAGCGGCACCCGCGCCAGTCGCCGAAGCAGCGCCGCTGCCGGCACCCGCACCAGAGGTCGCCGCGCCTGCGCCCGCGGAAGTTGCAGCCGCGCCCGAACCGGAATCCGCCGCCGCACCTGTCGAGACCGCGGCGGCTCCCGAGCCACCACCTGCCGTAACCCCGGCACCCGAACCCGCGCCCGCACCGCAGACCGCACAGCAGGCGCCGGCAGAACAGCCGCGACAAGTCGCACGAGCGGAACTCCCGAACACCGCCAGCCCTCTCCCGCTGGTCGGCCTGATCGGGCTGCTGTCGCTTGCGGCCGCATTCGGGATGCGCTCCCTGCGGAATCGAGAAGAGAGTCCGGAACAACTGAAAGGAGACCTGCGATGAGGATCTCGCTTTGGTTGGCGGCGGCGTGCGTGATCGCGCTGCCCGCGGCGGCTGCCGCGCAGGATCAGACGGCCACACCGCCGCCCTTGTCGTCGCCGTATCCGATTGCGAGCCACTGGCTCGTGTCGGGCTCGCTCGGCACCGACTTCGAATCGGACGCCGACGATCCCGGTACGAACTTCGCCGGCACGGTCGGATGGCTCTACCACGGAGTAATCGGAGGAGAGTTCCAGTCGAACTTCTCTCCCGACTTCAACCTCAATCCGGCGCTGATCCCGCCGTTTCTCGCTGAGGAGCCCGCGATCAACAGCTACATGCTGAACGTCATTGGCGCGGCGCCGCTGATGGCGGGCGGCCAGTTCCAGCCGTATGCCTCCGGAGGGGCCGGATGGCTGACGCTGCGGGGCGACCCGACAGCGGGCGACTCGAACATCGACCTGAAGAACACCGACACGGGCTGGAACGCCGGTTTCGGCCTGATGGGGTTCCTCGGCCAGATGGGGATACGAGCGGACCTGCGCTACTTCAAGGTCTCCGGGAACGAGTTCGCGGGCGTCGATAGCAGCGTGCTGCGCTCGAACCATGGCGCCGTGGTGGACGATCAGGAACAGCTGATCGACGCCAACCTGCTGTCGGGCATCTCGTTCTGGCGCGGCAACGTCGGCATCGCGCTGCGCTGGTAGCGTGCTCGTACGCGCGCGAGCTGTTGTGCTGGCCGCGGCGATGGCCGCGGCGGCCTCTCCGCCTGCTGCCGCGCAGCAGCTCGCCGCAGACGTCCTCGTCGACCGCGACCTGACCGTCGGAGCGGGCGCGTCGATCGCCGCCGCCATCGGCGCGATCGTCGCGCGCGGCGAGGACAAGGCGGTCCCGCACGGTCTGTTGGCCGAGTGCGCCGACGAGCCGAACCCGGATCGGCCGTCCGGCAACTGCGGCGGCCGGCGGGCCGCCAACATCGCCTTTCGTCTCGCCAAACACGTGTTCTTCGATGCGCCGCAGGAGCAGCTGCTCCTCGTCTTCGATCACGAGGTGTTCGGCCATGGCGCCCGCCTGCGCGAACGCTTCGACGGTCCGATTGGCTATCACATTCAGCCGCCGTCTCCGTATGGCGGCGGCAACGGCGTGACATCCTTCGTCCTCGACCGCGAGCCGACGCCGTACGAAGAGCTGGCGATCAGCGCGGGCGGGATGGAGTCCACGGGCGTCGTTGCGGCGCTGATGGCGGAGCGTGCCCTCGCCGATCAGACCTGGCACGCACGCGACGCGCTGCGCTACCTGACGTTCGAGCTCGACCCGTTGTTGTACATCGCGGGCACCAACGACGAGGAAGAAGCGGGCCACGACGTCGGCGACTTCCTCCGCACCTACAACATCGCTGCAGCCGCGGCGGGCGCGCGTCCGCTGACGCCGCGCACGCTGCGCCGCGAGTCCCTCATCGGCCTGGCGAACCCGATGCTGGCCTTTGCGGCGTACGGGGTCGCGCGCTACTGGTGGAATGGCGCCACTGACGTCGCCGTGCCGGCGTTGTCGGTGGCGGGAGTGCGGTATCTCCCGTTCTTCCGCTACAGGCTGACGCCCTTCGGCACGGAATGGTCGCTGGTCAACGCGTTGGGAGGCCGCATGCGGCCCACCGAGGTGGAGGTGCGCATCGGACAATCGCTGGACGCACGGACGTGGGGCATCGGGGCGCGCCAGCGGGAAGTTGCGAAATGGGCAAGGTGGGCAGTCGATGCGGCGGTCGACGTATGGCGGCAGCCGCCGGTTGACGCGTTCGCTGCGTCCTCGCCTGCGCTCGAACGGCTCGTGGGCGGACGCGCCGGGGCCCGCATCGGTCACCCGTGGTTCGGCAGCTCGCGTGCCACGTTCATCGTTGACGTCGGGGTCAAGACCGCAGGATACGTCCCGGGCGACCCCTTGCGCGGCGGGGTCGTGGCACGTGCAGGCGTCGGGGTCCCGTTGCCCTGACGTGAAAGGCGGCCGTCGCGGCCGCCTCAGTGCCCGAGCAGGTCCTGATCCTTCTTCTTCTGCAGCTCGTCGATCAGCTTCACGTGCTCGTCGGTCATCTTCTGGACCTGCTCGAGCCCCTTCCGCTCGTCGTCTTCCGAGACCTTGTGCTCCTTGAGGAGCTTCTTCAGCCGCTCGTTGGCGTCGCGGCGGACGTTGCGGACGACGTTGCGTCCCTCCTCCGCCTGCTTGTGGACGTGGCGCGACAGCTCCTTGCGGCGCTCGTCGGTGAGCGCCGGAATCGGAATGCGAATCACCTTGCCGTCGTTCGAGGGATTGAGCCCCAGGTCCGACGAGCGGATCGCCTTCTCGATTTCCTTCATCGTCGACGGGTCGAACGGCTGCGCGACGATGAGCGCCGGCTCGGGCACGGACAGCGACGCGACCTGGTTGAGCGGCACCTTCGATCCGTAGGCGTCCACCTGCACGCCGTCGAGCAGGCTCACCGTGGCGCGCCCCGTGCGCACCGACGCCATGTCCCGGCGGACGCGATCGATGGCGCCGTCCATGCGCGTCTTCACTTCACCGAACATGCCTTTTAAGTCGTTGAAGTCCATATCGGCTGGTTGGTGGTTACTGGTTGGTCGTTCGTGGCTAGCTGACCGTCGTGCCGATCGGTTCGCCCATGACCACGCGGCGGATGTTGCCGGGCTCGCGCAGGTTGAAGACGACAATCGGCAGCTTGTTGTCCATGCAGAGCGAGATGGCCGTGGCGTCCATCACCTTGAGCTGTCGTTCGAGCACCTGCAGGTAGGAGATTGTAGGGTATTTCGTCGCCTTCGGGTCGAGCATCGGGTCGGCGGTGTACACGCCATCCACCTTCGTCCCCTTGAGGATGACCTCGGCCTTGATCTCCATGGCACGCAGCGCGGCCGCCGTATCGGTGGTGAAGTAGGGGTTGCCCGTGCCGGCCGCGAAGATGACGACGCGCTTCTTCTCGAGGTGGCGGATGGCGCGGCGGCGGATGAACGGCTCGGCGACCGCGCGCATCTCGATCGCGGTGACGACGCGCGTGAGGACGCCGAGCTGCTCGAGCGCGTCCTGCAGCGCGAGCGCGTTGATCACGGTGGCGAGCATGCCCATGTAATCCGCCGCCGCGCGGTCCATGCCGCGCGCGCTTGCCGCCAGCCCGCGGAAGATGTTGCCTCCGCCAATCACGATCCCCGTTTCCACGCCCTGCGCCTGGATTTCCGCGACATCCTGCGCGATCTGCGTGGCGACCGCCGGATCGACGCCGAACTGCTGCTCGCCCATCAGCGCTTCGCCGGACAGCTTGAGGAGGATGCGCTTGTAGGTGGGTGACAGCGTGGAGACGGGCACGAACGAGAATTATAGCGTTCTCGCTTCTCGGTTCGTGTTCAGGTTCGGTTCCGGGTTCCGGGTTCGGGTTCGCCGCGCGAACATCAACACGAACGGAGAACCCAGAACCCAGAACCGCGAACGGCCGCGTCGGCGGCGTTGCTATTCCACGTCGCCGACTCTGAAGCGCACGAAGCGGCCGACCTGGATGTTCTCGCCGGTCTTGGCGGTCGCCTGCGTGATGAGCTGTCCGATCGTGACGTTGTTGTCGCGGATCGACGGCTGGTCGAGGAGGACGAACTGCGAGTAGAAGCTGCCCAGCTTCCCCTCGACGATCTTATCGAGCACGTTCGCCGGCTTGCCGGTGTTTTCCATCTGCGCCCGGTAGATCGCCTTCTCCTTCTCGATGGCCTCGCCTGGGACGTCCTCACGGCGGACCCACTTCGGGTCGGCGGCGGCGATGTGCATGGCGACCTCCTTGACGAGGCCCTGGAAATCGTCCGTGCGCGCGACGAAGTCGGTCTCGCAGTTCACTTCCACGAGGACGCCAATCTTGCCGCCCATGTGGATGTAGCTGCCGATGAGTCCCTGCGCCGTGGCGCGGCCGGCGCGCTTGGCTGCCTGCGCGAGCCCGCGCTTGCGGAGGATGGTGATGGCCTCCTCCATGTTGCCGTTGGCTTCGTTGAGCGCCGCCTTGCACTCCATCATGCCGGCGCCCGTCTTGTCACGAAGCTGTTTGACCTGATCTGCCGTAATTGCTGTCGCTGCCATTGCTGTCTCCGAGTCGAGGACACGAGGGTTTCGTGCGCGTCGTGACCTTCGTGGTTGGCGTACGTCTTCGTGATCTTCGGTACACAAAAAGCGCCGGCCCATCCTGCGAGCCGGCGCAATCTCTTCCGCCTGCGCCTTACGCGCTGGCTGGCGTCGGCTCGCGCCGCTGCGGCCGCACCGCGGTCCGCAGCCGGGCGGCGGCATCGGCCTCGGCGGCCTCGTGGGCGCGCGCGGCGTCTTCCTCGGCGATGCGCGATTCACGCATCGAGCGGCCCGACGTCACCGCGTCGCCAATCTTCGACGCGAACAGCCGGATGGCGCGCAGCGCGTCGTCGTTGCCCGGGATGACGTAGTCCACTTCGTCGGGGTCGCAGTTGGTGTCGACCACGCCGATGACCGGAATCTTCAGCTTGCGCGCCTCGTCGACCGCGATCTTCTCCTTGCGCGTGTCGACGACGAACACCGCGTCGGGGAGCCGCGACATCTGCCGGATCCCCTCGAGGTTCTTCAGCAGCTTCCGCTTCTCCTTCTCGTTGCGCGCGATCTCCTTCTTCGAGAGGGTGTCGTAGCGGCCGTCGGTGACCATCGCCTCGAGGTCGCGCAGGCGTCCGAGGCTGCGCTGGATCGTGGTGAAGTTGGTGAGGAGCCCGCCGAGCCAGCGCTGGTTGACGAAGTACATCCCGCACTTCTGCGCTTCCTCGGCCATGACGTCCTGCGCCTGGCGCTTGGTGCCCACGAAGAGGACCGTCTTTCCGTCCGCGGCAAGGTTGGTCACGAACTCTTCGGCGTCGCGGAACCGTTTCACCGTCTTGTTCAGATCGATGATGTAGATGCCGTTCCGCTCCCCGAAGATGTATTCCTTCATCTTCGGATTCCAGCGCTTCGTCTGGTGGCCGAAATGCACGCCGGCCTCCAGCAGGTCCTTCATCGCAATCCCCGGCAACAGCTCCTCCCTCTCTCTTTCGTTCGGGCGGACCCGCGGTCCGCCTCTCCGTCTACCGTTTACTGAACTGGAAGCGCTTGCGCGCGCCGGCCATCCCGTACTTCTTGCGTTCCTTGACGCGCGAGTCGGACGTCAGCAGGCCGTCCTTCTTCAACTGCTTGCGCAGCTCCGCGTTGTACTCGACGAGCGCGCGCGCGACCGCGAGGCGGACCGCCCCTGCCTGTCCGTGCTCGCCCCCGCCGGCCACCGTCGCGAGGATGTCGAACTTCTCGCCGTTCTCCGTGAGGAGCAGCGGCCGCCGGACGACCGTTCGCAGCGTCTCGGTCGTGAAGTACTTGTCGAACTCGCGGTGGTTGATGGTGATGGCGCCCTTGCCGGGGCGGAGGAAAACGCGTGCGGTGGATGTCTTGCGCCGGCCCGTTGCGTAGTATTCGATGCTTGCCAACTATGCGACCTCGATGCTCTTGGGTTGCTGGGCGGCGTGCGGATGATCGGACCCCGCGTAGACCTTCAGTTTCCGGTACATCGCATCACCCATTTTCGTCTTCGGCAGCATGCCGCGCACCGCTTCCTCGACGAGCCGAATCGGCTGGCGCTTGCGGACGACCGCGGCGCGCTCCTCGCGCAGGCCGCCTTCGTAGCCGCTGTGCTGCCGGTAGATCTTCTGCTCTTCCTTGCGGCCGGTCAGCTTCACCACCGCCGCGTTCACGATGACGACGTGGTCGCCCGTGTCGATGTACGGGGTGTAAATCGCCTTGTGCTTGCCCTGGAGCAGCCGCGCGGCAAGCGTCGCCACCCGCCCGAGCACCTGGCCCTTGGCGTCGATGACATGCCACCGGCTGTCCGCGCTCTTCGCGCTTGCCACGAACGTACGCATGAAAAGGGATTCCTTCGGGGCCCGACGACACGAACCCTGCTACCGGGCAGCAGGCGATCGACATGCTTTCGCCTGCAACCGCAAACCCCAATGATACGGACGGTTATGGAACCTGTCAACCGAACAGGTGTGCCGGCGGGTTTGGGCTGACGCCTTGGCCGCCCCGTATCCCCAATACCGGCCGACGAATACGGCCCTGGTGCCACCATCGTGTTGCTGAGACGGAAACGGCCGATAACTGAACACGACAGCAATTTTCGGGACATCGACCTTTTACGAATTCGTGCGTCGCCTGCATATTCGTAACGGGCCATGCCCGGTGAGCTCGGCGGAACTGTGCCGGACCTTGCGATTTTGGCTGGTACGTGCGTTGCCGAGCTAGCGTGGAACCACAGAGGAACAATGCCGCTTTTCGGAAAAGCCAAGACAGTGGTCGGGCTCGACATCGGGTCGAGCGCGGTCAAGGCGGTCGAGCTGAAGCCGTCGGGCAAGGGGTACAGGGTGACCGCGTTCGGCGCGGAGCCGGTGCCCGCTGACGCGATCGTCGACGGCGCCATCATCGACGCCGGGTCGGTCGCCGACGCGATCCGCCGTGTGTTCGACGGCAACAAGGCGTTCAAGACGAAGGACGTTTGCGCCTCGCTCTCGGGCAACGCGGTGATCGTCAAGAAGATCACGCTGCCGGTGATGACCGAGAACGAGCTCGCCGAATCGATCTACTGGGAAGCGGAGCAGTACATCCCGTTCGACATCCAGGACGTGAACCTCGATTACCAGATTCTCGACCCGGGAACGGGCGCGAACTCGCGCGGCAGCATGGACGTCCTGCTCGTCGCCGCGAAAAAGGAAAAGATCGCCGACTACACCAACGTCATCGCGCAGTCGGGGCGCACGCCGGTCATCGTGGACGTGGACGCCTTCGCGCTGCAGAACGCGTTCGAGGTCAACTACGGCCTCGAGCCGGGCCGCGTCGTGGTGCTGCTCAACGCCGGCGCGAGCGCGATCAACATCAACATCCTGCAGGGTGATCAGTCGGTGTTCACCCGCGACATCTCGATGGGCGGCAACGCCTACACCGAGGCGGTGCAGAAGGAGCTCGACCTCCCGTTCGAGTCGGCCGAGCAGCTGAAGAAGGGCATCCCGGTCGACGGCGCGACCTTCGAGGAGGCGCAGCCGGTGCTGCACGCGGTCACCGAGAACGTCCTGCTCGAAATCCAGAAGACGTTCGACTTCTTCAAGGCGAGCGCGTCGACCGATCAGATCGACCGCATCATGCTCAGCGGCGGCGCCTCGCGCGTCGACGGCTTCCACGAGATGGTCCAGGAGCGCTTCAACGCGCCCGTCGAGGACTTCGATCCGTTCCGCGCGGTGACGTGGGACGCCAAGAAGCTGGGCGGCGACGCGGTCACGATGGCGTCGACGGCCGCCGTGGCTGTCGGCCTCGCGCTGCGGAAGGTGGGTGACCGATGATTCGGATCAACCTGCTCGGCGGCGAGCGGCAGGTCAAGAAGAAGGCGATTGCCTTCGACATCGGCCAGCGGCTGACGATGGCGTGCAGCCTGATTCTCGTGCTGACCGCCGCCGGCGTCGGCTACTGGTTCTACTCCCTGCAGCAGCAGTCCGCGCAGCTCGATGCCGACATCGTCCGCGCGCAGCAGGAGCAGCTGCGGCTGCAGTCGATCATCCGCGAGGTCAACCAGTTCGAGGCGCAGCGCGCGCAACTGCAGCAGCGCGTGCAGCTGATCGAGCAGCTGCGCAGCGGCCAGAGCATTCCCGTGCAGCTGCTCGACGTCATCAGCAAGAGCGTGCCGGACATGCTCTGGCTGACGGATCTCGAGCAGAAGGGGAACGACGTCACGATGGCGGGCAACAGCACCACGCTGATCTCGCTCTCGGATTTCGTCGGCAACCTCGGCATGTCGCCGCTGCTGCAGAAGCCGATCGAGATCGTCAACAGCACGGTGCAGAGCGTGACGCCGACCGGCCAGACGGCGACGCAGGGCGGCCCGAGCGTCGATCTGATCAAGTTCACGGTAAAGGCGTCGCTGGTGCCGAACCCGAAGGCGCCGCCGCCCCCGGCCGCGCCGGGCAGAGCCGGCGGACCCGCGCCCGGAGGGGCGCGTTAAAGCGGCCCCGTTGCCGCCCGATACGCAGACATGGCAGTGAACCTCAGCCTCAGCAAGTTGCCGTGGTACGGCCAGCTTGGCGCGTTCTTCGCGCTGTCGCTGGCCGGTGCGGGCGTCTTCTGGAACTTCTACGTGAAGCCAGCGCAGGAGAGCCTCGCGCAGCGGGAGGCGCAGCTCGCGACCGTGCGCGCCGACATCCAGCGCGGTCTCGCCACCGCGCGCCGCCTGCCGGAGTTCCGCCGCCAGGTGGCCGACCTCGAAGCGCAGCTCGATCGCCTGCGCCCGGTGCTCCCGAGCGAGAAGGACGTCGCCGACCTGCTGCGCCGCATCCAGGGGATGGCGACGCAGTCGAACCTGACCATCCGCGGCTTCGCGCCGCAGGCGGTCGCCACCCGGCAGATGTACGCGGAGTGGCCCATCGGCCTGCAGATCGAGGGGACGTACCACAACCTCGGAAACTTCCTCGAGCGCGTCAGCAAGTTCCCGCGCATCATCAACGTCACCGGCATCCACATCAAGGCCAAGGACAACGGCGGCCCCGGCGATTCGATCACCGCGGAATGCACCGCGACGACGTTCGTCCTGGTGGAACCGAAGGCGGCGCCCGGCGCGCCTGCCGCACCAGCAGCGCCCGCCGCGGCACCAAAGGCGGAATAGCCCATGAGACTGATGCCCCGCCTTTGCTCGCTCGCGTCCGCGGTGGTGCTCGCGACCTCGTCGCTCGCGGCGGCGCAGCAACCGGCGCCAGCCGCGGCACCCGCGCCGGCGCCCGTGCCGACGCCGGCTCCGACCGCAGGGACGACGCCCGCGCCGGCCACGACGCCCGCTGCGGGTCCCCAGCTCGAGCCGCAGGGCTACACCTACGACCCGCAGGGACGGCGCGATCCGTTCGTCAGCTTGCTGCGCCGCGGCAGCGACATCGGGCGCTCGAGCGCCGGTGGCATCCGGCCGCCGGGCCTCGGGGGACTCGAGACGAGCGAGGTGACGCTGAAGGGCACCATCGCGAGCAAGGGCAGCTACGTGGGCATCCTGCAGGGCTCTGACCAGAAGACCTACATCGTCAAGGCGGGCGACAAGTTGCTCGACGGGACCATCAGAACGATCACTCCGGACAGCATGGTCATCACGCAACAGGTGACCGACCCGTTGTCGCTGGAAAAACAGCGCGAAGTGCGCAAGCCGCTGCGACCGACCACCGAAGAGGCGAAGTAAATGGATTGTCGACCTGTGAAATGGAAATTGCCTGTGCTCGGCGCGCTGCTCGCGCTCGGCATCATCGTCCCGCTGCGCGCGAGCAGCACGGACCGGGCAGTCCTGAAGCGGATCGGGTCTCGCGTCGATGACCGCGCGGGCGTGATCTCGATCGAGGCGTCCGACCCGGTGCCGTACGTGGCATCGCAGCCGGACCCGCGGACGTTCGTCGTCGAGATGCGCGACGTGCTGGCGGTCGGCTTCGCCGACAACTTCAAGCTGGATCCGCGGGTGCCGATTGCCGGCGTGCACGTCGAGAACGCGCGCGCGTTCGACGGCGCTTCGGTGGCGCGCGTCAGCGTCGACCTCGCGCAGCCGGTCCGGCCGCGCGTCCGCAGCTCGCGCAACATCATCTACATCGAAGCCGATCGGCTCGACAAGGCGGCCGCCGGCGTCATCAGCGCCGTGGGCCCTTCGAGCGTCATCCGCGACATGCGCGTCGAGCGCCGCGGCGCCTCCACGGCGATCACCCTGCTCGGCACCGGCTCGCTCGTGCCGACGAGCGTCGAGGCGACCAAGGAAGGTCCGGCACGGCTCTACGTGGACCTGGCGAACGCCTCGTCCTCGCTGCCCGGTGTCACGCCGGTCGGGAAGGGCAGCGTGCAGAACGTCCGCATCGGCCTCAACGAGAAGAGCCCGCTGCTCACGCGCGTGGCCATCGAGATGACGCGCCGCTCCGCGTATCACCTCGAACCGTCCTCCGACGGGCGGCAGCTGACGATGATCATCGACGACGCGGCGGCGCCGTCCGCGCAGGCACAGGCCGCCGCGGTGCTCGCGCCGGCCACGCCGGCGGTGCTCGCGCCCGCCACGCCGGCGGTGCTCGCGCCCGCTGCCCCGCAGGGTCCGAAACCTGCCGCATTGATGGCCCAGGCACAGGCGCCGCCGGCCAACGTGTTCGCGCCGCCACAGACGCCGCCGCCGACGGTTCCCCAGGCGGGCGTACCGCAGACGCCGACGGCCGGCACGCAGCAGGTGCCGATCGCCACCCCGTCGCGCTACAGCGGCAACCCGGTGAGCCTTGATTTCCAGGGCGCCGACCTCCGCGCGGTGCTGCGCACGTTCGCGGAAATCAGCGGCCTCAACATCGTCATCGACCCGACCATCCAGGGCACCGTCGACGTCTCCCTGCGGGACGTGCCGTGGGACCAGGCGCTCGACATCATCCTGCGCGCGAACAAGCTTGGCTACGTCGTGGACGGCACCATCGTCCGCGTCGCGCCGCTGGCGGTGCTCGCCGACGAGGAGACGCAGCGCCGCAAGCTGGCCGACGAGCAGGCGCTCTCGGGCGAGCTGCGCGTGCTGACGCGGTCGCTCAGCTACGCGCGCGCCGAGGACCTGCGGGCGCTCATCACGGCGACGGTGCTGTCGTCGCGCGGCTCGATCCAGACCGACCCGCGCACCAACACGCTCATCATCAACGACCTGCCGGACCGCCTGCAGCGCGCCAACGACCTGCTGTCGACGCTCGACGCGCCGCAGCCGCAGGTGGAAATCGAGGCGCGCATCGTTCAGACGACGCGGCAGTTCGCGCGCACGATCGGCGTGCAGTGGGGCATCGGCGGCCGTGCGAGCAACTCGATTGGCAACACCACCGGCCTCGCCTTCCCGAACCAGGGGAGCATCACGGGCCGCACGGGCGGCGTGCAGGGTCCGCCGGCGCCGGAGCCGCAGTTCGACGCGGCGGCCACCGGGGTGAACCTCGGCGTCACCGGCGCCAGCACCGCGGTCGGCCTCGCCATGGGTTCGGTCAACGGCGCGCTGAACCTCGACGTGATTCTCTCCGCCCTCGAGCGCCAGGGCCAGGGCCGGCTGCTCTCCACGCCGCGCGTGACGACGCAGAACAACGTCGAAGCGGAAATCACGCAGGGCGTGCAGATCCCGGTGCAGACCGTCGCGAACGAAACCGTGACCGTCACCTTCAAGGATGCCGCGCTGACGCTCAAGGTCACGCCGCAGATCACCGCGTCGAACACGGTGATCATGAAGATCAACGTCGAGAACGCGTCGCCCGACTTCAGCCGCTCGGTGAACAACATCCCGCCGATCGACACGCAGCGGGC
>DATNCQ010000188.1:0-46132 GCA_035571515.1 Vicinamibacterales bacterium
GGGCGGCATCACCTACAGCTTCGCGAACCTGGACGCGTTTCTCGCGAACACGCCGGCCACCATCCAGTATTTCGGCGACCTGAGCGAGCCGAGCCCGTTCCACAACGGCGCCACCGGCATGAAGCACACGAAGCAGCAGTACTACGTGGCGTTCGCGCAGGACGAATGGCACGTGAAGCCGACCTTGACGCTCAATTACGGCGTCCGCTACGACTACTACACGCCGATGCGCGAGGCGGACAACAGGATCGTCAAGTTGAACGTCTACACGGGCAGGATCGATCCGGACACGACGCCTTTCTTCAAATCGGTGAAAACGAACTTCCAGCCGCGGATTTCGGCCAACTACACGCTCACGGAGCGGACGGTCCTGCGCGGTGGCTTCGGCGTCTTCGTCGGCCCCGGACAGACCGAAGATCAGATCCAGCCGATCGAGTCCGAGCGCATCAGCACGACGTTGTCGGCGGGCGCGCCCGGCGCATTCTTTCCCGTTGACCCGAACATCCTGCGTGCGAACTTCATCAACAACCCGAACAATCGGTCTTTCCAGCCCCGTGCCTACACGCCCGAGTACACGATCCCGGAGAAGGTCTACCAGTACACGGCATCGCTGCAGCGCGACCTGGGAGCGAACCTGACCGCGACGGTGGCGTACGTCGGCAGCCAGGGGCGCAACCAGTTCCTGCGGACCATTACGAATCGCACCGTCGGCGTCCTGCAGACGAGTCCTACCGCTGCCGCGACCAACATTCGCGAGTTCGACATCGTCACCTGCTCCGACGGTCGCGTCCTCAACGGGACGCAGACGCCGATTGCGAACACAGTCTGCGGCGCCGGCGTCACGCCTGTCAGCAAACAGTCACCGCTCGCGGAAGTCGACGTCAAGACCAGCGGCGGCTACAACAGCTACAACTCGCTGCAGACGTCGCTGACGCGCCGCTCCTCGAACGGCGTGACGATGAACGCGCAGTACACGCTCGGCTACAGCAAGGGGAACACGGGCGGCTCGAATGAGGCGGTGACCGCCAACAACAACGCGCGCGCGCTGTCGGAGTTCGACTACGACAACGGGTTCAACAACTTCGACGTGCGCCACACGTTCAACCTGAGCATGCTCTACGATCTGCCGGGGCGCGGTCCGCTCTTCGGCGGCTGGAGCGTGGCCGGCATCGTCAACGCGCGCAGCGGCATCCCGGTGCCCGTCCTGATTCAGCGCAACGACATCGTCTACGTCGACGGGGCCGGCAACGTGTTCAACAACCCGGCGGCGGATCGGACGGCGGTCGTCAACACGCCGGGCGGCGGCGCGTCGCGCAACCAGCGCCGGCCGGACGTGGTGGCCGGGGTCGATCCCTTCATCAAGAACGGTGGACTGCTGTTCCTCAACCCCGCGGCGTTCGCGACCCCGAGGCCGGGGACGTTCGGCAACCTCACGCGCAACGAGGTGCACGGGCCCTGGATGCGGCAGGCCGACCTGATGATCGCCAGGCACATCGGCATCCGCAACGGTCCGAACGTGGAGCTGCGCGCGGAGGTCTTCAACCTGTTCGACATCACCAACTTCGCCAACCCGGTGGGGACGCTGCCCAACGCGCTGCCGAACGCGGCGCTGACGGAGGCGAACAAGGTGCAGCCCGGACAGCCGTATACGAATGCGGCGGCGGGAACGTTCGGACGCCTGACCAGCACCATCGGCCGCACGGTCGGTCTCGGCACGCCGCGCCAGGTGCAGTTTGCGCTGAGGTTCAATTTCTGAGGCGGTGAGTGAGTCGCCTCGCACCATCGCCGCGAGAGCAGGGATCGTCGTGCTCCCTGCGGCGGTCGCGATCGTGAGTGGCGAACCGGTGTGCGCGTGACAGCCGAGATCTCGCGGTTGCGTGTGCTCTTCCTCTGTACCGGCAACTCCGCGCGGTCGCAGATGGCCGAAGCGCTGCTTCACCACCTGTCACGGGGTCGCGTACAGGTCTTCAGCGCCGGCAGCGACCCGCAGCCGCGCGTGCATCCACTTGCCAGGGAAACGCTCGAGCACCGCTATGGGATCGCGACGTCGGAGTTGTACCCGAAGTCAATGAATGCGTTCCTCGGCGAGCGCTTCGACTATGTGATTACCGTTTGCGATCGCGCGGCCGAAGTCTGTCCCGTGTTTCCTGGCGATCCGCAGCGGATCCACTGGAGCTTCGAGGATCCCGCGGCGATCGACGGGGAGAGCGCGCAGCGCCGCGCGTTCGCGGCGGCCGCCCATGGCATCGCTGCCCGCTTGCGCTTGTGGCTGTCGGTGCCTGCCGTTCGCCGCCGCCTCGACGACGCCGGTTCGCCGGAGCCTCCCGCATCCGCCGTGGACGTGATACCAGACGCAGGCGATGCGTAGAGTCGTGGCCGAGGGAATCGGCACCGCACTGCTGCTCGCTGCCGTGGTTGGCAGCGGCAGCATGGGTGAGCGGCTCGCTGCGGCTGCGCGCGGCTGTTTCTGAGCGCCCGGATACCAACCGCCAGCTCCCAGGGCCGGCCGGTCCCTGGGAGTTGGCATTCGTCAGTTCGTCAATCCGTAGATTCGTCAATCGATTCAGTCACCGCAGCATCCGCCGCCGCATCCACAACCGCACATATGCCCTCCTTTCTGCATTCGCCTCATATATTCGTTAAGGCGAATACTTGACAGCGTTGATCGCCACGGCTATATTTGTCAAGGCGAATATATGACCGACGTCTCTCGCCGCAGCGCCGAAGGCGCGAAGGCGGATCAACTGGCGCAGCTCGAGGGGCTGTTCAAGGCGCTCGCCGACGCGACGCGGCTGCGCATCCTGCGGCTGCTGATGGCGGGCGAGGTCTGCGTGTGCGACATCCACGACACGCTGAAGATTCCGCAGGCCAGGGCCTCGCGCCACCTGGCGTATCTCCGCCGCGCGGGGCTCGTCACCACGCGGCGCGAGGGACTCTGGGTGCACTACCGCCTGTCGTCGTCCGCGGACCCGATCATCGCCACGATCGAGGACGCCACCACGCACGTGCTCGGGCACGTCGATGCGCTGAAGAAGGACGCCGAGCGGTTCGAGAAGCGGACGGGATGCTGCGTGCCCGCCGCCGGACGAACCCGCCTGGCGTGCTGTGCCGCGCCGAGGCCTCGAGCATGACGGAAGCGATCATCGGTCCCGCGACGGCGGCGGACATCGACGTCGTCGAAGCGCTGCTCGAGCGCGAGCACCTGCCGCTGGCCGGCCTCCGGGACCACGGCGAGTATGTGCTCGTTGCACGCGCCGGCAACCGCATCGTCGGCTGCGCGGCGCTGGAGCTCTACGAGGACGGTGCGCTGCTTCGGTCGCTGGCGGTGGAGGCGGAGCATCGCGGTTCGGGGTTGGGGAGCGAACTCACGCACGCGGCGCTGCGCATGGCCGACACACGCGGCATGCCTGCGGTCTACCTGCTGACGACGACCGCCGAGCGGTTCTTTCCGCGCTTCGGCTTCGAGGTGGTCGATCGTGCCGACGTGCCGCACAGCGTCCGCCAATCGGTGGAGTTCTCGTACGCCTGCCCTTCGTCGGCGCTCGTCATGCGGAAGCGGCACCCTGATCCGGAACCGTAATGACGAAGCGCGCGCCCCCTTGGGGCCGGTTCTCGGCGGTGGCGTGCCCGCCGTGCAGCTCCACCAGGTGTTTGACGATGGCGAGGCCGAGGCCGGTGCCGCCCGGCCGCGAGCGCGACTTGTCTACGCGGTAGAAGCGCTCGAACACCCGCGACAGGTCATCGGCCGGGATGCCGGGGCCTGAATCCGACACCGAGATGCGGACCGCGCCGTTGGCCCGCGTCGCTTCCAGCGTGATCGTCGCCGCGTCGGGTGCGTAATGGACGGCGTTCTCGACGAGGTTGCGGAGCACGTCATGCAGCTTGGCGGGATCCGCGGTGATGCGGCACGCGGCGGCGTCGACGGTCGTGGTGATGCGCTGGCGCTTGGCCTCCGCGGTCGGCGCCACGTCGCCGACGACGGTGGTGAACAGCTGCTGGAGATCGCACGGCGCGAGGTCGAGCGCCTCCTGGCGCGCGTCGAGGCGCGCGAGGCGAAGGAGGTCGCTGACGAGCCGTTCCATCCTCGCGCTGTGGCGGGCGATGATCTCGAGAAACTTCCTTGTGTCCTCGGCGTCGGATCGATCGTCGAGCAGCGCTTCCACGTAGCCGCGAATCGCCGTCAGCGGCGTGCGCAGCTCGTGCGAGACGTTGGCGACGAAATCACGGCGGATTTGATCGGCACGGCGCAGGTCGGTGATGTCGTGCAGGACGAGGACGGCGCCGCCGCCGCCGCCGCGTGCCACCGAGGCGGCGCGCGCGATGAAGGTGCGGCCGGGGTCGCGCGTCAGCGCCAGCTCGCGGCTGTCGGCTTCCTCGCCGCGCAGCGCGCTCCCGAGCTGCTCCGCGATGTCCGGATGCCGGATGACCTCCACGTAGGGCCGTCCGATGGACGACCCGTCCATCCGCAGCATCCCCTGCGCCGCGCGGTTGGCGAGCTGGATGCGGCCGTGGACGTCGAGCACCAGCACCCCTTCGACCATGCCCGAGAGAATCGCGTCGAGCCGCGCGCGATCGCGCGACAGCTCGTCGAGCCGCCGTCCCAGTTCCTGAACCGATCCGTCCAGCACGCGCGCGACGTCGCCGAGCTCGTCGGGGCCGTAATCGTAGGTCGGGTGCGTCAGGTCTCCCTTGCGGTAGCGCTGCGCGACCGTGGCGACCATGCGAACCCGCTTGCTCAGGACCGCCGAGGCGAGCCACGCCAGCGCGAGCGCGAAGGGGATCGCCAGCAGGAACGCCAGCGTCGCCTGGCCGCCCACCCGCCGGATCTCCTCCGCGACCGTCGTCAGCGGCAGCGCGACGCGGACGTACCGCACCCCCGGATGGCGCGCGGTGACGGCGGCATACAGCATCTCGATGCGGATGGTGGTGCTGTACCTCGCCACGACGCCGACGCCACGCGCCGTGGCCTCTTGGACTTCCGGGCGCTGCAGGTGATTCTCGACGTCGGCCAGCGCCTGCCCGTCGAGATCGGAGTCGCCGACGACCCGGCCATCCATCGCGATGAACGTGACGCGCGTCGCCATCAGCTGCGCGAGGCGATCGGCTTCGTCATCAAGGTCCTGGCCGGAGGTGAGGGCGGGATTGCGGGAGAGGAGCTCGGCGATGAGCTGCGCCTGACCGACGAGGCGCATTTCGATGGCCCCGCGTTCGTCCTGGCGCCGCTCGTAAGCGACGAGGAGCGTGAGGAGCGCCAGCGCGGCGGCGCTTACGCCGAGCGATGCGAGGAAGATCTTCGCGCGAAACCCGAGGGTCACGTCACCTCATTGTCCGCAAGCTTGTAACCAAACTGTTTCACGGTGACCAGCGCGTCGACAAGCGCGGGCAGCTTTTCCCGCAGCCGGCGTACGTGGACGTCCACCGTGCGCGTGCCGCCCGTGTAGCGGTAGCCCCAGACGTCGCCGAGCAGGAGATCGCGCGACAGCACCCGTCCGCGATGCTCGAGCAGGTACTGCAGGAGGAGGAACTCCTTCGCGGTCAGCTTTACCTCGCGCCCGCTGTCCGCGACGGTATGGCTCGCGAGGTCCATCACGATGGGCCCGAACGTCAGCGTCGGCGTCGAGGCATCGGCGCGCTTCGCCCGCCGCATCAGCGCGCGCACGCGCGCGACGAGCTCGTTCGGGCTGAACGGCTTCGACAGGTAATCGTCCGCGCCGATGTCGAGGCCGAGGATACGGTCGGTTTCGTCCCCGCGGGCGGTCACCATGATGATGGGAATCGTCGCGGTGGACGCGTCGCCGCGCAACGCCCGGCAGACCTCGAGCCCGCTCAGCCCGGGCAGCATCAGATCGAGGACGACGAGGTCGACCGGGTGACGCCTGACGTAGGCGAGCGCCTCGTCGCCGGCGGCGGCGACATGCGCCTCCCACCCCTGTTTCTGGAGGTAGTGTGCGATCAGCGCCGCGATGTCGCCGTCGTCCTCCGCAACGAGAATCTTCACGCTGGTTATTTTAGGGCGGACCTGAAGGTCCGCCTCTACGTCCGCACCATGGTGACCCGAAGGTCCGGCCTCTACGTCCGCGCCCGGGGACCTGAACGTCCGCCTCTACGTTCGCATGGGAAGCCGGGCCGGTCCGACGTGGTCAGCGGAAGCCGAACAGCGCGAACGTGCGATAGGTGAGCGCCGCGATCAGCGCCGAGGCCGGAATGGTGAGGAGCCACGCCCAGACGATCTGCTGCGCCACGCCCCACCGCACCGCCGACAGCCGCTTGACCGCACCAACGCCGATGATGGCGCCCGTGATCGTGTGCGTGGTGCTGACGGGAATGCCGAAGCTGCTCGCGCCGAAGAGCGTCATGGCGCCCGCCGTTTCCGCCGCGAACCCGCCGAACGGCTGCAGCTTGGTGATCTTCGAGCCCATCGTATGCACGATGCGCCAGCCGCCGGTGAGCGTCCCGAGCGCGATGGCGGCATGCGCCGACAGGATCACCCAGAGCGGGATCGTGAATTCCGACAGGTAGCCGGAGGAGAACAGCAGGCCGGCGATGATTCCCATCGTCTTCTGCGCGTCGTTGGTGCCATGACCCAGGCTGTAGGCGGCGGCCGACAGCAGCTGCAGCCGGCGGAACCACTTGTCCACGCGCGCCGGCCTGAAGCCCTTGAAGATCCAGAGCGTGATGACGGAGATGATCAGCGCGAGGCCCATCCCGATGACCGGCGACATCACGATGAATACCAGCGTCTTCGTCCAGCCCGACGGGATGAGCGATCCCCATCCGGCTTTCGCGACCGCGGCGCCCGCGTAGCCGCCCACCAGCGCGTGCGAGGAGCTCGTCGGCAGGCCGATGTGCCAGGTGATCAGATCCCAGACGATCGCCCCGAGCAACCCACCGAAGATCACCGTGGAGGTGACGATGGTGATGTCGATCATCCCCTTGCCGATCGTGCTCGCGACGGCGGTGCCGAAGGTGAACGCGGCGAGGAAATTGAACACCGCCGCCCAGACGACCGCCTGGCCCGGCGTCAGCACGCGCGTCGAGACGACGGTGGCAATGGAGTTGGCGGCGTCGTGGAACCCGTTGATGTAGTCGAACGTCAGGGCGACGCCGATCAGCGCGATGACTGAGACGAGTGTCGCGTCCATTCGATCAGGCGTGCTTGACGACGACGCCTTCGAGCAGGTTGGCGACGTCTTCGCACCGGTCGGTCGCCGCCTCGAGGAAGTCGAAGATCTCTTTCCACTTGATGACCGCGATCGGGTCGCGCTCCTGGTCGAACAGCTCCACGATGGCGTCCTGGTGTTCGCGGTCGGCCTCGTGCTCGAGCTCCTTGACCTTGGCGGCGATCTCGAGGACGCCGTCGCGGCGTTCGAGCGCCGCCACCGCCTGCGAGATGCGCTCGACCGATTCGCACACGATGTCGACCAGGCGCTTCGCGCCGTTCCTGACGCGCGTGATCTTGTAGAGGCGGATGACGGCCGCCGCCGCGTCAATCGCATCCATCACGTCGTCGAGCGAGCCGGCCAGCGCATGGATGTCCTCGCGGTCGAGCGGCGTGACGAACGTCCGGTTCAGGCGATCGATGATGCCGCGTGTCGCCCCGTCGCAGGTGTGCTCGATGGCCTTGATCGCCTCCACCTTGCTGATGTCGGGCGGGTCGGTGGCGATCATCTGCCTGAGCTCGCTGGCGCCGGATTTCACCCCATCGGCAAGGTTGACGAACTCTCTGAAGAAATTGTGGTCTCTGGGAACCAGACTGAAAGGGGACATCGCACCTCAGGTGAGCGGCGCCATCGTAGCACGCGGAGGACAGCGTACAAGGACGGCGGGTCAGGCCATCCGTGGAAACGCCTGTGAAACAGGGATTTATATGGCTCGGTCCGGTTGGCACTCCACTTGGACCACTGCCCGGCAGAAGTTCCCCGGAAGGAGGATGTAGACGTGAAACCGATGGCAGCAGCACTGACCGGCGCTCTCGTGGCAGGCGTGGGGATGTACGCGATCGGCACGCACGCGCAGGACAGCTTTGTGACCAATCCTGCGCTGGCGGGCAACCCCGCAATCAGCTATTTCGCGAGCACGCCGCAGGCGCTCGCGCAGCCGACGGCCTATGCGCCGGTGGCGTATGCCCCGGTCGCGTACGCACCGGTGGCGCAGCCGGTGGCGTACACGCCGGCGCCGCAGCGGACCGCCGTGCGCACGGTCGCCGCGCCGCGGCAGACCGTCTATCGCTCCACTGAACCGCGAATCGTTTCGGAGACCGTCGACACGCGGCCTCAGCGGTCAAAGACCAAGACCGCGCTCGTCATCGGCGGCTCGGCCGCGTCGGGCGCCGGCCTCGGCGGACTGCTCGGTGGCAAGAAGGGTGCACTGGTCGGTGCAGCACTCGGCGGCGGCGCAGCTTCGATATACGAAGCCACTCGCCGCTAACCGAAGGACCGGGAGCCACACACTCCCGGTCCTTTTTTGTGCCACGGAGGCGGCCTGCGGCCGCACGCACGAGCACACGAAGAAATGAACGACGTACTTCGTGGTCTCCGTGCAGGCGCGCGCAGCACGCCTTCGTGGTTCTCAGAATGCCGGTGTGAACTTGAGGAAGACGCGCGTGCCATCGTCGCCGCGCGCCACGTCCAGCCGAACGTAGGTCTTGTCGTCAGTCCCGCCCCGCAGCCCGATCCCGTACGCGTGCTTCACGTGATGCGGGTTGATGTCCTGCCAGTCGTGCGCCACCTTGCCGAAGTCGACGAAGCCCGCCACGTGCGCCATCGCGTGCACCTTGTGCCGGAACTCCGCGTTGAAGACGCCGGCGTTCTCGTCGCGGAAGCGGAACTCGCGGAACGATCGGATCGTGTCGCCGCCGCCGACATACGGCAGCATGTAGAACGGGACGCGATCGCCGGGCGCGTTGTTCGCGTAGCTGAGCGCCAGGCGCAGCGCGACGACGTCGTTGGGCGCGACGGAGAAGAAGTGCGAGCCGACCGCGTCGAAGCGCCGGAAGTTGAACTCCTCGAACGTCCGATCGTTCCAGAGCGCGTAGGCGGCGCGGTAGAAGCCGCCATGGCGCGGGAAGCCGTGCGCGTCGCGCGAGTCGGTCTCCGCGAAGACGCTGTCGTGGACGAAATGCGGCTGCCGCGCGAGGCCTGGCGCGTCGGCGTCGGTGAAAATCGATTCGATCGTCCGCAGGTTGGCGTCGCGGCCGTGACGGACGGAGGGGACCAGGTAGCCCACGTCCGCGCCGAGGAGCAGCCACGGCGTGACGTGGACCGCGGCGCGCGTCGACAGATCCGTGCTCCTGATCCCGTAGTCCACGCGCGTCGCATCGGTCGAATCGATGCCGAGGCCGTAGAAGTCGTCCTGCGTGTTGTTGCGGAACGTCAGCTTCGTCGAGACGTCGAGGCGTTTCGTGTCGATCCAGCCGAGCGTCGCGTCGATGCCGCGGTAGGCCTTCGTCGACACGGCGCCGGAGAGGTCCACGTACGCCCAGCCGAGGTGCCGCCGGTATCCGCCGCCGCCGGCGAAGCCGCTGCCCTGCGAGAGGCCGCCGATGCGCGGGTAGAAGCCATCGCCGGTCAGCCGCTGCACGATCGGGTTCTTCTGAATGTAATTGCGGACCTTGGTCACGATCGGCGGCTGATCCGTGGCCTGCCCCGGCGCGGCCGTCCCCGGATCGGCCTTCGATTCCGCGGGGGCGGGCTCGGTCGACGCCGTCTGATCGGAGGTCGAGGGGGTCTGCGCGCCCGCGGGGGAGCAGAAGAGGAAGAGGCCGACGCTAACCGCCAGGGCGGTGGGGAATCGCTTCAACATTCACGGTCGTCGAGAGTTACAACTCTCGAACGCCGGGATTGTTCAGCAGGAACCATGCCGCGACGAGGCTCAGCAGTACCCCGTTGACGATCAGCACGGTGGGCGCGGAGGTCATCGTCGCGAGCCAGCCGGAGACGAGGCTGCCGAGCGGCATCCCGCCGCGGAACGCGAGCATGTAGATGCTCATCACGCGCCCGCGCATCTCGTTCGGCGCGATCAGCTGCACGAGCGAGGTGACGGTCGAGAACACCATCATCAGCGCGAAGCCGGTGAAAAAGAGCAGCGCTTCGCTGAGCGGCAGCGTGCGCGACAGCGCGAAGGCGATGATGAGCCCGCCGTAGACGATCTGCATCAGCAGCGCCGTCAGCCCCATCCGCTTGAACTTCCCGAGCCACGCCACCGTGAGCGCGCCGGCGATCGAGCCGGCGCCGGAAAACGCCATCAGGTGGCTGTAGGTGCTCGCGCCCTGCTGGAACACCTGCTGTGCGAAGAGCGGCAGGAACGTCAGCACCGCGAAGCCGAGGAACGTCGTCGCCGCCGCCAGCGCCGTGAGGCCGACGAGCGTGCCGTGGTGCCACACGTACGACAGCCCGTTTTTCAGCTCGTCGCGCATGCCGCTGGTGGCGGGCGGCGGAATGTGCTTCACGTGCAGCGCCATCAGCGTGTTGATGACGACGACAAAGGACAGCGAGTTGAGGAGGAAGCAGGCGTTCATCGCCTGCGGCTCGTCGTAGCCCCACGTCATGAACACCGACAGCGTCGCGGCGAACAGCAGCGGGCCGAGCACGCGCGCGACGTTGAACTGGATGGAGTTGAGCGCGACCGCGTTCGGCAGATCTTTCTTGTCCACGAGCGAGGGGATCAGCGACTGGTACGCCGGCCCGCCGAACGATTGCGCGATGCCCGTCACGAACGACAGCGTCAGGATGTGCCAGATCTGGACGACGTGAAAGTACATCAGCGCGGCGAGTGCCGCGGAGGTCGCCATCTGCAGGTACTGCGACGCGATCAGGGTGCGCCGGCGATCGCGGCGGTCGGCGAGCACGCCGCCGGCGAGCGAGAAGAGGATGATCGGCAGCTGCTGCAGGAACGCGTCGAGGCCGAGGAAGAACGCCGAGTGCGTCAGCGACAGGACCAGCCAGTTCTGCGCGACGATCTGCATCCAGGTGCCGATGCTCGACGTGCAGGCGCCGAACCACTGCACGCGGAAGTCGCGGTAGGTGAAGGCCGCGAACATGCGCGTGACCGTGCGGCTGCCGAGCGAGCGGGGCGCGGCGGCCGCGTGCGGTGGCGCGCTGGCGGTCGGCTGATCGGGGCCGGGGCCCGGCTCGGTGGTCGATGGCTTGGCGGCCGCGGTGGCTTGTCCCGTCGAGGCGGTCACGAGATGAATTCCCATATTACCGGGCTTGACGCGCGTGATGGTGCTTCGCTATATTTTCGCCTGCAAGCGAAGATATGGCGAACCATGCCCGTGCAGACATTGAAACCGCGCTCCGCGCGCGCAAGCTCGACCGCACGCTGACCACGGCGCTGCCGCGGGAGCACCGAGACGAGGCGGCGCTCGTGGCCATGGATGTCCCCGCGCTCGACGCCTGCCTGCGCGGCGGCCTGCCGCGCGGCCAGTTGTCGGAAATCGCCGGCCCGTCTTCGTCCGGGCGGACGACGCTCGCCGTGCAGGCGATTGCGGCGTCGACGCGCCGCGGCGAGATTGCCGCGCTCGTCGACACCTTCGATCGGCTCGACGTCGCGTCCGCGGCGGCGGCGGGGGTCGATCTCGATCGCCTGCTCTGGATTCGCGGTCAGTCGTGGGGGCCGGCTTCCGACTTCGCTCTTCGAGCTACGTCGGACAGGTCAGCCGGCCCAGATGGCGCCATCAATCGCGCGCTCAAGGCGCTCAACCTCGTGCTCCAGGCGCGCGGGTTCGCCTGCGTCGTGCTCGATCTCGCCGACGCGCCGCCCGCCGCGCTCAAGCGGATCCCGTTCACGACATGGCTGCGCGTGCAGCGCGTCATCGAAGGGAGCGACACGGCGTGCCTGCTCGTGGCGCCGCAGCCGCTCGCGCGCAGCGCCGGCGGCCTGACGCTGCTGCTCGCCGGCCGCGCGCGCTGGGCCGGCGACGCGGATCGCAACCGTCACCTGGCCGGCGCCGACGTCACCGTTCGCGTCGTCTCGCCGCGCCGACGGGTGGATGGCGAGGTGAGCGTCCGTGCAACCGCGAACGACAGCCGCTGATCACGAGCCACGGAGACACAGAGGCACGGAGATTTTTGTGGCCCGTTCACTGTGAAGCGTTGCGGGAGTGTCGGATGTTTGCCGCTGTATATGCCGCGGAAGGCAGTTCGTTCGAGACGCTGCTTGCCGTCGCCCGTGATTTCTCGCCGCGCGTGGACGCGTGCGGCGCGCGTGAGGTCATCGTCGATCTCGACGGCCTGACGCGCCTGTTCGGCGACGCGAAGACGATTGCCGGCGAGCTGCGGCGCACCGCCGCCGACCGCGGGCTGCGCGTCCGCGTCGCCGTCGCCGGCACGCGCACCGCCGCGCGCCTCCTCGCGCACGACCGCGCCGGCATCACCATCGTCGAGCCCGGTGACGAACCCGCCGCGCTCGAGTGCCTGCGCCTCGAGCTGCTCGAAATCTTCCACGAACCCCATGAACCTCATGAACCTCATGAACCTCATGAACCTCATGAACCCCATGAACCTCATAAACCCTTTGAACCCATCCCCACGCTGCGGCGGTGGGGACTGCGGACGCTCGGCGACCTGGCACGGCTGCCGAGAGACGAGGTCGCCGCGCGGCTCGGACAGCCCGGCGTGGCGTGGCAGCGCCTGGCGCGCGGCGAAGACCCGGGGCCGCTGGTGCCGTCGGTGCCCGACGAGCGCTTCGAGCAGGCGCTCGACCTCGAATGGCCGATCGACGGCCTCGAGCCGCTCTCGTTCGTGCTCGCGCGGCTGCTGGAGCCGCTCTCGGCGCATCTCGAGCGGCGCGACCGCGGCGCGGCGGTGCTGCACGTCCGCCTGCACCTCGTCAAAAGAGACGGCGTGACGCGCGAGGTGCACGAGCGTTCGCTGCAGCTGCCGGCGCCGATGCGCGACGCGCGCACGCTGCGGACGCTCGCGCTGCTCGACCTCGAATCGCATCCGCCCGCCGCCGCCATCGATCGCGTCGTCGTTGCGGTGGATCCGACGCCGGGGCGGGTCGTTCAGTTCTCGCTGCTTGCGCGGCCGCTGCCGTCGCCCGAGCAGCTCTCGACGCTGATGGCGCGGCTCACCGCGTTGATGGGGGAGGACCGCTGTGGAGCGGCGGTGACCGTCGACTCGTGGCAGCCGGGCGCGTTCGAGATGCGACGCTTCAGCCCGGGATCCGGGATCCGGGATCCGGGATCCGGAGGTTCTGAGGTTCGGCGGATCCCGGATCCCGGATCCCGGATCCCGGCCGTCGCCATCCGTCGCTTCCGGTTCCCCGTCGCCGCCCGCGTCACCGTCGATCGCGGGACGCCGATCCGCGTCACGAGCGACCGCCGCGGCTTGAACGGCGGCAAGGTCGAAGCCCATGCCGGACCGTGGCGCGCGTCTGGAGGATGGTGGATCCACGACCGCGTCACGTCATGGGAGCGTGACGAGTGGGACGTGACGCTCAGCGACGGCGCCACCTATCGCGTCTTCCGCGAGCGCGACACCGATGCCTGGTTCATCGAGGGCGTTGTCGACTAGCGGGCCGCCGGCTGCCGATCGCTTACTGCCCACTGCCCACTGCCCACTGCCCACTGTGTATATCGAGCTTCACGCCGCATCGGCCTTCAGCTTTCTCCAGGGCGCCTCGCTGCCCGAAACGCTCGTCGAGCGCGCGGCGGCCCTCGGCTACCCGGCGCTCGCGCTGCTCGACGCCGACGGCGTCTACGGCGCGCCGCGGTTCCACAAGGCGGCGACGCAGGCGGGGCTGAAGGCGATTATCGGCGCGGAGCTGACCATAGCGGGCAGCGGGCAGCAGGCAGCGGGCAGCAGCGGGCAGCGAACGCGGAACCTTCCGCCAGCTGCCAGCAGCCAGCTGCCAGCTGTGTGGCGGTTGCCGCTGCTCGTCGAGGCGCAGGAAGGCTACAGGAACCTGTGCCGCCTCGTGACGCGCATGAAGATGCGCGCGGCGAAGGGCGAAGGCGCGCTCGCGCTCGACGAGTTCGAGGGGCACACCGCGGGGCTCGTCGCGCTGGCTGGCCGCCCCGTCCTCGACGCCTCACGCCACGGCGTCGGCGGCCTGCTCGATCGGATCGTCGGCATCTTCGGCCGGCGCAACGTGTTCATCGAGCTGCAGCGTCACCTGCTGCGCGACGAAGAAGCCGCCAACGCCTCGCTCGAGTCGCTCGCGCGCGCCTTCGGCGTCTCCGTCATCGCCACCAACGACGTGCGGTTCGCGGAAGTCGCGGATCGGCCGCTCTTCGACGTGCTCACCTGCGTCCGCCACAAGACGACGCTCGACGCGGCGGGGCGGAAGCTGGCGCGCAACGCGGAGCGCTACCTGAAGTCGCCGGAGGCGATGGCGCAGCTGTTCGCCGATCGCCCGGCGGCGCTCGCCGCCACCGTGGCGCTCGCCGAGCGCCTCCAGTACACGATGGCCGATCTCGGCTATCGCTTTCCGAAGTACCCGGTGCCCGACGGCGAGACCGAGATGTCGTTTCTCCGCCACATCACCGACGTGGGGGCGCGCGAGCGCTACCGGCCGTACCACGACAAGGCGCGCGCGCAGATCGCGCGCGAGCTCGCGCTCATCGAGAAGCTCGATCTCGCCGGCTACTTCCTCATCGTCTGGGACATCGTCAACTACTGCCGCCAGCAGGACATCCTCGTGCAGGGGCGCGGCTCGGCGGCCAACAGCGCCGTCTGCTACAGCCTCGGCATCACCGCGGTGGATCCGATCAAGATGGACCTGCTGTTCGAGCGCTTCCTGTCGGAGGAGCGCGGCGAGTGGCCGGACATCGATCTCGACCTGCCGAGCGGCGATCGCCGCGAGCGCGTCATCCAGCACGTCTACGAGAAGTACGGGCGGCTCGGCGCCGCGATGACCGCCAACGTCATCACCTATCGCAGCCGCAGCGCCGCGCGCGAGGTCGGCAAGGCGCTCTCGCTGCACGAGGACGACGTCGATCGGCTCGCGAAGGTGATGAACAACTTCGAGTTCACCGATCCGAACGACACGCTCGGCCGTCACGTGGCGGAGGCGGGCCTCTCGCTCTCGATGCCGCGGATGAAGACGTTCGCGCAGCTGTGGCTCGCCGTCCAGGATCTGCCGCGGCATCTCGGCCAGCACTCGGGGGGGATGGTGATCTGCCAGGGCGAGCTCGATGCGGTCGTCCCGCTCGAGCCCGCCACGATGCCGGGGCGCGTCGTCATCCAGTGGGACAAGGACGACTGTGCGGACATGGGGATCGTGAAGGTCGATCTGCTCGGGCTCGGGATGATGGCTGCGCTGCAGGATGCGATTGAGCTGGTGAACAGGGGGCACCTGCCTCCTTCTGCCCCCTGCCCCCTGCCTCCTGCCACCTTTGATCTCGCCCACATCCCCATGGACGACGCGAAGGTCTACGAGATGCTGCAGCAGGCGGAGACGATCGGCGTCTTCCAGGTGGAGTCGCGCGCGCAGATGGCGACGCTGCCGCGGCTGAAGCCGGCGCATTTCTACGATCTCGTGGTGCAGGTCGCCATCATCCGCCCCGGTCCGATCGTCGGCGACATGGTGCATCCGTACCTGAACCGGCGCGCGGGGCGCGAGCCGGTCGTACCGCTGCACCCGTGCCTCGAGCCGATCCTCGCGCGCACGCTCGGCGTGCCGCTCTTCCAGGAGCAGCTGCTGCGGATGGCGATGGCGGCGGCCGGCTTCACCGGCGGGCAGGCCGAGGAGCTGCGTCGCGCGATGGGCTTCAAGCGCTCGGAGAAGCGGATGAAGCTGATCGAGCTGCAGCTGCGCGAGGGGATGGCGCGCAACGGCATCACGGGTGAGACGGCGGAGCGCATCATCCAGTCGATCACCTCGTTCGCGCTCTACGGCTTTCCCGAATCGCACGCGGCGAGCTTCGCGCTGCTCGCCTACGCGAGCGCGTATCTCAAGGTCCATTACCCGGCGGCGTTCTACACGGCGCTGCTCAACAACCAGCCGATGGGGTTCTATCACCCGGCGTCGCTCGTCAAGGACGCGCAGCGGCGCGGCCTCCGGTTTCATCCCATCGACGTCCAGCAGTCCGACTGGCTGTGCCGCGTCGAGGAGGACGGCGCCATCCGGCTCGGGTTCATGTACGTCAACGGCTTGCGGAAAGAGGTGGGTCAGGCCATGGCGCAGATTCCGAAGGGCCGCCTGCAGGCGGCCCCCACGTCCTCTCCTGATGTAGGGGCCGGCTTTAGCCGGCCCGAACGGCCCGAATGTCCCAAATGCGGCTCTGACGACGATTCGATGATCGAGGTCGTCCGCGACGGGACGTACTTCTGCAACACCTGCGCGCACGAGTGGACGGTGCAGCGGCCTCCCGTCGGCCGCTTCGCGTCGATCGAGCAGGTCGTCCAGCGCACCGGCCTGCGCCGCGACGAGCTGACGACGCTGGCGGACATCGGGGCGCTGAATGCGTTCACGAACGAGCGCAGGAGCGCCTTGTGGCAGGTCGAACGCGCGGTCCGCCCGGCGGGGGAGCTGTTCCGGGATCCGGGATTGGGGATCCGGGATCCCGCATCCCGGTCTCCACTCCCGGCCATGGACGACCACGAGCGATTGCGCGCGGACTACGCGGGAATGAGCCTCACGATCGGCCCGCACCCGATGTCGCTGCGGCGCGACGACCTCGCGCTGCGCGGCGTGCTGCGCGCGGTCGATCTGCCGCAGGCGCGCGACGGCCGGCGCGTCCGCGTCGCGGGCATGGTGATCACCCGCCAGCGTCCGGGCACCGCGAAGGGATTCGTCTTCCTGACGCTCGAGGACGAGACCGGCATCTCGAACGTGATCATCCGTCCCGATCTGTTCGATCGCGAGCGGATGACGGTCATCCGCCAGCCGTTCCTGCTCGTCGAAGGTGTGCTGCAGCACCAGGACGGCGTGCTGTCGGTAAAGGCGGAGCGCCTGCAGGGGATCGACGGCGGGGCGTCGGTGGATGCCCATGACTTCTACTAGCGGGCAGCGGGCAGCGGGCAGTGAGCAGTCGGCAGTGAGGCGCCGCAGGTGACCGAAAAGACAACGACGACGGCAATTCGGCGCACACGAGCACATGAAGAAATATCTGGATGTTCGTCTTGTAAACTGCCGCGAGATGTTCCGGCGACTGTGAAGCAGCGGATGCTCGCCGACGGATGCCGCATTACGCAGGCCGGCACTCCGCGTGATGCGAATCCTGTGCGGGGTAATGCCGTGCGCGGATATAAGGCGCCGCTGCCACTCACGAACGTGATATCGGGCGAGTTCGCGGCGCGTGGACAGCGTGACTGAGCAGCATTGTGCTCGGCGAATGGTCGTTCGACGATTCACGTGTATTGGGGCGGTCCGTCGACGTGTGCGACCGCCTTTACAGCCCATAACGATGTCGACCTCCTCGAGGACTACGCTTTCGCGTAGTCAGTTATGCGAGTCGCGATTCCACGCATGAGCCGTGGCGCGGGAGTCAGCTGAAAACGGTGCGCGTCTCCAGCTTCCGCCGCTCGCGCACGACGGCCTGGCACTCGAAGGAAAAGCGCTTGAGTTCTACTACTGCGATCGCGGTAAGTGGCTGACGTTCATGCCGGCGGAGCCCTGAAGCGTCACCGGCCAGCGACTGTCCACTGCCGACTGCCCGCCCACTGCCCGCTGCCCGCTGCCCGCCGCCAGCTGCAGTTGCCCGTTCGCCGCCAGCCGCCCGCTGCCCGCTGCCCGCTGACGTAAACTGGGGCGTCCTTGGGTCCCCTGCGAATCGCCTTTCTCGGCTGCGGCTTCATCACCCGTGTCCATAGCCGTCACCTGAAGTCGCTGCGCAGCGAGATCGCCTGCAGCTATGCCAGCCGCACGCGCGCGAAGGCCGACGCCTTCTGCCGCGACTTCGGCGGCGTCTCCGCCTACGCCGACTACTCGGCCGCCATCGAGGACGCGAACGTCGACGCGGTGGTCATCGCGGTGCCGCCGCGCTACCACCTGACGCTGACGCTCGCGGCGCTCGCCGCGCGGAAGCACGTGCTCGTCGAGAAGCCGGCCTACCTCCGCATGGAGGACTACGAGACGGCCGTTGCCGCGCGCGATCGCGCCGGGCGCGTCGTCCTCGTCGGCGAGAACGATCACTACAAGCCGCTCGCCGTGCAGTTGCGGGCCCTGGTGGCCGCGGGCACGCTCGGCGAGATGGTCTTCGCCCACTTCACGTCGATCGCGCACAAGCTCAAGGCGGCCGACGACTGGCGCAACGACGAGGCGATGGCCGGCGGCGACGCGTTCTTCGAAGAGGGCATCCACTGGCTGCACCTGGCCAACAGCCTCGGCCCGCGCATCGTCGAGGCGCACGGCTACCGGCCGCCGCTGGCGAGCGGAGGTCCCGACAGGCGCGCCAAGAGCATGCTCGTCGCCTTCACCTACGACAACGGCGCGGTCGGATCGCTGTACTATTCGCGCGAGATCCCGTCGCTGCTCCGCGGCCTCCGGCTCTCGAAGCTGTTCGGCCGCCGGCGCGTGATCACGTTCGAGTCGAACGGCCTGTTCGTCCTCGTCCGGGGCGATGGGCGACCGCGGCTCCAGTTCCCAGGCTTCCGTGACATCCGCGGCTACCGCGCCATGTATCGCGACTTCGTGCGCTCGGCGCGCGAGGGGCGCCAGCCCGAGATGAGCCTCGAGCGCGCGATGGACGATCAACGCCTGATGGAGCAGATTTACGCCAACGATCCGATCGTCCCGGATCCCGGACGGATCCCGGATCCCCCTCGACATCGCTCGGGGCAAGCCGCCTCCCGGATCCCGAGCCTGTGACCCATCGTTACGACGTCATCGTCATCGGCAGCGGCGCAGGCGGCGGCACGCTCGCGCACGCGCTCTCCGGCACGGGCGCCCGGACGCTCATCCTCGAGCGCGGCGACTTCGTCCCGCAGGAAGATGAGAACTGGAACCCGGAGGCGGTCTGGAAGCACCTCCGCTACCGCATCGACGAGCGCTGGCTCGACGAGAACGGCCGGGAGTTCCGTCCCTACACGCACTACTGCGTCGGCGGCAACACCAAGTTCTGGGGGAGCGTCCTCTACCGGCTGCGCCGCGAGGACTTCGAGGAGGTGCGGCACGCCGACGGCGTCTCGCCGGCCTGGCCGATCGGCTACGACACGCTGGCGCCGTACTACGAGCGGGCCGAGCGGCTGTATCACGTCCGCGGCCAGCACGGGATCGACCCGACGGAGGTCCCGCGCGGGCCGTTTCCCTACGCACCGGTTCCGCACGCGGCCGTCATGGACGGAATCGTCTGCGACCTGCGCCGCATCGGGTTGCATCCCTCGCCGCTGCCACTCGGCGTCATGCGCCTGGGCGAGACCGACGGCTGCGTGCTGTGCAACACGTGCAACTCGTTTCCGTGCAAGGTCGGCGCGAAGAGCGACGCGGACGTTTGCTGCGTCCGGCACGCGACGCTGCAGCCGAACGTCACGCTGTGGACGCGCGCGTGCGCGCGCCGGCTGATCACCAACGGCCGCGCCTCGAGGGTGGAAGCCGTCGAAGTGGAGCGCCATGGCGAGACCATTCGGGTGGAAGCGCCGGTCATTGTCGTCTCGTGCGGCGCGGTGAACTCGGCCGCGCTGCTGCTGCGGTCGGCGAACGACCGGCATCCCGGCGGCCTCGCCAACTCGTCGGGGCTCGTCGGCCGCCGCTACATGGCGCACCTCGCGACGATGATGCAGGGGTTTCACCCGTTCAAGCGGAACGAGACGGTCTTCCAGAAGACGGTGGCGATCAACGACTACTACCTGCGCGGCACCGACGACATGCCGTACCCGCTCGGCCAGATTCAGTCGCAGGGACGGACGCACGGCGTGATGGCGCAGACCGTCGTGCCGTGGATTCCGTTGTGGGCCTACGACGCGTGGGTGGCGCGCGGCGTCGACTGGCTGGCGATTTCGGAAGATCTCCCGCGCGACGAGAACCGCGTCACCATCGCGCCCGACGGCCGCGTCAGGCTGCACTACCGTCCCAACAACGTCTCGAGCCACCAGCGGCTGGTGCGGGAAATGAAGCGCATCCTCCGGCGCCTCGGCTTCTGGGTGGTCGTCGCGCATTCGCACAAGGAGAAGAACACGACGCACCAGTGCGGCACGCTCTGCTTCGGCACCGATCCGCGGACGTCCGTGCTCGATCCCTTCTGCCGCGCGCACGACATCGACAACCTGTTCGTCGTCGACGCGTCGTTCTTTCCCTCGTCGGCGGCGGTGAACCCGGGACTGACGATTGCGGCGCAGGCGCTGCGCGTGGCCGATCACATCAAAGAGACGCATTTAGCGTAGGCCACATGCACGCGCGATCCTTCAGCCACGTCGGCATCACGGTCTCGGACTTCAACCGCGCGGTGAAGTTCTACTGGGAGGTGTTCGGCTGTCCGCTCGTCGGCGTCGCCGATACGCCGCCCGATCGCGTGCGCACGTTCTTCGGCGTGCGGCCGGTGACGTCGCTCGTCGCCAGCGTCGATCCGACGTGCAAGATCGGCTGGATCCGCGTGCCGGGCGGCGGCGTGCTCGAGATCTTCGAGTTCCGTCCCCAGTTCCCGCCGGAACCGGTCCGCTGGAACCAGGTCGGGCTGACGCACATCTCGTTCAACGTCCGCAACCTGCAGCGATGGCACGACTTCCTCGTCAGCAAGGGGGTCGAGTGCGTCAGCCAGCCGGAGCGCTCGCCGCGCGGCCACTCCTTTTTCTTTGCAAAGGATTTCGACGGCAACCTGATCGAGCTGATGGACCTTGGCTACATGTATTACGTGCTGGGCTGGCTCGGTCCGATCGGCGGCTGGCTGTTCCGTCGCGGCATGTACAAGCAGTATTACCAGTAGGGCGACGCCCGATCCCCGATCCTGATCCCCGATCCCTACGGATCCCGGATCCCGGATCCCGGTATAATCCCCGCTTCGGAGGCAAAGCATGAAACGACGCATCATCCTCGGCTCGTTGCTCGTCGTCGGCACGCTGTCGATCGCCGTCGCGCAGCAGGCGCCGGCGCCGTCGGCTGAAGGGCTGATGGTCACGAAGCTGAAAGACAACCAGTACGTCCTCAAGGGCGGAGGCGGGAATACGTCCGTGTTCATCACCTCCACCGGCGTCGTCGTGGTCGACTCGAAGAACCCCGGCTGGGGCCAGCCGGTTCTCGACAAGATCAAGACGCTCACCGACAAGCCCGTGACGACGCTCATCAACACGCACACGCACGGCGATCACGTGAGCGGCAACGTGTCGTTCCCCGCAACGGTCGACATCGTCGTCCAGGCGAATACCGCCGAGAACATGAAGAAGATGATCCCGAACAGCACGGCCGCCGATCAGACGGTGCCGGCGCAGACCATCTTCCAGCAGAACGGGAACAAGGGACTGCCGAAGCGGACGTTCAAGGACAAGATGACCATCGGCAAGGGCGCCGATGAAGTCGACCTGTTCTACTTCGGCCGCGGCCACACCAACGGCGACGCGTGGGTGCTGTTCCCGGCCAACCGCATACTGCACGCCGCGGACATCTTCTCCGGCAAGAACATCCCGCTGCTCGACGCCAACAACGGCGGCAGCGCCGTCGAGATCGACAAGAGTCTCGACAAGGCGTACAACACGCTGAACGGCAAGTACGACACGATCGTCACCGGTCATGCCAACGAAATGCAGCCGGCGGACCTGAAGGAATACGCGCAGTTCAACCGCGACTTCCTCACCGACGTGCAGACAGCGATGAGGGGCGGGAAGAGCGCCGCCGACGTGGCCGCGAGCTGGAAAATCCCCGCCAAGTACAACGGCTACGCGCCGATCGCCACGGACGGCGACCGGAACCGGGTGCGGAACAACGCCGCGCTGGCGATGAAGGAACTGGGCGCGAAGGGTACGAAGTAGCTACAGGTTCGCCAGCGAGAGGAGCTCGCGGTCGTACTGGCCGCGGGCTTCTCCGTAGATCGGCTTCACGGCGTCGACGAACTTCTGGTGCTCTTCCGGCGTGAGCTCGACGATCGTTCCGCCTTCCTTCCGGATCTCCACCATCGCGTCTTCTTCTTCCTTCACGTGCAGCCCGCGCTGGAACTCGACCGCCTCGCGCACGGCGGCGCGCATCTCGTCCTGCAGCGCCTTCGGCCACGCGTCGAACGCCGTCTTGTTGAAGAAGATCGGACGCGAGAGATAGAAGTGGTTCGAGGCGGTGTGGAACTTGTGGAACTTGTGGACGCCGTAGGTGGTCGTGTTCGAGAACGGGTTCTCCTGGGCGTCGAGCATGCCCGCCTTGATGGCGGGAAGCAGCTCCGAGAGGTCCATGACCCGCGGCGTCGCGCCGAGCAGCTGGAAGGTGCGCTCCTGCACCTTGCTCGGCAGCACGCGGATCGTCATCCCCTTCATGTCGGCCGGCGTGTGAATCGGCCGCAGCCGGTTCGAGATGTGGCGGAAGCCGTTTTCGAACCAGCCGAGGATGCGGTAGTTGCCTTTCGTCTCCATCCGCTGCGCCAGCGTGGCGCCGAAGCGGCCGTCCATCGAGGCGCGCGCCTTCGCGGTGTCGGAGAAGAGAAACGGCAGGTCCGCGATGCCGAGGTCGGGAATCTGCCCGGTGAAGTAGCTGCTCGACTGGTAGGCGACCGTCAGCACGCCGCTCTCGACGAGCCACGGCAGGTCCTCGCCTTTGTAGCCGAGATCGATGATGTTGTAGATGTACTTCACATCCACGTCTTTCCCGAACTTCGCCTGGATGCGCTCGCCAATCCGCTTCAACGACAGGCTGAAGCCGTTGTTGGGCGGCGCGTAGCCCGCCATGATGATGCGGACCGGCGTCGAGGTCACGACCGCGGGCGCCTTCTGCTGCGCGAACGCTTCGTCCGCCCGGCCGAACGCGCCGGTGACCGCGCCCGCGCCGATGACCGCCGACGCCTTGAGGAACTTTCGTCTCGACATGACTCGGATTGTAAGCTCTCGGGGTGTCGCTTCGCATCGGAATCGACCTGGGCGGGACCAAGATCGAGGCCGTCGCGCTCGATGGCAGCCGGGAGGTCGCGCGTGCCCGCGTAGACACGCCCCGGGGTGATTACGACGCGACGCTGGCGGCGATCGTCGATATCGTCCACGACCTCCAGCAGCGGATCCCGCCCGGTGCCACCATCGGCATCGGCATCCCGGGCACCATCTCCGCGACGAGCGGGCTCGTCAAGAACGCCAACTCCACGTGGCTCATCGGCCGGCCGCTCCAACACGATCTCGAAGCACGTCTCGACAGCCCTCTCCGCATCGCCAACGACGCCAACTGCTTCGCCGTCTCCGAAGCCGCCGACGGCGCCGCCGCGGGCGCAGAGGTGGTCTTCGCGGTGATTGCGGGCACCGGCGTCGGCGGCGGCATCGTCGTCCACGGCCGCCTGGTGACGGGGGCCGAGGGTATCGCGGGCGAATGGGGCCACAATCCGCTTCCCTGGCCCGACGCCGACGACGCGGCGCGGCCCGACTGCTATTGCGGCAAGCGCGGGTGCATCGAGACGTTCCTGTCGGGGCCCGGTTTTATCGCGGATCACGAGCGGGCGAGCGGCGTTCGTATGACGCCGCGCGAGATCGTCGCCGCAGCGCAGCGCGGTGATGCGGCGGCGGACAAAACGCTGCGCCGCTACGAGCGGCGCATGGCGCGGGGGCTCGCCAGCGTGATCAACGTGCTCGACCCCGACGTCATCGTGCTCGGCGGCGGCATGTCGAACATCGACCGGCTCTACACGAACGTTCCGCGGCTGTGGTCTGCCTATATCTTCGCCGCCGAACAGCGAACCGAACCCCGGAAAACGCGCCTCGTCCCCGCGCGTCACGGCGATTCGAGCGGCGTGCGCGGGGCCGCGTGGTTATGGCCTGACCGGTAAAATAGATCTTCGATGCCGCATCGCAAGAGGTTCATCCCCGCGTCCGTCGTCGCGCTGCGCCATTATTCGCTGCACACCTTTACCGCCGACCTGATCGCCGGCGTCACGGTCGGCCTCGTCGCGCTTCCGCTGGCGATGGCATTTGCCATCTCGTCGGGGATGCCGCCGCAGGCAGGTATCTATACGGCGATCGCCACCGGCTTCGTCATCTCCGCGCTCGGCGGCTCGATGGTGCAGATCGGCGGCCCGACCGGCGCCTTCGTGGTGGTAGTGTACGGCATCATCGCCACCTACGGTGTCGACGGCCTCTTCATGTGCACCATGATGGCCGGCGTCATCCTCGTGATCATGGGGCTGACGGGCACGGGCACGGCCGTCCGCTTCATCCCGCGTCCGATCGTGCTCGGCTTCACCAACGGGATCGCCATCGTCATCGCCAGCACGCAGCTGAAGGATTTCTTCGGCATCATGCTCGACAGCCCGGCGCCGGGCGATTTCATCGGACGCGTGCGCGTCCTCGGGAGCCATCTCGGCGCCGCGTCTCCGCCCGTCGTGATCCTCGCCGTCTTCGTGGTGCTCCTGATCGCGACCTGGAACCGGCTCGTGCCGCGCGTGCCCGGCTACATCGTCGCGCTGGTCATGGGCACCCTGATCGCGAGCGTGCTGCAGCTGCCAGTCGAAACCATTGGCTCGCGGTTCGGCGGCATCCCCGCAACCCTGCCATCGCTGACCATCCCGCACTTCCGGCCGGAGCTCATCCTGCGGCTGCTGTCGCCGACCCTGACGGTCGCGATGCTCGGCGCCATCGAGTCGCTGATGTCCGCAGTGGTGGCGGACCGGATGGCGCGGACGCGCCATGACTCGAACGTCGAGCTCTTCGCGCAGGGCGTCGCCAATATCATCTCGCCGCTGTTCGGCGGCCTTCCCGCCACCGGCGCCATCGCGCGAACCGCGACCAACATCCGCTCGGGCGCGAAGACGCCGGTTGCCGGGATCGTTCACGCAGTCACGCTGCTCGTGATTCTCCTCGCCGCCTCGACGCTGGCGGCGGCGGTGCCGATGGCGGTGCTCGCCGGCATCCTGATGGTCGTCTGCTACAACATGGGTGAGTGGCACGAGGCGCGCGAGCTGTGGAAGCACAGCTGGACGGATCGCCTCGTCTGGCTCGTCACCTTCGTCCTGACGGTCGTCGCGGACCTCACCGTGGCCGTGGAGACCGGCATGATCCTCGCCGCCCTGCTGTTCATCCGGCGCATCTCCCTGACGACCAGCATCTCGCGCGTGACCACGGAATACGTGGAGCACGGGCGGAAGCACGTCCTGCAGGACAAGCCAATCCCGGACTACGTGACGATTTATCGCATCCACGGCCCGTTCCTGTTCGGCGCGACGGACAAGCTGACGAGCCTGACGAGCCATGTCCAAGAGATGACACCTATCGTGGTCCTTCGGCTGCGCAACATGACCGCGATCGATGCCACGGGGATGAAAGCGATCCAGGATTTCGCGGATGCGCTGCACGCCTCCGGCCGTGCGCTCCTACTGTGCGGAGCCCCGGCGCACCCGGCGCGCCTCATGGCGCAGGCCGAATTTCACCGCCACGTGGGCGCGGCCAACATCCTGCCGAACGTCGAGGCCGCGCTTGCCCGCGCCGCCGAACTACATAGGGCGATCGCCTAGCGCGACCTGTGCCGCCGGCGGCGGACGGCCAGCTCTTTGCTGTAACCCATCGAGGGACACCAGCACACTACCTCGCGTGGTTGAGGTAGCCGTCTGGTCCCGAAGGGGAGTCGTGGAACTCATCGTTCAGCCGGACGACGGGATCAAGCCCGTGCTCGAAGTCATCGGGAAGGCCCAGAAGTCGGTGGATGTGATGATCTTCCGCTTCGACCTGAAGCCGATGGAAAAAGAGCTCGAGGCGGCGCGCGCCCGCGGGGTGGTCGTCCGCGCGCTCATTGCGCATCAGGGCTCGCAGGGCGAAAAGGGGTTGCGCCAGCTGGAGATGCGGATGCTGGAAAAGGGCATCCTCGTCGCCCGCACCGGCGATTCGTTCACCCGCTATCACGGCAAGATGATGATCGTGGACCGTGAAGAGCTGCACGTCCACGGGTTCAACTTCACCGCGCTCGACCTCAAGAGCCGCAGCTTCGGCATCGTTACGAAGGACCGCCGTGCGGTCAACGAGGCGATTCGCCTCTTCGAGGCGGATACGCTGCGCCAGGAGTACGAGCCGCAGGAAGAGGTGTCGTTCGTGGTCAGCCCCGAGAACGCGCGCGAGATTCTCGCCACCTTCATCAAGCGCGCGCGGAAGCAGCTGCTGATTTGGGACCCGAAGGTCACCGACCTCCAGATGCTGCGCCTGATCAACCAGCGCATCAAGGCCGGCGTGGACGTCCGCATCCTCGGCAAGGTGGGGAAGCGCGGCCACGCGATGCGCGTCCAGAAGATGCCCGGGCTTCGCCTGCACGTCCGCGCGATGGTGCGCGACGGCGACACCGCGTTTGTCGGCAGCCAGAGCCTCCGCGCGCTCGAGCTCGACGGGCGGAGGGAGGTCGGCCTCATCGTGAAGGAGCCGAAGACGGTCACGCACATGCTCGAGGTGTTCGAGAGCGATTGGGCAAGGACCGACCTCGCCGCCAAGGAAGCGAAGGGAGCGAAGCGGGAGATCAAGGAGAGGAGGCTCGAGGCGGAGCTGGCCGAAGCGTCGGACCGCTAGCTACACCGCGTTTCGAACGCGCTCGACCGTGCGTCCCACCTGCAGCGACGCGTAGAAGATGCGTCCTACCGCGATGCCGCCGCGCAGCTTGTGGCGGCCGATTGCTTCCAACCCCGCCGACGCGATGCACCCGCAGTTCGAGCAGTCAGGGTTCCCACCAAACTGGCAAGGCGTGATCCGGCGTTCGAGATCCGACGAATAGCATTCCGTGGTCTGCGCGAACACGCACTGATCCGGCGACGCCGGCGGCTTCGCGTACACCTTCAGGATGCCGTCGAGCATCTGCAGCTTCGGCACGCGGGGCATCAGCCGGCGTAGCTCGGCAATCACCTTCGCGCGGTCGGCGCGCGTCAACCGCTCCTCGGAAATCTCACCCTTCTGCGGCGTATACAGGCTGATCCAGATCAGCCGCGTATGCGGGTTCGCGTTCCACAGGTGGAGGAACTCCTCGAGGTACCCGTCGCGGCGCACCTGCTGGCGCGTCACCGTACAGTGGACGGTGATTTGATGCCCTTCGATGTGCTTCTGGATGCGGTCGTAGGTCGCCGGCGTGCGGCGGGCGTCGTGTTCGGGCTGCAGGCCGTCGATCGAGACCACCAGCTGCAGGCGCGGCAGCGCGGCCCATTCCGCCGGAATCGGCCGCACGGCGCTCGTCACCAGCTGCGTGTGAATCTGGCGCTCGGCGAGCTGCGGGAGGATGCGATCGAGCTCGCGATAGCGGACGAGCGGTTCGCCGCCGACGATCGAGACGTGCAGCGGACGGTGGCGATCGACGAGCGCCATGAAGCGCGTCACGAGCTCGTCGCCCTTGTAGTCGGAGAGGCTGCGAAGCGTGACGTCGCCGCCGAGATGATCTGCACCATAGGCGTAGCAGCCAGGGCAGCGCAGCGGGCACTCGCGCGTGATCTCGATCGAGATGTTCGGGCGGTAGCCCGCAAGGATGCGGCCCCACGCCTGAAGCACTTCGCGCTTACCGACGCTCATTCGAACAGTGTATCCCTGTTATCCTGTCTCGAGATGGCAGGTGAACGCGATTTTCCCAGAATTGTGCGGCGTCGCTCGAAACTCCATGGCTGGGGCATCTTCACCCTCGACCCCATCACGAAGAACACGCGCATCATCGACTACGCCGGAGAACTGATCGATCACAAAGAGAGCCTGCAGCGCGAAACCAGGTACCTGGAGAACGGGTGCATCTGGTGCTTCACGGTGAATCGCCGCTGGGTGCGCGACGCCAACGTCGGCGGCAACCTCGCGCGCTTCATCAACCACGCCTGCAGGCCGAATTGCTACAGCCACATCCTCGGCAAGACGATCTGGATTCGCGCGGCGCGGAACATCGAGCCGGGCGAGGAGCTCACCTACAACTACTACACGGACGGCGAGAAACAGATCCCGTGCCGCTGCAGGCCGGGGTGCAAGACGAAACTATGACCCGGGGAGACGAAGGACACGAAGACAATTGAGAACCACGAAGGGCGCGAAGGGCGCGAAGGCGAAGACAGGAAGGATTCTTTTTCCCTTCGTGTTCTTCGCCATCTTCGTGGTTCTCTTCCTTCGTGGGCTTGACCCGATGCTCGCCCAGGGCGAGCTGACCGAAGCCGATCTCGCGGCGGCCAGCGGCGGCCGCACCCTCCGCATTGGTTCCACTCTCGACGGTCACGTCACGCCGATTCCGCTCGAGGTCTACGTCTCGCGCGTGCTTGCGGGCGAGGGCGATCCGAGGGCCGGCGAGGCCGCCCAGCAGGCGCTCGCGATTGCGATCCGCACCTACACGCTGAAGAACGGCGGCCGTCACGCGCGCGACGGCTACGACCTGTGCGACAGCACGCATTGCCAGGTGCCGCGCCCGTCAACGCCGACATCGCGCCGCGTCGCGATGGCGACGGCCGGCGAGGTGCTGACCTATCACGGGGATCTTGCGGAGGTGTTCTACTCCGCTGCGTGCGGCGGCCGCTCCGAGCGTGCCGCCGACGTCTGGCCTGGCGCCGAGTATCCCTACCTGGTTTCGCGCAAGGACGACGTGTGCGAGGACGATCCCGCGTGGATCGCTGACTTCGCGTTCGACGACGTGCAGCGCGCGCTCGAGCGCGCCGGCTTCGAAGGCGATCGGCTGAGGGACATTCGGGTCGACGGCCGGACCTCGTCCGGACGCGTCGCCCGCCTGCGGCTGTCGGGGATGCGTCCGGACGTGATTGCGGGCGATCAGTTCCGCCTCGCGGTTGGCGCCGTCGAGTTGAAGAGCACGGCGTTCACTGTCGAGAAGCGCGGCAACCTGCTGCGCTTTACCGGCCACGGCTTCGGGCACGGTGTGGGGATGTGCGTGATCGGCGCCGCGCGCCGGGCGGCGCGCGGCGAAACGGCGCGCGTGATTCTCGGGCAGTACTATCCGGGCCTCGAGCTCACCCCGCTGTCGGGCGTCGCCATCCCGGTTCCGATTCCGATCCCGCGCTCCAATGACACGTTGACCGCTGCACCGGCGCCGCGTCCGCCCGGCGCGGTCGTTGCGCCGCGCGGCAGCGCCATCTCCGTGACCGTGCCGCGCGGTTCGTCCGTCACGGCCTCCGAGGTCGAGCGCATGGCGGCCGCCGCGCACGACGATCTTGCCCGTAAGCTCGGGACCTCAGTGCTGCCGATGACGATCCGCCTGCACGACACGCTCGACAGCTTCCGCCTCGCAACCAACCGGCCGTGGTGGGTGAGCGACGTGGCCGAAGGAACGGCCATCGACCTCGCCCCCGCCGCCGTGCTGGCGCAGCGTGGCGGTCTCGACGCATCCGTCCGGTTGGCCGTTGCCGAGCTGCTCGTGGGGGGGCCGCTCGCCGGCCGTCCCGAATGGGTACGGGTCGGCGCCGCGCGTTACTTCGCGCAGGCCGCCAGTGCCCGGCCCGTGTCGGCACGAACGCGATGTCCCACCGACGCCGAGTTGATGCTTGCCGTGTCGGCGACCGCGCAGCGCGAGGCGGAGACGCGCGCTGAAGGGTGCTTCGCGCGCGAGCTGGCGAAGACGGGTGACTGGCGGGCGGTTCGGTGACGTTGCTGCCGCCGGTTGAGACGCCGGGTTTCCTGATGCGCGTGGTGTATCGCGTCGCACGGCGCCGTTACGGGAAGGTGCTGATGCCCTTGCGCGTTATTTACAGCCGGGCGCCGGTGCTGCTCGCGGTCGGCCTGCTCATCGAATGGATCCGCGGCCACGCGACGGTCCTCGACCCGGGGTTGCGCTCGCTCGTCACCGTCTACGTCTCCACGCGCCGGTCCTGTGACTTCTGCGCGGACCTGGGGCTGGCGCTGGCCGTCAGGAAGGGCATGGGGCCCGAGCGCTTCGACCAGCTGCCCGCGTGGCGCGGCAGCACGGCCTTCTCGCCGCGCGAGCGGGCCGCGCTCGCGTGGGTCGATGACATTGTCGAGGACGGAAGAATCGGCGCGGCGACCCTGGCCGCCGCGCGAGAGCTGTTTTCCGAGCGCGAGCTGGTGGAGTTGACGTGGCTGCAGGCGTCGGAGGCCTACTTCAACCTGCAGGCGCGTCCGTTAGGAATACCGTCGGACGAGCTGGCGTCTCGCGCCACAGCGACCAACGACTAACGATCCGCGCCCAACGACCAACCACGAACGACCAACGGTCGTCGCAGCTACGCCGCCCGCAGCCGCGGCTGCCGCGTGCTCTTCCAGAGCATCACCGCGGAGACGAGCGTCCCGATTACCGCGACGACGATGAACCCGATGATCACCGTCTGGAACTGCTCGGATTCGAGCACGCGCAGCACCCCGCGGCCGTAGACGCGGGCGAGCGCTGCCTCGCTGCCGAAACGGATGAGCCGCATCAGCGCGAAGGTCCCGAAGAAGATCCGGCGGTCCACCTCGAGCGCGCCGCACGTCAGCACGAACGGTGTCAGCGGAAAGGGAGGCGGCAGCAGCGCCGCAAACGCCATCGCGACGGCGCCCTGCTTCTGGACGCGCGTGCGGAGCCGCTCGAAGCGACGGCTCGGCACGAAGCGCTCGAGGCCGATCTCGCCCGCCTTGCGGCCGACCCAGTAGGTGAACGCCGCGCCGGTGATCGAGCCGGCGGTCGCCAGCAACGGGTAGATCCAGAACAGCATCCCGTTGTGGCGGGCGGACAGGTAGATTACGAGCGCGTCGACGCCAAATGGCAAGAAGAACACCAGTGTGGCGTCGAGCAGCGCGAGCAGGTACGCGCCCCACCACGTGAGAAAGAAGCCGAACGCTGCGTGAAACAGCCCCATCTACCAGCAGATGCCATCGTACTGAGCCCGCAGGGCGGCGAAGTTAATCGGGATGCGTACCAGGTCGATGACCTTCTGATCGGGACGGCACCGTTCGACGGCCGCGGCGAATTCGGGCGCGCCGTTGCCGATGACGATGACGTCGCTCTTCGAAATGACGTCGTCAACCGAATCGCACAGGTGACGCGACAGATGTGGAATCTGCTGCTCGATGTATTCCTTGTTCGCACCCATCAACCGCGCCAATGACACGTTGCGGTCGTAGATGCACAGCTCGTACCCCTTGCCGAGGAGCGCCTCGCCGAGAATCACCATCGGCGATTCGCGCAGGTCGTCGGTCCCCGCCTTGAAGCTGAAACCGAGGATGCCCACGCGCTTCTTGCCGGTGTCGACGATCTGGTCGATCGCGTGCTGGATCTGCAGGCGGTTGCTTCCGAGCAGCGCGTTGAGCAACGGCATCTCGAGATCGACCTCACGCGCCCGGTACTGCAGCGCGCGCACGTCCTTCGGCAGGCACGAGCCGCCGAAGGCGAAGCCCGGTTTCAGGTAGTACGGCGAGATATTGAGCTTCTCGTCCTGGACGAAGATGTCCATGACGTCGTGGCTGTCGATGCCGACGCGCTTGCACAGGTTGCCGATCTCGTTGGCGAACACCACCTTCACCGCGTGCCAGGCGTTGCTCGTGTACTTCATCATCTCGGCGACGCGGATGCTGGTGCCGTAGAGCGGCGCCTCGACGTTGTCGTAGAGCGACTTGGTCGGCGCGGCGTCGTAGGCGTGGTTGTGGCCGACGAGGGTGAGCGGCGGCTGCCGGAAGTCCTTCAGCGCCGTCCCTTCGCGGAGGAACTCGGGGTTCACCGAGACGCCGAACCCCTCGCCGTATTTCTTGCCCGAGCGCGCCTCGAGCGTCGGGATGACGTGCTCGTGGGTCGTCCCGGGGAGCACCGTGCTGCGCACGACGACGACGTGGTAGGTCGTCTTCTCCTTCAGCGCCTCGCCAATCTGCTCGCAGACGCGGATCAGGTAGCTCAGGTCGAGGCTTCCGTTCTTGCGGCTCGGCGTGCCGACGCAGATCAGCGACAGGTCGGTCTCGGCGATCGCCTCCGACGTGCTGGTGGTGGCGCGAAGGCGGCGCGCGTCGACGCCGGCCTTCAGGAGGTCCTCGAGGCCCGGCTCGACGATGGGGCTGCGGCCGGCGTTGACCGCGGCGACCTTCTCGGCATTGACGTCGACGCCGATGACATCGTGGCCGTCCGCGGCGAAATTCGCGGCCGAGACGCTTCCGACGTAACCCAGGCCGAATACGGCGACTCTCATACTGTGGCTGTCCTCTCGGGGATCGGGGATCCGGGATCGAGGATCGGGGATCCGGTGGTTCGTGGTTCGCGGGTCGCTGGCTCGGGCAGCGTCTGCGCGCCCTCGCCGTCGATGAAGGTGCGGTACCAGAGCTCGAGGTTGACGAGCGCCCAGATGGCGTCCCCGCCGGCCGTGGCGCCGTCGCGGTGTGCGGCCAGCAGCTGCTCCACCGCCGCGGGATTGATCAGGCCTCGCTCGCGCGTGCGGCGATCGAGCAGCACATCGCGCACGACGGGCTGCCAGCGGCCGCGCGTCCACTGGCCGAACGGGACGGGGAAGCCCATCTTCTTGCGCGTGAGGATTTCGTCGGGCAGCAGCCCGCGAATCGCCTCGCGCAGGATGCGCTTGGTCGTGAAGCCGCGCAGCTTGAGGCGGTCGGGCAGCCGGGCGGCGAATTCGACGAGCACGTGGTCGAGAAACGGCACGCGGCTCTCGATCGACGCCGACATGCTCATCTGGTCCTGCTTCATCAGCAGCTCGACGAGGTACGTCTTGATGTCGGTGTGCAGCAGGCGTCCGAGGAGCCCGCTCCGGCCGTTGACCTCGTTGAAATAGGCGAGCGACGAGGCGTAGGGGTCGCCGCCGGCAAGGGCCGTGGCCGAGAACAGCTCGCGCTGCTGCTGCACCGGCATGCCGGCGAAGTTGTCGAGGAACATCGCCGAGACGTTGCGCGGCATCGCCAGGAACGATCGGCGCGCGTAGCGTCCCGCGCGGCCCGGCAGCTTCGGCAGCAGCGACCCGGCCACCGAGGCGCGGACCGCCGCCGGCACCAGCCGCTCGTAGACCGTGCCCGCGCGCCAGTTGATGACCGCGCGCGGATACTTGCCGTAGCCCGCCAGCAGCTCGTCGCTTCCTTCGCCGGTGAGCACCACCACGACGTGCTGTCGCGCGAGCACCGACACGAAGTGCAGCGGCACGCTGGACGGGTGGGCAATCGGCTCGTCCTCGTGCCACACCAGCCGCGGCAGCGCGGCGAAGAAGTCGTCGTCGTCGATGACGATCTCGTGCGCGTTGGCGCCAATCGCCCGCGCCACCGCGCGCGCGTATTCGAGCTCGCTGAAGCGCCGATCCGCGAACGCCACCGAGAAGGTGTCGACGGGACGGTCGATCTCGCGCGCCATCAGCGCCGCGATGGCGCTGCTGTCGATGCCGCCCGAGAGGAACATGCCGAGCGGGACGTCGGACATCAGCCGCAGCCGCACGGACTCCTGCAGCAGGCTGCGGAAGCGATCGATGAGCGCGCCGTCGGGGAGGCGTTCGAGCTCAGGATCCGGTCCGTCGAGCGGCAGCTCCCAGTACTTCTCGACGCGGACGCGCCCGCCCTCGAAGACGAGCCGGTGGCCGGGGAGCAGCTTGTAGATCCCCTCGAACATCGTCTCTTCGCCGGCGGTGCCGCGCGTGGCGAGCACCTCGGAGAGGACGCGCACGTTCGGCTTCGCGGCCACGAGGCCGCTTTTCAGGATGGCCTTGATCTCGGAGGCAAAGAGCAGCCGATCGCCGGCCATCGCCCAGTACAGCGGCTTGACGCCGAGGCGGTCGCGCACCAGCAGGAGGCGGCGTGCGGCGCCGTCCCAGATGGCAAACGCGAACATGCCGCGGAAGTGCTGCACGCACTCGTCGCCCCACTGCTCGTAGGCGTGGACGATGGTTTCCGTGTCCGAGCGCGTGCGGTAGGTATGGCCTGCCCCTTCCAGCTGCGCGCGTACGTCGCGGTGGTTATAGATTTCGCCGTTGAAGGTGATCCAGGTGGTCCCTGTTTCGTTCGACAGCGGCTGGTGCCCGCCCGCCAGGTCGACGATGCTCAGGCGCCGGTGCGCGAGGACGGCCCAGTCGTCCGCGTGCAGGCCGGCGCCGTCGGGACCGCGGTAGCTCATGACGTCGCGCATGGCGATCGCGCGGGCCTGGTCGTCGGGTCCGAGGCGATCGTGCGAGACGATTCCGGCGATGCCACACATCTCAGGCTGCCTTCACTAGCACGGCGTATTCCAACGGCTCGGCCGCGGCAGCGCCGTCGATGGAGTTGCGGAACCAGTACTCGAGCATCAGGAGCGCCCACAGGCGGCGCGAATGATCCGCCCGCGACGTGAGGTGCTCGTTCCACAGCTGGCGCAGCGCGGGACGCGAGACGATGCCGCGGCCGTCGAACCGCGGGCCAAACAGCATTTTCGGCACCAGCGTCGTCAGGGCGCCGGACAGCCAGGGATGGCGCGGCGGCTGTCTGAGCGCGGCCGGCAGCAGCCGCGGCGGCAGCTGCGGCATCAGCAGCCGGCGCAACGCCCACATGTCGATGCGCCCGTGCTGCTTCAAGGACGCGGGCGTGACGGTGGCGAGCTCCACCATCTGCCGATCGAGGAACGGGTAGCGCAGCGAGATGCCCGCCGCCGCCGCTGCCCGAGCGGCGACCACCAGCGTGTTGTCGGGCAGGAACGTCCGCGCATCGACGTACATCGCGCGGTCCACGGGGTCGTTGGTCGCCCGCGAGGCGTAGCGTTCGAGGTGGCGGACGAACGGGTTGGCCTCGCGCACCTCCCAGGCGAAACCGCGCGTGTAGATCGAACGCCGATGCTCGTCGTCCCAGAGGCGGTAGGCGAGCTTCGATGTCCGCAGGTCGCGCGGCCGCGTGAAGCGGGCGAGCAGCGCCCGGCGGCGGGCGTTGGGCGCCCACAGCACCGCGGCGCCATGCGCCGACAGCGCGACGCCGCCGTATCTCGCCGCCGCCTTGCAGATGGCGAGCTGCGTAACCGCCGACGGATCGCCGATTGGCTCGCCGCCGATGGCCGACAGCTCGTCGATGAGCGACGAGGTCGGCTGTGCGATCGTCTCGAGCTCCCGTACCCGGCCAAGGTGCGCGGCGGCGGCGTCGCTGCGCGTCAGCTCCGAGGCGTCGACGTCCACGTCGACCGTGATCGGGATGCCGGTCCCCGTCGGCGCAGCCGACAGCAGCGCACACGACGCGATGCCGCCCGAGTAGAGCAGGCCCGCGTGCTTCTGGTCTTTCAGGTCCCGCCTGGCGGCCGACTTCAGCGCGGCCGTCAACGCCGGCGTGAGGTCGCCGGGCGCGTTGGTCGCGGACGGGAGCGGCAGATCCCAGAACTGCTCCACGTGCATGCGCCGGCCGTCGACGATCAGGAACTGCGCCGGCTCGAGCTTGCTGACGCGGCGATAGGCGGTGAGCGGCGCCGGAATGTAGCCGAGCGCCAGATAGGCATCGATGCCGTTCGGGCACCAGTCGCGCGCAACACCGGGATCCTGCAGCAGCGCGCGCGTCTCCGACGCGAAGACGACGCCGTGCCCGTGCAGGAGCGCGAAGTAGAGCGGGCGGATGCCGATGTGGTCGCGCGCCAGCACGAGGCGGCGCCTGGTGTCGTCCCAGACGGCGCACGCGAACGGGCCACGGAGACGCTCGAACGCGCCCGTGCCCCATCGGTCGTAGGCGTGCGCGATCACCTCTTCGTCCCGGCGCGTGTGGAACCGGTGCCCTTCGCGTTCGAGCTCCGCGCGGAGCTCGCCCGCGTTGGTCAGTTGCGAATCCGCGACCGCGCGGATGTGGTAGCCGTCGCTCGTCCCGATGGCCGACGTCCCCTCCGGGCGCGCGGGACCGCACCAGCCGAGTGCGATGCCGGGCATGGCGAAGACGCTGCGCGTTTCGAGCGTGCCGCTGGACGATGCGTCGAGCATCTGGTCCAGCACCGTCCGCGCGAGGATCTCGGCGGGGTCGAAGCTGAGTCTGCCGATGATGGCGCTCACTGGTGTTCCTCTCGAGGGGCGGGAACGGGCGATCCCTACCTCTTCGACAGCACGACGTCCGGGCCGCGGAAGTTGATGCGATTGTTCTTTGCGTCGGTGCCCGTGAAGTCCGTGCGCGTGTGGTGTTCTGCCGCGCTGGCGCTGCAGAAGCGCGTGGTGAGCGTCGTCTTCGAACCCGGGGGGATGACGATGCCGAGGCCGCTGCGCTGGCTCAAGACCGCGCCGTCCATGAAGTCAGTGCGGTCGCTGAGCGTGATCTCGGCCGAGCCGACGTTGTCGAGGACCTGCGAGTAGGTCCACGTGTTGGTCAGCGAGCAGTTCGGAATCGGGTTGTTGCTGTAGGGCACGGGGTTCGGCGAAATCGTCACCTGCAGCGGGCCGCCACTCGAAGGTGCGGGCGCCGGAGCTGGAGCCGGCGCGGGTGCCGGAGCCGGAGCTGGTGCCGGCGCTGGAGCCGGGGCGGGTGCGGGCGCGGGCGCCGGGGCGGGTGCCGGAGCTGGAGCTGGGCCAGTCGTGGGGGAAGGAGCGGTCGGGGTGGGTTCGACACTTCCACAAGTTGCCGTTGCGAGGGCCGAGGCCCCCAGAAATGCCGTTAATAGCCAAATCCTTGGAACGTTGAACCGTCTGCTCACCATGAACTCTCCCTCAAAGGCGAAATCTCTTCACACCGTTCCGGTCGCACCTCGTCCAACGCAAAAGACGCACCGAAATGGAAGAGCGGGGAGGAAGGTTCACGGGACCAGTCGCCGGCCGCGATCAGCAGGATGTTGCCGCCGCCCTCGACGCGCAGTTCGCGCGGCGGCTCTGACAGAGTGATGTGGACGAAGCCGTTGGCGATGCTGGCATGCAGATCGCGCATCGGTTCGGTGGCGGCAACGCTCAGCCATCCGTCCCGAAGCGCGAGTGCGTGGCTCGCGTCGGCCAGATCCAGGGCGACCAGCGCATCGCCGCGCGTCCGGAAGTGCAGGACGCGGGCGTTGGTCTGGTAATCGAGGATGCCGCCAGCCCGGCTGTCGCGCGTCGCCGGCTCCCCCGGACGGATCAGGTAGTGGGACGCGACATCGCCGGTGACCACGCGCGCCGCGATGGCTTCGCCGGCCGGGTCGGCGGTGACGTCGAGCCGTTCGAGCGACGGCACCGTCCCGGCCTGCGCCTCGCCGATCCACGTGATCGCCGAGCAGGGCAGGCGCGAGCCGCGCGCGATGCGTGCGGTCCACGTCGGCACCAGGGTTCCGTAGACGGGCGCGAACCAGCCAAGACCCGACTCCTCGTCGCCGTGCAGCAGCGACACGTTGCCGGAATCAACGAGGAGCCACGCCTCGTCGCCCTCCAGGTGCGTCGCCCGCAGGCGTCCCTCGCCCTCGGTGCGCACCATCCAGGCCGGATCGAAGTGCCAATGCGCTGTCGCCGAATGAACATCGGAGCCCGCGGGCGGGGTCCCCGATCCCGGTCGAAGCTCGTCCACGACCAGCATGCCGCCGCCGTCGGCGCGAACGATCGAGCGGCGGTGCTCGATCGGCGCGTAGCCGTGGTGCGCCGCTTCGACCCAGTCGAATCCGCCGCCGTGCCGCGACCCCGCCAGCCGTCCGGCGGCGGTCGTCTTCCAATGGAACGGACCGGCCGGCGTTGACTGCGGGCGGTCATCGACGGCCACCGTGTTGTGATTGAAGCTGCCGCGCATCCGGTCGCGGAGCCGCGCATCCATCGTATAGGTCGAGGTGCCGGGGTCGACGAGCAGCGGCCGCTTGCCGAGACGCAGCGTCAACGACAGCGCGTCGGCGTGCGCGTGGCCGCCGTTCATATAGCCGTGGACGCCGGCGTCCAAGACCGCGTGGTCGCCCGCGTCGGCCCGCAGCACGACATAACCGGTGTCGCCGAGGGTCGTCGATCGTTGTGGCGCGTGCGGGCGATGGTCCACCCTCAACTGGATCGCCTCCGGGGCGGCTATCCAGAGGGCCTCCTCGGGAATGCCCCAGGGCGCGAGATCCGGACGATCGAGCGCCACCGCCGCGACCGCCAGCGAATCGCGAACGTCGTTGCACTCGCGCCCCGCAATCGGCCACAGCATCCCGCCGTCGTCATCGCCAATCAGCGGCAGACGGCCATCGGCGTCCGCCATCGCGCGCGTGAATTCCGCCAGCTGCGCGACGACGGCGGCAAACGTGCGCGCGGCATCGACGTCGGCCGCGCGCCGCGCCGTCAGGAGCGCCAGCAGGTAGAAATCGAGCGTGTAGCGCTGGTAATGCGTGGAACGCTCCGCGTGCCCGCCGTCCGGAAGAATCTGCCTCTCGATCTCCTGCAGCAGGATTCGGCGTCCAGTGCTGACCCAGCGTTGGCTGGCCGCGAGCTCCGGGAACGCGTGGCCGACGACGTACAGCGCCAGCGCTTCGCCCGTGAGATGCGTGTTCGGGCTGAAGTAGTAGGAGAGGTGGTGCTCGACGTGCCGCAGTTGCCGGTCGATGGCAAGGAGAAAGCTGGCAGCTGGCAGCTGGCAGCGGGCAGGCGACCCGGGTTGTTCGCTGCCGGCCGCTAGTTGTCCCTTGTCAGCGAGCAGGAAATGAATCGCTGTCGTCCATGAGATCGTGCGGAAACCGATCTCGAGCATGCTCGACCAGTTGATGCCGGTGAGCGGCGGGTTTTCCGCGAGCCAGCTCTCCAGCTGCTCGACGATTGCTCGCGCATAGCGTTCGTCGCCGGTGAGCCACCAGGCGCGGCCAAGCTGCAGCCAGTGCTGGTGACGATTGAGCTCCCAGATGATCTTGTGGTCGCCGATCGCCGGGTCGAGGTACGGGACCTCCGCCCAGCAGGTGCGCGGCGCCTGCCGGTGATGAACCGGATCCGAGTGCCAGTTGGTGAACCGCAATCCGCGGTAACCAAGCAGGTCGTAGGTGCCGCCGACAATTCGATCGGCGCGCGCCGCCGCGTCGGCGGCGGCGCCTGGCCACCTGCTCGACACCACACGCCTCACAGTCGCTGCAAGGACGGGATCGATCACGCATCGCGAGCGGCGCCCCGCCAGCCGATCGGCCAGCCGGCGGTCGACATCCGCCCAGTCCTGCCGCGCGATGGCATGACGCATCGCGTCGTCCATGGCATCTGACGCGAGCGCGCGGCCGATGTCTTCGCGGCGCCACCGGGGCATCGTCACTCGCGAGCGGGCGCGGTCGCCGAAGGTGCGCGCCATCTCGGAAGCGCGCCAGCGGACTTCGTCGACGGTCATCCGCCGGAGGCGGCTCAGGCGGCCTTGCATCATGCGGGATTTGATGGCGCGGGCTGGACCGTCGCGGGCTTTTCGAGACGAGCGCGCGATACTCGCCGGTAGGCACGCAGCCACCCTTCGCGCACGACCGGCCATTCGAAGGCCGAGAGCGTTCGATGCGCGGAGCCCGCCAGCCCTCGCGCCAGCACCGGATCACCAAGCAGAGCGAGCACCTGCTCCGCCATCTCCTCGTCGGCGTTGTCGGGGACGAGCAGGCCGTCGACGCGATGCCGGAGGATGGACGGCACGCCGCCCACGTTGGTGGAGACGACCGGCATCCCGCTCGCGAACGCCTCGAGCACCGACAACGGCATGTTGTCGATCGACGGCGCCTGGACGTAGATGTCGGCCTCCGCGTAATAGCGCGGGATGTCCGATGGCGGGACCCGCCCCGCGAACGTCACGTTCCGAAGGCGAAGGGCGGCGGCTTCCGCGCGCAGCGCGGCGTCCTGCGATCCGCTGCCGACCAGCGTCAACGTGGCGTCCGGGTGGCGCGCCTGGATCCTGGCGAACGCCCGCAGGACGCACGGCACGTTGTACATGGGCTCGAAGTTGCGCGTGCAGAGCAGCCGTGCAGTCAGGGGGGTCCGCGACCGATATGCGAAACGTCGCACGTCGATCGTGTTGGAGACGACGTCCGCGTCGATGTCGAAGGAGAACAGGACGTCGCGCAGGAATGCCGAGGGGACGACGTTGGCGTCGACCAGATGGCGCATGACGAAGCGCGCGATGCGCGAGCGCCGCAGGTGGTCCGGCGCCTCACCGCTGTGGTAGTTCAGGATGACGGGCTTGCCGAGCAGCCTGGCGACGATGACGGCCGGCAGTGGCGCCAGGAGAAACGAGGTGTAAGACGCCGAGAAGGCGTGGACGACGTCCGCGCGCCGGAGCTCGCGGAAGAGGAGCGGCCAGTAGCAAAGCTGGGTGACGACCGTCCGCAGGTATTTGACGCGAAGCAGCCGGTCGAAGGGCGCCGGGGGCACCGGGTCGATAGGGACAAGCCACGCGTGAACGGCCGGATCCCCCTCCCAGCCTTCCAGCAGGCGCTGCGCCTGGACGGACTGCCCGCCGAGAATCCGGAGCGAGGCGACGACGAGAGCGACGCGAAGCCCCCCGACTTTGCCCCGGGAAAGGCCCTCGACGTGACTCGCTGGCAGGGAATCTTGCATACGGCAGAGGTATCTCGGCGCTCATTGGGTGCAAGGCACACGCCGCACACCGCAAAGCGGGCCGAAAACGGGGTCGCGGCCACGTGACGTACGCGATCGTGTCACTTACAGATCTGAGATAGGCCCGCCAAATCCCTGACGATTTTCCGGCGGCCTCGCCGGGGATCCGTCGCGACCCCGCGGAATTCCCTAACGTTTCCGCGCGTTCGATTCGCCCGCCTGCACGGTCTTTCATTCGCACTAACGCCTGCCAGCAGTTTCGGCGCTCCCAATCAAAGACGTTTGCTCCCTCGATCACCTCCGGGTGGTCGGTCGCTCGCGCGGAGTCGATGCGCGGGTGACGTGAGGGGGTGAGCCGACCACTCGCTGGTCCCTGGGGTTCCACAAGTTCCCAAAACAGTGACATCGCGAGAACGGCGGAAGTGTGTCTTCCGCCGCGGGGCCCGAGCTGCGGGGAGGAAGCATGCTCGTGGGTACCCGTCAGGTTGTCTCGATTCTCTGCGCCGCGGTCTTCTTCGTCGGCGCCTCGCAAAACATTGTCTGGGCGCAGTCGAAAGCCGCTGGCGGCTTCATCGATTCGTCCACCGGCGCCGGCCTCAGGCCGAAGCTGTCGGCGGGCGAGATTGCTGCGTTCATGCCGCAACGCGGCAACTTCACGTTCCCCTCGCCGTATTCCACGCAGGGCATTCGCGTGACGAATGGCGGCGACTGCGGCGGCGGGGATTGCGTGTTGTCAGTGGGGTATTCCTACTGGAGCAACATCAACAATCACGTCGGCAGCGACACGTTGCTCGTGTTCCTCGGCCTCGATCGCCGCAAGGGCGGCGGCGGCCCGACGCTTTTCAGCTACAACAAGCGAACGGGCGAGACCAGCAATCGGGGCCCGCTCTTCTCGCCGGACAGCCCGTATAGCTGGTCCACCGGCGAGGGCTGGTATTTCAGCGCGAGCCAGCCGACCACGCTCTACATGAGCGACGGCCCGCGCATGCTGCGTTACGACGTGGTGACGCACGCGATGAGCGACGTCTACAACGTCGAGAGCCTGCTCGGCGCCGGCCGCGTGATCTGGCAGATGCACTCGAGCAGCGACGACCACGTGCATTCGGCGACCGTCAAGGACAGCTCCAGCTACAAGGAGCTCGGTTGCATCGCGTTCGACGACCGCCGCCCGGCGAGCCCGACGTTCATCGCGGCCAAGGGCGACTACGACGAGTGCCAGATCGACAAGAGCGGACGGTATCTGGTGGTCAAGGAGAACGTCGACGGCCGCAACGGCGAGGACAACCGCATCATCGATCTGCAGACCGGTGCGGAGACGATCTTCCTCGACGAGAACGGCGCCGCCGGCCACTCCGACCTCGGTTACGGCTATCTGGTCGCCGAGGACAACTTCAACAACGATCCGGGCGCCGTTCGCGTCTGGCAGCTCGGCAAGGATCTGTCTGGCAGCAACCAGGGGCACATCGCCGGCCAGGGAACCGAGGTCTACAAGCTGGCTGATTGGTCGGTCGGCATCGGTCACATCGCGCACGGCAACTCCACCAGCGCTCCGTCGGCCAGCCAGATGGCGTGCGTGAGCAACGCGAACCGCAACAACGCCCCGCGCGTCAACGAGATCGTCTGCTTCCGGCTCGACGGTTCGATGCAGGTGCTCGTCGTCGCGCCGAACATGAGCGACCTGAACGCGGCCGGCGGCGGCAGCGACGATTACTGGAAGATTCCGTCGGGCAACATCGACGTGACCGGCGAGTATTTCATCTGGACCGCGAACATGGGCACCGGCCGGCAGGATGCGTTCATCGTCCGCATCCCGCAGGACAAGCTCGGTGTGTCGCCCGGCGCGCCGACGCCGACGACCCCGGCGCCGACCATGCCCGCGCCGATCACTCCGGCGCCCACGACGCCGGCTCCGACGGCCCCGGCGCCGACCACTCCTGCGCCGACGACGCCCGCGCCGACCACTCCAACGGCCGGCAGCGCGACCTGGATGAGCCTGATGAACGTGGCTGAAAGCGGCGCGACGCTCACGAAAATCGCCGGCTGCGACGGATGCGCGGACGGCACCGCGGTGTCGAACCAGCAGGTGAGCGGCAGCGGCATGCTGCAGTTCTCGACCGACGACAGCAGCTCGCTGCGGTTCGTGGGTCTGGGCGGCAGCGGCATCGGCGCGACGCCGGCCGACGTCGACTTCGCCATCCGCCTCCAGGGAGGCGTGGCGGAAGTCCGTGAGTCGGGCGCCTACAGGACCGAGATTGGCTTCGGCGCCGGCGACACGTTCACCATCACCGTCAACGGAAGCGCCGTGAGCTACGCGAAGAACGGCGGCGTCTTCTACACGAGCAGCGCCTCGACGGGCGCCGCCCTCCGCGCGCACGTGATCTTCTTCGGTACCAACGGCTCGGTGCGCAACGTCGGCTTCGGCGGCGGCGCGTCGACGGCCGCGGCGCCGGCCGTGTCGTCGGGCACGATGGCCACCGGCCAGTACGCGGTTGCGCGTCCGGCGGGTTCGAAGCCGGTCAGACGGCGGAAATAGTCAGAAGCGAAACAGATGGAGGGGGTCCGCCTGACGGCGGGCCCCACCGCTAGGCGGCGACGTCGCGCTGCGCCGCGGGCGCCGTGACCCGTTCCCAGGTGACCTGCTGGCGGTTGGTGATGAAACGGAAGAAGCCGACCACGGTGGCCCACAACAGCAGGCACATCGCGGACGGCGCCGTGAACACGAGCGAGCGCCGGCGCGCGTCGCGCTGCGTCAACCCGACGGCCGCCGCGCAGTAGAACATCGCCTGCAGCGCCAGCATCAATCCGTAGAATCCCGCATCCGCCAGCAGCACGTTCGAGACGAGCACCACGGCGTGCAGCGCCGGCAGCGCCACGCGCAGCACCTTGTGCGAGATCGTCTCGAACCAGAGGCGGTTGCGCAGCGGGTTGAGCAGCCACCCTTCGCGGGCAATCAACTGGAACATGCCGGCAATCGTCCGCGTCTTGCGCACGAACTCCTGCCGCGCCGTTGACGAGGCGCGGTCGTAGGCGCGCGCGTTCGGCTCGAACACCACGCGGTAGCCGCGCCTGACGATCCGCAGCGGAATCAGCACGTCGTCGAGCAACGTGTCGTCGGGGATCGGCTCGAACAGGTCGCGGCGGATGGCGTAGATCGCGCCGGTGGCGCCGATGGTCGAATCGGCGCGCCCTTCCGTCGAGCGGATGAACTTCTCGTAGCGCCAGTAGAAGGCGGTGCCGTGCCCCGCGGCGGCGGTGCCGTCGTGCGCGGCCAGCACCAGCTCGCCGCTGGCGCCGCCAACGGACGGATCCGCGAAGTTCGCGACGAGCTCGCGCACGGTCTGCGGCTCGAAGCGCTGGCGCGCGTCCGCGAAGACGACGATCTCGCCGCGGACGCCCGGGATCACCGCGTTGATGGTGGCCGGCTTGCCGCGATGCTCGTTGAATGCGAGGACGGTGACGCCGCGATCCGCGTATTGAAGCGCGCGCTCGACGGTGTCGTCGGTCGAGCCGTCCGAGCCGATCACGATCTCGATCCTGTCGCGCGGATAGTCGAGCGCCAGCAGGTTCTCGATGCGCGGCCCGATCCGCTCGGCTTCGTTGTGCGCCATGATGACGATGGAGATGGACGGCTCGATGGGCGCGCGCAGGCGAGGCTTCGGCCAGAGGCGCGCACGGAGCGCGGCCGCGAGCGGATAGCCGGCATAGACGTAGGCGAGCAGCAGGAGCGAGCCCCAGAAGAAGACGCCCGGGCCGGGCGCCCACGGCAACATCACGCCCATGACGTCGGCGCGCGCGCGTGCACGCGAGCGGAGACCGGCCGCGTCGAGACCGTCGAGCGCCCTGGCCACCGCCTCCACGTCCGCGCCAGGGTCGCGGCCGTCGGTCGCGGCCTGTGCGAAGGGGCGCGCCAGCGTGAGGCGGAAGTCCTGCTCGCGCGGCAGCGTCAACCCGGCTTCCTGCAGTGAGGCGGGGAAGAAGTTGTCGCGCGGATAGCGCCCGGCCACGCCGCCGACGATCACGTTGCGCCGGAAGACCGCGTCCGGGAAGTAGCGCCGCAGCGAGTCGTTCCCCTCGCCGGCGCTCGAGCCGATGACGCCCACCTCGTTCACCATCACCACGTTGTTCTGGAAGACGAAGCCGGTGTGCGCCGCGTGGTCGCCGCCGAACAGGATGCCGCCGCTCTGGAACGCGGTGTTGTGATCGATGGTGACGCCGCTCACGCCGTCGAGCATCTGGAACAGGCGCCCCTGGCCCCACGTGCCGCCGACGTCGAGGAACACGTTGTTGCGGATGGCGATGCGCTTGGCCTGCTGGCTCGGGTTGTTGTCGTCTTTCCCGAGCATGTTCACGCCGGCCGCGACGTGGCGCACGAGGTTGTTGGTGAACGCGACGTCTTCGATCGTCGACCACGGCGCGGCGCCGTCCTGGTTGCGGACGGTGAACAGGATCGAGAAGCCGTTCTGCGCCTGCGGCCAGTTGTATTCCAGCAGGTTGCCGTTGACGACGACGCGGCGCGCGTTCTTCAGCTCGAACAGGTTCTTGACCGTCCACTCGACGCCCTCGAACGACGGGTCGCCCTTGCGCCAGCGCAGCGGCTTGGCCAGGTGGTTGTGGACGATCTCGATGTCGGACGGCACCAGGTCGGGGATCTTCGGATCGGCCCCGCCGAACATGATGTTCTCGCCGGCGCCCTCGAGGTAGTTGTTCGCGATCCTGAACGGCCCGGGACCGTTCCATCCGCCGATCGCCTGCGAGTCGGCGCCGACTTCCTTGAAATCCGCGAAGTACGAGTCGATGACCGCCGCGTCGCGCGCGTTGAGCGCCACGCCGCGCCGCGCGCCAATCTTGGGGTCGCCGTGCAGGTAGGACCGGTCGACGATCAGGTGATGCGGAATCTGGTCGGCCGATGCCTCCCTGTCGCCGAACTGCAGCAGCGAGCTGACGAACGCGCCCGGCTTGGGCGCGACCTCGACGGCGACGAAGCGATAGTGGTGCGCGCCGGGATCGGTCGCCACCACGAAGTCGCCCGCGGAGACGAGCTTGGCCATCGACGCCGCCTCGGACGGTTGAATGTGACGCCCTGGCCTCGGCAGCGCTCCAGCCGACGCGACGACGATCCAGTCGTCGCCGTCCTTCGCCTTGAGGTGAAACGGCCCTGTGTAGGTCGCGCGCGGCTCGAGCTCGATGCGGTCGCCGCCCTTCGCCTCGTCGAGCGCTTTCTGCAGATCGCCGCCAGCCGGGACGCGGATCGTGCGGCCCGTCGTCTTCAGTTGGGGAATCTCGACGGACGCGCGCGGCGCTTCGGGCGCGTTCGTCTCCGCCGCGCCCTTCGACTGCGCCGGGGGGACGCCCCTCGACTGCGCCCGCGGCGCGTCAGCCGCCGTGGCAATCAGCACGGCGGCGATCGCGACAAGTGTTTTCAACGGTTGGGCTCCAGGATCCAGTCCGCGATGCGCGCGTAGGAGGCGCCGAGCACCGGCTTGACCAGCGCCTTGGCGTTCCAGCCGACCCACGCGCCGCAGCGCGCCCACGGCGTCGCGACGACGAAGCGGCGCGCCGCGTCCGGCGGATGACCGCGCCGGATCGTGAAGCGCCCGATGAGGAGGAGGTCGTGCGCCTCCACTATCCTCGTCGTCGGCTCCGACGTGAAGAGGACGCGCAGTCCGGCGTCGGCCGCCGCCCTCGCGACGTTGTCAGAAAAGTAGCCGCCAGGAACCGAGGCGACGGTCACGGCATGGCCGAGCACGTCTTCGAGCTTCTGGCGGCTATCGGACCACTCGGCCCGCATCTCGACGAGTGTGAGCGAATTGAATCGCGCCGGATGCG
>DATNCQ010000189.1:0-21167 GCA_035571515.1 Vicinamibacterales bacterium
TCAGGTGCCCGAGATCGCCAGGAAGCTGGGACTGTCGATCGACGATCTGAAAGAGCACATCGAGATCATCCGCAATCTCGACCCGAAACCGGGCAGCCGGTTCAACCCGAGCCAGTCGCAGTACGTCATTCCCGATGTCTACGTCGTCAAGGTCGAAGACCAGTACGTCGCTGTCCTGAACGAGGAAGGGCTGCCGCAGCTGCGCATCAGCCCGGTCTACCGCCGGCTCCTTGACAAGGGCGCCTCCGAGAACACCGACGAGACGCGCGCCTACGTCAAGGACAAGTTCCGGTCGGCGCTCTGGCTGATCAAGTCGGTGGAGCAGCGGCAGAAGACGATTCACAAGGTGGCGACGAGCATCATCAATTTCCAGCGCGACTTCCTCGATCACGGGATCGAGTACCTGCGTCCGCTGGTCCTCCGCGACGTCGCCAACGACATCGGGATGCACGAGTCCACGGTGAGCCGCGTCGTGACGAACAAGTACATGCACACGCCGCAGGGCGTGTTCGAGATGAAGTACTTCTTCCACAGCGGCATCGCGAGCTCGTACGGCGAGGCGGTGTCGTCGGTGACCATCAAGCAGCGGATCCGGAAGATCATCGAGCAGGAGGATCCGCGGAAGCCGTTGAGCGACTCGAAGATCGTCAGCATCCTGCAGCGCGAGGGCCTCGAGCTGGCGCGTCGCACCATCGCCAAGTATCGCGAGGAACTCAAGATTCCGACGTCGAATCAACGGAAGGTGCTCTATTAGCCGGCGGGCCCTCGGCCCGCCCCCACACCGCACGCATGCGTCTTGAACTCACGGCACGACACTTCACGATCCCCGCGCCGGTACGGAAGCTTGCCGAGCAGCGGCTCGCCCGCGTGCTGCGCCCGCTCAACGACGGCGCGGTCTCGGCGCAGATCGTCGTCACGCGCGAGAAGACCCGGTTCCACGCGGAAGTGACGCTGCACGCCCGGGGCGAGCACTTCCTCCACGGCGAGGCGACGGGACGCGACGCCCAGACGGCGCTCGGCGCGTCGATCGACAAGGTCGAGCGCCAGGTCCTGAAGCTGAAGAGCAAGTGGACGGAACGGAAGCGCCAGGGGATCTCACCCGCGAAGGCGGCATCCGCGACACCACGGCCCGAGCGCGGCGCCGCCGTGTTCGGCACCGGCCTCGAGCAGCGCGACAACGGCGCGCAGCCGCTGCGCATCATCCGCGCGCGGCGCTACGCGGTGAAGCCGATGTCGATCGACGAGGCGGCGATCGAGGTCGCGGACGGGCGCGATGCGTTCCTCGTCTTCCGCAACTCGTCGACCGAGGAGATCAACGTCCTCTTTCGCCGCGCCGACGGCAACCTGGGGTTGATCGAGCCGGAAGCTTGACGCGGTCGCTCACCGTTGCGAGCCTGCTCAAGAGCCGGGCCGAGGCCATCGGCCTGCCGTTCGAGCTCCTGGGCGGCGCCGCGGGCCTCGAACGTTCCATCTCCAGCCCCCACATCCAGAAGACCGGCCTCGCGCTCGCGGGCTTCGACGCCTACCTGCAGCCGGCCCGCATCCTCGTCTTCGGCGAGAGCGAAGTCCGCTACCTCGAGAGCCTCGACGCCGGCAGCCGCATGAACGTCCTCGCCGCGGCATTCAGCCACGACATTCCCTGCGTGCTCATCACCGGCGGATGGGACCCGCCCGCGGAGCTGCTCGCGGCGTCTGATCGGTACCACGTGCCGCTGCTCCGAACGCCGGTCACCACGCCCGTCTCGATTGCCAAGATCGAATACCTGCTCGACGACGAGCTGGCGGAGCGGCAGGTGATCCACGGCGTGCTGATGGACATGCTGGGCCTCGGCGTGCTGATCATCGGGGAGAGCGGCATCGGCAAGAGCGAGTGCGGGCTCGACCTCGTCGTGCGCGGGCACCGCCTCGTCGCGGACGACACGGTGGAAATCCGGCGCCGCGGCGAGACGACGCTCATCGGCACGTGCCCGGAGCTGACGCGGCACCACATGGAGATTCGCGGCCTCGGCCTGATCAACATCCGCGACCTGTTCGGCGTCGCCGCAATCCGCAACGCCAAGCGGGTCGAGCTGGTGGTGCAGCTCGAACGGTGGGACCCCGAGCGCGACTACGAGCGGCTCGGCATCGACGAGCTCCGCTACGACATCCTCGGTCTCCGGGTTCCCCTCGTTCGCATGCCGGTGGCACCGGGGCGCAGCCTCGGCGTCCTCGTCGAGGTCGCGGCGCGCAACCAGCTGCTGCGGACGCGCGGCCTCAACGCCGCGCGCGATCTCGCGAACCGCCTCGCGCAGACGCTGCGTGAAAAGGAGGCGCACGCGGATACCGAACCCGAAGACGACGTCGAGCACGGGGGGCAGGTGTGAAGCCGGTGCTCGGCCGCGGGACGCGGCGGTTCGTCATCCTCACGGGACTGTCCGGCTCGGGAAAGACGCACGCCATCCGCGCGCTCGAAGACCTCGGCTACTTCTGCATCGACAACCTGCCGACGCAGCTCATCCCGACGATCGCCGAGCTGACGCTGCGCGACGCCAGCTCGCTCGAGAAGGTCGCCATCGTCGTCGACATCCGCGAGAAGGGGTTCCTCGCCGAGTTCCCGCGGGTCTTCAGGAAGCTGCGCACCGGCCCGCACGTGAAGCCGACGCTGATCTTCCTCGAGGCCAGCCATACGGCGCTCGTGCGGCGGTTCAGCGAGACGCGGCGGCCGCATCCGCTGGCGCGCGACCGCTCGGTCAGCGAGGGAATCACCGAGGAGCGCGACAAGCTCAATCAGATCCGCGCCATGGCCGACCTCATCATCGACACCACCAACCTGACGGTGCACGAGCTGCGCGACATTTTCATGCAGATGTCGCGTGACGGCCGCGAGCGGGCCGACATGGTGGTAAATCTCGTCAGCTTCGGATACAAGAATGGCGTGCCCGTGGACGCCGACCTCGTCTTCGACGTGCGGTGCCTGCCCAACCCGCACTTCGTGGACAGCCTGCGGAAGCTGACGGGGCGCGACGCGGCGGTCATCCGCTACATGCGGAAGCACGACGAGACGCACGACTTCCTGGACCGGCTGACGTCGTTCCTCAAGTTCGCGCTGCCGCAGTACGTGCGCGAGGGCAAGAGCTACCTGACCGTGGCGATCGGCTGCACGGGCGGCCAGCACCGGTCGGTGATGATCGCGGAGGCGTTGAAGAAATCGTTGCGAGGGGTGAAGGGCGTGCGGTTGAGAGTCAAGCATCGGGACAGTTAACGTGCGGCGCCAGGTGCCTGCATGATCGGCGTTGTCGTCGTCACGCACGGGCAGCTCGCGACCGAGCTGCTGAACGCCGCGGAGACCATCGTCGGCGACCTGCCGCGGTTCGCGGCCGTGTCGATCGGCTGGCACGAGGACACGGAAGATGCGCGCGCCGAGATCGCGCAGGCGATCGCGCGCGTCTCGCAGGAGAGCGGCGTGCTCATCCTCACGGACATGTTCGGCGGGACGCCCTCCAACCTGGCGATGACGTTCCTGGGCGACAAGGTCGAGGTGATCACCGGCGTCAACCTGCCGATGCTGATCAAGCTCGCCGATCTCGGCGAGCGCGCCAACCTGCTGACCACGGCGCGCGAGATGCGGGAGGAAGGCCGGGCGGCGATCTGGGTTGCGTCGGACCTGCTGCGCGGCGAGAAGACGGGCGAGAAGGCGTCATGACGACGCGCACGGTGACGGTGACCAACGCGCTCGGCCTGCATGCGAGGGCCGCGGCGCGCTTCGTGCACCTCGCGACGCGCTTCTCGTCGCAGATCCGCGTGGCGCGCGACGCGAAAGTGATGGACGGCAAGAGCATCATGGGCATCCTGCTGCTGGCGGCGGCGCGCGGAACGACGCTGACGATCAGCGCCGAGGGGCCGGACGAGGCGAGCGCGGTGACGTCGTTGATCGAGCTCGTCGAATCGGGATTCGGAGAAGAGTCGTGGAACGCCTGAAGGGTATCGGGGTCTCGGCGGGGACGGCGGTCGGCCCCGCGCTGGTGGCCATTCAACGGACGCAGGTAATCCGGTTCCCCATCGCGCCGGATCGCGTGGCGCGCGAGCTCTCGGGGCTCGAGCGCGCGCGCGGGCGCTCGCGCGAGCAGCTGCGGCAGATCCGCCAGCGGATCGCCGAGCTGAAAGGGGCGGACCTGGCGTCCATCTTCGACGCGCAGCTGCTGATGCTCGACGACCCCGTCCTCGTCGGCCGCGCCGCCGACCTGATCTCCGACGAGCGCGTCAACGCGGAATGGGCGGTACAGCGCGCGTTCGACGAGATATCCGCCGTCTTCAACGACGTCGAGGATCCGTATCTGCACGAGCGCAAGGGCGACCTGCACGACGTGGCGGGGCGGCTGCGGATGAACCTGCGCGGCGAGAAGGGCGGGGCCCGCGACCTGCTGCAGGACCTCGACTCGCCGTGCGTGCTGATCGCCGACGAGCTCACGCCGTCGGTGGTCGCGCAGCTCGATTGGACGCGGATCCTCGGCTTTGCCACCGATGCGGGCAGCCGCACGTATCACACGGCGATCCTCGCGCGCTCGCTCGGCGTCCCCGCGGTGGTCGGCCTGCACGACGTCAGCCGCCGGATTCCAGCCGGCGCGGCGGTGATCGTCGACGGCGACAGCGGCGACGTGGTGATCGATCCCGCGCCCTCCGACCGGCGCGAGGCCGAGGTGCGCACGCGGCTGCAACGCGGCCGCGAGGAGGCGCCGCGCGCCGAGGGGCCGAACGAGACGACCGACGGCATCCGCATCCAGCTGCTCGCCAACATCGAGCGCACCGATGACGTCGCGATGGCGCTCACGTCGGGGGCGGAGGGGATCGGCCTTTACCGATCCGAATTCCTGCTCGCCGGCGGCCCGCCGGATCTCGCCGGCGAGGACGAGCAGTACGAGGTCTACCGCCACCTCGTCCAGCACATGGCGCCGCGGACGGTGACGATCCGGACCTTCGACATCGACGAGCGGCAGATCGCCCGCCCGGTCGTCGACACCGCGCTCGACGCGCGCTGGTTTTCCGACGCGGAACGCCCGGGCCACGCCGGGCTGCGCGGCATCCGCTTCGGGCTCGCGCAGCCGTCGATCTTCAAGACGCAGCTGCGCGCGCTGCTGCGGGCGGCGCAGCACGGCTCGCTGCGCATCATGTTCCCGTTCGTGTCGTCCGTGCACGAGGTGCGCGCGGCGCGCGCGCTGCTCGCCGAGGCGCGCGCGGAGCTCGAGGCGCGCGGCGCCGCGGCGGGATCGCTCGGCGTCGGCATCATGATCGAGGTGCCGTCGGCGGCGTTCACGGCGTCACTGCTGGCACGCGAGGTCGACTTCTTCACCATCGGCACCAACGATCTCATCCAGTACACGCTGGCGGTCGACCGCACGGACGAGCGCGTCTCCGATCGCTACGAGCCGCTGCACCCCGCGGTGCTGCGGCTGATTCGCCAGGTCCGCCGCGGCGCGGTGCGCGAAGGGATTCCGGTGGCGGTCTGCGGCGAAATGGCGTCGGATCCGCTGCTGCTGCGGCTGCTCATCGGCTGCGGGCTCACCGAGTTCAGCATGACGCCCGGCGCGCTGCTGATGGCGCGGCGGGTCGTGTCGGAGACGAGTGCCGGCGAGATGGCGCGCATCGCGGCGCGCGTCATGACGCTCGGGACGGTGGACGAAATCGAGGGCGTCCTCGGCGAGCACTTCGGGCGCGAAGGCGCGCCCGTCTCGCCCAAGCCGGCGGGGGGCGAAGGCGGACGGCAGGAGGTGGGGACCCAGCGATGAGCGTGACGCGCGTGGACAAGCCGTGGGGCTACGAGCTTCACTGGGCGAAGACCGATCGCTACGTCGGCAAGGTCCTGCACATCAACGCGGGGCACGCGCTCAGCCTGCAGTACCACAACCGGAAGGACGAGACCATCTACGTCCAGAGCGGCAGGATGCTGTTCGAGATCGGCCCGCAGGGCGGCCCGATCGAGAAGCGCGAGATGCGCCCCGGCGACTCGGTGCACGTCACGCCGCTGACCGTCCACCGCATGACGGCGATCGAAGACTGCGACCTGCTGGAAGTGTCGACCCCCGAGCTCGACGACGTCGTGCGGATCGAAGATCGGTACGGCCGCGAAGGCACATAGCGTGCGACAATCGCACCCCTACTTGAAGGAGGGTGCGATGATACGCCTCGGTCTCGGCATCCTGATGGCGTCGGCGCTTGGCGCCGCGATATTTCAGGCACAAGGACAGACCCCAGGTCAGTTCCCGCTGGCCGCTCCGGCCGGCAAGGACAGCAACGCGAAGGCGACGCCCCCGCCGGGTGCGCAGAACCAAGGCGCGCTCGATCCCAGCAACTGGAAGTACGGCCCTGCGTTCAACGCGCCCGCCGGCGCCAAGGTCTGGAATCCCGTCAAGCTGAAGATGATGGCCGGTCAGAAAGTCACCGGCGGCACCGTGTTCAGCGCGACCGATCCCGCCACCTACTGCGCGATGGCGAACGCCGGCTACGACTTCATCTGGACCGAGCAGCAGCACGACGGCCGCGACTGGGAGCTGACGTCGCGGCTGTGGCGAACCTGCCCGCACGCGAAGGCCGTCCCCGGCGTTCGCGTCGCCTATGCCGATGAGCGGGAAATTCAGCACGCGATGGACGCGGGCGCGCTGGTTGTCGTCGTGCCGACCATCGACACCGTGCAGGAAGCCATCGAGGCGCGCGATTGGACCTACTTCCCGCCGCTCGGCCGCCGCAGCCAGGGCGGAGGCCAGGCGTTCGACGCGGCGGTCTTCGGCAGCGTGCCGGGCGGCTACCGCCAGACGATCAACGACAACGTCGTGCTGATCCTGATGATCGAGACGCTCGAGGGGGCGAAGAACGCGGCGGAGATCGCGAAGGTGCCGGGCGTGACGGCGTTGTTTGCCGCAAGCGGCGACCTCGGCAACTTCAGCGGTTACGCGCAGGGAAGCCCGGACTACGAGCGCCTCATCAACGTCGTCCACGACGCGGCGATCGGCGCGGGCAAGCGGCTGTGCGGGCCGCTGGCGTGGCGCGACCGGCCGGACTTCACCTGCTTCCAGGCGGGCACCGAAACCGCCGCCATCGCCCGCGGGGTCGCGAGCGAGCTGGGACCGCTGGCGAACACGCAGGGGAAGCCGGAAGTCGGCCCGTACGCGGTCGCGAAATAAGCGAGAGGCGGATCGGTGGGGTCCGCCCTTCAGGCGGACCTAAAACGGAATATCGTCGTCGGTGATCGGCTCCATCGGCGGCTCGTCGCCGCCGCCGTGCGCCATCGGCGCGCTGGCGCGCTCCATCGGCGCCGACGCGCCGCGCCCGCCGCCTCCGCCACCGCCGAGCAGCGTGATGCGGTCGGCCTTGATCTCGGTGGTGTAGCGCTTGTTGCCGTCCTTGTCGTCCCACTGGCGGGTCTGCAGGCGGCCCTCGACGTAGATCTGCTTGCCCTTGGTGAGATATTCCTGCAGGCTCTCCGCCTGCTTGCCCCACAGGACGATGCGGTGCCACTCGGTTTTTTCCTGGCGCTGCCCGCCCTTGTCGTTCCACACCTCGGTCGTCGCGAGGTTCAGCGTCGCGACCGCCGCGCCGCCGGGCGTGTAGCGGAGCTCCGCGTCGCGCCCGAGATTGCCCACGAGGATGACCTTGTTCACGCTTCCCATTCCCGTCTCCGTTCAGGCTGCCGTAGCGGTCAGCCCATCGCGGGGCGGCCCGGAAGACCCGCCCCTATTCCGTAAATTGGCGGGGCAGCGTGACAGGTGAGGTCACTGCGCCGGACGCCGCGCTACGCGATCGAGATTCTGCCTGGCGAGGGCGCGCACCGGATCGCTTTCCTGCGTGCGCTGCAGCACGCTGTTCCACGATTCGCGCGCCGCGTCGATGTCGCCGACGCGCTCCTGCGCGAGCCCGCGCTTGTAGTACGCCTCGGACACCTTGTCGCCCGTCGCGTAGTTCTGGATCACCGCAGTGTATGCGGAAATGGCGTCCGTCCAGCGGTTCTGCGCGTAGTAGGTCTCCCCGATGAGGAATTGCGCGTCGTCGGCCATCTCGGAGCGCGGGAACGTCTTCAGGAAGGCGTCGAAGCCGGTGACGGCGAGCGACCACTGGCCCGCGGCGTAGTCGGCGCGCGCGGTGTCGAACATGCGCGTCGGCGACAGGCCGGCGGTCGACGGAGGCGTCCCGGTCGTCGGCGCGGGCAGCGCTGGCAGCGGCGCGTTCGGGTCGGCGGGAACCGCGGAGATGGCGCCGGGCGCCGCGACGGGGATCGAGTTGCGCAGCGCCTCGATCTCTTCGCGCACGTTCGACACCCGCACGTTGGTGTCGTCCACGCGCTCGCGGATGGCGCGCAGGTCCTTCCCCATGTCGTCGATGACGACCTTCTGATCCGCGAAGCCCTTGCGGGTCGCGTCGTTGGCGGTGTCGAGCCGCGTGTTGACCGCCTTGATCGAATCCTGCACCAGCGCCTGCAGCGCCTGCGTCATCGTCGCGACGGCGACGGCGATCTCCTGCGTCTGCTCCTGCAGCATGCGGATGTCGGCCATCATCTGCCGCTGCTCGCGGCTCTGCGCCGCGGCGGGCGCGGCGGCAACCGCGAGCGCGAGCATCGACAGCGTCATGAGTCTCTTCATCACGAATCCCCCCGACGGGTCCGCGTTGGCGCGGCTCATGATGCGCCGCGGAACCCGTCCTACTTCGATGTAATCACGAAATGCGCGCGCCGGTTCTTCGACCAGGCGGTCTCCGCATGGCCCGCGTCGAACGGAAATTCCTTGCCGTAGCTGACCGTCCGCAGCCGGTCGGGCGAGACGCCGAGCGAGACCAGATATGTCTTGACCACGACGGCGCGGCGCTCGCCGAGCGCGAGGTTGTATTCCGCGGTCCCGCGCTCGTCACAGTGTCCCTCGACGGTCACGACCCACGTCGGATATTTCTTCATGATGTCGGCGTTGGCGGCAACGACGGCCCGGCCCGCATCGTCGAGGTCCGAGCTGTCGAGGCCGAAGAACGCCGGCTTGAAGGGGGAATCGCGATTCAGGTCCTCGAGCGAGCGGTTGCTGATCGCGTCCTCGCTGATCGACGGCACCGGGATCGATTCCTCGACGCGCTCGGCTGGCGGCGGCGGCGGAGGGGTGCTGGGCGTCACGGGCGCCGTGGCCGCGGGAGGCGGGGCCGTCGACGCCACCGGGGCCGGCTTCTTCTTCGCACAGGCGCCCACGAACGCCAGGACCAGGACCAGAACGATTGTTACCCGCCGCATGATCGTAACCCCGTCTTTCAATTGGACCACGACGGCGTGTAGTTGTTGCCGTCGCGCGTCACCTGCCTGACATTCTTGCCGTCGCGTCCCATCGTGTAGATCTGTGTGCCGCGGCCGCTGCGCGTCGACGCGAACGCGATGTGGCGGCCGTTGGGCGAAAAGGCGGGACTCTCGTTGCTCCCCTCGCCAAACGTGATCTGCCGCGTGTTGCCGCTCGCCAGGTCGAACACCTTGATGTCGAATGCCGGTCCCGTCCGTCCCGCGTAGGCGATCTCGTTGAACGGCGCCGGCGCCCACGTCGGCCGGTCGGCCCACGAGTCGTTGGTCGTGATGCGCCGCAGGTTCAGGCCGTCGACGCCGACGATGTAGATCTGCGGCGTGCCGGCACGGTCGGAGGTGAAGGCAAGCTGGGAGCCGTTAGGCGACCAGGTCGGCGTCGTGTCGATCGCCGGGTTGTTCGTCACGCGCCGGACGTTGGAGCCGTCGCGGTTCATCACGTACAGCTCCGGGTTGCCGTCGCGGTTCGACGTGAAGCAGATCCGCGTGCCGTCGGGCGAGAAGATCGGCAGCCAGTTCTGCCCCACGCCGTTGGTCGGCGTCTCCTGCAGCCCCTGGTAGATCAACGCGATGAAGATGTCGGGATAACCGCGCCGGTACGACGTGTAGGCGATGCCGCGCGCGTCGGGCGCCCAGGTCGGCGTGATGTTCAGCTGGCGGTTCGTCGTCACGCGCCTGCTGTTGTCGCCGTCGTAGTCGGCGATGTAGACCTCCTTCACGTCGCGGTTCTGCACCGGTCCCGCCACCTTCTCGCGGTTGCGGTCGGAGGAAAACGTCAGCTTGGTCCGCGCGACGCCGCGCAGCGCGCGCTGCTGCTGATGGATTTCGTCCGACATCGTGTGCGCGTAGAGCCGCGCCGTCGCGGCCGAGCCGGTGTACTCCTTGGCGAACACGCTCTGGCGCGCCCGCACGTTGAACAGCCGCACCTGCACGCGCACCGTGTTCGCGTCGGTTTTCTGCACCGTGCCGAAGACCACCGCGTCGGCGCCGAGCTCGCGCCAGGCCGCGAACGGCACGGCCTCCGCGGTGCGCGCGACGGGGATCGTGGAATAGGTGTCGCGCGGAATCATGTAGAACTCGCGCTCGAAGTTCAGGTCGTCCCAGAGGACCTGGCCGAGCGTTTTCGCGGCGTCCGCCACGTCGGGAGAGAGCGCGACGAAGTCGGGGACGGCATAGCGCGGCGGTGTGCCGGGCTCGCCGCTGATCACCAGCTGAATCTCCGAGGGCTGCTGCGGCGTGGACGCCGCGGGCGGCGTCTGAGGCGCTTGCGCGAGGACGGCGGCGACGCCGAGCCCCGCGAGCGCAACGCCCAATGCCGATGGAAGTTGGGAATTCATCGGGTCTTTATCCATCTAACGTGAATACTCGAAACGCATGTGAACCGTCAGGGACGAATTCGGATATTGAATCGGCAGTTCGGGGAGGCGCGTCAGCAGCAGCGCGCGCTGCGAGTTCAGCTCGTGCACCTGGAAGCCGCTCGATTGTTCCACCTGCACGCTCTCGATGGTGCCCGCGCGGGTGATCGTGAATTTCATGATCACGCTTCCGGGCGGGGCGCCCGCCGACTGCCAGTTGCGCTGAATGAGCGTGACCATCTGCGACAGGTATTCGGGACAGCAGAAGTTCGCGGTGTCGACCGTGACGCCGGTCCCGCCGCCTCCGCCCTGCGTCAGGCCGAAGCCCTGTCCCCGCGCGCCCGTATCGACGCGCGTCGAGCCTTCCTGCGGCTGACCGGTGGCCGGGGTGCGCGCGGTCGCTTCCTTGGGCGCCTCTTTCGGCTGCTGCTTGACGATGCGCGGATTCTTGGTCGGCAGGACCATCTCGGGCGTTTTCGGCGCCGGCGGCGTCTCGACCACCTTCTTCACCGGCTCGGGCGGCGGCGCCTGCACCGTCCGCCCGCCCATCGTCGTCAGCCCGCCGTTGCGCGGGCCCGGCGCGCCGCCGAGACTGATCGTCATCACCGTCCGCGGCCCTTCGTCCACCGCGCCGCGCCAGCTCGCCGGCATGAAAATCATGAAGGCGAGCAGCGCCATGTGCGCCGCGATCGACCACGGCACCATCGCGTTGACGCGCTCCGCGACCTGCGCGCGCGCGATGATGATGTCGGTGACGGTGCCCTCGGTCATTGCTCACCCGGCAGCTTCGAGACGATGCCGACCTTCTCGACGCCGGCGGCTTTCAGCCGGTCCATGATGTCGAGGAGCTCCTGCAGCTCGACAGCGCCGTCCCCGCGCAGGAACACCTGGCGGTCGGTGCGGTTGATCATCATCTGCCGCATCCGCTCGGTCAGGACGTCTACGCGCACCGGATCCTGGCCGATGAAGACGCGGCGATCCTCCCGGAAGGTGAGGGGGACGTTGACGAAAATGCGGTCGCTGGCGATTTCCTGCGACCGGCTCGCGACCGGCAGGTTCACCTCGACACCCCGTTGCAGCATCGGCGCGGCGACCATGAAAATGATCAGCAGCACCAGCATCACGTCCACCAGCGGGATGACGTTGATCTCGGCAAGCGTGGTCGACACGCGGCGGCCGCGTGTCAATCGGCCGCCACCGGGCGTCGGAGCTGACGGGAGAACCTTCGGCATCGACGAACTATGTAAAGTTGCGCTCCGCGATGTTCAGAAACTCCAGCGAGAAGTCGTCCATCTCTGCCGCAAAGATCTTCATGCGGGTGCTGAAGTGGTTATAGGCCAGCACTGCCGGAATCGCCGCGAACAACCCCGCCGCCGTGGCAATCAGCGCCTCCGAGATGCTCGGTCCGACCACCGCCAGATTCGTCGAGCCGGTGGTGCCGATGCGCTGAAAAGCGATGGTGATACCAACAACTGTTCCAAACAGGCCGATGAACGGCGCCACGCTGGCCACGGTCGCGAGAAACGGCACCCGCTTCTCGAGCTTGTTGATCTCGACCGTTGCCGCCCGCAGCAGCGCGCGGTCGACCGCGGTCAGGCTCTTCAATGTTGGACGAGGGGGAGGACCGGATGGATTGGCCGGCTGCGGGCCGCTCAGGCGGAATTGCGCGTTGAGCTCGGCGTAACCCGCCTGGAAGACGCCGACGAGCGGGCTCGCCGGCACCGTCGAGCAGACGGCCTGCACCTCGGAGAACTTGCTGCTCTTCCGGAACGCCTCGAGGAACTGCGACGTCTGCCTGGCGACTTTGCTGTAGGTGAGCGACTTCGACAGGATGATCGCCCACGACGCGACCGAAATGACGATCAAAATCGCGAGGACCGCCTGGTTGATGACGGTCGCCTTCGTGACGATGTCGATTAAGACGCGGGACCCAGAATCGACGGGGGCAGCGCCGCCCTGCACCTGCAGTGCGAGGACGAGCAAGCCAAGCGTGTGCAACGAAGCCTCCGAAGCATCGGCAGCGCGCCGCTGGGACAGCGCAGACAGGCGAGCGTAGCACGCGACAGAAGTGCTGTCAAACGTATGATACCATTGCAGTTCCGCGTGCATGCTGCGCTTCCTCCGCATCCGCAACCTTGCGGTGATCGAAGCCGTCGAGGTCGAGTTCGAGCCCGGGTTCAACGTGCTGACGGGGGAGACCGGCGCCGGCAAGTCCATCCTCGTCGAAGCCGTCGGCCTCCTGCTCGGCGCCCGCGCGTCGGCCGACCTTGTCCGGACCGGCGAGGCGCAGGCCACCATCGAAGCGATCTTCGACGACCCCTCGACTCGGTCCGCTCGCTCGGGTGAAGCGGCTCGGAACGATCGCGCTCGCCCCGGAAAGGCGGGAGCGCGTGAGCTGATCGTCCGCCGCGAGATCACCAGCCAGGGACGCAGCCGCTCGTTCATCGACGGCGCGCTCGCGACCGCCGCGGCGCTTCGCGATCTCTCGTCGCGACTCGTGGAGCTGCACGGCCAGCACGAACACCAGTCGCTGCTCGATCCGCTCGCGCACCTTCCGCTGCTCGACGACTACGCGGACCTCACGGCGGTTGCCGCCGACGTAGCTGCCGCATGGACATTGGTGCGCACGCTTCGCGAGCAGCTCGAACGGTCGCGGATGGACGCGCGCGAGAAGGCGGCGCGCCTCGATCTCATCGCGTTTCAGCTGGGCGAGATCGAGAAGGCGGCGCCGAAACCGGGCGAGGACGAGGAGCTGGCGTCGACCAGGCAGGTGCTCGCCAGCGCGGAGCGCGTCCAGCGGCTCTGCGAGGAGAGCTACTCGGCGCTCTACGACAACGACTCGGCGGTGCTCGCGGGGCTGGGCGGTGTCTGGAAGCGCGTGGGCGAGCTGGCGACCATCGACCCGCAGTTCGCGCCGTACGTCGAGTCGCGGGATGGGATCAAGTCGCAGCTCGAGGACCTCGCGTTCTTCCTCCGCAGCTATGCCGACGGCATCGATGCGTCGCCCGGGCGCCTGCAGCAGGTGGAAGATCGGCTGGCGCTCGTCGACCGCCTCAAGCGGAAGTACGGCCCCACGCTGCAGGAGGTGATCGACACGGGCGCGGCGCTCGCGCGCGAACGGGAGCTGTTGACCGGCGCGGGCGAGGGCGCGGACGCCCTGACGAAGGCGCTCGAGGCCGCCACCTCGACGTATCTCGACCTCGCACGCGGGCTGTCGCGAAGGCGCCGGGCGGCAGCCGCGACCTTCGCGCGCGAGCTCGAAGCGCTGCTCGCCGAGCTCGCAATGGCGCGCACGCGGTTCGAGGTGCGCTTCAACGACGGCGAGCTGCCGCCGGAAGGATGGGGCGAGCGCGGCATCGACCAGGCGGAGTTCTTCATCTCGCCGAACCCGGGCGAGGATCTGCGGCCGCTCGCGCGCATCGTGTCCGGCGGCGAACTGTCGCGCGTGATGCTGGCGCTCAAGACGCTCGCGGGCGCGGGTGCCCGGACGCTGATCTTCGACGAGGTGGATGCCGGTATCGGCGGCAGGGTGGCGGATGTCGTCGGCTCGCGGCTGCAGGCGCTCGGCGAGGAGTTCCAGGTGCTCTGCATCACGCACCTCCCGCAAATCGCCGCGCGCGGGGACGCCCAGTTCGCGATCGAGAAGTCCGTGCGCGGACGCCGGACGGTGACGCGCGTCGAGCGGCTCGATGACGCGGGCCGCGTCGAAGAGGTGGCGCGTATGATCGGCGGGGCATCGGTGACCGAACAGGTTCGGGCGAGTGCCCGCGAACTGCTGAGTGGAGGGTCCAAAAGGACACGGTCTACGCAGGCGCGAAGGGCGGGCCGCAACCCGTAGGGCGGTACCTGTGAACCGGGTCCGAAAGGACCCGGCCGACACGAGGCAGGAGCGGATCCCTGCCTACACGAGGCCGAGCGGACAGCTGTAGGGCGGGTCCTTTCGGACCCGCCAGGGCGAAAGGCGAAAGCGAAAGGCGAAAGCGAAAGGCAGTGGCGAAGAAATACCTCATCGAGACCTTCGGCTGTCAGATGAACTTCCACGACTCCGAGCGCATGGCCGGCCTGCTCGACCAGGCCGGCTACGAGCCGACGACGGAAGAGATCGACGCCGACGTCATCGTCATCAACACGTGCAGCGTGCGGGAGCATGCGGAGGAGAAGCTGTACACGCGGCTGGGCGAGATTCGCGTCCTCGAACAGGAAACAGGGCGCAAGCCAGTCGTCGCAGTTGCCGGGTGCGTCGCGCAGCAGGAGGGCGGCGCGCTGCTGAAGAAATCGAACGGCCACGTCATCGACCTCGTCCTCGGGACCCAGCGGCTCAAGATGCTCCCGGCGCTCGTCGAGAAAGCCGCGCGCTCGCCGTTCGCCGAGATCGACATCAACCCGTGGGACGACGTGACGTTCCCGCTCGGGATCACGCGGCGCGGCGATCCCGTGAAGGCCTACGTGACGATTATCGAGGGGTGCAACGACCACTGCGCGTTCTGCGTGGTGCCGTACACCCGCGGTCACGAGCGGATGCGCGCCAAGGCCGACATCCTGGCGGACGTGCGCGACGCCGCCGCGTCGGGCCGCCGCGAGGTGCAGCTGCTCGGGCAGATCGTGAACCATTACCAGGCGCCCGACGATCCCGCGTGCGATTTCGCGGCGTTGCTGGCGGAGGTCAACGAGGTTCCCGGGATCGAGCGCATCCGGTTCGCGAGCCCGCACCCGCGCCACACCGGGCGGCGCCTCATCGAAGCCGTGCGCGACCTGCCGAAGGTCTGCAAGCACCTGCACCTGCCGGTGCAGTCCGGCTCGTCACGTGTGCTCGGGGCCATGCGGCGTCGTTATACCAGGCAGTCGTACCTGGACCTGGTGGCGGAGATTCGCGAGACGGTCCCGGAGGCGACGCTTTCGACCGATATGATCGTTGGCTTTCCGGGAGAGACGGCCGCCGATTTCGAGGAGACGCTCTCGCTGACCGAGGCCGCGCAGTATCACAGCATGTTCTCGTTCAAGTATTCGCCGCGGCCGAACACGCTGGCGCTGAAGCGGCTGCCGGACGACGTCAGCGAGGACGAGAAGACGGCTCGCATCGTGGCGCTGCAATCGCTGCAGCGCGAGATCCAGACCCGGCTGCACGAGCGGGCAGTCGGCTCCACGGTCGAGGTGCTGATCGATTCGGCGAGCCGGCGGCAGGACTCGGAGATTTCGGGCCGGACCAGTGGCAATACGGTCGTCAACTGTGCGGTTCCGGGAGCCGCCTCCCGCCTGCCCCGAGCGCAGTCGAGGGGGATCCCGGAGGCAGGAAATGCGTCAGACTGGATAGGCCGGACGATTCCGGTCCGGATCCACCGCGCCGGGCCGCACAGTTTGTGGGGCGAGGCGGTGGTATCAAACGTGCGAAGGGCGACACGCGATGCTCATTGAGATGACCATCAAGGGGCTGATGGTGGACCCGGTCACCAACATGCCGATCGTGATCCTGAAGGACAAGGATGGCGATCGCGTGCTGCCGATCTGGGTGGGGATCTTCGAAGCCAACGCCATCGCGCTGCAGATCGAGAACGTCGCGACGCCGCGTCCCATGACGCACGACCTGCTCCGCAACATCATCACCGACCTGGAAGGGCAGGTCGATCGCGTCGTGGTCTGCGACCTCAAGGACAACACGTTCTACGCCATCATCCATCTCACCGTGCGCGGCGAGCGGGTCGCGATCGACGCGCGGCCGAGCGACGCGATCGCGCTGGCGCTCCGCACGCGCTCGCCGATCCTCGTCGAGGAGAACGTCATCGATACGGCGAAGACGGTGGACTTCAACGCCGAGCGAACCGACAGCGACCGCCTCCAGAAGTGGCTGGAGAGCCTCGACCCCGAAGAGTTGGGCAAGTACAAGATGTGACGGGCGGGCCGACAGCCTGAATGTCGGCCGGCCGACATTCGGAACTCCTAACTTCCAATTCCCAACCTCCAAGCCGCGAAACACCAGAAGCGGTGAAAAGAGGTTCTGTGCTTTCCTGCGCCCTGCCCCTGCCCCCTGCCACCTGATATTGGGGTGTTTGACACATCAGCACACTATCCCTAGAATCAGTTCACTCTGGCCCCACCTTCGAATCAGGCTCGATGATCGTTGCGATCGCCAACCAGAAGGGCGGCGTCGGCAAAACGACAACCGCCGTGAACCTTGCCGCGGCGCTCGCGCTGCGGGGCAAGAAGACGCTGCTCATCGACCTCGACCCCCAGGCCAACAGCAGCATCTCCTTCCTCGACCTGCGGACGATCACCCGCAGCACCTACGACGCCATCACCGACACCTGCGCGCTCTCCGACGTCATCCTGCCGTCGCCCGTCGACAACCTCTTCATCGCGCCGGCGCGCATCGGACTCGCCAAGCTCGAGTCGCGCCTGGTCGGGGAGCTCGACGCGCACTTCCGCCTGAAGGACAAGATCGAGGCGCTCAACGGCGACTTCGCCAACATCGTCATCGACTGCCCGCCGGCGCTTGGCCTGCTGACGGTGAACGCGCTGGTCGCGGCCACGCACCTCCTGATTCCCATCCAGTCGTCGTACTTCGCGCTCGAGGGGACCGACGACCTGCTGGAGACCATCGAGAAGGTGCGGCAGCGCCCGAACCCGGCGCTCCGCATCCTCGGCGTCGTCATCACGATGCACGACAAGCGGACGGCGCTGGCGCGCGACATCCGCGAGCAGATCCAGAAAGTTTTCGGCGGGAAGGTCTTCGACACCGTGATCGCCAAGAGCGTGCGGCTGGAGGAGAGCCCCGCCTACAAGGAATCGATCTTCACCTTTGCCCCGGACTCGTCGGGCGCGACCGATTACTACAGTCTCTGCGAGGAGGTCATCGAACGTGTCGAAGCGCGGACTGCCTGAGACGCTGCGGATGCGGCATGACGAGCACTACGTCGAGGCGCTGGCCGCGTCCGCAGGCGCGCCGGTCGGCCGGCTGATTTCGATCGAGCTGCTCGACCCGAACCCGAACCAGCCGCGGCAGGTCATGGGCGACCTGTCGGAGCTGATGGCCTCGGTGTCCGAGAAGGGCGTCATCGAGCCGCTCATCGTCCGGCAGCGCGGCGGCCGCTACCAGATCATCGCGGGCGAACGCCGCTACCACGCCGCGGTGCAGGTCGGGCTGCGCGACGTGCCGGTCGTGGTGCGCGAGGTGGACGACGCCGAGGTGCTCGAACTGGCGCTGGTCGAGAACCTCCAGCGGAAGGACCTGACGGCGTTCGAAGAGGCCGAGGCGCTGCACCAGCTCGCGCAGAAGTGCGACTACACGCACGAAGACATGGCGCGGAAGCTCGGGAAGTCGCGCACGGCAATCACCGAATCGCTGTCGCTGAACAACATGCCCGACGAGGTCCGCAACCTATGTCGGCTGGCCGACATCACCTCGAAGTCGACGCTGCTGCAGATCGTCCGGCAGGCGGACCCGAAGAAGATGATGGCGCTCGTCGAGCGCCTGGTGAACGGCGGCCACGGCGTCACGCGGCAGGACGTGCGGAAAGAGACCGCCAAGGCGAAGGCCGGGCGCCCGCGGCCGTTCGTCTTTGCGTTCCGCCCGGAGACGAAGCAGTTCAACCTGCGAATGAGCTTCCGCAAGGGCCGGGTCGACAAGAGCGAGATCATCACCGCGCTCGAGGCGATCATCAAAGAGCTGCGGACATCGCGGTAGCGGCGCGGCCGGGCGCGGTGGATGGTGGTTGGTAGATGGTGGTTTCGGTTGTAGGAGCCTCATTTTCGAGCTATCCGTCATGAGTCGCATAATTGATGTTATGTTAACTACTGCGCACCGGAAGCCATTGGACACGGCCCGCGAACCGTCACCCTCCATCAACCACTAACCACCAACCAGCCACCCACCCATCCGCCAGCCGCCTCACGCCGTCCAGTTCTTCGCCGGGAACCGCGCATCCGGCAGCTGCAGCTCGATCGGCTGGTGCCGCGGGTAATGTTCGACCTCCGCCCCCTGGCGGTTCAGCGAGACGATGAACGCGACCGTCGCGTCCTGCGACACGTCGAGACACTGAAACGGAACCTGCAGCTCCAGCAGCCCGCCGGCCGCGACCTTGATGTCGGGACAGCTCCGCGCCGGCGTGCCCGTGGCGCGCGGCCGATCGACCAACAGCGCCCGCACGTTGCCGTCGGCGCCGCTGACGACGATGCGGCACCCTTCGGGCTTGAGGAAGCTCAGGCTGAGCTGTTGATCGCCGTTGATGACCTCGCGCATCGGCGACGGCCCCGCGACCTTGACGTACAGGTTCTCGAGGTCGAACCCGAACTCGATTCCCGAGACGGCCGCGGGACGCGCCGATACCTCGTGCATCGCGTCGGCGGACGGAAGGATGTCGACCGACCCCGCCCCAAGCCACTCGAAGTAATTCGTCAGCTCGCCGTCGATGACCGGGTGCACGAAGCCGGTCGGGGCGGCGATGCCTGCCAGCGGCGGCTGCGTCGTGATGTTGCTGACGAACAGTTCCTCGGGCACCGCCTGGCCGAGGGCCCGATAGATGTTCCGCACGTGGCGCCGGAACAGCTCGTCGAAGACCAGATCCTGGTCGGAGGAATGGTCGTCGCCATACCACCAGAACCAGTCGGACCCTTCGGCAATCAGCATCTCCTCCCACGCGCGCGCCATCGCCTCCGGCGGCACGCCGGTTGCCGACTCGAGCGCGCGGCGCGCGTCGGCAAGCTGGCTCCAGGCCCGCTGATCGTCCGCGTGGCCGATCCAGATGTAGAAGTCGGCGTTGATCCACGACCCGGGAAAGATTGACGGCAGCGTGTCCTTCGGCGCGGCGCACGCCTCCGCCATCGTCACCGTCTTCAGCTGCGGGTGCGACGCCAGCCGGCGATAGAGCGCGCGCAGGAAGGGACGCCCCTGCCCCTCGTAATGCTCCCACGCGTTTTCGCCGTCGAGGATGACGAAGATGGTCGCCTCTCCCCCGTTGGTCCGGGCGGTGTAGCGCGCGCCCGCGGTGGCGAGCCGGTGCACGAAGTTCTCGGCGGCGGCGTCGGCGGGCCACGACGCGTAGCTGAAGCCGATCAGGTCGGAGAGCGTGTGATCGCGGAACCCGCAGGCGACCTGCGCGTCGCGGCCGACGCGATAGGGGCGATAGAGCGCCTCGGGATGCTCGACGTGGCTCTCGCGATCGCGCGGGAACTCCCGCCCGATCGATTTCGCGAGAATCTCCTCGTCGGTCGCCATCCACTGAAAGCCGGCCGCCGCGACGAGTGGAACCATCGCATCCGACACCGAACCCTCCGAGGGCCAGAGCCCCACCGGCCGCCGGCCGAACAGCCGCTCGTGGAGGTCCACCGCCCGCTGCAACTGCTCCGCCGCGTCCTCCGGCCTGCGGAACCGCTCGCGCGGCATTTTCGAGGCCGGGTGCGTCCGCAGGTAGACGTCGGTATCACACAGCAGCGGCAGAATCGGATGGTAGAAGGGCGAGGTCGAGATCTCGATCTGGCCGCGCGCCGCGGCGTCGCGGTATTCGGGCACGACGCGCCGAATCAACTCGAGCTCGACGGCGCGCAGCGTCGCCTTGTCCTCCTCGCTGAAACGGCGGCCCTTCGCCACCAGCGCGCGCACGCGCTCGTCGCGGTCGAAATAGTACGGGTCGATCCACGCCAGCTTGTGCCAGACCTGCAGGTCGCGGATGTCGTCGATCGAGAACTGCGACACCTGGGAGCGGACGCTGAGGCCGACGCCGTTCGATTCGCGCCGGACGAACAGCTCCGCGTAGCGCGGGTAGGGGTCGATCATCTTCGGCCGGTGCGCGTGAAAGAACTCCTCGATGCAGTAGGCGCGCTCCTCCTCCGTCAGCGTGTCGGCCCGCTTCAACCCGATCTCGAGGTGCCGGTCCCGCGCTTCGTCGCGGGCGAACGCCTCGAGCTGGACGAGCAGCGACGGCACCAGGTTGAAGGTGGCCTTGACCGCGGGGAATTCGCGCAGCAGCGCGGCCATTCCCCAGTAGTCCTTCAGGGCGTGGAACCGCACCCACGGCAGGACGTGTTCGCCGGTGGCGAGGTCCTCGTAGAACGGCTGGTGCATGTGCCACAGCAGCGCGACGCGCGTCATAATGGAGAGGTTGCGACAGGTGCCGTGAACATTCTCGACCGGTACGTCATTCGTGAAGTCCTGCTGCCGTTCGTCATCGCGCTGCTGGTCTTCACGTTCATCTTAATCGTCCCGTCGATGATGCAGTACGCCGAGCAGTTCATCGCCAAGGGCGTGCCGACCACGCTTGTGCTTCGCGCGATGGCGACGCTGCTCCCATCCTCGCTCGCGCTCTCGATCCCCTCGGCGCTCCTCATCGCGCTGCTGATTGCCTTCGGCCGCCTCTCGGGCGATCGCGAGTTTGTCGCCATGCAGGCCTGCGGCGTCAGCGTCGCGCGGCTCCTCTGGCCCGTCGGGTTCATCGCGCTCATCGGCTGGGCGACGACGTCGTACGTGATGATCGAGGCGCTTCCCGACGCCAACCAGGCGTTCCGGCAGATTGCGTTCAACGTGCTCGCGG
>DATNCQ010000190.1:0-10734 GCA_035571515.1 Vicinamibacterales bacterium
ACCGGGATCATGCGCGCCTCGTGGATCATCTCGTAGACGATCGCGACATAGCCGGGACCCTGCAGGATCTGATACCCGGAGCCGTAGCCGGCCGGGAAGATCCCTCCCGGCACGCCACGGGTGATGCACCGCTCCCACGGCGTGAAGTTCACCCAGTCGTCCTGGATGTGCGCCAGCTTGTAGTTCCGGCGCTCCTCCGCCCACGGCATGATCGGCACGCGGCCGCTGGGCGGATCGACGACGAGCGACCTCGCCTTCGTCAACTGACGACCGGAGGTGTCGGTCAGGAAGGAGGAAGGGCCGGTGCCGCGGCCCGAGCCATCCAGGTCGCCGGCGTAGACGTCAGGCGTGTCGCTCTTGTCGGGCACTTCGAACGGGGTGCTCGTGTAGTTGGTCCAGGTGCCCTGGATATCGGGCTGACCATCAGGCGTGCGCGTTGGCGTCCAATTCGTCGCCGCGCCGGACGCGGTCGTGGGAGGGGACGCCTGCTGGGCCACGAGCACGGCGAGCGCGGAGGCCGCGATGGCCGCGGCGAGCGCGAGCAGCGTCACACGTCGATCGCGCATCGTCATTTCTTCCCCCCCGGCTCGGGACGGTCACCGGGGGCGCCGGTGCCGGTGGACCCGATGAACAGCTTCTTCCCGTCGGGCAGCGTGACGTCGCCGCCGCTCGCCCTGTTGGACCCGTCGCGCGCGCGAAAGCCCTGGACGACAATCGCCGTGCCGGGGGCGACCGATTCGCGGTTCCAGCCGCGGCGCAGCAGCGCGTTGGGCGCACCGCCTTCGATCATCCAGGCGACGACCTTGCCGTCCGCCCCCTTGACGTCGACGTGCAGCCACGCGTGTGGATTGGTCCACTCCATCTTGGTGATGGTTCCCTTGAGCGTCACCGGCTTGTTGCCGTCGAACTCGGCGGCGAAGGAATGATGCGCCGCCAGCGGCGCGCCAGCCGCGAGCACGGCGAGCAGCGCCGCCGCGAAGAGGCGAGACGTTCTCATCGACGTGACCTCCGCGGCGAATCATCGCAGGAAAACTTCCAGCGACCAACTCCCAACTTCCAAGGCGGCTAGGTCGGCCCGGCTGAGTACAAGGAAAACTCCGTGTCTTCGTGGCTCCGTGGCTCGTGATCCTTGCAGTTGGGAATTGGGAGTTTTTTGGGCCATACTGCGCGCTCGGAGAGCTTCCCGTGGGAGGAATGGCGATGGCGAAATCGGCGGCATTCGTGCTGGTCGCGGCAGTGCTCCTGTCGGCGTCGCTGGCGAGCCAAGGTCAGGGCCGCGGCCAGGAGCAACCGTATCCGCGCCTCCCCGCGCCGGCCGTCAAGTCGCCGCCCGATACGACCGCTCCCGACATCCCGGGCGTCGTCCGCGGCGGGACCAAGGTGCAGCTGATTCGCGACCTGTTTCACAGCACCGAAGGTCCGATCGCGATGCCCGACGGCAGCCTGCTCTTCACCGAGCAGGACGCCGGCGACGGCCAGTTGATCAAGATCGACAAGGACGGTCACATCTCCATGTTCGTCACCAACACGAACCGGACCATCGGTCTGGCGTACGACACCAAGGGTCGTCTTGTAGGCGTCGAGTCGAACATTCCTCGCATCGAGGTGCTGTCTCCGACGCGCATGACGCTGGTGGAACAGGTCGACGGCTTGCCGATCGTCGCTCCAAACGACATCGTCGCCGATACCAAGGGCGGGTTGTATTTCACTGACACGCTCAACAGCCGGTTCCGGCCGACGCCACCGTCGCGGACGAAACCGTGGATCGTCTACATCCGTCCGGACGGCACCGCCGTGAAAGTGAGTGAGGAAGTCGAGCGTCCCAACGGGATCTCGCTCAGCCCTGACGGGCGAGTTCTCTACGCAGCCAACGGGCCGATCATCTCTGCCTTCGACGTGCAGCCCGACGGATCGCTGCGCAACTTCCGGACGTTCGCCACGCTGATGGGCGGAAACGCGGACAGCATGTGCATCGACGCGGATGGACGACTGTATGTTGCAGCGGGTGGCGTGCAAGTGTTCAGTCCGAAGGGTGAGTACCTCGGGACGATCAAGACGCCGCTGAACCCGCAGGCGCCGGCGTTTGCCGGCCCCGATAAGAAGACGCTGTATGTCGTCGGCGGCGGCGCGGTCTACAAGATCGCCATGCTTGCCCAGGGCATCAAGGCACGCGCCAAATAGTCAGAGGAGCGATATGCGCCAGTCAGTAGTTCTCGGAAGCGTTGCGGCCGCGTTGATCGCCGGGTTCATCCTCGGCGACACGGCAAAGCCGATCCAGGGTCAGGCGGCAAACGTGAACTCCGGCGCCGTCGCCGGCTACAAGGGCGGCCTCGACGTGCTGAGCGGCCCCTACGAGGTCGTGCCGAACTGGCCGAAGCCGCTCTCCCAGCTCCCCGGCCACGAGAACTGGACGTGGGGCGCCGTGCAGGGCGTCTTCGCCGAGAGCCCCGATCGCGTCTTCATGCTGGAGCGCGGCGAGCTGCCGGCAATACAGCGTCCCGCGCCGAAGGCGTTCCCCGAGATGGGGCCAAGCCTCTCCTTCCCCGTCGGACAGGCGCCGTTCCGGAACGCGTCGCAGGGAATGGTCGCGAGCCCGCCTGGCGCAGGCGGCCCCGGCGCGGATCCCGAGGATCCCGCGCAGGCCTGGAAGGGACGCATGGGGATCGACGCGCGATGGGAGCACACGGTCGTCGCCTTCAACGCGGCCGGCGACATCGTCGAGCAGTGGACGCAGTGGGACAAGATGCTGCGGCGGCCGCACTCGGTCTACATCAACCCGTACGACGCGGAGAAGCACGTCTGGATCGTGGACGACCACAGCCACGCCATCTTCAAGTTCACGCACGACGGCAAGACGCTCCTGCAGACGATCGGCACGCCGAACAAGGCGGGCGCGGACGCCACGCACTTCAACCGGCCGACGTTCCTGACGTGGCTGCCCGACAGCACGATGTTCGTCGCCGACGGCTACAACGGGACGCGCGTCGCGAAGTTCGACAAGGACGGCAAGTTCGTGACCGCGTGGGGCACCCGCGGCAACGGCCCGGGGCAGTTCAACGTCGTGCACGGCATCACCTCGGATCCGGTGACGCGACGCGTCTACGTCAGCGACCGCGGCAACAAGCGGATGCAGGTGTTCGACGAGAACGGCAAGTTCCTCGACCAGTGGCCGTTCTCGCCGGCGTCGAACACGCAGTTCCTCATCATCCCCGCCGACCGCTCGGGCATCTGGGCGTTCGAGGACACGACGGCCAAGGTCGTGAAGTACGACTTCGAGGGCCACTTCCTCTATGCGTGGGGGACGCTCGGCGATCATCCGGGCGGCTTCTTCAACATGCACGGCGCGAGCGTGGATCAACAGGGGAATCTCTACATCGCCGAGGTGGGCAACGGCCGCCTGCAGAAGTTCCGGCCGCGGGCGGGCGCGAACAAGGCGCTGCTCGTCGGCCCGCCCGTGTACGCCGCCTGGAGATAAGGACAGGTATGCCACGCATGCTGAGGACGACTTCGCTCTGTCTGTCGCTGGTCGCTGCGCTCGTCGTCTCGACCTCTGGTCAGCAGCACGACGGCCGGCTGGCGGCGCTGAAGGCGGAGGTGTCGAACGACGTCGACGCCCGCTTCACCGCCACTCAGCAGATGATCGACATGGTGTTCAGCTTCGGCGAGCTGGGCTACCAAGAGATTGAGACATCGAAGTACCTGACGGGAATCCTCGAGAAGAACGGTTTCAAGGTGGAGCGGAATATCGCGGGGCTCCCGACCGGATGGGTCGCGCGCTGGGGGTCGGGCCGGCCGGTCATCGCGCTCGGTTCCGACATCGACGGCATTCCGCAGGGCTCGCAGAAGCCGGGCGTCGCCTATCACTCGCCGATCATCGAAGGCGCACCCGGCCACGGTGAAGGTCACAATTCCGGCATCCCGCTCAACATCACCGCTGCCCTCTCGGTGAAGCGGGTAATGGAGCGCGAGCGCCTGCCCGGAACGTTGATCATCTGGCCGGGTGTCGCGGAAGAACTGCTTGGCGGCAAGGCCTTCTTCGTCCGCTCGGGCGTCTTCAAAGATGTCGACGTCGTGCTCTTCGCGCACGTCTCGGATTACCTGGGCGTCTCGTGGGGATCGCCGCGGAACTCGAGCGGGCTGATCAGCATCCAGTACGACTTCCAGGGGGAACCCGCCCATGCCGGCGCCAACCCGTGGCGCGGCCGCAGTGCCCTCGATGCCGTCGAGCTGATGGATGTCGGATGGAATTTCCGCCGTGAACATCTGCGATTCTCGCAGCGGTCGCACTATGTGATCCCGAGCGGCGGCTACCAGCCGAACGTCGTTCCCGAAAAGGCGACCACCTGGTATTACCTCCGTGAAACCGACTACGCGCACATCAAGGAGCTGCACGAGACCGCCGACAAGATTGCCGAAGGAGCGGCGCTGATGACCGACACCACGGTGAAGAGCCGCGTCATCGGCTCCGCGTGGCCGCAGCATTTCAACAAGCCGGTCGCGGAAGCGATGCACGCCAACATCGTGGCCGCCGGGATGCCGACGTGGGACGATGCGGACGTGACGCTCGCCAAGGCGATTCAGAAGGAGCTCAAGCAGCCGGAAGTCGGCCTGGAAACGAAGGTGCGGGACCTGCAGGCGACGGTCCCGGTCGAACAGAACACCGGCGGCGGCTCCGATGACATCGGCGACGTGTCATGGACTGTTCCCACCATCACGTTGCGATACCCGGCAAATATCCCGAACCTTCCCGGCCACCACTGGGCGAACGCGATTGCCATGGCGACGCCGATCGCGCACAAGGGGACGATCACGGGCGCCAGGGTACAGGCGATGACGGTCGTCGACCTGCTGCTCCGGCCGGAATTGATCGACGCGGCCAGGGCGTATTTCGTCGAGCAGACGAAAGAACAGAAATACGAGCCGCTCATCGGTCCTGTCGACATGCCGGCGCTCGACACGAATACGCGGGTGATGGACACCTATCGTCCGGAGATGCGCAAGTACTACTTCGACCCGGCGCGGTTCAAGACGTACTTGGAACAAATGGGCATCCGCTACCCTACTGTCAGGCCGTAAACGACTGAGGTGAGCCATGACGAGATGGATCTCTTGCGCCTGCGGGTTGATCGCGATGACGTGGATCGCCCCGCACCAGGCGGCGGCACATCACTCGTTCGGCGCCGAATACGACGTCAATAAACCCGTGACGATCACGGGCGTCCTCACCGAGATCGACTGGAGGAGCCCGCACACTTTCTTCTTCGTCAACGTCACCGACAACGACGGCAAGGTCGCCAACTGGAAGTTCGAGGGCTATCCGCCGACCGTCCTCAACAGGCTCGGCTGGAAGAAGGACACGACGATGAAGCCCGGCGATCGCATCACGGTGACCGGGTGGCGCGCGCGCGACGGGTCGAACTGGGCGCACTCGCGCGAAATCACGCTGGCCGACGGCAGGAAGCTGATGTTCGGGCCGCCGGCCGGGACGGGAGACGGTGGCAGCGCGCCGGCGGTGGACGTCCGATGAACCGGCATCTGTTCGTCGACGTGTTGATGGTCCTCTCGCTGATCCCGGTAAGCGCGTTCGCGCAGTCCCGGAGCGCGGTGCCGCGCGGTCCCGATGGGAAGCCCGATCTCACCGGCGTCTGGCAGGGTGGCAGCACGGTGCGCGGCAGCTGGGACGATGCCAACGCGGGGCTCGGGGTCGGCGGTTCGGGGAAGAATCCCGACACCCCCGCGGTCGTCGGCTCCAACGAACGTCCCCCCGGGCGTGAAGGCGCGCCGTATCAGGACTGGGCCGCGAAGAAAGTCCTGGAGTCGTTCAACAAGAGGGGCATCGACGATCCGACGGCCCTCTGCCTGCCCCCCGGTGTGCCGCGCTCGGTGATACTCGGCCTCTTTCCGCAGAAGATCGTCCAGACGCCGAAGGAGATCGTGGTCCTCTACGAGTACATGTACACGTACCGGATGATTCCGCTCAACGCGAAGCATCCCGACGATCTGCTCGCCAGCTACATGGGCGATTCGGTCGGCCACTGGGAAGGCGACACGCTGGTGGTCGACGTCACCGGCTTCAACGACAAGACGTGGCTGGCCGGTACGGGCACGTTTCACTCCGATGCGCTCCACGTCACCGAGCGCTACACGCGCGTCGACCGCGACCGGATCGACTACGAGGTGACGATGGACGACCCGAAGGTGTTCACCAAGCCGTGGACGATCACGTCGACGTTGATGCTGCGCGAGGGGACGCGCGTCCAGGAATACGTCTGCGCCGAGAACAATCTCGACCCGGCGAATTTCGAGAAGCTGCTGAAGGAAGGAGCGCAGATCGCGAGATGAGAACCCTGGTCGGCGCCGTCGCTCTGTTCGCGTCGATTGCCGGTATGTGCGTCAGCGCCGCGGCACCACAAGTGACGTCGGCGGCGGCCGCCGACGCGCGTCAACGCTGTCTCGCGCTGCGCGACCTGAAGATTCCGGCGACGTCGATCGGGCTGCCCACCAACGGCGCGACGATCGTCTCGGCCACGTTCGTGATCGCAGCGGACGCCGGCAACAGCAACGGCGAATTCTGCCAGGTGCTCGGCCGGATCCATCCGGTCGATCCGATTGCGCCCGACATCAAGTTCGAGGTCAATCTCCCGACGCGGTGGAACAACCGACTGCTGCAGATGGGCGGCGGCGGTTTCGACGGGACGCTCGTCACGGGGCTCGGCGGCGCGTCGAACCAGGTTCCGGCCGCGCCGACGCCGCTGGCGCTCGGCTACGTGACGGTCGGCAGCGATTCCGGTCATGAGACCGCCGGCGGGTTCGACGGCCGTTTTGCCCTGAATGCCGAATCGTTCGCCAATTTCGGCCGGCTGCAGATCAAGAAGACGCACGACGTGGCGATAGCGCTCGTCCACAAGCGGTACGGCGCCTCGCCGAGGCACTCCTATTTCATCGGCGGGTCGCAGGGTGGCCATGAAGCGTTGATTGCCGCGCTGTTCTACACCGCGGACTACGACGGGATCGTCGCGCATTACCCGGCGTACGACCTCACGTTGATGCACCTCGCGGCGCAGCATCGCGCGCGGGCGCTCTTCCGTGGCCCCGACACCTGGATCAGCCCCGACAAGATGAAGACGATTGCGGCAGCCGTCTACGGTGCGTGCGACGGGCTGGACGGGGTCACCGACGGAATCGTCAGCAACGTCGGGGGCTGCAATCGTGTGATGACGATGGACGCGCTTCGCGCCAGGTTGCGGTGCCCGGACGGCCGCGACTCCGGTGCGACGTGCCTGTCCGACGGTCAGCTCGCGACCGTCGAGACCTTCAATACGCCGTTCTCCCTGGGGTTTCCGCTCTCGGCCGGATTGAGTGTCTTTCCGAAGCTCGCGATCCTCGACGGCGCCACCTTCCTGAACGCGCTCGGCCAGGGTCCGGTACCGTCAACCTGGCCGACCGGCCAGGACGCGACGCAGTATGCGGAGGCGTCGGGCACGGTGCGCTACGTGATTACGCGCGACGTGACCGCCGACCCGCTGGCGTTCGAGCCAGGCAAGTGGGCGACCCGCATCACCGAGGTCTCGGAAGCGTGGGACGCCAACAGCGTCGACCTGTCGCAGTTCATGAGCAAGGGTGGAAAGCTGATCCTGACGGTGGGGTCCATCGACCACACGATCACCCCGTACAACACCGTCAACTACTACGAGCGCCTGGTCGCGCGATTCGGGCAGGCCGCCGCCGACACGTTCGTCCGCTTTTATCGCATCCCGGGATTCGCGCACGGCAACGGGCTGTTCAACGCCAAGTTCGACGCGCTCGGCGCGCTCGACGCGTGGGTGGACGGTGGGCGCGCGCCCGGAACCCTCGAGGCCGTTGACGTGAATCCGCAGAACCACCAGCGGCGCCGGCCGCTGTGCGTCTACCCGTCCTGGCCGCGGTACACGGGCAGCGGCGACGTCAACGCCGCGTCCAGCTTCAGGTGCGTGACGGGCGACGACGCGAGCCAGACCAACTAGGAGAGATCTTTCCCGCGAGCTGAAGCCCTGAAATCTTTCCTGTTCGCTGAGCAGAGGGCTCAGCGGATTCGCTAGCGCAACGTGGTCGGATCGCCGGCCGGGTCTCCCATTTCCTTCAAGTACAGCTGAACCTCCGACGGGATGCAGGTAAAGTCGTCGAGTTGCTGGTTCGGAATCCAGCGGAAATGCACTTCCCCGAGCGGCAAGCGTTGGGTGTAGAGCTTCGGGTCGTCCATCGCGAGCGTCAGCGTCAGATCGTTCTTGCTGTCCCGGTGAAAACGTTCCTGCACATGCGCATCGACGCTATGCGGATAGCCGGCCCTGTTGGCCCACGTCTCCGGGGCGAGCCCGGTGGTATCCACCACGAACGTGTAGTCGTCTTCCCAGTGCCCGATCGAGTAGCCGTTGTACTTTGGATCGAGGACGTCCTTGCCCCTGCCGCCCACGTTGGTCGGAAGGGTTCGCCCGTCCGTCCACACCTCACGCCAGAGATCCATGTGCTGGAGCAGGATGAAGGTCCGGTTCGGCGTCGTCGCGATCGTCATCCCACGATTCTCGTTGGTCATATTTTGAGGAAAACCAAACGGATCGCAGTAGCGGGCGTGCGGATCGTTGGTGCCTCCGGGGCTGAATCTGCCGATCGGCTTGTTCCTGGCGAACATCTGCTGCCCTAATGGCGTGAACGGTGGCGCCGTCGCATTCTCGGCATTGCCTCTGCCTCTGCCCCTGCCCCCCGGAACATTGGCGCCGGAGTCCGGTCCTGCCCACGTCCCCGATAGATCGCGCTTCGGCGCAGGGCCGCCGTCGCCAACGGCCCTGTCCGACGGGTAGTACTTCCACGGAGAACGTGGCGCAGTGTTTTGATTGCCTTGCGCCGCAGCCAGCGCCGCAAGGACCAGCGCGCCCATCACGCCTGCGATTACGCTGCACGAATTTCGCATCATCCTGCCCCTCGTCATGTCGTTGCGCCGAACTCTAGAAGTCGTACTTGATCCCGAACTGCATGATTCGCGGGTCGCCGACCTGCGAGGTGATGCGCCCGAAGTTCGAGGAGTTGAAGTTCGTCACCGGAGCGCCCCAGTTGAAGTGGTTCAGCAGGTTGAACGTCTCCAGCCGCAGCTCCAACCGCTGCGTCCCGACGGGAACGAGCTTCGAAATCGCCAGGTTGATCTGCCAGAACGAAGGCCCCACCGCGATGTTGCGCGTCAGTTTGCCCACGGTACCCGGCGCCGGCAGCGTGAACGCGTCCCGGTTCAAGTAGTTGAGGATCGGGACCCCGGGTTTCAAGGCGTCGCCGGAGGCGTCTTTGCCTGGACCATAGATGTCCACCCCCGGGACGCTGTCGGGCCGCTGCATGGTAATACCGTTGAACGCGCGGTCGACGCCACTGGTGATGTTGAGCCGATCCCCCGAGCGCGCGTTGAGGATGCCCGACAGCCGCCAGTTCGACCCAAGCGCGCTTGCAACTCGGTTATTGATCGTCGGTGTCTGGTACCCCGCGCTGAGCGACACCAGGTGCTTGCGGTCCTGATCGCAGTAGCCGGCGTCGAGATTCGGGTTGTCCGGATCGGTGTAGCCGGAGCTGATCTGATTGAAGGCAATGGCGGTCGTTGTGCCCGTGCACTTCGACAGCGTGTAGCTGCCGTTGACGCTGACGCCCCTCGCGGTCCGATTCCGGGCGGTCAGCTTCAGGCCACGATACTTCTGCCAGCCGACGTCCGAGTTGAGATCGAGCGCGCCGATTTGGGCCGACTTGATCGGATCCTGCAGAGACATCCTGCGCCGCTGGTCCAGGTTTGACATGGTCGAGCACACCGGATAGGACACCGGACCCGTAGCTGTGTTGAGCGTGCAGGGGCCCAGGCCCAGGTACACCCCCGGGTTGATCGCCGTCTGCGCCCAGAGCCGGTCGGAGTAGCTGCCCAGATAGCTCGCGGACACGCCCCAACTGGTCCCCAGCTGCTGCTCGATCATCACGTTCCACTGCTGCGCCCGTGGTGAATTGATGCCGGGATCCATCGAGCCAAAGGCACCATACGGGATGTAGTTGACGTTGGTGCTGAGGACGATGGGGTGGGGATCGCCACCGAGGGCCCCCCAGGGGTCGTCCATGCGGCCCGGTGGATCGTTGATGAGCGAGCGGTTGCCGAACGGCGGCGCCCCGGCGTTGATGTTGTGGTACTCGCCGGCCATGAAGTCGTACCCCATCGAGTACGACGACCGCACGGCGAGGCGGCCATCCCCGTGGACGTCCCACGCGACTCCCGCGCGCGGCGCGAGGTTCCACCACTGCGTGTTCAACCCGGTCTTCCCGTCCGGGAAGCCCTCGTCGCCCGGATAGACGAGCCCCGCCGGTGCGTTGAGGAACACCTTGCTGCGGATGTTCTGGTCGAAGTTCTGCTTGTTGAAGATCACCACCGCGTCGTTCTCGACGTATTGACCGAAATACGGCTCCCACCGCACGCCTGCGTTGATCGTTACGCGGTTCGACACTCGCCATGCATCCTGCACATACGCGCCCACGTACCAATTGTGGATATCCAGGACGCTCGGGCCGCCGATCTCGAGCCTCGCGACGCGTCCAGTCAGGAAATCCGCAAGGGCGTGGCCGGTCAGGCTGCCGTCAATCGTCCAGGAGCCGCCGGTGCGGGACGTGGACCGCGTGTCGAATTTCCAGTAGCGGGTGCTCGCGCCGAAGCCGAGCTGATGGCCCGCCCGCACCAGGGTCACG
>DATNCQ010000191.1:0-6644 GCA_035571515.1 Vicinamibacterales bacterium
TCGACAACGTGATGCCAGGCCTCAGCGGCCTCGATCTGATCAAGGAAGTCTCATCGACGATGCCGGAACAGGAGCGGCCGTTGATGGTGATGATGACCGCGCACGGGTCGACGCAGATCGTGCGCGAAGCCTTCAAGCTGGGCATCGAGGACTTCCTCGAGAAGCCGTTCGAGGTCGACGAGCTGCTGGCGCTCGCCAGGCGCGCCGTTCGCAGCCAGCGCCTGCAGACCGAAAAGCAGTACCTGATCAGCGAGCGCGATGCCGAGTTCAACCACTACGGCATCGTCGGCCGCAGCCGCGCGATGCAGGAGGTGCTGCAGCGGGCGGAACTGGTCGCACAGACCAAGAGCACGGTGCTCATCACCGGCGAGACGGGCACCGGCAAGGAGATGGTCGCCCGCGCCATCCACCACCGCAGCGCGCAGCGCGACATGCCGCTCATCAAGGTCAACTGCGCGGCCATCCCCGAGACGCTGCTCGAGTCCGAGCTGTTCGGCCACGTGCGCGGCGCGTTCACGGGCGCGACGATGACCAAGCGGGGCAAGTTCGCGCTCGCCGACGGCGGGTCGATCTTCCTCGACGAGATCGGCACGATGTCGACGTCGATCCAGGCCAAGCTGCTGCGCGTCCTGCAGGAGCGCGAGTTCGAGCCGCTCGGCGCCGAGCGGACCCAGCGCGTGGACGTGCGCGTGATTGCCGCCACCAACCGCGACCTGAAACAGATGGTGACCGACGCCAGGTTCCAGGAGGACCTGTACTACCGCCTCAACGTCATCCCGATCCAGATCCCGGCGCTGCGCGAGCGTCGCGAGGACATCTCGGTGCTGATCGACCACTTCATCGAGAAGCACCGGCAGCGGACCGGCAAGCAGATCGACAAGCTGGACGACGAGGTCGTGCACGCGCTGCAGAAGTACGACTGGCCGGGAAACGTGCGCGAGCTCGAGAACACGATCGAGCGCGCGGTGGTGCTGGCGACGGGGCCGGTCATCACGCGCACGGCCATTTCGCTGCTCGGCGCGACGTCCGCCCCGCCGCCGGGGCTGCCATCGCTGCGGCTGCATCAGAACCTGGAATGGGTGGAGCGCGAGACCATCCGCCGCGCCCTGGAGCAGTCGGGGGGCGTGAAGAAGGACGCCGCGGAGCTGATGGGGATCAGTCAGCGCGCCTTGAGCTATTACCTCGCGAAGTACCGCATCGACTGAGGCCCTGTTTCGATCCGCGAAGCCATATACCTGGCGCGTAACTGTGTTCGTACGTTGCGTGGTGTTTTCATGGCTTTTCCGGGCGTCAGGGCGGGCACCCTCCTTGCTCATGCGGCCACATCGCTCCAGGAGACATCACATGCACAGATGGAACGGCTTCGGCCGCGCGTTGTGTGGTGCGGCCGCCCTCGTATTGACGCTGAGCATTGCAGGCTGCGACGAGAAGCTCTCGGACCTCACCGGACCGACGCCAAACCTCGAGCCGACGTTTTCGAGCATCCAGCGCGAGATCTTCGACACGACCGACTCCTCGGGCCGGCTGGCCTGTACCAATTGCCACACCAACGTCGGCCGGAACCCGTCGGGCGGTATGAACCTGGTGTCCGGCGTCTCCTACGCGAGTCTCGTGGGCGTGGCGAGCAGCGGAAAGCCGGGGGCGGTCCGCGTCATCCCGGGCGATCCGGACAACAGCTACATCATTCACAAACTGGAGGGGCGTTCCGACATCGTCGGCGTGCGGATGCCGCGCGGAAACGGCCCCTACCTGACCGATGGCCAGATCCTGGTCATCAAGCGCTGGATTGCCAACGGCGCCCCCAACAACTGAGGAGTCGATGATGCCGATGCGGCGCAGCGTCCTTGTTCTGTTCACCATCCTGGCGTTCAGCATGCCGGCCCTCGCGTCCGGCCAGACCGGCGCCGGGCAGGCCGCGGCCGCTCCGGCCGGGGCGGCGGCTGGCCAGGGACAGGTGGCGCCCGAGGACGACCCCGACCTGGATATCGATCCGCTTCAACCCGACTTCACGCTGATCACGCTGCCGACGACGCTGCGGATGCCGCGGATGAAAAGCTCGTTCCGCGTCACCCACCGGTTCCTGCGCTCGCTCGGGCAGGGGGACTTCGGAAGCTTGGTCGAGGATTTCTTCGGCATCGATTCGGGCGCCGCGATCGGGCTCGAGTACCGCTTCGGCCTCATGCGCGGCACGTACGTCGGCATCCGTCGAACCAACAACCGGACGATCGAGTTCCAGGCCGAGCACAACCTGATGTCGCAGCGCAACTCGAGGCCCGTCGGCCTCAGCGCGTTCGCGTCGATTGACGGGACGAACAATTTCCGCGACAGCTACACCCCCGCGCTCGGCGTGGCGATCTCGCGGACGCTGGGAGCCGCGGGAACGGTCTACGTCGATCCCATGTGGGTGAACAACACCAACCCGTTGCCGTCGCAGCTGGCCGACGACAACAACACGTTCCTGGTCGGCCTGGGAACCCGCCTCCGCATCCGCCCGTCTGTGTACCTGGTGGGCGAGATTATTCCGCGGGTGGCGGGCTTCGACCCCGGGGTCAACCATGCGAGCTTCGGCATCGAGAAACTGCTGGGCGGGCATGTCTTCCAGCTCAATTTCTCGAACGGCTTCGGCACGACGATGGGACAGATTGCCCGGGGCGGAACGTCGAACGACGACTGGTACCTCGGCTTCAATATCTCGCGGAAGTTCTACTAGCCTTATTCTTAAGCGAGGAGGAAGCAGGGCCATGATTCGTCGCGTGTCACCAGTACTAATCGCCGCGTGCGCGATCGCGTGGGCCGCGGTCGCCATCAGCGCGCAGGGTGGCGGCAATGCGGAGGCCGCCAAGGTGAAGAACCCGATACCATCGTCGGCGAAGTCGATCACCACGGGACAGAAGCTGTATCAGACCAATTGCCGCCATTGTCACGGTGCGAAGGGGCTCGGCGACGGCCCGCTGGCTCCGACCAACCCGCCGCCGGCGAACCTGACGGACGCGGAGTGGAAACATGGGTCCAGCGACGGCGAGATCTTCTACCTGATCAAGAACGGCGCCGGTCCCGACTCCGAGATGAAGCCGATGAAGACCAAGCTGTCGGACAACGACATCTGGAACGTCGTCAACTACATCCGGAGCCTCGGTCCGAAGTCCTGACCCGAATCGGGGGTCCCACGGGTGAGTCCACTGCTCCGGCGCTCCTGCCTCCGCCTGCTGTGCATGTCCGCTCTTGCGATGGCGGGGGCGGGGTGCCGGCTGTTCGAGACGACGACGCCGGCCGCTTCACCGGGGCCGCTGCTGCCAGGGCAGACCGACGCGGTCTTCACCACGACGCGCCCGACGATCGGCGCGGCGATTGACGACTTCCTGAGCAGGACGCCCGCTCCCGTTCAGCCGATCGAGTTTCCGCACAACGTGCACGTGGCGAAAAAGATCGCGTGCACCGACTACTGTCACGAGAGCGTGACGTCGGGTCCTGTCGCGGGACTTCCGAGCGTCCGCACCTGCATGGTCTGCCACGACGCGATCGCCGTCGATCGCCCGCGCATCAAGCAAATCACGGCGATGCGCGCTCAGGGGCTCGACCTGTCGTGGCAGCGTGTGTACGGCTACCCGGCGCCCGCGCACGTGAAGTTCAACCACGCGCCGCACATCCGCGCCAAGGTCGAGTGCGCGACGTGCCACGGCAATATCGGCGAGCAGACCGTGGCGCAGCGGAACGTCGAGCTGACGATGGGGTACTGCGTGAACTGTCACAACGAACGGAAGGTCTCGATCGACTGCCAGACCTGCCATTACTAGGGGAACGTCACCAGCGATGGATCGCCGCTCGTTCATCAAGCTCACGGCCGTCACCGGCACGAGCGCCGCACTCTCGGGCTGTGGCAACCCGGCGGCGCCTCTCGTCCGGTTCGTGCCGGACGAGGACATCATGCCGGGCGTCGCGGCGTGGAAGCCCGGCGTCTGCCCGCTGTGCGCGGCCGGGTGCGGCCTGACGGTGCGCGTGATGGACGCGGACGCGGACGTGGTGCGGAACGGGCAGGCCGGAGTCGTGCGCATCCTCGCGGCGAAGAAGCTCGAGGGCGGCCCCATGCACCCGATCAACCAGGGCGGCCTCTGTGCGCGCGGGCAGGCCGCCATCCAGGTCACCTATCACCCGGATCGGATCACGCAACCGCTCAAGCGCGCCGGCAATCGCGGCGACGGCCGCTACGAGGCGATTTCGTGGGATGACGCGCTCAAGGAGATCGTCTCGCGGCTCGACGCGCTCGAGGGGGCGGGCAATCAGAAGGCGCTGGCATTCGTGGCGCGCCACGCGTCCGGCCACCGCGCCGCGCTCGTCGCGCAGTTTCTCGGCCGCTATGGTGCGCCGGCGCCGATCGCCTACGAACTGTTCGGTGACGAAGTGCTGCGGCGGGCCAATGCGCTCAGCTTCGGCCGCGAGCAGCGGCCGACCTTCGATCTGGCGAACGCGCGATTCGTGCTCGGCTTCGGCGCGGACTTCCTCGGCACCTGGAACTCGCCGGTGTCGCAGGGCCATGGGTACGGCGCCATGCGCCAGGGCCGGCCGGGCATCCGCGGCGCCTTCGTCCAGGTGGAATCCCGTATGACACAGACGGGAGCAAACGCGGACGAGTGGGTCCCCGCACGGCCAGGCACGGAGGGCGTGCTCGCACTGGGGCTTGCCAACGTGATCATCGGCGCCAAGCTTCGCCCCGCCGATGCGGCAGGCCACGCAGGCTCGCTCATCGACGGCTGGAGCGCGGGACTGAGCGCCTACACGCCCGCGGAAGTGGAAAGGGCGACGGGCGTGGCGGCACGGAGGATCGAGCGGCTCGCTCGCCAGTTCGCCGACACGCGTCCGGCGGTCGCGATTATCGGCGGCCCGCCGCTGGCGCACACTAACGGCCTTTTCAGCGCGCTGGCGGTGAATGCGCTCAACGCGCTCGTGGGTAGCGTGGAACAGCCAGGCGGCGTGTTCTTCACCCCGCAGCTCGACGTCGTCGCCGCGGCAAAGCTGCAGAACGTCGCGACGACGGCGCCGCCGCCGGCGCTCGATCGCTTCGCGGCCGGCATCCTGTCCGCCGGCGCGGCCCCTCCCCAGGTGCTGTTCATCGACGGAGTCAATCCCGTTTACGCGGCACCGTCGGCGTGGAGAGTCCGGGAGGCCTTCGAGAAGATCCCGTTCATCGCGAGCTTCGGCAGCTTCCTCGACGACACGAGCAAGCTGGCGGACCTGATCCTGCCGGATCACACCTTTCTCGAGTCGTGGTCGGAGGCCGTTCCCGAATCCGGCGCCACGATCGCCGTGGCCAGCGTGGCGCCGCCCGTCATGTCGCCGCTGCATCAAACGCGCGCGACCGCCGACGTGCTGCTCGACGTCGGACGGCGGCTCCGCCGTCCGGTGGCGCTGCCGTGGCAGACCTTCGATGAAATGCTGGCCGCGACGTTCGGGGCGCTGCCGAAGGCGACGCCCGATGCCGACACCTGGAGCGACGCGCAGGAGAAAGGCGGCTGGTGGGGAACGCTTCCCGCCGGCCTCGCGGCCGCGGCTGCGCCGGCGCCCGCCGCGCGTCCCGTTACGTCCGCGGAGCCGCAGTTCGACGGCGACCCGCAGCAGTATCCGTTTCATTTCCTCCCCTATCCGTCGAGTGCGTTCCTCGACGGATCGCTCGCCCACCTGCCGTGGCTGCAGGAGATGCCGGATCCGCTGACGTCGGCGATGTGGAGCAGCTGGGTCGAGGTCAACCCGGCAACCGCCACGCGCCTCGGCATCGGGCAGGGCGACGTGGTGGAAATCGCATCTGCGCACGGCACCGTCCGCACCGCGGCGATGATTTCGCCGGGCATCGCGCCCGATGTCCTGGCGATGCCGGTCGGTCAGGGGCACCAGACATTCACGAGATATGCGAGCGGCAGGGGCGAGAGTCCTGTTCCGCTGCTTGCGCCGCTGACCGAGCCGGCGACGGGCGCGCTGGCGTGGGCGGCGACGCGTGTTCGCATGTCGCGAGTCGGCGACCCTGACGGGCGGCTGATCCTGTTCGCGGGCGGGATGCGCGAAGAGACAGAGACGCGCCGGTAGGGGAACCACGAAGGACGCGAAGGTATACACAATGCCGAAGTGGGGAATGACGGCGGATCTCGATCGCTGCAACGGGTGCGGCGCCTGCGTGACGGCCTGTCATGCGGAAAACAACATTTCGACCGTCGGCGCCGACGAGGCGGCGCGCGGCCGCGCCAAGCACTGGATCCGCGTGGAGCGCTACTGGGAAGGCGAGTTTCCCGACGCGCGCCTGAAGTTCCGGCCGGTGATGTGCCAGCAGTGCGACAACGCGCCCTGCGAGCCGGTGTGCCCCACCTACGCCAGCCATCACACCGCCGACGGGCTCAACGCGCAGGTGTACAACCGCTGCATCGGTACGCGCTACTGCGCCAACGCCTGTCCCTACAACGTCCGCTTCTTCGACTTCTTCAACCCCTCGTGGGACAAGCCGCTGCATCTGCAGCTCAACCCCGATGTCTCGCTCCGCGAAGTCGGCGTGATGGAGAAGTGCACCTTCTGCGTGCAGCGCATCAAGGCGGCGACGATACAGGCGAAGGCCGAGGAACGAACGGTGGCCGACGGCGAGATCAAACCGGCGTGCGCACAGG
>DATNCQ010000192.1:0-51985 GCA_035571515.1 Vicinamibacterales bacterium
TCTGGCTTGGAGGGTGACCCCGCCTGCCGGAGAATAGGCGCCTCAGCCTGAGGTCTCCCCTTGATCTTGAGACTGCGTAGCCGCGCCGTCCTCCCCGCCTGCCTGGCCGCCGTCTGCCTGGCCGCGGGCTGCCGCGGCACCCAGGGTGCGTCGGCGGCGAGGCGCTCGGACTCCTGGCGGGCCCGGTTCAACTCTTCCGCCGCGACCAGGTTCTCCCTGGCGAGCTGCTCGCGCCGGGCGGCGTCGGCCGCCGCCCGCCGCGCGTCGGCCAGACCCTTCTGGTACGTGGCCTCCGCGCGCTCGAGCTCCAGCCGGTACCGGTCGGGGTCGATCCTCATCAGCACGGTGGACCGGCCCACCCGGTCGCCCTCGTGGAAGCGCATGTCGGCCGCGACACCCTCCACCTGGGCGGTGATCTGCACCAGCTCCTCCGCCTCCAGCGTGCCCGGGGCCTTGATCTCGTAGACGACGTCCCGGGCCGTCACGGACGCGACCCGCACGGTCAGGGCCCGGGCGCCGGCCCCCGCCGCCGGCGAGGCACCCTGGGTGCCGCGGCAGGCCGCGGCCAGGCAGACGGCGGCCAGGCAGGCGGGGAGGACGGCGCGGCTACGCAGTCTCAAGATCAAGGGGAGACCTCAGGCTGAGGCGCCTATTCTCCGGCAGGCGGGGTCACCCTCCAAGCCAGACTCCGTGAGCTACGGTTAAACGATGTTACAGGAAACGGCCCGCCGCGGGGGCATGCCGGGCGCGAGCGGCGGCACTAGAATGATGAGGCCCTAGGAGAGCCCGATGCACGACCCGCGAGTCCCCGAAACCCTCGAAGGCTGGTGGCTGCTGCACCAGATGTTCAAGCTCGACTGGCCCGCCTGGCAGGCGCTCCCCGCCCCCGAGCGCCAGCAGAAGGCCGCCGAGGCCGCCCGCCAGCTCACCGGCATGGGGCGCGGCCGCGACGGCGTGTCGGCCCCCTGCACCCTCCTCGGCCACAAGGGCGACCTGATGCTCATCCACTTCCGGCGGTCGGTGGAGGAGCTGGAGGCCGCCCAGCTCGCGGTGGACCGGCTCGGCCTCGCCGCCTTCCTGCAGGCCACGACGTCCTACGTCTCGGTGGTGGAGCTGGGGATGTACGAGATGACGGCCCAGATCCACTCCCGGCTGGGGGGGCGGGGGCTGGAGCCGGGCTCCGAGCCCTTCGAGAAGGCGTTCGACGCGGAGATGGAGGAGCAGCAGCGTCGGGTCGAGGGACGGCTGTACCTCGACGTGCCCCCGCGCCGCCACGTCTGCTTCTACCCGATGAACAAGCGCCGCGGCGAAGCGCTCAACTGGTACTCGGAGACCTTCGATCGCCGCGCGTCGATGATGCGCGAGCACGGCATGATCGGGCGCCACTATGCGGGCAAGGTGACGCAGGTGATCTCGGGATCGATCGGCTTCGACGACTGGGAGTGGGGTGTCGACCTGTTCGCGCAGGATCCGCTCACGTTCAAGAAGTTGATCTACGAGATGCGATTCGACGAGGCGAGCGCGAAATTCGCCGAGTTCGGTCCCTTCTACACGGGCGTGCAATTCGCGCCGGGGCAGCTCGCGGAGTACCTGAATGGGCGGGTTCCGACGTTAGCGGGCTAGCGGCGTCGCCACAGGAATTGTGATCCAATGGAGCGTTTTGGTACCGGTTGGTTGGATCACAAAAGTGCACGCCCCCGGGTAACTTCCACATCCTGAAGCCCTAGCGTCCCCCCGCGGCGACACTTCTTACAGGCGCGGTAATTGCTGGGTTCTCTACTACCACGTGGAGAACGCAATGACCGCCCAGGACGCATTCATCGCCCGGCTTCGACGACATCGCGAGCGCAATCACGTCACCCTTGACGAGATCGTCAGCCAGACGCGCATCAAGCGCGAGCAGCTCGAGGCGTTCGAGCGCGGCGACCTCGAGACGTGGCCGCGCGGCATCTACGCGCGCGCCTGGGTTCGCGGCTACGCGAGCGTCGTCGGCCTCGATCCGATCGACACGGTCGATGAATTCTGCAAGCTGTTTCCGCAGGGCGATCGCCGGGCGCAGGGAACGATCCGCGATTTCGCGGCGATCATCGCCCACCCGACCACCTACCAGGACGAGTTCCAGCACGTTGCCGACGAAGATCGGCGGCGCTCTGCGGAGGTGGACGTGGACGATCGACGGTCTCCGCGCGTGAACGTGATGCGCGGGCGTCCGACGCTGTTCGACCAGGTGATGCGCGTGATGCGCGGCCTGCGCGGACCGCGCTCGGCCAGCAGCCGCGCCGTGCGGTCCGTGCAGCACCCGAACTGATTGCCTACGACGCGCTTGGCAGGATGCGCGGCAGCAGCGTGACGCGCCGCGCGACCTTCCCGCGCACGCGTCCGTCCACCCCGAAAATCTCGCCCTTCACCCGGTAGAGTCCCGCCGGCAGCTCCCGCACGTCGAAAATCACCCGCCGCGGGCTGTCGACGCCGGCGAGCGCCTGCTCGCCGTGCCAGCAGCAGTCGTCCCCGATCGCGCTGATCTTCAGGAGACGGTTCTCGGGGTGTGGCGCGATGTCGATTTGAATCAGCACGTCAGCGCCTCTTTTCGGGAAGGTGGTCGGTGGCCGCCGCAGGCGCCGCCGGCGTGCACGGCGCGGGCACGGCCGTGATTCCCGCGCGCGACGCCACACTGGCGCTCCTGATCTGCTGCTCGAGGCGCGCGAACTCGTGCGCCAGGACGGTGAGCGCGAACTCCATCTGCGCGTTCTCCGCCTGCCAGTCGTACTTCATCGGATTGGGGATGATGGTGCCCGGGATCGCGCCGCGCTCCGACTCGAACGCGTGGAGCAGGTCGACGAGCCGCTGATCGCGGGTCGCGATCGCGTCCGGGATGTCGGTCGCCGTGATGCGCGCCGCGAGGTCGGCCTGGTTCGCCGCGTCGGCGAGGAACACCAGGTAGCAGGTCTGCAGCGCGTTGTCGCGCAAGGCGAGCAGGCGCAGCCCCGACACGCCCGCGACCGTGCTCTCGTCGGTCATCTCGAACCGTGCCTGCGCGGCCGCGGCTCCGGCGGCGAGCGCGTAGACGACAACAGTTGCCGCTGCGAGACGTGGTGTCACGCCGCCCGATCGAGGCAAGCGGTATACCGCGCGCTTTTTGCGCCAGATGCCCGTCTTCCGCGCGCGACTCCCGGCATTCGGCCACCGCGCTCACGACATGCCGCTAATCGCAACGGGCACCGTGCCGCACACCCCGGAACGCGGCGCAATCCGCGCGTTTGTCGAGCGATGTTTACCGTGCCCCTGATGCCAATCTTGCGCATGCCGCTGCCGTGGGCCGCAATTCGCGTCGATGCCCCCGTCACGCGCCGGGCGCGATGCTGAGCACGTAATCGCGGACGAGCAGTCCTGACTGGACGACGGAATCGGTCGCGCGGTCGAGGCCGCGGGTCAGCTCGGAGAGCACGTAGACCTCGCGGAAGTCGGTGGATGGCCCGCGCAGGACCCGCTCCCGGATGGCGCGCTCCGCCTCGTCGCTGCTGTCTTCGAGGTCGACGAGCCGATCGACGGTCACGAGGAAGCGCTCGAGGTCGGGGCGCGCGGCGCCGCGCGACAGGTCGCGCGCGTCCTCGAGGCAGCGGACGTATTCCTTGACGGCGCGGCTGGCGAGGTCCGCGAGCTGATCGAGCAGGTCCGCGACGCCGCCGTCGATGCCGGTCGGCACCAGGGTCAGGATGAACGCCGCCTCCTGCAGGTCCCGCACCGCGTTGTCGCCCTCCGACAGCAGGCGGCGCAGCTGCACGCCGTGTTCGACGCTGTCGATGGCCCGCCGCGTCCGCTGGATGATGGCGTCCGCGTCGATCTTCCACGACTTGAGCAGGACAGCGGCCTGCGCGCCGTCCACGCGCTCGTGGTTCTTCAACTGCGCGATGGCGCGGCGGATCCACTCGACGATCCCCGCGACGACGTTCGCGTGATCGGCGACCGCGCCGAGGAAGCTGCGGTCCGACCGCTGCAGGTACATCATCAGCTCGGCTTCGATCTCGTCGTCCATGAGGCGCGGCGACGCGCGGCGGGCGACGCCGGCCGAGGCGATGCGCAGCACCGACATGAGGAACCGCTTCGCCGCGTCGCGGCCGAGAATCTCGTCGAGCCGGGCGCCGTAGTGGATCTGCGTCGGCGCCGCGCGGTCGAGCGCGTTGTGAATCAGCTTCACGTCGCCGGCCTTCAGGAACGCCTCGTGCCCGATGTTGTTGTCCGCCGCCCACGTGAGCAGCTCCGTGGCGTCCGACTTCTTGACCACGCGCGACAGCCGCTTCCGCGCCCGCGTCCAGTCGATCAGGAACACCAGGCGCGAACCGAGGTGGCGGAGGAACCGCTCGAGGCCCTCGTCGTCCGACGCGGTGTACGACCCGACGTTCACGTCGAAGCCGTCCGTACTCGGGCCGTTGCCGCCGGCGCCGTGGCCGTTGCCGTCGGGGCCGGGGCCGTTGCCGTCCGTATTCCAGGTCACGTTGTGCGCGGCGAGCAGGTCGCGGACGAACTTCGCCCGCGCACGGCGCACGTCCGGGTTGATCACCGTCGCGACCAGTCCCGCGACGTGGACGACCACCATGTGGCCGCCGGTGGCGCCGACGTCGTTCTCGATCGACAGGTGATCGCCGTCGCGCGTGGCTGTCGTCTCGAGGCCGGGATGATCGAACTTGAGCGGCGCCGTTTCGTTGATGCCCTTCATGAACGCCCGCACGAGCCGCCGGTCGCTGTCGCCGAGGCCGTAGGCATGCGCGCCGTCGATCACCTCCACCGACACGGACGCCTGCAGGCGGTTCAGCTCCCAGTGCAGGTCCATCACGAGCTGGTGCAGGCTGTCGTGCCCGTTGCCCGGCAGCCTGGTGAAGGCGTCGATGGTGCTGGTTGGAACCTCGTCGTCGATGTTGGCGGGCGCGCGCGCGGCCTGCTCGTCGAGCCTGCGTCCATAGAGGGCCGCGCGCTCGGCCAGGTCGGTGTGCCAGGCAGCCGCGGCGGCAATCGGTTCCACCATGTGCCGGGCATCGCCGAGCGCGTGCTCGATGATGGACGCGATGCCCGGGATGTAGACCATCGAATTCGTCACCATCCGGCTCGCGCCGACGACCTCGTCGAGCGACGGATCCGATACGCCGCTGGCTTCGCGCCGGCTTCGAAGGTCGAGAACCTCCTGACCGGGCGCCTGCGCGTGGACGTACGCCGTCTGCATCAGCGTGAGGTAGTACTTCAACCGATCGTTGGCTTCGAGGCCGCGGTTGATCAGTTCCGGCAGCAGCAGGCTTCGCTCGCCAATCCGTTCGAGCAGACCGGCCTTCGTTGGCATATCTCGCTTCGCTCCCGTCTCAGTGGCGCGTCGGGTAGTCCGCGAACATCTGCGCCACGACCGTGTCGATCTGCTGTTCGAGGTGCGCGGTGTCGGTTTCGACCGGCACGTCGACACGCGCGCGGAAGAGTTCCCGCCGGCTGCCCGGCTGCATCATCAGGATGACGATCGTCGCGACCGGGTATTCCGGGTACGTGCCGTCGGGCGACCGGTGCGCGTGGAGGTCGACGTCCGTGCGCCGCAGCGCCCCATAGGTGACGACCACGTCGCACGATTCCTCCCCCCGCTTCACGAAGCCGAGCGATGCCAGCTCCGCGTCGATCGCGGCGACGATGTGGCGATCGAGGACGCGGTCGAACGCCGCCCATCCATTCGTCCAGGCATAGCTGTGAAGCGTCCGGAAATCGGTGTGCTTGTCCGCCTTCACCACGATGCGGTACTTCGGCATGGGCGCGGCCATGACCGCGCCCAGCAGCGCAACGCCCAGCAGCCAGATAGACATGGTCCGCGTACGCGTTTGTGCAAGCTACGATCCCCGGTCTCACGCGGTGGGAGCGGACCTACTACGTGTACTGCCTCAAGGCCGACGCTGACGGCACGCGGTGACGCGTGACGGCACGCGGTGGCGCGTGCCGCCAGTGACGTCGAATCGCGCACGAGTTGCCGCGGTCCACGTCGCGATACCGTTCGGCACGCGCACTGCGTAGTGCGCTGCATGACTTTTACTCCACGGGCCGTTGCGTCGTCGCGGCCCACCTGTACGCGAAGCTCCGCTTCGCGATTCCGGGTCCCGGCCGGCCCGCCTGCGCTGCTTCTGTCCTCCGCTGCGCGGAGCGGGTGCGCCGGGATCCGTCGCGGTCGCTGGTCGCAGAAGTCGCGGCCAGCAACCGCGACCTCGTTGCCGGCCCCGTGCTTTGCGGGACTCCTCCTGCTCCTCGCCGGAATTCCTGTCTACGTCTGGCGGCGGCCCGAGCGTACCCGCCCACCAGTAGCGGCCCATCGTGCCCGGTGACGAACCGTCGTCATCCGTCACATCTCAGCGTCCATTTCTGCGTCAATCCGGCCGCTTCCGCGGGAGCCGATCTTGCGGATGCGCGACGCCGGAAGGGAGAAACACCTCATGCGATCAGCCACTTGTTTCATGGCCGCGGCACTGGCGCTCGGCCTGGCGGGGACAGCCGCCGCGCAGACCGGGCAGACCTACCCGGCCACCACTCAGTCAACCAACATCGGACCCTCGATCAGCCACTGGACGGCGTCCGGCTTCATCGGCTCGGGCTTCGGCACGCAGGGAGATGCACTGGGCATCGACGAGAACGCGGGAGGCGTCGCCTTCGGCGGCCAGCTCGCGTATCTCTGGCACGGGTTCGTCGGCCCGGAATTCATCGCCGACTGGGCGCCGACCTTCGACGTCACCAGCCCGTTTGTCGACAACAACCCGCGCCTCGCCTCGTACATGGCGAACCTGATCGGCGCGTTTCCGCTCGGCTCGGAAGGGCAGGTCGTGCCGTACGCGTCGGGCGGATTCGGCGGCATCGGCATGCGCGCCGACGTCATCGACCTCACGGCGCCCGACCGCGTGAGCGGCAACAGCGAGATGCGCCTGGGCACGAACCTCGGTGCCGGCATCATGGCGTTTGCCTCGAGGCGCGTCGGCTTCCGCGGCGACATCCGCCATTACTCCGCATCCACGGACGACACGCTGAACGACGGCATCAGCGTCCAGGGTCAGATCGTGCAGCGCCTCATCTCGGGTCTGTCGTTCTGGCGGACCACCGGCGGCGTGACGTTTCGCTGGTAACACCGTGAATCGGCGCGGATCGCGAGCTGCTCCCGCTGAGCGGAGCGGCCTCGCGATTCGCGATGCCAGGGGCGTTCGATTCGCTGCCCGGTCAGCACTCTCCCGGCCTGCTTACGCTGTCAGTTCCTCATCGAGGCGTGGATGACCACGGCCGTGCATCCGGCCGTGCACTTCGTGCGCGTCGCCGTCAAGCAGTTCCCGCGCATTGATCGTCCAGAAGAACTGGATCAACGTGGCGACCAGGCCGGTCCACCCCGTGTGATGGCTGGCGCCGAGCCCCGCGCCGTTGTCGCCGTGGAAGTACTCGTAGAAGAGCAGATGGTCGCGCCAGTGCGCATCGGTCTGGAATTTGCCCGCGCCGCCGAACACGGGACGCCGGCCGCGATCGTCCTTCAGGAAGATACGCGTCAGCCGGGCGGCAATCTCCTTGGCGACCTCGAAGAGGTTCATCTTCACGCCCGATCCCGTCGGGCACTCGATGGTGAAGCCGTCGCCGTAGTAGGCGTAGAACTGCAGCAGCGCGCGGATGAGGAGCGCATTCATCGGCATCCAGATCGGACCGCGCCAGTTCGCGTTGCCGCCGAACATCGCGGTGTCGGATTCGGCCGGGAGATACGCGACCCGGTGCTCCGTGCCGCCGGCGGCGAGGATGTACGGATGGTCGAGGTGCACGCGCGACAGCGTGCGGATGCCGAACGGGCTGAGGAATTCGCTCTCGTCCAGCATCCGCGTGAGGATGCGGCGCAGCCGGTCGCGCGTGACCAGCGCGAGGATGCCGCGGCCGCGGTAGCCGAAATGTCCCTCGCCGGTCGGATGGATGTGGTCGAGCAGATCGGGCTGCCGCCGCACCCGCTCGGCGACCTGTGCCAGCAGCCCCGGCATCCGCACGCGCTGCGCGGCCTCGACGATGGTCGTCGCGCAGAGCGGCAGCAGCCCGACGATCGAGCGCACCTTGACCCGGCTCGAGGCGCCGCCCTCGAAGCGGAGGACGTCGTAGTAGAAACCGTCCTCCTCGTCCCACATGCCGGCGTCGCCCGCGCGGTTGATCGACCCCGCCATGCTGAGGAAGTGATCGACGAAGGTGACGGCCATGTCCTCGAACGCGGGATCGGCCATGGCGATCTCGGCGGCGATTTCCAGCATGCTCTGGCAGAACACCGACATCCACGCCGCGCCGTCGGCTTGCTCGAGATAGCCGCCCGTCGGCAACGGCGTCGAGCGGTCGAAGACCCCGACGTTGTCGAGGCCGGGGCAGCCGCCCTCGAACACGTTGCGGCCGAGCGGGTCGTTGCGATTGACCCACCAGGTGAAGTTGGTGAGCAGCTTGGCGAACGTGCGCTTGAGGAACGCGGTGTCGCAGCGCCCGCGCAGCGCCTGCTCGGTGCGGTGCAGGAAGATGATCGCCCACGCGTGCACGGGCGGATGCACGTCGGAGAAGTTCCACTCGGAGGCGGGCAGCTGCCCGTTCGGATGCATGTACATGCCGCGCAGCATCAGCTCCAGCTGCGCCTTCGCGAAGTCGACGTCCACGCCGGCGAGCGCAATCGCCTGGAACGCGAGATCCCACGCCGCGAACCACGGGTACTCCCACTTGTCCGGCACCGACAGGATGTCGGCGTTGACCATGTGGCCCCACGCCTCGTCGCGGACGTGGCTCACGGTGGCGGCACGCTTGTCGGCGCCATGTTCACGCAGCCACCGCGTGAGATCGAACGAGTAGTACTGTTTGTTCCAGAGCATGCCGGCCATCGACTGCCGGACGACTCGCGCCAGGTCGGAATCGGCGGCCATCGGCGTGAGCGACGCATAGAACTCGTCCGCCTCGGCCACGCGCGCGGCGAGCAGGTCGTCGAAGTACATGAACGGCCGTCCGATCGTCTCCGGAGACGCGGCGCTGAGGCGCAGCCGGAACTCGACTTTCTCGTGCGGGCCGACGATCTGGTGGAAGCGGACGGCAGCCTTCGTGCCCGTGCCGCGCTCGTTCACCGCCGCCGTGCGGCCGTGGACGACGAACTCGTTGACGGCGTCCTTCACGTGCGCCGTGGCGTTCGGCGTGCCGAAGAGGCGCTCGTTGTTCGTCTCGTTGTCGGTGAAGAGCACCGGCGCCGTACCGTCCACGTACAGCCATCGTTCGCCGAGATCGCCGTGCAGCGCCTCGATGCAGCGGCAGCCGCCCCACACCTCGCGCAGCGCCGGCTTCGGCGAATACGGCCACGTGCGCCACGTGTTGCGGAACCAGAGGGTCGGCAGCACGTCGAGCGGCGCCGCGTCGGGACCGCGGTTGGTCGCGGTGATGCGGATCAGCACGTCCTCGGGACTCGCCTTCGCGTACTCGACCACGACGTCGAAGTACTTGTCCTCGTCGAACACGCCCGTGTCGATCAGCTCGTACTCCTGGTCGTGCCGCGAGCGCGAACGGTTCGTGTTGACCAGATCCTCGTACGGGAAGGCGCACTGCGGGTACTTGTAGAGACACTTCATGTACGAGTGCGTCGGCGTCGAATCGAGGTAGTAGTAGTACTCCTTGACGTCCTCGCCGTGGTTCCCCTCGCCGTTGGTGAGCCCGAACAGGCGCTCCTTGAGGATGGGATCCCTGCCGTTCCAGAGCGCTATCGCGAAACAGAGTTGCTGCCGGTCGTCGGAGATGCCGGCGATGCCGTCCTCGCCCCAGCGGTAGGCGCGCGAGCGCGCGTGATCGTGCGGGAAGTACGTCCAGGGGTCGCCGTTGGCGCTGTAGTCCTCGCGCACCGTGCCCCACTGGCGCTCGCTGAGGTACGGGCCCCACTTCTTCCAGGGCGTGCGGTGCAGGAACGACGCGCGCAGGCGGGAAGCCTCGATGTCGTGCATCATTCCCGTCGACGCTGCAACTCGCTGTCCGCGCCAGCACGCTCCGAACGGGCGTTTATGCGGGCCATTTCACCAAGATCTTGTGACGCCATGACCGGATATCGTTGCGCGCATCGCGCCTGCACGGGTCTGCCGCGCGATTCCTGCTGGCACACCTCGTGCGTTTGCGCGGGGCATGACGGGCGACCCCAGCGATGTGCGCGCGGAATGGCGGGCGATGGTCGCGAGCCCGCTCGACCTCTCTGCGTTCCAGCCCCCCTCGACGACGCCGGCGATCGAGATCGCGGGGCTGTCGATGTGCGGCAGGCTGCAGCACGACAACACGGACCACTTCCTCGCCATCCGCCTGGGGCGCCTCCAGGAAACGGTGGCGACCAGCCTTTCGGCCGGCGACCTGCCTCCGCGCTTCGAGGAGCAGGCGTACGCGATGCTCGTCGCGGACGGCCTCGGCGGGCACGGCACCGGCGCGCGCGCCAGCCGTCTCGCTCTGAGTACGCTGGCGCACCTCGCCATCCGCTACGGCAAGTGGAACGTGCGGATGGGAGCGGACGTGTCGGCCGACATCGCCGAGCAGGGCGAGTTCTTCTACCGCCAGATTACTGATGCGATGTCGCAGGCCGCGCGCGCGGACTTCAGGCTCGCCGAGATGGCGACCAGCCTCACGGCGGTGTACATCGCCGGCGCGGATCTTTTCTTCGCCCACGTCGGGCACTCGCGGGCGTTCCTCTTCCGCAACGGCGTGCTCATCCAGCTGACGCTGGAGCACACGCTCGAGCGGCTGATCTCCGCGTCCGCGGCGCTGCGCCGGGCGCGCCTGGAGGCGCGCAGGCCGCGCGTGTCCGACCACCGGCCGGCCGACGCCGCGGGCGACGCGGCCGGCGCACACCAGGACGCGCCGGACGTGAGCATCGAGCACGTGCAGCTCTGGTCCGGTGACCGCGTGCTGCTGTGCACGGACGGCCTGACAGAGGTCGTGCACGAGGATCGGATTTCGGAAGTGCTGGCCTCGCAGCGCGGCCCCGGCGAGGAGTGCCGGCGGCTCGTCGACCTGGCGCTGACGAGCGGGGCGACCGACAGCGTGACGGTCCTGATGGCCGACTACCGCACGGAGCGGGCGCCGGCGCCGATCGAGGCCGCCTTGTAATCGCGCCGCCGTTCACGCCACGTGGATCGTCGGCCCGGACAGCGGGACGGCGATGTCGATCTGCGTGCCACCGCCCGGGTTCCAGGTGATCGAGAAGGTGCCGTTCATCGTCGCGACGCGTTCCCGCATCGTGATGATCCCCAGCTTCGCCCCCTCGCCGCTGTCCGTGGAAAACGCGCGCCCGAACGCCCGCACCATCAGGTGAATGGTGCCGTCGGCGCCGCGCAGCTCGATCTCGGCGCGCCGCGATCCCCCGTATTGGGCGATATGGGCCAGTGCGTCCTGCGCCACCCGGAAGAGGCACAGCGAGACGTCGGCGGCGACCCGGCCGGGGACGTCGCGCCTGGTGAACGCGATGTCCATGTCCCGCCGTTCGCTGAACTCGGCGCAGAGCCGCTCCAGCGCATTGTCGATCGCGAGCATCGTCAGCGGCCCGGCGTGCAGGTCGCGCGACAGCGCCTGCACCGCCGTGGAGATGCCGGCCGCGTGGCTCCGCAACTCCTCGAGCCGTGCGCGCAGCGGCATGCTCGCTCCGTTCTGCTCGCGGGTCAGGCGATCGACGCACAGCTGCCAGGCCGCCAGCCGCTGGCCGATGTCGTCGTGGAGCTCGCGCGCGATGCGGACGCGCTCGCCCTCGTGGTTCTCCAGCAGCATCTGGCTGATGGTCGAGAGCGACGCTTCCGCGTGCTTCAACGGCGTGATGTCGGCGACGAGCGTCATGCGCAGCGATTGGCCTTCGACGACGAATTCCTCGATCGACACCGAGCCGGAGCGGACGGTGCCGTCACGGCCGCGGAAACGGCACTCGAAATCGCGCAGCCGCCCTCCGCGCGCCTCCACGCGCTGATTGATCTCGCGGAAGTCGGCAGCGTCCAGCAGTCCGAGCTCCAGCGGCGTGCGGCCGATCGCTTCCTCGCGCCGGTAGCCGAACAGCCGGACCCACGTGTGGTTGACGTCGATCAGCCGGTTGTCGGGCGTCGTCGAGACCCACCCGGTGGACGGTGTGATCATGAACGCCTTCGCGAACTTCTCTTCCGACATCTGCAGCGCGCGCTCGCGGCTCCGGCGATCGCTGATGTCCTGGAAGAGTCCCCAGTAGCCGGTGAACTTTCCGTTGACGGACTCCGGCACGCCGTGGAACTCGATGTCGATGACGCTGCGATCCTTGCGGCGCCCGCGCAGGATCAGCTGGACGAACTCGCCGCGCGCGAGCCGTTCGACGGCCGCGCCGCCGTCGCGGTCCTCACGCAGGCCGACGAGCGACTCGAGATTCTTGCCGGCAATGTCGTCCGCGCGATAGAGAAACAGCCGCTCGAACGCGGGGTTCCAGAATCGGACTCGCCGGCGTGCGTCCGCGCTCGCGACAGCGATGGGGAGCGTCCGAACCAAACGCTCGATCTTGTGCAGACGCCGGGAGGAATCGGACCAGCCAGCCATGGCTCGGGGGTGGGGAGTGCCTTTATACACCGAAGATTGCCGCCAAAGAAGTGGAAGCCCGGTCGATGCGGATTCTGTTGGGAAACACTGCGGGCAGATTCAGGGGTGCGCACGGATGAGCCGACAAGTCAACGGCCCAAACTACGGTCGAGTCAAAATGTTCGAAGCGATACTGGTGGAACGATACGATCGCGGCCGGCATGGGGTGCGGCCGCGATCGTTCACGGACGATCGTTCAGCGGCGCCCGCCGCCCCTGAAACCGCCGCCGCCACCCCTGAAGCCACCACCACCGCCGCCTCTGAAGCTGCCGCCGCCGCTGGGTCGATAGCTTCCCGAGCCGACGCTGCCCGAGCGACCGAGGTCGCGCGTGCGCTGCGCGCCGTCGATGCGCGCGCTGCGATCGGTGTTCAGCTGGCCGAGCGTGTCGCGCGAGACGCCCGCCGGCGCGGCGCGGTCACGCGCTTGCGAGCCCGCGGTGCCGACCGCCTCGGCGTTGGACCACGCGCCGTTCTCGAACTTCTGCCACGAGCCGCCCTGGCTGCGGTACACGTTGCCATCGCGTCCGGCGTAGACGTCGCCGCTGCCCGTGCGGCCGATCGCGCTGTTGCCCTCCGGGCCGCGGCGCGTCAGCGCTTCGCCGCCGCCGCTCCCCTGCGTGACGCGGCTGGTGGTGCCGGTCGCGTTTCGCGTCACCCGTGACGTCTGCGCCCATTGATCGCCGCGGCGTACCGCGGTCGATCCCCAGCTGCCGTACACATTCGAGCCCTGCACGGTCGATCCGATGGCGCCCGTGCGCGGGTTGTACGCCTGCATGCCGCCGCGCGCGCCGCCCGGTCCGTACGCCGCCGCGCCGCGTGCCCACGTGCCGGTCGTCGGGTTGTAGCGCGCCGCATAGCCGGCACCACCGTACGGGCCGTACACCGCGCCGCCGCGCGTGTAGGCGCCGGTCCACGGGTTGTACCGCGCGCCGTAGCCGTAGGTCGGGTAGTAGGGGAAGTACGCGGGATAGTAGGCGCCCGGGTAGTAATACGGCGGGTAATACCAGCCGCTTCCCCACACCGCGCAGCCCCATGCGACCATCATCCCGGTGTAGGCCGCCGCCGCCGCGTAGACCACCTCGTCCTCGTCCGAGTCTTCGATCGTGACGTACGTCACGTTGTGTGCGGGCGAGCTGATCGGGATCTCGTAGACCTCCTTCGGCACGGTGTCGGCGAGCGTCCACGGACCCTTGGGCGAGGTCGACATGAACCAGACGCCGTCGAAGCACATGAAGTAGAGGTCGCCGATCTGGAGGATCTGCTTGTCGGTATTCAATGCGCGCGAGACGCCGATGCTCTCGATCGGCTCGAACTGGGGCTCTCCCACGTACGCGACCGCCGGCGCCGCGACGCTACGGCGTTCCACCGTCGCGGTCTGCGGAATCTGTGAGAGCAGCACGGCCTCGAGCGCCTGCCGTGTTCCCGGCACCGACGCCAGCACGCGCGAGCGCGGATGGCTCACGGGAATCCGCTTGAAGTCCTCGGGCAGGCTCGGTGTCGCGAACGTCCACGGGCCGGAAAAACCAGGCGCGGAGAACCAGCGTCCCGACACCAGGAGGTAGACGAGGCCGCCCTGGCCCTGCCTGAAGACGTCGGCGTCGGTGTTGCCGACCCAGAAGAGCGTGGTGCCCGTCACCGGCAGGTACTTCGGCGCGCCGTCCGTGAGCAGCAACTCTGCCGGCGTCTTGCTCACGTACACCGTCGGCATGCGGCCCGTCGCGGCCGCGCCCGTCGGCAGTGACGCCTTGAGGTCGCTCCAGTTCCCGTCGTCGGGCAGGCTGCGGAAGCTCGCCGGCACCGTCGTCGCCTGGCGCCACGGGCCGTCGAGCGAGGCGGCTGTCAGCCACGTCTTGTCGTTGCGCAGGTAGTAGCTGTGCGACTCGGGGTATTCGAACAGATCCCAGTTCGTGTTGACGACGAAGCGCAGGTCCGTGCCGCCGATGGGACTCCAGATGGGCGCGCCGTCGATGTTGACGAGGACGGCCGGCGTCTGGCTGAAGAACACCGGCGGCGGATCGGCCTTCACGCCTGCCATGTTGCGCGGCGAGACCTGGCTCGTGTCCACGTTCGCGAGCACGCGATCGAGGCCGATGACACGCTGCTCGAGCGGAATCGACGTGACGATGTCGTCGACGATGGTCTTCAGCTCGTCTTTCGGGACGTTCGGAAAGCTCGAGGCGGTGATCATGAACTCCGAGAAGTTCACGAGGCGGTCGGCGAGCGCGACGCTCGTGTCGCTTTCGATGCGGAGCGCGCCGAGCGCGGGCATCTGCGAGTCCTTCGCCAGGTACGAGACCGCCGCGTAGAGCGTCATGTGCTTCTGGTCCGGCCAGCTTCCGACCTGCGGCTGGTAGAGCACGACGCGCGCGCCGGTCGGCGTGGCGTAGGCGCGTGGCCACCCCCCGTCAGCCGTTGCGTCGGCCGCCGCCGCGGTCTTCGTCGTCGCGGCAGGCGTCGTGGCGCGCGGCGGCGCCGTCGAACCGCTCGATTGCGCGCCGAGCACCGGGCCGCCCGGCGACGTGAGGACACTCAGGATCGTGATGTTGGTGATGAATCGATTCATGGCTCTCCCTCGATGCCGTGCGGGAGGCGTGGGTGCAAGTCGCGCTCCCGGGCAATGAGAGCCGACGCGGGCGGATCGCCGCACAGCGCGCGTGGGCTCGCCGTGCCGGTCACGGCCGGTCGTGATCGTCGTGAGAGGTCAGGCGCTCGCGAGATGAGCGCCGGGGCGCGAGGGGCCTTCCCTGACGATGCCGAGCTTCTTCATGCGGAAGCGCAGCGTGTTGGGATGGAGGCCGAGGCGTTCGGCGGCGTTGCCGGCCCCGTTGATGCGCCAACCGCAGGCGCGCAGCACTTCCTGGATGTGCGCGCGCTCGATGGACGAGAGCGTGGTGCCGTCCTCGTCGGGGCGCGGGCCGTTCACTTCCACGTTCTCCTCGAGCAGCGTCAGCACCTCGCCGGTGGTGTGAATCAGCGCGCGCTCGATCACGTTCTCCAGCTCGCGCACGTTGCCCGGCCACTGCCGCCGCTGCAGCTGTTCCATCACGTTGGGCGGCACGCGCTTGATGCGGCGCTGCGTCATCCGCTGGCGCTTGCGGATGATCGACCACACGAGCTCCGGGATGTCCTCGGGCCGCTCCCGCAGCGCGGGCAGCCGGATCGGGAAGACGCTGAGGCGGTAATAGAGATCCTCGCGGAACGTGCCTTCCTGGATCATCTTTCGCAGGTCGCGGTGTGTCGCGGCGATGATGCGCACGTCGACCTTCTGCGCCTGCGACGAGCCGAGGCGCTCGAACGTCCCCTCCTGCAGCACGCGCAGGAGCTTCGTCTGCAGGTCGAGCGGCAGGTCGCCGATCTCGTCGAGGAAGAGCGTGCCGCGATGCGCGAGCTCGAACCGTCCCTGCCGCGTGGTGACCGCGCCGGTGAACGCGCCGCGCGTGTGGCCGAACAGCTCGCTCTCGATGAGCGACGGCGGCAGCGCCGCGCAGTTGACGACGACGAACGGGTTCGACCGCCGCGGACCGCGGACGTGGATGGCGCGCGCGAACAGCTCCTTGCCAGTCCCGGTTTCACCGAGCAGCAGCACCGTGCTCCGCGTGGGCACGACCTCCTCCATCCGCCGCAGCGCGTCCTTCAGCGCGAAGCTGTCGCCGACGATCTCGTTGAAGGTCGAGCGCGTCCGCGCCGCCTCGTCGTCACGGTCGTACTCGAGGCGACGCGGCCTGGCCGCCTCGTGCGCCTCGTGCAGCTCCTCCTCTTCGGGGAACTGACTCTGCTCCTCGTGCACGGCGGCGCCCTGGTGCCGGTGCAGGCGGCCGCCGAGGATTTCGGCGAACAGGCGGAACCGGCTGACCAGGTCGCGCGACCACGCGCGGTGCGCACGCGACTCGACGGCGAGCAGGCAGGTCCGGTCGGCGCCAATCATGACCGGCACCACCACCGCCGACTGCAGCGAGACACGCCGCAGGTAATCGAGGACGTCGGGCGTCAAGGCGGCGCTCGGCAGATCGGCTGGAATTTCGAGCACCAGCGGATCGCGTTCGAGCGGCAGGTGATCCCAGAGCGGTGAGACGTCCGCCGAGTCGGCCGACTCGAGCTTTTCGCCGAGTGGCGGCCGCTCGCAGCGATACGTCCGCGCGGCTGTGTCGGCGTCGCCGTAGGCGACCAGCGTCAGCGCGTCTACACCCGCCGCGTCACCGATGCGCGCGATCGCCGAGGCGATCACCGCATCGAGGTCGCCGTCGCCGAGCAGGCACAACTCCGAGGACACCTCGGCGATGAGCCGATCGATCTCGTGACAGCTGTCGTCGTCACCGTGAATGAGCGTCGGGTCCATGGTTGTCACGCTCCTGACCGGAGTCTGCGGCCAGTGCATTCACGATACCGCCCGATGTCTCCGCGATTGATGCGTAAAGAGGCTGGGGGGAGCCATATTTTCGTGAGCAGGTTGACGATATGTCGTGACGCGGCCGCGCTGCCGTGCGCCAGCCGCGGGCTGCCGGCGGCACGCGCACTGCGAACGATGCCGGCATGATTCCCGTCGAACCGAATAGCTGCCTGACGATCGCGATGGCGCCCGACGCGAACCGTCCGACCTGCTGCCGGGTGGTGCTCGGCGAGGCGGACGGGTGGGACATCCGCCTCGACGTCGGCGACGACGTCATCTCGATCACGCACTGCGAAGATTGGCATCGCGTCGAACGTATCTGCTCAGAAATCTACGGCCTGCGCATGGATACTCACACCGAGCCATCCGCGCGCAGGTAGCGGTTGTCGCGCGTGCGCTTCAGGAAGCGGCTTTCGACGAGCGCGGCCAGCAGGCTGTCGCACGTCTGCTGATCGAGACCCCAGAGCCGGCGCACCTGTTCGCGTGTCAGATCGAGTCCAGGAACTTCGAGATACTCGGCGCGCACCAGCCGCGCCCAATCCTCAGTCGTCGTGCAGTAAACGGTGTGCATGAGCGGACCTCGCATCGCAACCACCGTGCCGAGGGCGGGCAGTGGCAGTTCTCGCTATTCGATGATTTACGTTGACGGCAGATTAGGGGACCGCGAGCGCGGTCACAATACGGTGATCTCTGTAGTTTGCACGACCGAAACGCGACGCCCGCCTTCGCACGCGTCGCGTGCGTCAGCGCGTCACGCGATCACGCTTCGATGATCTGATTGCGGATGGCGTAGCGTACGAGAGCGGCGACCGAGTGCAGACTCAGTTTTGACATCAACCGCGCGCGATGTGTTTCAGCCGTCTTGGTGGTGATCTTCAGCGCAGTGCCGATCTCCTTGTTCGACTTTCCCTCGGCAATGAGCTGCAGCACTTCACGCTCGCGCCGCGTCAGGTGCGTCCCGATCGAGCTTTGGCGGGGAGCGCCGCGCTCCACCCACCCGTCGATGAGCGCCTGCATGCGCGCCGTGAAATACGTTCCACCGTGCAGGAGCGTTTCGATCGCTTCGACCAGCAGGCGGCCCGCGTCGGATTTGAGGATGTAGCCGCGCGCGCCGGCGTCGACGAAATCCTGGGCCAGATATTCGGCTTCGTGCACCGTGAGGATGAGAATCTTCGCGGCGGGCACGATCGCGCGGATCTGCCGCGCGGCTTCGAGGCCGTTCAACTCCGGCATGCCGACGTCGAGAACGACGACGTCGGGCCGGAATTCCTTCGCCTTCGTGACGGCTTCGCGTCCCGTCGACGCGTCGGCGCAGATCTTCCAGCCCTCGTGCCCCGCGAGCAGCGCGTGGATCCCTTGTCGAACGATGTCGTGATCATCGGCGATGAGGATTTGAATCATGGCGACGCTCCTGTTTCCGATGCCGCAACGACTGGATCGGCTGCGGAGCCACCGTGTGCCTCGGGGGATCCCCCCTAATCTTGCGTCCACTTTAATTTTTTTTTCAATCTTTCGACATCGAAATTCTTGCATCGCAAAGATTTCTATGAATGCGCACATCTGACCGGCATCCGTCGGCAGGCTCTCAATATTCCGTTGCGCGCCGCGGCTGAAGTCGCACACGTCAGCAGGCGCGAGCGCGCGGAATGCGGCGTGATTCCGCAGATCTTTCTCGAGTGCGCGCTGATGGTTCCCCTCTTGCGCTTGTTGCCGCAGCACAGGAGGCCACACCATGTTGTGTCGTTCGTCAGCGCCCGTCTTCGCGCTTTCATTCCTAATCGTGATGTTCGTGCTAGCCGGCACGCAACATCAGGCATTCGCCCAAGCAGGCGCGGCTAATCCCGATCCCGGGCAGACGCCTCCGCCGATCACGTCTCCGATTACTCCGCAGCACCGTGGAGGGTTCCTGAGCGAACCCGATTTTCTTACAACCGCGATCACCGTCGCCAGCGACAGGTTCGGCGATCACGTCGGCAAACCGAAGAGCGGCTTCTATCCGGAGCTGTCGAACATGATCACGGGCTCGGGATGGGTGTCGGTCGGTCCGGGCTATCGCCAGTACTTCGCCAACGATCGCGCGTTCATCGACACGTCGGCGGCGCTCTCGTGGCGCCTGTACAAGATGGGGCAGGTGCGCTTCGAGATGCCGCGCCTCGCCAACGATCACCTCGCCGTCGGCACGCAGTTCATGTGGCAGGACAACACGCAGGTGAACTACTTCGGTGTCGGGCCCGACGTCGTCGAGGACGCCCGCAGCCAGTACCGGATGCAGACCCACGATGCTGTCGGCTACGCCACGGTCACGACAAAAGAGTGGCTGACGATGACCGGCAAGGTCGGATGGCTCGGCCACCCGAAGCTGATGGACCCGGGCGGCACGTTCGTTCGGGATTTTCCGACCACGGTCGATGCGTTCGCGAACGACCCGGCCGCCAGCCTGAGCGTGCAGCCGGCGTTCCTGCACACTGAGTTGTCGGCAGCCGCGGACACGCGCGACCATCGCGGGCACCCGACGCGCGGCGCCCTCTACCGCGGGGCGTTGACCAATTACTGGGATCGGACCTACGACGCCTTCACGTTCCACACGTGGGAGGCCGAAGGCGCGCAGTACGTGCCGCTGGCCGACGCGCGCATCGTCCTCGCGTTTCATGGATGGACCGTCGCGGGCCACACGTCCGGCGCCAACGCCATCCCGTTCTATATGCTGCCGTCCATCGGCGGCAGCCGGACGCTGCGCGACTACCACGACTTCCAGTTCCACGACAACAACCTGCTCGTCGCCGGCGCGGAGTCGCGCTTCGCGGTGTGGCAGCACCTCGACGCCGCGCTCTTCCTGGATGCCGGCAACGTGGCGTCGCGCTATTCCGACCTGAATCTCGACAAGACGTCGTACGGCGCGGGGCTGCGGCTGCACACCGAGACGACGACGCTGGCGCGGCTCGACGTCGCAAGCGGGGCGCAGGGGTGGCACGTGGTCTTCAGCACGAGCGAGCCGTTCCGCCTGCCGCGCGTCCGCAAGACCGTTTCGTCGGTTCCGTTCACGCCGTAGGGGTCACGGTGATGGTTCGCCAGAAATTCGCGTGGCGCGCGCTGCTGGTGGTGACGGTCGCCGTGGCGACGCTGCAGTGCGCGGGAACCGTTCGTCCGACGTCGCCGTCGCCGACGGTGCCGCTGTCGGCATGGTGGCAGCATCCGGAGAACCTGGCAGGGCGGGATCTGTTTCACGGACCGTGGGGCGCGTCGCACGCGCCCGATCCCGCAGCCGAGTACACCTTCGTCCGTCCCAAGACGGGCGGCTTCAATCCAGGCGTCGTCGTTGCCGACCCGCAGGGGCGTGAATGGCACGTCAAGCAGCCGCGCGACAGCCACGGGGACGAAGGTCCCGTGGAAGTCGTCCTGTCGCGCGTGCTGTCCGCGCTCGGCTACCACCAGCCGCCCGTCTACTACCTGCCGTCGTTCACCATGCGCGACAAGTCCGGCGTGCACACCGAGACGGGCGGCCGCTTCCGCCTCGACGAGCCGTCGATGAAGGACATGGGCGAGTGGTCGTGGCAGCAGAACCCGTTCGTCGGCCAGCGGCCGTACCAGGGACTGCTGGTGATCCTGCTGATGTTCAACAGCTCGGACCTGAAGAACTCGAACAACACGCTCTACCAGGTGACGCGCGGCGGCCGCACCGTCGACTGGTATGTCGTGCGCGACCTCGGCGACGCGCTGGGAAAGACCGGGCGCTTCGCGCCGACGCGAAACAACCTCGAAGTGTTCGCGCGCACGAAATTCATCACCGGCGTCGACGACGGGTTCGCGCTGTTCGGCGACTACCGCGGGCTGCACGCGGAGTTGCTGCGCAGGCGGATTACACCCGAGGACGTGGCGTGGGCGAGCGCGCTCATCGGGGGCCTGAATGACCGGCAGTGGCAGGACGCGTTCCGCGCGGGCGGCTACGCGCCCGATGTCGCCAGGCAGTTCATCTCCATCCTTCGTGGACGTGTCGCCGCAGCGCAGCGCATCGGCAGCGCCGGCGTCAGGACCAGCCGATGAGCGGGTGACGAGATGCGTCGAACAGTCATCGTTCTCGCCGTCATGCTGTCCGCGGGGGGCTTCGCCCCCGCGGCGCAGAACAGTGCGCTCCAGGGGCCTGTCCCGAGCACGGGCCAGGGGCTGCCCGTCCGGTCCGACTCACTGAAGTTCGCGGTCATCGGCGACACCGGCAACGGCGACAAGACCGAGTACGACGTCGGGCAGCAGATGGCCGCGGCGCGCGCGAAGTTTCCCTTCGACATGGTGCTGATGCTCGGCGACAACATGTACGGGCGGCAGGAGCCGCAGGACTTCGCCACCAAGTTCGAGCGCCCGTATGCGGCGCTGCTGCAGGCCGGCGTGCTCTTCTACGCCTCGCTCGGCAACCACGACAACCAGAGCAACCGCTTCTACAAGGGCTTCAACATGGGCGGGGAGCGCTACTTCTCCTACGTCAAGAAGAACGTCCGTTTCTTCGTCCTCGATACCAACGTGCTCGACCCGCAGCAGCGCACGTGGCTGGACGAGGCGCTGGGGCGCGCGCGCGAGGACTGGAAGATCTGCTACTTCCACCATCCGCTCTACTCGGACGCCGGCCGTCACGGGTCCGACGTGTCGCTCCGCGTCGCGCTCGAGCCGTTGCTCGTCAAGCACGGCGTCAACGTCGTCTTCTCGGGGCACGACCACATCTACGAGCGCATCAAGCCGCAGAAGGGCATCGCCTACTTCGTCGCCGGCTCGGGCGGCGAGCTGCGGCGGGGCGACACGCACCCCTCGGGCTTGACGGCCGCCTATTTCGACCAGGACAACGCCTTCATGCTGGTCGAAGTGGCTGGCGACGAGCTCTTCTTCCAGGCGGTCGCGCGCTCGGGGACGACCGTCGACTCCGGCACGATCCGCCGCCAGGACAGCCAGACGAGGGCCACGCAATGAGAAGCCACGTGGCCGCCGCGCATCACGTCGCGCTGCAGCGTCACCACCAGCGGCAGCACGCAACGCACGCCGTGCGCCGCCCGGTGAAGCGGTTCCTCGGCCTGCCGCTGGGGGTGGCTATCGCGCTCGTGTGGGCCAACACCCTGCCCGAGCCGTACTTCCGCCTGGCGCAGACGCTCGCGTTCGGGGTGAACGAAATCGGCATGGCGCTGTTTGTCGGCCTCCTCATGCAGGAGATCGTCGAGGCGACGATGGCGGGGGGCGCGCTGCATTCATGGCGGCGATGGACGCTGCCGCTCATCGCCGCGGCCGGCGGCATCGCCGGAAGCGCCGGCATGTACCTGGCCTACATCTACGGCCGCTACGAAGCGATCCTCTCGACGGGATGGCCGATTGGCTGTGCCATCGACGTCGCGGCGGCCTATTACGTGCTCAAGGCGATCATGCCCCGCAGCGGCATCCTGCCGTTCGTGCTGCTGCTCGGCATCGCCACCGACCTGTTCGGCATGCTGATCGTCGCCGTCTGGCGTCCGGCGGCCGCCGCACCCGGCGGCGGCGCCGCGCTCCTCCTGGTCGCGCTCGGCCTGGCCGGCGCGATGAGGACGCTGAAGGTCCGCGCGTTCTGGCCGTACCTGTCCATCTGCGGCCCGTTGTCGTGGCTGGCGTTCTTCCGCGACGGCCTGCATCCCGCCTTCGCGCTCGTGCCTATCGTGCCATTCCTTCCGCACGAGCCGCGGAAGCTCGATCTGCTGGCCGACCCGCCCGACGACGACGCCGTGCACCACTTCGAGCACGAGTGGAACACGCTCGTGCAGGTGGTGCTCTTCCTGTTCGGCCTCGTCAACGGCGGCGTCATCCTGAAGGGATACGACACCGGCACGTGGGCGCTCATGCTGGCGGCGCTCGTCGGCCGCCCGGCGGGCATCCTGGCGGCCATCGGCCTGGCGGTGGCGGCCGGATGGCACCTGCCGCGGCGGATTGGCTGGCGGCAGCTGGTCGTCGCCGCTTACGCGGCGTCGACGGGGTTGACCTTCGCGCTCTTCTTTGCCAGCGGGATCCTCTACACGGGTCCGATGCTGGCGCAGTTGACGATTGGTGCGCTCGCGACGGCGGTGGGGCCGCTGCTGGCAATCGGGATCGCCCGCCTCGCAGGCGTAGGCCGGTTCTCGCGAGCATCGTGAGGAGGGCGTTGCGTGGCATTCCGTCTGAAGAAAGGGGCGCCGGTGGCGACCGAAGTCCGGCGCATCGTGCTGCGGCAGCTCGAGGCCGCCATCTCCGAGCTGCACTCCGTCGGCGATCCGCAGAGTGACGAAGCGGTCCACGACGCACGGCGGCGGGTCAAGAAGATACGGGCCATCATTCGCCTCGTCCGGCCCGTCCTCGACAAGGCCTACCGCTCGGTGGATGACGACCTGCGGAACGTGGCGCGCATGCTCGCGCCGGTCGCCGACGGCCGCGGCATCATCGAGACGCTCGACGAGCTCGCGCGCCGCTACGGGAAGGCGCTCCCGCCGGGGACGTTAGAGGCCGCCCGCAAGGGCGTCATCCGGCACGGGGCGCGCGCGGATCGCGAGACGGCCGAGCGCGGCGTCCTCGAAGCCGCCGCCGGCACGCTGCGCAGCGAGCGCAAGCGCATCAAGCACTGGCACATCACCGCCCAGGGCTTCCGCGCCATCGGTCCGGGCCTCGAGGAGAGCTACCGCCGGGCGCGCCGGATGATGATCCTCGCCTGGTCGAAGCCGAAGCCGTCCCATTTCCACACCTGGCGGCGCTACGTCAAGGATCACTGGTTTCACGTGCGGCTGCTCGAAGGCCGGTGCGGCTATCACCTCGTCGGCTACGAGCGGCGCATCGAGGCGCTCGACGGCGTGCTCGGCGAGTATCACAACGTGATCCTGCTGCGCGACGTCCTCGTCACCGACGTCGATCTGCCGCGCGAGGAGACCGCGCGCTGCCTGCGCGTCGTCGCCCGGTATCAACGGCTGCTGCGCCGGCACGCGGAGCTGCTCGGCGTCGGCATCTACACCGAGCGGCCGCGCCGGTTCGTGCGGCGCATCCGGCACCTCTGGCAGCAGGGCAACGGGCCGTCCGCGGGGCACCCGCGGGAGGCGTATCAGCAGGAGTGATCATCATGCGCGTCCTTCATCCACTGACGATCGCGGCACTGGTCCTCGGCGGCTCGCAGGCGCACGCCGCCGACATGCGGGCATCCACGCTGACGATGCACGTGCACCGGAAGGGGCTGTTCTCGCGCGGCGCCGACTATTCCATCGTCGCGCCCGTCGTCAGCAGCATGGTGGACGTCGAGCACCGGAACGTCGATATCGTCGTCCACGCCGGCGGCGTCACGTTCTCGGATCCGGAGGTGTCGGCGCGGGATCGCCGCGACGTCGAGGAGGCGCTGCGCGGCCCGCGCGTGCTCGATGTGGCCTCCTACCCGGAGATGCACTTCACCGCCGGAGAGATCACCGAGGCGGCTCCCGGCCAGTACCGCGCGGCCGGGACCCTGGAGCTGCATGGGGTCGCGCAGCAGCTGGTGTTCGACTTCGACGGCACGCCGGAGCACTATCACGGCCGCGCGATCGTGCACGCGAGCGACTTCGGGATCCCTCCCCTCACCTTCGCCGGCGGCCTCGTGCGCATCAAGGACGACATCGTCGTCGAATTCGACCTGTTCGGACCGGCGGCCGCGGACGCGATCGCACCGACGGAATCGGCCGCGTCCGCCATCGATCACGACCCGCAGTAACGCCGATCACAACGCGTTGTTGATCGGCGCCGCGACGCCGCCCGCGCGCGCGATCGCTTGCACGGCATAACACCAGCGCCACTGCGCGGATAGGTGAATCACTGCGTGGAACTGCACGTCCGGGCGTGCCGCTTGCAAGCTCGTGCGGCGCCGGGCGAGACGGCGGGGTGATCGGTCATGGCCACCGAGGGGGAGCACACCGCCGTCGAACCCGACATCGCGATCAGGAGCAGCGAGATGACGAGCGGATATGAATGGGTGGCGCAAAGGCTTCGGTGGGCCGTCTGCGCGGTCCGCGGCCATGAGACGCTCCTGCAGTTCGGCGCTCACCGCATGTCGCTGCGCTGCATCGACTGCGGCCACGAGACGACGGGTTGGACCATCGGCGAACCGCCGTGCGCGCCCTCCACGCCGCCTCCCTCCAACGCACGCATCGAGACACGCCATGCCGCCTGACCGACCGCTCGTCCTTCTCGTCGACAACTACGCCGACAACCGCGAGATGTACGCCGAGTACCTGCGGACGCTCGGCTTTCGCGTCATCGCCTGCTCCGACGCCGAGGCGTCGCTCGGCCTGGCGCGCATGTGCATCCCCGACATCATCCTCCTCGAGCTGCGGATGAACCGGATGAACGGGGTCGAGGTGCTCACACAGCTGCAGCAGGAGCCTTCGCTCGCGCACGTGCCGGTGGTCGCGCTGACCGCCTCGGTGCTGTCGTACGAGCGCGCCATTGCGATGGCGGCCGGCTTCACCGAGCTGCTGCCCAAGCCCTGTTTTCCCGAGGACCTCGCCAACGCCATCGTGCGCATCATCACCGCCGCCGAGCGGCCCGCGCGCGCGGACGGCGACGGTCACAGCCGCCTGAGAGCCGGCCAGCGCGCTGAGAGCCCGCGCCGGGCGGCGGCGCCATCGCCGTCGCTCGCCCTCACCTCGCAATCACCACGCTGACAACGGGTTCCGCCGCGCCGTGAGGGCGCGGCCGCACCCGGGCGCGCCGCGTGCACGATCGGCGGCGGCATGCTCGCCCGGCTCTACCCGACGCAGCGCTACCTCGCATTGCTCGTCGTAATCTTGCTCGTGCCCGTCGCGGCGCGTGCACAGGACGCCGGCACAGCGCCGGCCGGCGTCGAGGCCGCTCCGACCGACGCGGCGGCAGCGCCGACCGATGCCGCGGCAGCGCCCGCCAACGCGGGCGGCGCGGCAGCGGCTCCGGCTGGTCCAGGAGAGGGTGAAACCGAGCGGCCAACGTGGGGCGCGCTCGATGCGACCGGCTCGGGATTTCTCCTCGGTCGCACCGATCTCGGTGAAATGTCGCTCAGTGGCTACGCGGTCATCCGCTACATCAACCAGCTGCCGGCGACGCAGACCTTCGTCGACCACCTCGGAAACACCAACGTCATCGACCCGCGCAACGACATCCAGTTCCACCGCGCGATGCTCCATTTCCGGGGCTGGCTGTTCGACCCGAAGATCCGCTACCAGGTCACGGTTTGGAGCGTGCTCTCGACGAACCAGACCACGCTCTACGGATTCGCGGGCTACCAGTTCCACAAGAAGTTCAACGCCTACGCCGGCATCAACACCATCGGGGGCAGCCGATCGGTGATGGGTTCGCATCCCTTCTGGCTCGCCAACGATCGCGTCCTGGCGGACGAGTTCTTCCGTCCCGGGTTCACGGGCACGGCCTGGGTGAACGGGGAGCTCACGCCCGGCTTCTGGTATCAGGTCGCCGCGGGCAACAGCCTCAGTCAGCTTGGCTTCACGGCCAAGCAGCTGACACGTGACATCGCCACCGGCGGCACCGTCTGGTGGATGCCGACGACGAAGGAGTTCGGGCCCAACGGCTCGTTTGACGACTGGGAGCACCACGAGAACGTCGCGACACGCTTTGGTGTCTCGTCGTACCGCAGCCGCGAGAACCGCTTCAACCAGAACTCGAACCCCGCGGCCGACAACTACCAGGTCAAGCTGGCCGACAGCCTCCTGCTGTTCAGCACCGGAGCCCTCGCGCCCGACGTCACCGTCAACTTCGCGACCGTGCGCGGCGCGTCGGTCGACGCCGGGCTGAAGTACCGCGGCATCTTCCTGCAGACCGAGATCTACCAGCGCTGGCTCTACGACTTCGACGCCGACGGTGCGCTGCCGGTCAGCTCGATTCACGACAGCGGGTTCTACGTGCAGGGCGCCTTCTATCCGATCAAGCAGAAGCTCGAGCTCTATGGCGCGACGTCGTGGATCTACGGCGACAAAGGCGCCGGGTTCGACACCAGCCACGAGTACATCCAAGGCTTGAACTACTACCCGGCGCACCAGACCAGGAATATCCGGTTCAACACGCAGGTGATCGAAGTCGATCGGTCGCCGCAGAGCAGCCTGTTCGGCTTCTACGTCGGCGGCCAGAAGGGAACGACCCTGTCGTCGGCGTTCTCCTTCTACTTCTGAGGGACAGCCCGTGAACGCGATGATGCGCCACCCCGCCTGGATGCTGCTGACAGTGGCCTTCGCCCTCCCGATGGCCGCCGTCCCGGGTGACCCCTACGTCGTCAACGACTCGCACCTGCATCTGACCAACTACGTGCAGGAAGGGACCGACATCCACGCCTTCCTGAAGCTGATGGGCAACAAGGTTGGGCGCGTCGCGCTGTTCGGCATCCCCCTGCAGCAGCAGTGGTCGTACGGCAACACGGGCACCTACGCGCCGACGTACTACCTGCAGTCGGACGCGCCCCTCTATTACTACTCGTTCACCGACGCGTCCATCGCGATGGCGTACCGGTCGTTGTCGCCGTCGGAGCGCGCGCGCTTCGATCCGATGATCACCGGCTTCAACCCGGCGGACATGTACGCGGCGGATCACATCCGCCGGGTGCTGACGACCTTCCCGGGTGTCTTTTCCGGGATCGGCGAGTTCACCATCCACAAGGAGTTCGTGTCCGCGAAGATTGCGGGCGAGACCGCGAGCCTCACCAACCCCGCGCTCGATCGGATTCTCGACTTCGCCGCCGAGGCGGGGCTCGTCGTCATCCTCCACAACGACGCCGACGTGCCGTTTCCGAAAGCAGGGCAGGAGCCGTATCAGCTGATTCAGCTCCGCGATCTCTTCCTGCGGCACCCGGACGCCACGATCATCTGGGCGCATGCGGGGCTCGGTCGCGTCGTGCGGCCCGTCGCCCACCAGCTCGACATCGTCGGCCGCCTGCTCTCGAATCCGGCGCTCCCGCGCGTCTACATCGATCTCTCCTGGAGCGAGACCGCGAAGTACGTCGTCGCGACCGCCGAGACGGTCGAGGCAGCCGCGACGATCATCAACCGGCATCCGGATCGATTTCTCTTCGGCACCGACGAGGTCGCGCCGACGGATCAGGCCCGTTACCTCGCCGTCTACGACACGTACGCGCCGCTGTTTGCGCGTCTCTCCCCTGACGCGAGCGAGATGGTGAGGAAGAAGAACTACGAGCGCCTCTTCGACGAGGCCAGGCGCAGGGTTCGCGCATGGGAACACGTCCACAGCAAGGAGACACCGCAATGATCAGAGGTCAACTCGTCCTACGAACGCTGGCGCCGCTCGCCGTGGCGGCGCTGCTGTGCGGCGCCGCGTCGGCGCGCGCGCAGTCAACCGACGACGGGAGCGCGACCGCGCAGGACGCGGCTGCCGCCGCGCCCGCGCAGGATCCCGCCACACCCGCTCCGGCCGCGGCGGCACCGGCCGCGGCCGCCGCCGCGCAGGCCCCGGCCGCAGAACCCAGGCCATCGGTCAACATCTACGGCTTCGCGATGCTCGACATGGGCTTCCAGCAGGAGCAGAACAACCCTGACTGGTTCGACGTCCTGCGTCCAACCAAGCTGCCGTCGGCCAAGCACGAGTTCGGCCAGGACGGCCACAACTTCGCCGGCTTCCGCCAGAGCCGGATCGGCGTCAAGACGACCACGCCGACGACGCTCGGCGACCTGAAGACCACGTTCGAGTTCGAGCTGTTCGGCGTCGGCGTCGACGCCGGAGAGACGACGATCCGCTTCCGCACCGTGTTCGGCGAGCTCGGGCACTTCGGCGCGGGGCAGGCCGACAGCCCGTTCATGGACGGGTCCACGTTCCCCAACTCGCTCGAGTACTGGGGACCGCCCGGCATGGTGTTCTTCAGGAACGTGCAGTTCCGCTACACGGCGCTGCACGGCGACAACGAACTGATGTTCGCGGCGGAGCGTCCCGGCGCCAGCGGTGACGCCGGTGTCTTCGCCAACCGCATCGAGCTGCAGAACGTCCAGGGCCACTTCCCGGCGCCCGACATCTCCGGTCACTACCGCGCCACCCGCGGCTGGGGCCACGTGCAGCTCGCGGCCATCTGGCGCGAGATCCAGTGGGACGACCTGCTCGACGACCAGTTCGACCTGAGCGGCCGCGGGACGGGCTGGGGCGTCAACGCCACCTCCAACGTCAAGTTCAGCAAGGACACGGTCCACCTCGGCGCGGTGTACGGGGAGGGAATCGAGAACTACATGAACGACGCGCCAATCGACGTCGGCGTCCAGAGCAACTTCCTCAACCCTCGAACACCCGTGCTGGGCAAGGTGCTGCCCGTGCTCGGCCTCATGGCGTTTTACGACCGGACCTGGAGCAAGAAGTGGACGAGCACGGCCGGCTATTCGAGCACCCGCATCGACACCAGCAACGCGCAGAAGCCGAGCGACTTCAGGCTCGGTCAGTACGCGCTCGGCAACCTTCTCTACTACCCGGTGGAGAACGTGATGTTCGGCGGCGAATTCCAGTGGGGAAGCCGCGAGAACAACAGCGACGGATTCAGGGCCGACGATTATCGCGTCCAGTTCTCGTTCAAATACAACTTCGCGTACAAGGTAGGAGGCTAATCATGAAGGCTCTCGCACTGCGCGCCCGGGCGCGCGTCGTCGTCGCCGCCGTCGCGATCGGCGCGGCGACACTGCCGATCGGCGCACAGAACAGCGCGCCGGGCGATATCCAGTCCGTCGTCAGCGCGGCGTTTGCCAAATACAAGAACCTGAAGGAAGGGAAGAACGCCGACTACATCCCCGCGCTCGCGCACGTCGATCCGAACCTGTTCGGCATCGCGGTCATCAACCGCGACGGCAAGGTCTTCACGGCCGGAGACGTCAACACCGAGGTCTCCATCCAGTCGATCTCGAAGGTGTTCACGATGGCGCGCGTCATCCAGGAGCAGGGCCCGGAGGCGATCGAGAAGACGATCGGCGTCGATGCGACCGGCATGAAGTTCAACTCCATCGTTTCCATCGAGCAGTCGTACAAGCTCGCGGGCGGCCCGGAGATGAACCCGCTCGTCAATCCCGGCGCGATCGCGGCCACCAGCATGGTGCAGGGAGCGACCTCGGACGCGATCTGGCAGAAGATCATCGGCACCTACAGCGACTTCGCGGGCCGTCCGCTCAACGTGCTGCAGGACGTCTACAAGTCGGAGTCCGACAGCAACCAGCGCAACCAGGCAATCGGGATGCTGATGCACGCCTACGGGTACATCAAGGAGAACCCGGGGCAGGCCACCGACCTCTACACGCGGCAGTGTTCGGTCGGCGTCACGGCGAAGGACCTGGCGACGATGGCGGCGACGCTCGCGTTCGGCGGCCGCAACCCGGTCACCGGCAAGCAGGCGATCGGCACCGAAAACGTCCCGTACGTGCTCGCGGTGATGGCGACCGCCGGTCTCTATGACGACTCCGGCAAGTGGCTGTATCACACCGGCCTGCCAGCCAAGAGCGGGGTGGGCGGCGGCATCATCGCGGTGGCGCCGGGCAAGTTCGGCCTCGCGGTCGTTTCGCCGCCGCTCGACGAAGCGGGCAACAGCGTTCGCGCGCAGAAGGCGATCACCGACATCGTCAACGCGCTCAACCTGAACCTGTACGCCTCGAAGCCGTCGCGCGCGCTTGCCTCGGCGTCGCAATAGAATCTCCTCACGCCGGTATAAACCGCCCGCGTGCCATCTGACGCAGCCGCTCGACGTCTTCCTTCCGGGAGACCGACAGCGGCTGCGTTCCACGCATCTCCTCGCACAGCATCGCGGTCGTCAGCGGCTGACGGTCGTGCAGCGCTCGATAGAGGCCGGCGGTCACCGCCTGCTCGATTTCCGCGCCCGAGAAGCCCTCGCTGGCCGCGGTCAGCGCGCCGAGGTCGAACGACGCCGGGTTCTGGCGCCGCTGTCCCAGGTGGATGCGGAAGATCGCTTCGCGCTCCGCCGCCTCGGGAAGGTCGACGAAAAAGATTTCGTCGAAGCGGCCCTTGCGCAGCAGCTCTGGAGGCAGGGAGAGCACGTTGTTCGCGGTCGCGGCGACGAACACCGGCGCTTCACGTTCCTGCAGCCACGTCAGAAAGGATCCGAGGATGCGCTGCGAGAGGCCGCCGTCCGCATCGCCGCCCGAAGCGAACCCTTTCTCGATCTCGTCGATCCACAGGATGCTCGGCGCAATCGCTTCCGCGAAGTCGAGCGCGCGGCGCAGGTTCTTTTCCGACTCCCCGACGTACTTGTCGTACAGCCGCGCGGCATCGAGCTTGAGCAGCGGCTGCTTCCATGCGCGCGCGATGGCCTTGGCCGCCAGCGACTTTCCGCATCCCTGCACGCCGACGATGAGGATGCCGCGCGGCGCCGGCAGGCCGATCGCCCGTGCCTCGCTCGTGAAGCCGACACGTGCCCGTTCGAGCCAGGCCTTCAGCCGGTCGAAGCCTCCGATCTCGTAAGTGTTGTCTTCCGGCGGGTAGAACTCGAGCAGTCCCTCTTCGCGCACCGCCTCGCTCTTGCGCCGCAGCAGCCGCGGGATGTCCTGCGTGGTCAGCGCGTTGTCGTCGAGCACCGCCCACGCCACCGCCTGCCGTGCCTGGTTCAGCGTCAGGCCGGACAGCGCGTCGAGCAGCGTTTCCATGCCCTCAGGCCCGAGCGTCACGGTGATCTCCCGCTGCCGTTTCAGCGAGCGAAGGATCTGGTGCACGACCAGCTGCAGCTCGTCGCGATCGGGCAGGTGCAGCACGAACGGGATCGCCTCGCGCGCCAGCTCGCCCGGAAGCTGAATCGAGGCGCCTGACAGCACCGCCGTCGAGCCGGTGCGCAGGAACGCCTGCGCGGTGTCGCGCAGCCCGCGGACGACCATCGCATCCTTCAGGTGCACGTGCAGATCCTTGAGGTGGAAGATACCGCGGACCGTCAGTGTCGGGAGATGCCGCACGAGCGTCTGCGGGTTTGCTGTGCCGTAGGTGGCGCCGTCGCCACCTACCCGCTGCAGCCCGTGGGTGACCGTCCACGTGAAGAGCGGCATGTGCAGCGTCGCCGCGACGGCCTGCAGCAGGTTGCCGACGCGTTCTTCCTCCACCGTGTCGATGGTGACGATGGGATGCCGCGACTGGACGAGCGCTTCGAGATCGCGCGTGGCGTCGGCGTGCGGCACGTCAGGGCAGGAGCGGCTGCGCCGACTCGATGAACCGGTGGTGCAGCGCCTGTACGGCCTCTTTCGTGCGATCGCGCGCGACCATCCAGGTGATCCTGAACGAGGAGGTCGAGATCATCGCCGGCGTGATCCCCTTCTGCTCGAGCAGCGCGGAGCCGGTGCGCACATTGGCGTAGCGCGCGTTGATGCCCGCGCCCACCGCGCTGACGGCCGCCAGGCCGTCGGCCAGCCGCGCCCGCCCGCCGAAGCGCGAATCGAGCTCGGCGCGAAGCCGCGGCTCGTCGTGCAGGTTCTCGCGCGAGATGACCATGTCCACGCGGTTGTCGAACACGTGCAGCTGCTTGCCGGCGACGCTGCGCTCGTCGAGCAGGGCGAGGACCTCCGACGGCTTCGCGTCGGCCTGCAGCACGATGACGTCCGTTTCGCTGGCGACGCCGACGACGGTGCCGGGCATCCGGGGCGGCGACTTGCGCACGACGGTGCCGTCGAGGGAGGCGTCGATGCCGGGCAGCGGGCCGGCCGTCGCGCGCGCGTAGATCGCGATCCCCTTTTCCTTCGCGAACTCCACCGCCTGCGCGTTGAGCACCTTCGCGCCGGCTTCCGCCATCTCCTGCGTCTCCTCGTACGAGAGCGTGCCGATGCGGCGCGCCGCGGGCACCACGCGCGGATCGGCGGAGTAGACGCCGTCCACGTCGGAGCAGATCTCGCAGTACTCCGCGTCGAGCGCGGCGGCCATCGCGACCGCGGTGGTGTCGCTCCCGCCGCGGCCGAGCGTCGTCACCTCCTTGCGGTACGACACGCCCTGGTAGCCGGCGACGACGACAATCTTTCCGCGCGCGAGCTCGTCCTGCACGCGGAACGGGCGCACCTCGATGATCCGCGCATCGACGTGGCGATCGTTGGTGATGATGCCGGACTGGCTGCCGGTGAAGCTGATCGCGTCGCCGCCGAGCTCGTGAATCGCGAGCGAGAGCAGCGCCATCGAGATGCGCTCGCCGGCCGACAGCAGCATGTCGAGCTCGCGCCGCTGCGGGTTCGGCGAGACCTTCTTGGCCATCGCCAGCAGCTCATCGGTGGTGTCGCCCATGGCGGAGACGACGACGACCACGCTGTGCCCCTGGGCGCGCGTGCGCATCACGCGCTCGGCGACACGCCTGAGCTTGTCGACGTCCGCCACGCTGCTTCCACCGTATTTCTGGACGATCACCGCCATCGCCAGAGCATAACCAAGTCAAGGGTTGGTAACATCAGAGATTGGGGGATACACATGACCTTTCGCGCGATCGTCGCCGCTCTTCTGCTGACCTTCGCGGCCGCCGCGCCCAACGCCGCGCAACAGCCATCGCAACGCGAGCCCGACGTCGTCTTCGTGCCGACGCCGTCCGCTGTGGTCGACGCCATGCTGAAGCTCGCCCGCGTCACCGCGTCCGATGTCGTGTACGACCTCGGCTCGGGTGACGGCCGCATCCTGATCGCGGCCGCCAAGATGTACGGTGCGCACGGGGTCGGCATCGACATCGACCCGGAGCGCGTGCGCGAAGCGACCGCGCGAGCGCGCGCCGAGAACGTCGCCGACAAGGTGACGTTCCGGCAGGAAGACCTCTTCACCGCGGACATCAGCCCCGCGACGGTCGTCACCCTTTATCTGTCGCCGACGGTGAACTCGCGCCTCGCGCCGAAGCTGATGAAGGAACTGAAGCCGGGGACGCGCATCGTCTCGCACGCGTTCGACCTCGGCCCCTCCTGGAAGCCGCAGCAGCAGATGAAGGTCAGTGACCGGCAGATCTTCTTCTGGACGGTCGGGCCGCCGTCGCGGTCTTCGCGGTAGGGATCGAGGATCGAAGGATCGGGATTACGGGAGTCATTCCGGACGCCGCCCGCGGCGTTGAGCAGCGCCGCGGCGACCCGTCCCATAGCCGGCTCGATTAGCGCGGAACCGCTCTTCGATCCCGCTTGATCCGACCTATCTGGTCGGATTAGACTTTCCTGCGACTCAATCTCATTTCGAGCACACAGCCATGCTACAGGCCTTTGTCATCACCCTGCGGGAAGGTCTCGAAGCCTTCCTGATCGTTGCCATCAGCCTCGCCTACCTGCGGAAGTCCGGGCGGACGGAACTGACCCGCGCCGTGCACGTGGGCATCGTCGCGGCGCTGGCCATCAGCGCCCTCGGCGGGTACCTGCTGTACAACGCGGCGAACCAGGAACTGCTCGAGGGGCCGCTCGCGATCGTCGCGGCCGTCTCCGTCACGTGGATGGTGGTCCACATGTGGCGCGCCGGGCGGCGGATGAAGGGAGACATCGAGGGGCGTCTCGCCTCGTCCAGCGGGCGCGCCGGGGCGGCGGCCTTTGCGGGCGTCTTCCTTTTCACCGTGCTGATGGTCTCGCGTGAAGGTATGGAAACGGCGCTGCTCCTGATGCAGCTGAAGGAGACGCTGAACCTGGTCGCGGGGGCGGCGCTCGGCCTCGTCGGCGCCGCGGCGCTCGCCTCGCTCTGGTCGCGCTACGGCCATCGGGTCAACCTTGGCCTGTTCTTCCAGGTCACCGCCATCTTCCTGATCGTGTTCGTCGTGCAGCTGCTGATTGCCGGCGTGCACGAGATGTCCGAGCAGAACATGATCGGGCCGCTCAGCGAGCCGATTCATGAAGCGACCGAGTCGTGGGGTCCCGACAGCGCGTTCGGACACGCGCTGACCTACGCGCTCGTGCTGCTGCCCGCGGCGTGGCTCGCGTTCAAGGGCCTGACGGGCGGCGCCACGCAGAAGACCGGGCAGCCGCCGCGCACCGCCACCGCGCGCTGATGCACGCCTGATGGCCGACGCCAGACCGCCGCTGGTCGCCGAGCTGGTATGGTCTGGTGATCTTCGCTTCGGCGCGTTGAGCGAAGGCAACGCCGTTGTCGTCGACGGCGACGGCAAGGCGGGCATCTCGCCGGTGCAGTGCGCCGCGATCGGGCTCGCTGCCTGCATGGCGGCCGACGTCGTGGATATCATTCGCAAGGGACGCCACCCGCTGACGGCGCTGCACGTCACCTTCACCGGCGCGCGCGCCGAGCAGCCTCCGCGGCGCTTCGTCGACATCTCACTCCGGTTCGACATCCGCGGCGCCGTGCCGGCCGAGGCCGTCGAGCGCGCGATCGCGCTCTCGCGCGACAAGTACTGCTCCGTCCTCCACTCGTTCCGCCAGGACATCGCGTTCTCGACCGACTTCCACATCGCCCCATGAACGTCGTGGCTCGGGCCGGGAGGCGCGGGTACCTCGACTGGCTGCGCGGCATTTCCGTGCTGATCATGATCGAGGCCCACACGCTCGACGCGTGGACGCGTCTCGACGCGCGCCACAACAGCACCTACGGCTGGGCGATGATCGTCGCCGGCTTCGCCGCGCCCGCCTTCCTCTTTCTCGCCGGCGTCGCGCTGGCGCTCGCCGCCGGCTCACGGCTGCGGCGCGGGAACAGCCCGACCGAGACGGGGGTGCTGGCACGGCGCCGCGCGCTGCAGATCTTCGGCCTCGCGTTTCTCTTCCGGCTGCAGTCGTGGCTGATCAGCGGCGGCGACCCCGTGCAGGCGATGCTGAAGGTGGACATCCTGAACGTCATGGGGCTGTCGATGCTCGCCGCGGCGCTGCTCTGGAGCGCCGGCCGCACGCGCTGGGAGCGCGCCGCATGGATGGTCGCCGCCACCGCCGCGGTGGCGATGGTCACGCCCATCGTCCGCGCGACGCCGCTGATATCGCCGCTGCCCGATCCGCTGGAGTGGTACATCCGGCCGATTCCGGGCCGCGGGACGTTCACGTTGTTTCCGTGGTCCGGGTTCCTGCTTGCAGGCGCGGCTATCGGCCTCTGGCTCGACACCGCGCGGACGCCCGAGGCCGAGCGTCGCGTCAACGTCGCGCTCGCGGCCATCGGGCTCGTCCTCGCCGCCGGCGCCTACGCGGCCTCGTTCCTGCCGGCGATCTATCGCGAAGCGTCCTTCTGGACGACCTCGCCCACGTTCTTCTTCCTGCGGGTGGGGATTCTCATCCTGTCGCTGCCGGTCGCCTACGCGTGGAACGCCTCGTGGAGCGGCCGCTCCGTGATCCAGGAGTTCGGGCGCGCCTCACTGTTCGTCTACTGGATTCACGTGGAGCTCGCCTACGGCGTCCTCAGCGGTCCGATCCACAAGACGCTGACGCTCGGCCAGGCGTTGGCGGCCTATGCGCTGTTCACCGTCGCGCTCTTCGGCGCGGCGAAGCTGAAGGATCACGTCGTCGACTGGTGGAATACAGGCCGCCTGCAACCTTCGGGCGCCCTGTGACAATTCCCAACTTCCAACCGCCAACTTCCAGGCAGCATGATGCCGCGACAGCGGGCTTCTTGGGAGTTACTCGTTGGCGGTTGGCCGTTGACCCGCGCTAGAAAGCCACCATGTAAGTCATCTTCGCAATCAGCGAGCGGTCCTGCAGCAGCCCCGTGTGCTCGTCGCGGTGCTCGTTGTAGACGAAGAAGAAGTCGCTCAACGGCCGGTGGATGATGTTGAAGCGGATGTTCGAGCTGAGCTGGTGCGAGTCGGTGCTGTATTGCAGCAGCGCGTTGATGAACACCTTGGTGTTGAAGTTGTAGTTCACGCGGCTCGTCGTCAGCGTCGACAGGTACGACACCTCCGGCAGCCGGATGTCGTTCAGCTGCATCGTCAGCGCAAGATTCAACTTCTCGTTGGGCCGGAGGGTCGGGCCCCATGCGTAGTTGTGCTTGTAGCCGCCGTAGAACTTGCCGATCGAATAGCGCAGGCCCGTCGACGCCGTGGCTGCATCGTTCGCGCGGTAGGTGATGAAGTACTCGGTGTACTCGTACCGACCCGGCAGGATCTTCACCCCGCGCGCACCGTTCAATGTGAACGGCGTGCGGATGATCTCGACGTTGGTGTTCGCCCCGGGCTCGAGAAACGAGCCGTTCGCAAAGTTGATTGCGAAGTGGAAGTCCTGCTGTCGCAGATCCAGGCCGCCGCCATCGGCGCGATTGGACTGGACCAGGACCCAGTGCGGCATCAGTTCCCGGACCGCGTGCGGCAGCCAGTTCGGCCGCAGCGTCCGGTTCAGCTGCGTGTTCCATTCGTTGACGCCGACACGTGGAACGAACCCGAGCTCGTCGTTGAAGCGCTCGCCAATCGTCGTGTACTTGCCGCTCAGACGCCATTGCCGGTTCCGGTATTCGACGTTCGCGCGCGTGGTGACGTCGTTCCCCGTACCAGCCACGACGGCGGCCGGTGAAAATGTCTTGGCCGCCAGCCCGTTCATCGTCAGGTTGCCGAAGCGGAAGTTCGCGTCGAAGCCCGCGAAGCGGTTGAAGCGCGGACCGCCGACTTCCTTGTCCAGCAGCACGGCGCCGATGTCGGAGTTGCCGAGCACATCGCGCCGAAGGCGCAGCGCGGTGAAATTCGTTGCCGGGACGCTTCCGTCTTCGCGTTGCTGGATGTTCAGCATGCCGATCGAATAGGCGCCCTGGCGGCCGCTCAGGCGCGTCCCGCCGAGGATGGGCAGCGCCTGACCCTCGTCGGACAAGCCGATGCGCCGCGTGAAGAAGAGGCGCATGTCCTGGATCTGGTTGGTGCGGCCTGCGCCGAAGTTGCCGCCGCCGCCGCCGCCGGAATCGCCGAACGCGAAGATGCCCTGGTTCTCGAGGAAGAAATCGCGCTTCTCCGGGAAGAACAGGTTGAACCGCGTCAGGTTCACCTGCTGCTCGTCTGCCTCCACCTGCGAGAAGTCCGTGTTGACCGTGAAGTCCCACACGAGCCCGGACGTGACGCCGTACTTCACGTCCACGCCGCCTTCGAAGTCGCCGGCCAGCGGCCGCGTGGTGACGCGGCTGCCGCTCGTCAGCGCGTACGGCTTGATGCGGATGTTCTTCCCCGCATGCAGGCCGCGCAGCCCCTCGAGCGTTCCCGCGAGCGAGACCCGCTGCGCGTCGTAGATGCGTGGAATCGGCGACCAGTAGCTGTCCTCGTTCAGGCGGCGCAGCTTGCGCTCGAAGTTGATGCCCCACACCTGCGGATCGGCGTCGCCGAACTTGAGCGTGCGGAACGGAATCCAGACCTCGGCGACCCAGCCCGTCTCGGTGATGCGCGTCTTGACGTCCCAGATGCCGTCCCAGTTCGCGTTGTTGTCGCGACCTTCGCTCGCCATCTGCGAGTCCCACTTCGCGCCCGCGGGGTTGGTGGCGAACTGGTACGCGTTCCGGCCGTCGTGAAACGTGTCGAGAACGATGCGGAAGCCGTCGCTGCTGCCGGTGTTGTAATCCTTCTTCAGGTCGCTCGTGATGATCTTCGACGGCTCCATGTCGTGCGCGAAGATGCCGAAGTAGAGCGCGTCTTCGTTGTAGAGCACGCGGACGTCGGTGTCGTAGGTCGCCGGGTTGCCTTCGCGCGGGTCGTTCTGGATGAACCCGTTGGCGATGGGCGCCTCGGCCCACGCCGCCTCGTCGAGCGCCCCGTCGAGCGTGATGGCGCCGGCCGCGCGAACCGCCGTGAGCCGCTTCTCGAGGTGGATCGTCTCGTAGTTGATGTCGGCGGCCGCCCGCGGCGGAGCTCCGCCGGCGCTGCCGGCGGTGTCGGCCCGTCCGGCTGCCGGGATGGCAGCCGACCCGGTGGCGATGTTCTGACCGAAGGAAGATCCAGCGAAGAGCACAGCTATGGCGAAAGCGCAGGGGGGGACGGCTCGATGCATGAGAAGCGGAAATTATACTGGGTAAGTATCTGCCTCGAAAGGAGATTCAGGCTCAATGGGGCGATGAAACCGCGAAAAGAAGTGCAAAAAATCATTGAGATTCCTGCGATCAGATGACTACAATTCGCAGCTTTCCCTGGCCGCCTGAGGCGGTGTGGAGGGTAATTTGGAATGATCAGCGTCGCTGCGATCCGGATGCAGCAGTTTGGCGTGCAGTTCTACCAGGCCGCTCTCACCGCGGAAGATATCGACAAACTCGTGCGCTTCGAGGTGCTGAGTTACGGAGATTCCGGGCAGCAGCCCGTGCGCGGCGGCAAGAAGAAGACGCCGTCGAAGGTGAACTGGGACCTGCTCGAACGCCGCATCGCATCGAGCGAGAAGGCTTATCAGCGGCAGATCATCCGGCGAAAGATTGACGAACTCGTCCAGTATTACGAGCAATGCCGCCAGGCGCAGGACCTTCCGTCGATTCCGGGCGCGGTCATCATCTCGTGCGACGAAAAATTGACGTTCGAGGCGGTCGATAGTGGTTCTTCGGTCGGACGCCTGAAAGTTCCGGAGCGCGAAGGGATCCTCCGCGCCATCGACGGCCAGCATCGGCTCCTCGCGCTGCACGCCGACATCGACAACATCCGCGACCACGACTTCACGGTGCCGGCCATCATCTTCGACCGCGTCCCGGAAGACCACATCGTCCAGATGTTCGTGACGATCAACGCGAAGCACACGCGGCTGAACGCGTCGCACCTGGTGAGCCTCTCGGGACGCCAGTTGTATCGCGACGATTCGCTGGCCGCGGCGCACGACGTCGTCCGCGCGCTCAACGACAAGGAAGATTCGCCGCTGCACGGCGAGATCAAGCTGCTCGGCGTCGGCCACGGACGCGTGGCGCAGGCGCCCCTCGCGCAGGAGTTGAAGAAGCTGTTTGCGGGTGACGCTTTCGGCGGCCCGCGCAAGTCCGCCGACTTCCGCGAGGAAGGCAAACGGTTCTTCGTCAACTACTTCAAGCAGATCTCGATGGTGTTCGGCGCCGCGTGGACCGGCCGGAAGTACAGCATCAAGTCAGCGACCGCGCTGCGCGCGTTCATCCGCGTCTCCCCCGACGTCGTTCGCAGACTTGATCAGGATCACGCGGACCGCGGCGACTACCGCGCGATCGGACGCGTCATCGCCCCGTGGGGACGCCGCATCGGCGACCTGCGGTTCGAGACCGAGGGCGCATGGAAACGGCAGGGGACAACCGTCGAGACGCTGGCGCGAGAGCTCAAGCTGGCGTTGGAATATCCGGAAGGGGCTGGAGTGTAGGAAGGTTCTTCAGGCCGCCGGGGCAACGTAGGAGGAAACCGGATAGGGCGCCCGAAGGCGCCCCGTCCTGGTAGCCGACCTGGCTCCCCCCAGCATTTACGGCGCCCTGCCGTAAACCACAGGCCGACGGGCGTCCAGTCGCAACGCGTGTGCCGCTTGAATTTCCCAGTAAAACCGCGATCCACCCCTCCGGACCACTTGCAAGAATGTGGCAGAAATTACAAGCGTGTTCTCTGTCAAAGCACAATGCGTATCGATCTCAACGCTGACGTCGGCGAAGAGTGCGGTCAGGATGCGGCGCTGTTACCGTCCATAACGTCCGCTAACGTCGCATGTGGTCGTCATGCTGGTAGTCCTACAGTCATGCGCGACACCGTCCTACTGGCGTTCGAGTACGGCGTTGCGGTTGGTGCACATCCAGGCTACGCAGACCGTGAAAATTTTGGACGGCGTGATCTGCAATTGACGTCACAGCAGATTACAGATCTCGTAGTTGAACAGGTTGACGCGCTCGCGACCATCGCTGGGAAGGCGGGCGTCCAGTTGCAGCACGTGAAGCCACACGGTGCGCTCTACAACATCGCGATCCGCGACCGCGGCGTAGCCGATGCGATAGCCCGTGCGGTCGTGTCGGTTGATCCGTCACTCATCCTGCTTGGCCTGCCGGGGTCGCAGCTCGTGGCGGCGGGGGCTGCGGCGGGGCTGCGAACCGCGCGCGAGGCGTTCGCGGATCGCGCGTATCGCCCGGATGGGACGCTCGTGCCGCGGACGGAGCCCGGCGCCGTCATTCATGATCCGGATCAAGTCCTCGCGCGTGTAGTAGCGCTTGCACAACGTTTCGACGTCGACACGATTTGTGTGCACGGCGACACGCCCGGAGCGGCGGATCTGGCACGCCGCATCCGCGAGACGCTCGAAGCCGCCGAAATCGAATTGAAGAATTTGTCGACGTAGGCCGGGTCCCGATTGGATACCGGTCCCATATCCAATCGGACCCGGCGTCTTATCGCCGTTCCGCGACGAGCGCCCGGCGCAGCACCTTCCCGACCATCGTCTTCGGCAGCTCCGATCGGAATTCGACGTGCGCGGGCACTTTGTACGGCGCGAGCCGTTCGCGGCAGTACGTCCGCAGCTCCTCGGCGGTCGCGGCCTGTCCGGCCTTGAGCACGACCCACGCGTGCGCCACTTCCCCCTTGGCCTGGTCGGGGACGCCCGCCACGCCCACCTCCATCACCGCCGGGTGTGCCGAGAGCACCTCTTCGATCTCGCGCGGCCAGACCTGGTAGCCGCTCGTCTTCAGCATGTCCTTCTTGCGATCGACGAGGAAGATGAACCCGTCGGCGTCCATGCGCGCGAGGTCACCGGTGTGGACCCACGGGCCGCCCGCGCCGTGTGTGCGGAGGGTGTCCGCGGTCTCGCCGGGGTTGTTCCAGTACTCCACCATGTGCTGCGGGGCGCGAATCAGCATCTCGCCGACTTCGTCGACGCCCATCTCCCGCCCGGGATCGTCGGCATCGACGATGCGGACCTCGACGTCGGGCAGCGGTACGCCGATCGATCCGAGCTTGTTCGTCCCCTGCACCGGGTTGACGCAGCAGGCCATCATCCCTTCGGTCAGCGAGTAGCCCTCGATGAGGCGCGCTCCCGTCAGCGCCTCGAACTGGCGCTTGGTTTCCGCCATCAACGCGGCGGCGCCAGAGAAGCACAGCTTGATGGAACTGAGATCCACCTTGCCCGCGCGGACGTCCGGGTGATTGAGGATCGCCGTGTAGAGCGTCGGAACGCCGTTGAAAAAGGCCGGCTTGACCTGCTTGATCGTCTTCAACAAATCGTCGATGTCGCGCGGGTTCGGGACGAGCGACAGCGGGTTCGGGCCGATGAAGGCGAGCGGCTGCACGCCCACGTTCGCGTAGACGTGGAAGAGCGGCAGCGGCAGCATGATGGCGTCGACCCATGCGCGCTTCGCCGATTTCGTCCACTCGTAGAGCTGCAGCCCCGCGGCGACGTAGTGGCGGTGGAGGCCGACGACGCCCTTCGGCGTGCCGGTGGTTCCGCCGCTGGCGAGGATGACGGCCGGGTCGTCGCCGCGCACCGGCACCGCCGGCGGCGGCGTGTCGCGATGCTCCCGAAGGAGGTCGAGGAACCAGCGATCGCCCTGCGAGATCGTGACGCGATGGCCGCCGGACTTCTCCTTGAACAGCGTGAAGAGGACCCGCAGCAGCGGCGGCAGGTAGTCCTTGATGGAGGTCGCAATCACGTTGCGCACCGCGGTTCGCGGCTGCACTTCCTTGACGCGGGTATAGAACGGGGTCAGCGTCACGACGGTCTGCGCGCCGTTCGCCTTCAGCGCGTGTTCGAGCTCGCGCTCCGTGTACGTGGGGTTGACGGGACACGCCACGGCGCCGGCCTTCCACGCGCCGAATTCCGCGACGAAGAACTGCGGGCAGTTGGGAAGCACCAGCGCCACGCGGTCGCCCTTGCCGACGCCGAGCGCGGCGAGCGCGGCGGCAAACGCGTCGCTCTCGCGGTGAAGTCGGGCGTACGAGACCTCGGCGCCCTTGAAGAGCAGTGCGGCCTTCGAGCCGTTGTCACGCGCCAGTGCCGAGAGGTAGTCGAGCAGGGTCTTGTCCGGGTAGGGCTGAAGCGATCTCGGAACGTCGGCGTCGTACTGCGCCTGCCAGCGCTTGTCAGCCATGCTGGCCAATTCTAGTCGGCAGTCGGCAGTCGGCAGTCGGCAGTGAGAGTGGGCAGGGGGCAGGGGGCAGGGGGTGGGAGTGCGCAGGCGGCAGTGGACGTCGGGGCGGAACCTTCAGGTTCACCCAGAGCCGTAGAGGCGGACCTTCAGGTCCGCCTAGGACAGCAGCATCAACAGCAGCGCCTTGTGGGTGTGCAGGCGGTTCTCGGCCTGGTCGAGGACGACCGAGGCCGGCGAGTCGAGCACGTCGGACGTCACCTCTTCCCCGCGGTGTGCCGGCAGGCAGTGCATGAACAGCGCCCCGGGCGCGGCCGACGCCATCAGCCGGCGGTCCACCTGATACGGGCCGAACACCTGCTTGCGCAGCTCCGTCTCGTTTTCCTGTCCCATCGACGTCCACACATCCGTGTACACGGCATCCACCCCGCGAACGGCCTCGCACGGCTCGCTGAACAACCGCAGCTCCGCCCCATCCCTCGCCGCGCGGCGCGCCTCGTCCACGACCTCGGCCGGCAACTCGTAGCCGCGCGGGGAGGCGACGTGGAACCGCACGCCGAGCAGCGCCGTCGCGTGCGCGAGCGACGTCGCGACGTTGTTGCCGTCGCCGACGAAGGCGAGGCGCCGTCCGCGCAGCGAACCCCAGTGCTCCTGCAGCGTCATCATGTCCGCCAGCGCCTGACACGGATGCTGCTCGTCGCTGAGCGCGTTGATGACGTGCAGTCCCGGCGCGACCGCCGCCATCGACGCCACCTTCTCGTGCGCGTAGGTCCGCACCACGACCGCGTGGACCCATCGCTCGAGGTTTCTCGCGACGTCCTCGAGCGGCTCGCGCGTACCGTCCGCGAACTCCGACGGCACGTGCAGCGTCTCGGCGCCCAGCTCCTTCACCGCGATCTCGAAGGTCGACCGCGTCCGCAGCGACGGCTTCTCGAACAGCATCGCCACGTGACGTCCGGCGAGCGCGTGCGCCGTCGGCGCCTGGCGTCCGAGCCGGCGGTCGGCTTTCATCTGCCGCGCGATGTCGAGGAGCCGCGCGGCTTCGCCGGCGGACAGATCGAGAACCGACAGGAAGTCCTTCGCCATGCGCAGGCCCGGTTCGCTAAGTCCGGTACTCGCCATTGATGCGGACGTATTCAGCACTGAGGTCGCACCCCCAGATCGTCGCTGATGCATTGCCTGCCCCCAGACTGATCTCGATGTCCACGGTGTCGCGCTTCAGGATCTCCGCCGCGCGCTGCGCCGACTCGTCGTGCGGCAGCCCGTTCTCGAACAGCAGGATGCCGCCGATGCGCACGGTGACGCGCTGCATGTCGAACCCGACGCCGGCGCGTCCGGCCGCGGCGACGATGCGGCCCCAGTTCGGATCCGCGCCGTGCACCGCCGTCTTGACGAGCGGCGAGTTCGCAACTGTTCGCGCGACCTGCCTCGCCTCGTCCCCGGTGTTGGCGTCGTAGACGCTGACCGCGATCACCTTCGTCGCCCCCTCGCCGCCGCGCACGATGCCGAGCGCAAGCGGCCGCGAGACCGACAGCAGGCCGTCGAGCAGCGCCGGGTAGAGCTCCTCGTCAATCGCGACACCGCTGTTGCCCGACGCCATCGCGAACAGCGAGTCGTTGGTCGAGCACTCGCCGTCCACGGTGATGGCGTTGAACGTGTCGCGCGCGGACTCGGCGAGCGCCCGCTGCAGCATCGCCGGCGCCACCTGCGCATCGGTCGCGATGAAGCCGAGCATCGTCGCCATGTTCGGTTCGATCATCCCCGAGCCCTTCGCCATCGCGCCGATCGAAAACGACCCGCGCGGCGTCGTCACGCGCACCGCGTGTTCCTTGGGGAACGGATCGGTCGTCATGATCGCCTGCGCGGCCTCGCTGCCCTTGCCGTGCGCCAGCGACGAGCACGCCGCCTGGATGCCGGCCGCGACGCGGTCGATCGGCAGCGCGACGCCGATCACGCCCGTCGAGGCGACCAGCACCTGCTCCGGCTCGCAGCCGAGCGCGCTGGCGACCTCTTCGGTCATCCGCCGCGCGTTGGCCAGCCCTTCTTCGCCGGTGCAGGCGTTCGCGCAGCCGCTGTTCACGACGATGGCGCAGCCGGTGCCGCGGGTGACGTCGAGATGCCGCTTCGAGACCAGCACGGGCGCCGCCTGCGCGAGGTTGGTCGTGAACAGGCCGGCCATCGACGCAAACGTGTCCACGGCGAGGACGGCGAGGTCGAGCGCCCCGGCCTTCGCCTTGATGCCGCAGTGCAGCGCCGCTGACCGGAACCCCGTCGGCGCGGTGACGCCGCCGTCGATCGGCGCGATCGACGTGTGCCGCGTGACCGCCACGTCAGCCATGCAGGGCGGCCAGCGGCACGCAGGCGTGGCGCGGCCGTTCGAGCGCGCGCACGACCGCGTATTGCCCGCAGCGCCGGAACTGGCTGCAGGCGTGGCAGTCGGTGACGATCTTCTCGCGCAGCCACTCGTGCGGGACGATCGAGAACCCGAGATGGACGAAGTAGGCGGGCGTGTGCGAGAAGGCGCACAGCTTCTCGAAGCCGGCCGCTTCCGCGCGGCGCACGAGCTCGTCCACGATGCGGCGGCCGACGCCGCAGCCGCGCGCGTCGCGACGGACGACCATCGACCGGACTTCCGCGACCGAGTGGCTCAGGGGCGCCAGCTCCGCGCACGCCAGGACCTCGTCGTCCTGCACCGCGACGACGAAGCGGTGCGCGTGGACGACGACTTCGCTGAACTGACGCGGAAGCAGGTGTCCCTCGGCGAGGTGCTCTTCGATGAGCGTGTGGATGGCCGCCGCCTCGTCCCCCGTCGCGGAGCGCACCACGATCGCCGACGGATCCAGGTCCGGGTAGGGATCGGGGGTCGGGGATCGCGGATCAAGAACTTTGAGTTCCAGCGGCAGTCTCATGCGTGCACCTCCGCCCCGACGGCGGCAAACACCTCGTCGAGGATCTCCATGGCTCGATCGATATCCGCCGCCTCGATCGTCAGCGGCGGCAGCATCCGCACCACCTTCTCGTTCGTGCGATTGACGAGCAGCCCGCGCTCGCGGGCGGCATCGACGATGGGCGCGGCGTCGACGGCGAGCTGCAGCCCCTGCATCAGGCCGACGCCGCGCGTTTCCACGATCACCGGATGCTTCAGCGCCAGCGCGCGCAGCCGGCGCTCCAGGAGCGGTCCAACCTCCTTCACGTGCTCCATCACCCCGTGGTCCATCAACTGCTCGAGGAAGAACAACGCGGCACGGCACGCCAGCAGGTTGCCGCCGTACGTCGTGCCGTGATCGCCGGGCGAGATCGCCGACGCGACGCGCTCGGACATCAGGATGGCGCCGACCGGGACGCCGCTGCCGAGCGCCTTGCCGACGCTGACCAGGTCCGGCTCGAGGCCGAGCACCGGGAAGTAGAACGGATAGCCCGTGCGGCCGAGGCCCGTCTGCACTTCGTCGGCGATGTACAGCGTGCCGGTGCGGCGGCAGACGTTCGCCATCGCCTGCGCGAATTCCTTCGACAGCGGCCGGATGCCGCCTTCACCCTGGATGGGCTCGGCGATGACCGCCGCGGTCCTGTCGTTCACCGCGGCCTCGAGCGCGGCGACGTCGCCGGCGCGGATGAAGGTGACCTGGCCGATCAGCGGCTGAAACGGCGCGCGGTAGTGCTCGTCCCACGTGACCGACAGCGCGCCCATCGTGCGGCCGCCGAACGAGTTCTCGAGCGCCACGAAATTGGTCCGTGCGGTCGCGCCCTGCGTGAACCAGTAGCGCCGGGCGAACTTCAGGCAGCCTTCCACCGCTTCGGTGCCGCTGTTGGCGAAGAACGCGCGCGCCAGGCCGGACATCTTCGTCAGGCGCGCGGCCACCTGGCCCTGCAGCGGGTGGTAATAGAGGTTCGACGTGTGCAGGAGCGTTGACGCCTGATCGGCGAGCACCGCGGCGAGGCCCGGATGCGCGTGGCCGAGCGACGCGACGCCGATGCCCGAGATGAGGTCGAGGTATTCACGCCCGTCCACGTCGTACAGGCGCGAGCCGCTGCCGCGGACGAACGCGACCGGCTGCCGCTTGTAGGTCGTGACCACGTGGCGCGCTTCGAGCGCCTTGATGTCGTCGAGCGTCAACTTGTTCATCGCACCACCTGCGTGCATCCGGCCAGCGGCCCCGTTGCCGCCGCCAGCGTGTCGAGCGCCACCTCGCGGCCGTTGGCAATCAGCACGTCGCCGACCCCGCTGCGCAGCGCCGTGCGGCACGCCTCGAGCTTGGCGACCATCCCCTTGTTCGCCGTCCCGGCCTTGATCATCCGCGCCGCGCGCCGCGAGTCGAGACGCGCAATCGTCTGCCCGGCTTCGTCCAGCACGCCGGAAGTGCCGCCGGCAATCACCAGCCGCCGGGCCTCCAGCGACGAGGCGAGGTGCGCGGCGAGCGTGTCGGCGTTGACGTTCAGCAGCTCGCCGTCGCGCGTGGCGCCGATGCACGCGACCACCGGCACGTAACGCCGTGCCAGCAGGTCCGTCAGCAGCTCGGGCGAACCGTTGTTGATGGGCGACCCGACGAGCCCGAGGTCCACCTTCGGCCCCGCGACGGTCGCAATCGGCTGCGATCGCTTCATCGTCGCCACGGACGCGTCGGCGCCCGTGAGCCCGACCGGCCGCGCGCCCGCTTTTCGCAGCGCGGCGACCAGCCGCGTGTTGATCGCGCCGGCGAGCACCGCGACGACGACGTCGAGCGTCCGCGCGTCGGTGACGCGCAGCCCGTCCACCTGCTGCTTCGCGATGCCGGCGGTGGCGAGCGCGGAATCGATCTCACGCCCGCCGCCGTGCACGACGACGAGCGAGGTGCGCTGCGCGAGCGCGGCGATACCGGTCGCGATGCGCGCGAGGTCGTCGGGCTGCTCGAGCAGTTCGCCGCCCAGCTTGAGCACGATGGCCGGGTCCTGGCGCCGCTGGGCCCGCCGCGTGTCGGCCGGATCCTTTTGCGGCTGCCGCGTGTCGCCCGGGTCCTTTTGGACCCCGCGCCGCTGCCGGGTGTAGGCCGGGTCCTTTTGGACCCGCCGCCGCGTGGTCCTCGTCACAGCAGGCCCGTCCGTTCGTCGAGGCCGAGAACGATGTTGAGGTTCTGCACCGCCTGGCCAGCCGCGCCCTTCACCAGGTTGTCGAGCACCACGATCAGCGCGAGCCGGTTGCGCCCCTCGTCCACCTTCCAGCCGATATCGCAGAAGTTGGTGTGGGCCACGTGCTTGATCTCCGGTAGCGCGGCGCCGGTCAGCCGCACGAACGCCGCGTCGCGATAGGCGTCCTCGAGCGCCTTCGCCACCTGCGCCTCGGTCGTCCCTTTCTTCAGCGAGACGTAGATCGTCTCGAGGATGCCGCGGTCGAGCGGGACGAGATGGGGAACGAACGTCACCTCGCGCTGCAGCTCCTGCTCGATCTCGGCGTTGTGCCGGTGCGAGAAGACACCGTAGGCGGCGACGCTGCCGTGGTTCTCGGAGAAATGCGTGCGGTCGCTCGGCGCCTTGCCGGCGCCGGAGATGCCCGACTTCGCGTCGACGATGACGTGCCCCTCGATGAGCGCTGCGTCGGCGAGCGGCTCGAGCGCCAGCAGCGCGGCGGTCGGATAGCAGCCGGGGCACGACACGAGCCGCGCGTCGCGGATGGCCGCGGCGTCGCGCTCGGGGAGCCCGTAGACGGTTCCCTGCGGCAGCGTCGCGGTGGACGGGTACCAGCGCTGGCGGTCCCCCGCGTCGCGGATGCGGAAGGCGCCGGAGAGGTCGATGACGCGCGTCCCCCGCTCGAGCAGCTTGGGGGCCACCTCCGCCGACGCCGTTTCCGGGAGAGCGAGGAAGACGACGTCGGCGGACGAGGAGAGCTGGTCGAGGTCGAGCGGCGTGACGGCCTGGTCCCAGATGCGCGCGAGCGCCGGCAGCGGCCGCGGCGCGCTCGTCGCACCCGACGACATCGCCGCCGTCAGCCTGACCGCGGGATGGCGCGCGAGCAGCCGCACGAGCTCCTGCCCCGCGTAGCCGGTGGCGCCGGCGACGGCGACGCGCGCGGCCGGCTCGCCGCCGGGCGCCTGCGGGCCGGTCGCGGGGGCCGTCTTCTTGTCCGGGGCTGCTATGGGCATTCTCTGTCGTCCATCGGCAAAAGAATATTTATACATTCGGATGCATAATCAGTCAAGGGTTGGTGTATTCTGAAAAACATGAAGGCGCGCCGGCAGGCGGTCATCCTCGACGTCATCCAGCGCGCGCCGGTGCGCAGCCAGGAGCAGCTGCGGCGCAGCATGCGCGCCGCCGGCTTCGACGTGACGCAGGCGACGCTGTCGCGCGACATCCGCGAGCTCGGCCTCGTCAAGGGGGGCGCCGACGGCGCATATCAGCCGCCGGGACGCCCGGCGGCGCCGAACGGCAAGACCGCGGAGACGATGCTCCAGCGCGCGGTGGCCGAGTACCTCCTGCGCGTCGATCGCGTGCAGCAGCTCGTGCTGCTGCGCACCGGTCTCGGGCGCGCGCAGGCGCTCTGCGTGACGATCGATGAAGCCCACCTGCCCGAGGTGGTCGGCACCGTCGCCGGCGAGGATACGGTGCTCGTCATCGCGCCCGACGCCCGGCGCGCGAAGGCGCTCGTCAAGCGGTTCGAACGATTCACAGGGGAGGGACAGCCAGCGTGATCACTCGCATCGTGTTTGCCTGCTCCGGCAGCGCCGACAGCCTTGCCGCGATTCCACGTCTTGCCTCGGCGCTCGGCGCCGAGGTCGTTGCCCTGACGCTCGACGTCGGCCAGCCGGCCGAGCTCGAGGGCGTCCGCCAGGCGGCACTCGCCGCCGGCGCCGTGCGCGCGCACGTGATCGACGCGCGCCACGAGTTCGCCCGCCACTGCATCGCCTCGTCCCGTGACGAACAAGCGCCGTCCGCCCGGCCGCTCGTGGCGAGGACGCTCGTCGAGGTGGCGCTGATCGAAGGGGCCACGATCGTCGCGCACGGCGGTGACGCGCGCGACCACGCCGAGATCGAGGCCGCCGCGCGCGCCGTCGACCGCTCCGTTCGCGTCATCGCGGTGCATGCGGGCGACACCGGCGTCGATCACGCCGTCCAGCCGACGTTGTGGGAGCGCGCGCCCGGCCGGCCCGAGCTGAACGAGCCGGCGCGTCTCGAGATCGCGTTCGAGGGCGGGCTGCCCGTCTCGGTCAACGGGGTGCCGATGGCGCTCACCGAGCTCATCGAGAGCGTGGCGACCATCGCCGCGGCGCCCGCCGCCGTCGTCTTCCAGGCGGCGCACGAAGCGCTTGGCGCCGGCGCATCCAGCGCGCCGGGCGCAACGGTCTGCCTCGAGCTGTTCAACGGGCAGCACCGCGTGCTCTCCGCTCACCATTCATGACACTCTGGTCCGGCCGCTTCGACACCGCGCCCGATCCGGCGGCCTTCGACTTCGGCATCTCGTTCGGTTTCGATCGCGCGCTGTTCGAAGACGACGTGACCGGCAGCCTCGCGTGGGCGGAAGCGCTCGGGGCCGCCGGTGTGCTCGAGAAGCCGGACGCCGCCGCCATTCGCAAGGGGCTCGAGGAGATGCTCGAGGAGGGCCGCCGCGACCCGGCCTACGTCAGCGGGCCCGACGAGGACGTCCACAGCTTCGTCGAGCGCAAGCTCGTGGAACGCATCGGCGACGCGGGCCGCCGCCTCCACACCGGCCGTTCGCGCAACGAGCAGGTCTCGCTCGACTTGCGCCTCTACCTGCGGCGGCGGATTCCGCTGCTCCAGCAGTCGGTCCGCCAGGTCGTCGCGGCATGCGCCGACCAGGCGGAGCGCGCCGGCGACGCGCTGATGCCGTCGTACACGCATCTGCGCCGCGCGCAGCCGGTGCTCGTCGCGCACTTCTTCCTCGCCCACGCCTCGGCGCTGCGCCGCGACGTGGACAGGCTCGACGCGGCACGCGACGAAGCCGACGCGCTGCCGCTCGGCTCCGGCGCCATCGCCGGCACGAGTTACCCGGTCGATACCGCGCTGCTCGCGAAGCGCCTCGGCTTCTCGCGCGTCGTCCGCAACAGCATCGACGCCTCGTCCGACCGGGACTTCGTCGCGTCGTTCCTGTTCGCCGCGTCGCTCGCGATGGTGCACCTCAGTCGCATCGCCGAGGACCTGATCATCTTCACCGGCGAGGAGCACGGCTTCTTCGAGCTCGCCGACGAGTCGGCGACCGGCAGCAGCATGATGCCGCAGAAGAAGAATCCCGACCCGCTCGAACTGGTGCGCGGCAAGAGCGGGCGCGCGATCGGGCGCCTCACCGGCTGGCTCGCGACGATGAAAGGGCTGCCCGGCGGGTACAACAAGGACCTGCAGGAGGACAAGGAAGCGGTGTTCGACGCGGAGCGGACGCTGGCGGTCTCGATGACGGCGGCGCACGCCGTCATCTCGCGCCTGACGCTCGACGCCGCGAAAGCCGGGCGCGCGGCCTCCGGGCTCCTGCTGGCCACGGACGTAGCCGACTACCTCGCCATTCGCGGGATGCCGTTCCGGCATGCACACGAAATCGTCGGGGCGATGGTGCGGCGGTTGCTGGCGGAGGGGCGCGACTTCAGCAGCCTGACGCTGAAGGAGTGGAAGGAGGCGAGCGACTTCTTCGGCGACGACGCCCCGCAGGCGGCGACGCCACTCGAATCCGTGCACGCAAAACGGACCCCGCAGTCGACCAACCCCGATGCTGTGCAAGCGGCCCTGCGGGAATTCCGTCAATGGCTCGCCAAAACGGGCCATTCCGGGTAAACTCTGGCCTACCGCCGCCTTTTACACCCGCCTGAGAGGCCCGGGGCAACCCCGAGCTTGTCAGCGGAACTGAATCCCGCCTGAAAAGGAACGGCTCCGGGGGAGTTCATGCAGCAACGCCGGCTTCGGCTCGGTGACATTCTGGACGACTATTGTCCGCGCGAGCGCCGCATCACCAATCACGCGATCGTCGCGATGATCGAAGACCAGGTGAAGCAGACTCGTTGCACAACGTGCGACGCGGATCATGAGTACAAGCAGGCCAAGGTTCCTGCGCCTCGCCGCAAGAAGGACGGCGTGCTGGCAGGCGACCCTGCCGATGCCGCTCGTCCCCGCGCGGCGGTGCCCGATATCGACATGCCCGACGAAGAACAGATCCCACAGGACGTAATCGGGCACCGCCGCGCGGGGACGAGCGGCATCGGCAGGGTCGCC
>DATNCQ010000193.1:0-2155 GCA_035571515.1 Vicinamibacterales bacterium
CTGGTGATGTGTGTGAACACCTTGACGAAGGCATCCTGCACCGCCTCGTCGGCATCGTGTACGTCGCGCAGGTACGTGTAGGCGATGCGAACCGCCCGCCGCTGCTGATGCGCGACGAGCTCGCCGTACCGTTCGCGCGCAGCGTCGCGTTCGCCGCTGGTGACGAGACCTTTGATCTCGGCCGCCAGCTGCGAATCTCTCGACAGTGGCGCAGGCGCCGGAGCGCCGGCGGCTGTCAAGGGCACCCGCCGAGGAGGCGTTCTGCTCATGGAATACGGCTGGTGCGGCTCAGTCCTTTACCGCGGCTCCAACTATACAGTACGATTCCTTTTTCGTTTTCGGCTCTTTTGCCTAGGAGAACTCACAAATGAGCACACAGGTTGAGCGGGCGCATGGTCTCGAGGCCCTTGGTATCGTCCGGTCCGGACCCGTCCACTGGAACCTGAGCCCGGCGGTTCTTTACGAAATTGCGATCCGCCGGAACGAAGCCATCCTGGCGTCCGAAGGGCCCCTCGTGGCCCGCACCGGCCAGCACACGGGACGCTCGCCGCAGGACAAGTTCACGGTCAAGGAGCCGACGACGGAGCAGAACATCGCCTGGGGCACCTTGAACCGGCCGATCACGGAAGCGAACTTCGACGCGCTTCACCGCGACATGATGACCTACGTGCAGGACAAGGAGCTCTACGTGCTCGACGCGTGGGGCGGCGCCGACCCCGCCTACCGCCTGCCGGTGCGCGTCGTCACCGAGTTCGCGTGGCACAACCTGTTCGCGCGCAATATGTTCATTCCCGAAACCGATCCGGGCAAGTGCGCGACGCATCGTCCCGAGTACACGGTGATCGATTGTCCGGGACTGAAGGCGGACCCCGCGCGCCACGGCTCGCGCACCGAGACCGCCATCTACGTGCACTTCGGGCGCAAGCTCGTGCTCATCGCGGGGACGAACTACGCCGGCGAGATCAAGAAGTCGATCTTCACGATCCTCAACTACACGCTGCCGCTCAAGGGCGTGCTCTCGATGCACTGCTCGGCCAACGTCGGCCGCGACGGTGACTCGGCGCTCTTCTTCGGCCTCTCCGGCACCGGCAAGACGACGCTCTCGAGCGACCCGGAGCGCGGGCTGATCGGCGACGACGAGCATGGCTGGAGCGAGCGCGGCATCTTCAACTTCGAGGGCGGCTGCTACGCGAAGGTCATCAAGCTGTCGAAGGAGGCCGAGCCGCAGATCTGGGACGCCTCGCGCCGCTTCGGCACCATCCTCGAGAACGTCGTGCTCGATCCCGACACGCGGGACATGAACCTCGACGACATGACGTACACCGAAAACACGCGCAGCTCCTACCCGCTCGGCTTCATTCCCAACGCGATTCCGTCGGGCCAGGCCGGCCATCCGAAAAACGTCGTGATGCTCACGGCGGACGCCTACGGGGCGATGCCGCCGATCGCGCGCCTCACGCCCGAGGGCGCGATGTACCACTTCCTCTCCGGCTATACCGCGCGCGTCGCGGGGACGGAGAAGGGCGTCACCGAGCCGAAGGCGACCTTCAGCACCTGTTTCGGCGCCCCGTTCCTGCCGCTGGACCCGAGCCGGTACGCCAGGATGCTCGGAGAACGAATTGCCAAGCACGGGGCGCGCGTCTGGTTGCTGAATACCGGCTGGACCGGCGGTCCGTACGGCGTCGGACGCCGCATGCAGATCGCCTACACCCGAGCGATGATCCGCGCTGCCTTGTCCGGTGCGCTCGACACCGCGAGCTATCAGAAGGACGCGGTCTTCAACCTCGACATTCCGCAGAGTTGCCCGGGAGTGCCGCCCGAGGTGCTGAACCCTCGCAGCACCTGGTCTGACACCGTGGCCTACGACGCACAGGCAGCCAAGCTGGCGCGCATGTTCGCCGACAACTTCAAGACCTTCGAGGCGACCGTCGACGCCAAGGTCCGCCGCGCGGGGCCCACTGCGTGAACAATTGGTGAGTTGGTGAATTGGCGATTTGCATTCACCAATTCGCCAATCCGCCGACGCGCCAATTATGCGTTTTGAATCGGTCATCGGCCTCGAGATTCACGCGCAGCTCCTGACCGCCTCGAAGATTTTCTGCAGCTGCAGCACGGCGTTCGGGGCGGCACCGAACACGCACGTGTGCCCGGTCTG
>DATNCQ010000194.1:0-96841 GCA_035571515.1 Vicinamibacterales bacterium
TCATCCAGCTGCATCGCCCGGTCCGGGAGCGTTCGCAACGATCCCCACGTGTAGACCCGCATCGAGCAGTTGGACGTCGGCATCAGGAAGTTCGTCCTGACGTTGGAGGCGAGGACGACCCAGTGATTGGGCCGGCTCAAGGTAGCGCTCTTACCTGAAAGCAGATCCGCATCGATGAGCAGGCAGACCTGGTAGTTCTTGGAATACAGCTCGTCAGCCTTCTGCAGGTTCGCTGCAGTCTTGTTCATCGTGAAGTTCCAGTCCTCCTGGACGTCGCTGTACCCGGCTTTCCTGAGCCACGCCGCCACCTCGCCGCCCCACGCGCCGCCCCTGTCGGTCTCGGACTGATAGTCGATGAACCAGTTCTCCGAATCGCGGATGCTGGACATGATGATCCAGTCGGCTTCGTACAGGCCGCCCGTCGCCGGCAGCTTGTAAGCTCTCAGATCCGCACCGGGCACGAGGTCCCACTTGCCGATCGTGGTCCGCCCGGTCTCGTACAACTGCGTGACGGCCTTGACGTACTCCGGACGGTTGTTCCTCGCCAGGCTGTAGACGACTGCCGCGCTCGGGCACAGGCCAGCCTGGCCTTGATTGATCAAGCTTGGATTCGTCACCCGCGCCCTCAGCTCCGATGCGATCGTGGCACGGTGAAGGTGGATGAACGCGCCCGGCCCGGTTCGCCGTGAAAACTCGTCGATGAGTTTCAGCGCACTCTCCACCGCCGGGTTCGCTGGAAACGCCGGAGCCGCGTTGTCCGGGATGTAGATGATCCCGGGCGCCGCGGCGCTCGAGAAGCGCCAGTTCTGCCGGTCGTGCGTGGCGAGCTTGCAGCCCACGTACTCGCGCAGATACCAATTGAGTTCTGCGGGATCAGAGGTGCCGAAGTTATGGAGCGCGATGGCCCTGGCCGTCACCCCGTACTTCACAGCCAACGTCTCGAACGATTCGTTGTCGCCTACTTTGTGCGGAGGGACGCGGCTTCCGGGGGGAGGTCCCTTCGGGACCAATCGGGATGGACGCTTCTCGAATGGCATCGGGTGCTCCTAGTCCGTTCATCCGATCAAACGTCCCGGGCGGATGAACCGAACACATCAGGACTGCAGCGGCTCGCCCTTTGCTCCCTAATTGAGTGCTGTGGACCGAATCGCATGCGGAGCTCCGCTGGCAGTGGCCGTCGTCGCCTTGTCCGTTAACGTTTACGTCAGCGCCGATACGGTTCCGGTGCCTCAGCGCGGAGCGGCTCATGGGTTCCTGACGCTCCGATCGATGGATGGCCGGCAGCTCGCGACGGGCGAGCAGGTCCAGACGGTCAACGGCAATATCGTGAAGAAGCGCCTGACGTTCCGCTTCAACGACGGTTCGCTCGATGACGAAACGACCGAGTTCACCGACGCGGGCCCGCTGCGATTGATTGCGTACCATCACGTGCAGAAGGGACGTGCGTTCCCGCATCCGCTCGAGCTCACCATCGATCCGCCCGGCGGGCGCGTGGTGGTCCGCGACATCGGCAACACCGACGCCGATTACGTCGAGGAGAAGAGGCTCACCCTGCCCGCGGACCTCAGCAACGGACTGATCACCGACATCGTCGAAAACGTCAGGCCGGCAGGGTTGCCACTCTCCGTCTCGTACCTCGCCGCCACGCCGAAGCCACGACTCGTTCGGCTCGTCATTACGAGCGGAGGGATCGAACCGGTCGCGACCTCAGGCGCGACTCAACAGGCCCGGCACTATGTAGTGGACGTTCGGCTCGGTGGAATCGAAGGCGTCGTGAGCGCCGCCATCCGGAAGAGTCTTCCCCGCTCTCACATCTGGATCAACGCGGGCATTCCGGCGTTTCTCAGGGCCGAAACGCCGCTCGGTGTCGACGGGCCCACGTGGCGGATCGATCTGGCTGCGCCCCGCGGCAAGTGACCTAGTACAGCCCTACCGTCTTTCGGCACTCACCGGCACAATCCGCAGCACGTAATCGCCACCTCGTGCAGCATCCGTGGTGCCGCTGCTGCCGGCGACGTACAGCCAGCCCTCTGGACCAACGATCACGTTGCTGACGCGGTCAACACCGACATCGATCCACTCGTGACCGGCGATACGGCGTGACGAGGATCCGTCGACACGAATGCGCAGCAGACCATGTCCCCCGAGCGTGGCGATGAAGAGATCGTTCTCGAACGCCGCAAGGCGCCGCCCCCGATCGAACGATGCACCCGATGGCACGGCCGCCGATTCCAGCGACGCCACCGGCGACTGCGTGCCTGGCGATGCGATGTCGAGCGTGGCGGCGCCGGCGTGTCCGGCGTCATCCGACCACAGCTCGCCGGTGATGGGATGCCAGTCGAGCCCGCGTGGGTCGTGGTACCCGCTACTGAAGACGGGCGAGGCGGACGGATTGCCGCGAGGTGTGGTGCCGTCGCGATTGAGGCGCAGCACCTTGCCCGCGAGCGACGCCAGGTCCTGCGCCCGCGAAGCCAGGCCCGCGTCGCCGGTGGAGATGTAGAGCAGATCGTCCGGGCCAAAGCGCAGCGCGCCGCCGTTGTGCACCGTGCCGCCTGGAATGTCGTCGAGCAAGACGACGCGCTCAGCGAGGCGTCCGCCCACCTCACGGTAGCGGACGACGCGATTGATCGCGTCGGCGCCCGCCCGCGCGGTGTAATAGAGATAGACCAGTCGCGTGCGTGCGAAGGCGGGGTCGAGCGCCAGCCCGAGCAGTCCCGCGTCGCCTTCGCCGAATACCTCGTCCAGCGTCAGCGCCACTGAAGAAGAGCGCAACGCCGCATCGAAGATGCGCACGCGGCCCGGCCGTTCGGCAACGAACAGGCGGCCGTCCGGCGCAAAGGCGATGGCGGACGCCAACTCGAGGCCAGACGCGACGGTGTCCACCCGATAGCGCACGCCATCGCGCGTCGCGAACACCTGCGATGCCCGGGCGCGATCGAACGAGGCTGACGGCACGCCGGGCACCGTCATGCTGGTCATCGCGCGGCCGGCGTTGACGGCAGCAGTTGTCGCAGCAATCTTGACGAGGAACGCATCGGTCGATTTGCCCGCGCCCCGGAGTGGGCGCGTGAGCGGAAAGTTTGACGATGAGGTCCTCCCTGTCACCACGACGTTGCCGGCGCGGTCCACGGCGATGCCAGACGCGCGGTCATCGACATTGCCGCCCAGGTACGACGCATACAGGAGCGTTGAGCCGGCGCCGTCGAACGCCGCCACGAACGCGTCGTAGGCGTACGCCTGGAAACTGCCTCCCGGTGTCGTCTGGAACGCCTCGACGGTCGGAAGATTGCTCGACGCCGTCCAACCGGTCACGTACGCGTTGCCGCGCCCGTCGAGCGCGACGCCCGTCCCTCCGTCGTCGCCGCCGCCTCCGAAGTACGTTGACGCGAGCATCGAAGAACCGTCGGCACTCAGGCTCGCCAGAAACGCGTCGCTGGTCCCGCCGGCGATGGCGGCATACACGACACCCGGTTCGGTGGGCGAGACCGTCAACGCGCTGATCGAGGCAGCAGGCAGGCCGTTGTTGGACGCCGTCCATGTTGCGCCGCCGTCGGATGTCTTGAAGATCCCGCTGGGCGTGCCGAGGTAGAGGGTCGACGAGTTCACAGGGTCTACCGCCAGCAACCCGGATTGAAACGCCGGCAGGCCGGTGTTCACCGCGGTCCATTCGTCGCCGCCCGTCACGCTCTTGAACACACCGCCGCCGGTCGACACGTAGACTGTCGATGTCGCGCGCGGGTCGACCACGAGCGTTATCACGCTCGGATCGCGATCCTTGGGGCCCGGCGGGATCGGCGAACGCCAGATAGACGCCCACGTCGCGCCGCCGTCGGTGCTCTTGAAGATTCCTCCGCGACCGTCGTCGCTCCCGTCTCCTCTTCGTCCCGCGTAGACAATCGACGGGTTCGACGGGTCGACGGCAATCGCGCCGGCCTTGTCGGTCCCGGCGTACGCCCAGGTCGCGCCGCCGTTCTGCGTTCTCGCGAGCGCCGAGTACGAGCCGGCGTACACGGTCCCCGCGTGGACGGGGTCGAACGCCAGCGTGAAGACGGAGGCACGCGGCGCCGTGTCGACCACGAGTTTCGTCCACGTGCGGCCGGCATCCGTGGACTTGAGCAGGTTGTTTTGAGAGATTCCCGCGTACACCGTCCCGGACGTGAACGGATCTGCCGCGACCACCTGGAGATCCTTCGAGGCGACACCCGTATCCAGCGCGGTCCACTGCACGCCGCTGTCGGTGCTCTTGAAGAGGCCCTGGCTCGAGCCCACATACACCGTCGATGGATGCAGCCGATCGACGGCGATATTCGACACTTCGAGATTGTGGAGCGTCAGCGGCCGCCAGCTCCGGCCGCCGTCGATGCTCTTGAAGACGGTGGGGTCTCCGTTCGCGGCCTGTTGCGCGTTGACGCTGGGGAAGTCGATAGAGTGCGTCGAGCCGGTGACATAGGCACGACCCTGGGGCGTGACAGCGACCGCCGTTAGGTCGTCGAAATCGCCGCCGCCAAGGTAGGTCGCATAGAGCAGCGCGCCCCCGGGACCGACCTTGGCGATGAAGCCGTCGCCGATGCCCCCGCCGTACGCCGGCTGACGCGCGTTGAGCGTGGGGAAATCCGTGCTGCTGGTCGTTCCCGCGACGTAGGCGTTTCCCGCCGCATCGACGGCGATGCCGTTGCCGCGCTCGTGAAGGGTGCCACCGAGGTAGGTCGAGTAGACGAGCGCCGCGCCCGACGCGTCGAGCATCGAGACGAAGACATCCCACGTCAAGGAGAGGCCACTCTTCGCCGCCTGCAGCGCATTCACCACCGGAAAGTTGGTGGATTGCGTCTGCCCGGTCACGTGCACGCGGCCGTCGCTGTCGACGGCGATAGCGCTCGGGATATCTGGTCCCGCGCCGCCGAGATATGTCGCATAGACGACCGCCGAACCGGCGGCATTCAATTTCACGACGAACCCGTCGCTCGACCCACCACCACGATTCGGTTGCAGCGCGTTGCGCGTCGGGAAGTCTGCCGACGCGGTCGAGCCGGTCACGTAGGCGCTGCCAGTCGCGTCGATCGCGATCCCGGTACCTCCGTCGCCGTCGCTGCCGCCGAAGTAGGTCGCATACAGGAGCCGCGTCCCGGTGGGATCGATCTTCACCACGAAGGCGTCGTCCCTGGCGCCGTTCCGCGCTGGTTGCACGGAAGCCGCGGTCGGGAAGTCCGTCGACGCCGTGACGCCGGTCACGTACACATTGCCGGCGCTGTCGGTCGCCACCGAGGAGCCGGCGTCCCCGCTATCGCCGCCAAGGTACGTCGAGTAGGCGACGACCGGATCGATGACGAGCGCTCGCGTGCGATCGTAGGCCGGGATGTCGAAGCCGACCTCGCGCGGCCCCGTAACGACATAGCGGCCGGCGATGTCACGGCGGACGCCGTCGATCTCCTGGTAGACCGCCGGCGCACGTTGTTCGATGGCGCCCGCGGCGGTGTCGAGGATCAGGCTCCCCTCGTCATTCAGGCGCATGGCGTCGGCGCCGTCGAACGCGAGCCGGATGCGCGAGGGCTCCGCGCGCGGGCTGACGAGCAGGTCGTACTCGAAGCGCGTCCCTGCCGGGTGCAGCACTTCGTCGACGCCGGGATAGACGTCGCGGAGCCGCACGCGTGCGTAGTGCGGAACATCCGTGTGCCAGGCCCCAGGGTCGCGACCGAAGAAGTAATTGCTGCGCGTGGCAGTCGCGTCCAGTCCTTCGACGACCGGATCCGGGTTGCCGCCGACGAGCCGCACGCGCACTGCCGCCTGCCGTTGCCGTTCGCGACCGCCCTCAGCAGTGCGCGCCACCGCGAGCACTGTGGCGGCCGGTGTCACGAAGACGTCGTAGCCGCCGCCGCGCGCGAGAAATTTGACCTGACGGTCGGCCTGTCCCTGGTTCTCCTCGAAACTGAGCGGTAGTTGCAAGGCGCGCGGCGTTGCGGCCGCAGGTCCGGGCGCCACGGAAGAGTGGTGCCCAAATGCTCCGGCGAGCAGGACAAGAAAGAGGATTCGAATCGACTCTCGCCGTCGCGTGGTCAAGGCCCTGCCGGGCTGTGCAAGACCCGCGCGCGATCGCGAGCTGATGCCGCGGCGCACCGGCACTGCTGTTGCAGAGCTACACGACTCGCATACCATCGACATTTGTGCCTACGCGACCTTTCAGACAAGCTGAGCTGCCGTCCCCGTTCCAAGGCGGCGAACTGCTTGGCATCGAGGCGCTCGAGGAGCGCGCGAGACGTCTGGCGGCCGCGCTGACCGTCGACAGCCGACCCAGCGCCTCGCGCGTCCACCTCCGGCGGTTGAAAGCGCACATCGCCGCGCTCCGCGGCATTTACCTCGCGGTCGCGGAAGACGCCCGCTCCGGTGAACCACCATCGCCGGCCGCCGAATGGTTCCTGGACAACTTCTTCGTCATTTCGACAGCGGCGCGGGACGTGCGGCACGACCTGCCCGCGTCCTTCTTCAGGCGCCTGCCTCGCATCGCCGCCGACGAGTACGAAGGGTCGCCGAGAATCGTCGCGCTGGCGATCGAGCTGGTGCGGTGGAGCGCCGGCCGTCTCGATGCGCAGCGGCTGCATCGCTTCGTGACGGCGTTCCAGTCGATCACGCCGCTCACCATCGGGGAGCTGTGGGCGTGGCCCAGCGTCCTGAAGCTGGCCCTGGTCGAACAGGTGCGCGCGCGCGCCGAGGTGCTGGCCCTCAGCCGCTCGCATCGGCGGCACGCCGATGCGGTCGCTGGCGCGCTCGAATCGAAGACGGAACAGAACCGCGCATGGCCGACGGAGCTGCACCCGGCGTTCGTCATCCGGCTGCTCCAGCGCGCGCAGGAGTACGAGAACGCCGCCGCCCTGCGGCAGGAGCTCGACGCCTCGCTCGCGGTGAAAGGCCAGTCGATCGAGCAGGCGATCGCCTCCGAGGGACGCCACCAGGCGCTGGCGCAGGCGGCGATGGCTGGCCTCATCGGCAGCCTGCGGCTGATCTCCTCGTTCGACTGGAGCGAGTTCTTCGAGAGCGTCAACCTCGTCGAGCAGGTGTTGCAGCGCGATCCGGCGGGCGTCTACGGCCGCATGGATTTTCGCAGCCGCGACCGCTACCGGCACGCGGTCGAAGAGCTCGCGGCGCCGACCGGCGAGGCGCAGCTGCGCGTTGCGCTGAAGGCGGTCGAATACTCGCGGCGTACCGGCGAGGAGTCGCCCGGGGCGCGCGGCGCGCACATCGGCTATCACCTGATTGGCGGCGGACGCTCGGCGTTCGAGCGGAGCATCGCGTGGGTGCCGAAGCTGCCGCAGCGGGCGCGCCGCTTTCTCTTCCGCTGCGCCACGCCCGGCTACCTTGGCGCGATCACCGCCGGCACCGGCGCATTGGTGGCGGTGGCGGTCGCCTATGCCTACGCCTACGGGTGGCGCGGCGTGCCGCTGCTGGCCGTTGCGCTCCTGGCCGCCGTTCCGGCCAGCGAGTTCACCATCCAGCTCGTACAGCGCGCGCTCAGCAGCCTCGTCCCGCCGCGGCGGCTGCCACGGCTGGAGCTCACCCGCCTTCCGGCCGACGCACGCACGATGGCCATCGTCCCGACGATCCTCGGCAGCGTGGACGGTGTGCGGGCGCTCGCCGAGCACCTCGAGGTGCAGGCGGCGGGCAATCTCGATCCCTATATTCATTTCGCCATTCTCAGCGACCTGCGCGACGCGGCGACCGAGCACGAGCCGCACGACGCCGAGATCGTCGCCGCCGCCCGCGCGGCGATTGACGACCTCAATGCGCGCTACCCGGGAGAAGCCGGCGGACGGTTCTTCCTCTTTCACCGGGAGCGCCGGTGGAACGAAGGCGAAGGCCTCTGGATGGGATGGGAGCGCAAGCGCGGGAAGATCGAGGAGTTCAACCACCTTCTGCGCGGCGCGGGCGATACCAGCTTCACCGTGCAGGTCGGCGACCTGTCGATCCTGCCGCAGGTCCGCTACTGCCTCACGCTCGATACGGATACGCGACTGCCGCGCGACGCGGCACGCGAGCTGGTCGGCATCATCACGCACCCGCTCAATCGCCCCGGGTTCGATCCATCGGCCTGCCGCGTGACCGAGGGCTACGGCATCCTCCAGCCGCGCGTGAGCGTGACGTTCGCGAGCGCGGCGGGGTCGCTCTTCGCGTGGCTGTATTCCGGGCACACGGGCGTCGATCCGTACACGAGCGCGGTCTCCGATACGTACCAGGATCTGTTCGGCGAGGGCATCTTCACGGGCAAGGGGCTGTTCGACGTGGATGCGTTCATCGCCGCGCTCGACGACTGCGTGCCGGAGAACGCGCTCCTCTCCCACGATTTGTTCGAGGGACTGCACGCGCGCGCGGCGCTCGTGTCCGACGTCGAGCTCGTGGACGAGTACCCGTCCAGCGTGCTCGCGCACGCGCGGCGGCAGCACCGCTGGATTCGCGGCGACTGGCAGATCCTCCTGTGGCTGCTGCCGTGGGTCCCCTCGCGGCGCGGCCTCAAGCGCAACACGCTGCCGGTGATCGCCCGCTGGAAGATCTTCGACAACCTGCGCCGCAGCCTGGTCGCCCCGATGCTGCTCGCGCTGCTCGTCGCCGGCTGGACGATCCTGCCCGGCTCGCCCGCCGCATGGACGCTCGGCGTGCTGGCGGTCGTCGCCTCGCAGCTGCTGCCGCTGGCGGCGCGCCTGCTGACCGGGCCGCGCCGGCCGCAATCGCTGCCGGTGTTCCTGCGCAACCTGCGCAACGACGCCGCGTCGGCGTTCGCGCAGATCCTGCTCGGCATCGTGCTGCTGCCGTACCACGCCGCCGCGTCGGCGCACGCGATCCTGGTCACACTGGTCCGGCTCGCCTTCACGAGGAGCCGGCTGCTCGAATGGGAAACGGCGGCGGCGACCGCGGCCAGGGCGAAAGGACTGACGGGGCGCCGCGCGCTCGCGCTCTTCGTGATGGAGATGCGGGCGAGTCCCCTCGTCGCCGTTTTCTCCGTCGTCCTCATCGTTGCGACAGGGGCACGGACGCTGGGCATCGCGGCTCCGTTCGTCCTGTCGTGGGCGCTCGCGCCCGTCGTGGCCTACTGGCTCAGTATCCCCGTGGGCGGCCGCGCCCGTCCGCTCGGCGACCGCCAGCGGCTCCTTCTTCGACGGACCGCGTGCAAGACGTGGCGCTACTTCGACACGTTCGTCAACGAAGGCGACAGCTGGCTGCCCCCTGACAACTACCAGGAAGACGTCGGCGAGGGACGCGTGGCGCGCCGCACGTCACCGACCAACGTCGCGATGGGGCTGCTCTCGACGCTGGCCGCGCACGACCTGGGGTACGTGACGACGGACACGCTCGCCACCCGCATCGATCGCACGTTGACGACGCTCGAAGGCCTCGAACGCCACGAGGGACATTTCCTCAACTGGTACGACACGGCGACGCTTGCGCCGTTGCACCCGCGTTACGTGTCCACGGTGGACAGCGGCAACCTGGCGGGCGCGCTCATCGCCCTCGGCCAGGGGCTGCGAGGCCTCGTCGACACACCGCAGACGCCGGCGCAGCGGCTCGACGGGCTCGCCGACACCGCGGACATGCTCGCGCTCGTGGCCACGCCGTCGGCCGCGGCCGGTGCCGCCCACGAGGCGATCGCCCGTCTGGCGCGCGCCATTGCCGCCGAAGCGCGGCGCGCCGTGCGCGAAGAGCGTGACGCACAGATCGATGCGCCCGCCGCGGAGCTCGCCGCCGCCATCGGCCGGTTGCACCAGGCGAGGACCGGTCTCGTGCCGCCCGACGTGGACTACTGGGGCGGCGCGACGCTCGATCGCATCCACGCATGGCGGTCGGGGGCCGGCGCACGGCCCGGCATCCTCGAAGCGCTGGCGCGGCGCGCCGTCGCCCTCGCCGACGCGATGCGGTTCGATTTCCTCTACGACCGCCGGCGGCGGCTGTTCGCGATCGGCTACCGGCTCGCCGACGCGGAGGGAGCGGGCCGCCTCGACGGCTCGTACTACGACCTGCTCGCATCGGAAGCGCGGCTGGCCAGCTTCGTGGCGATTGCCAAGGGCGACGTGCCGCAGCACCACTGGTTCCATCTCGGGCGGCTGGTGACCAACCTGAATGGCCACGCGACCCTCGTCTCGTGGGGCGGCACGCAGTTCGAATACCTGATGCCCGTCCTCCTGCTGCGCACCTTCGCCGGCACGCTGCTCGATCAGAGCTGCCGCGAAAGCGTGAAGCGCCAGATCGAGTACGGCGACGAACGCGGGGTGCCGTGGGGCGTGTCCGAGTCGGCCTACGCGGTGACGGATCGCGAGGGGAACTATCAATATCGGGCGTTCGGCGTGCCGGGGCTCGGCCTGAAGCGCGGCCTCGCGGAGGACCTCGTCATCTCGCCGTACTCCACGGCGCTGGCGGCGCTCGTCGACCCCGCGTCGGCGGCCGAGAACTTCGAACGACTCGCGCGCGCGGGGCTCGACGGCCGGTTCGGCTTCTACGAAGCGGTCGACTACACCCCGCGGCAACCCGAAGCGTCCGGGGAGCGCGCGAAGCCCGAGACGATCCGCGCGTTTTTCGCCCACCACCAGGGGATGTCGCTCGTCGCGCTCGCCAACGTGATCCGCAACGACACCTTCGTCGCGCGCTTTCATGCGGACCCGCGCATCCAGGCCACCGAGCTGCTGCTCCAGGAACGGGTGCCGCGCGAAGCGATCCTGTCGGAGCCGCGGCCGGCCGAAAGCACGAGCCCGACGCCGTCGCTTCCGCCGCCCGCCTCGCGGCATTTCAAGTCGCCGCACACGCGCAGCGCGCACTCGCTCGTGCTCTCGAACGGCCGCTACTCCACGCATCTCACCAACGCGGGCGGCGGGTTCAGCACCTACAAGGACCTGGCCGTCACGCGTCAGCGCCACGACTGGACGTCCGACGCCGGCGCCCACTTCATCTACCTCCGCGATCCGTGGTCGCGGCGCGTCTGGTCGGCGACCTACCTGCCGATGGCCACCGAACCGGACGATTTCGAGGTCACGTTCGACCTCGACAAGGCAACCTTCCGCCGGCGCGATGGCGACTTCGAGACCGTGCTGCAAGTCGCCGTCTCACCCGAGGACGACGTCGAGGTGAGGCGGCTGTCGATTGCCAATCGCAGCGACCGGCCGCACGACCTCGAGGTGACCAGCTACGCGGAGATCGTCCTCGGCCAGCCGATGGACGACCTCGCGCACCCCGCGTTCGGCAAGCTGTTCGTCGAGAGCGAGTTCGATGCGCAGAGCGCCGGGCTGCTCTTCAGCCGGCGGCCGCGGGGCGCCGACGAAACGCCGACATGGGCGTTTCACGTCCTCGGCGTCGAAGGGCGCACGCGCAGCGCCGTCGAATGGGAGACCGATCGCGCCCGTTTCCTGGGACGGGGCCGCACGCCCGCCAACCCGCTCGCGCTCGACGGCCGCGCGTTGTCGGGCACGACCGGCGCCGTGCTCGATCCGGTCGCGGCGCTGCGCGAACGCGTGCACCTCGCGCCAGGCGCCTTCGTCCGCATCGCCTACGCGACGGGGGTCGCGCGGGATCGGGAGGCGGCGCTCGCGATGATCCGCAAGTATCGCGACGGCAATGCCGCGGCGCGCGCGCTGTCGATGGCCTTTACCCACGTGCACACGACGCTGCAGTACATGGGTCTCACCGACGATCAGGCGGTGCTGTTCGATCGCCTGGCGTCGCGCGTCTTCGGGCCCGACCGCTCGTGCATCAGCCCGTCCGACATTGCCGCGAACTCGCTCGGTCAATCCAACCTGTGGGGCTACGGCATCTCCGGCGACCTGCCTATCGTGCTGGTGCGCGTCGGCGGCACCGACGCCGTGCCGATGGTCCGGCAGCTGCTGCACGCACAGGAGTACTGGCGGGTCAACGCGCTTCGGGCCGACGTCGTCATCCTCAACGAGCATCCGGCCGATTACCTCGACGAAACGCAGGACGCGCTCACTCGCCTGGTGCAGGAAGCGCGATGGGCGGGATGGCTCGACAAGCCGGGCGGAGTCTTTCTCCGCCGCACCGAAGGCATGGCCGACGCGGATCGGCGGCTGTTCGGCGCTGTCGCGCGTGTCGTGCTGCACGGCGACTTCGGCGAGATCGCGTCGCAACTGCACCCGGCGGCGCCGTGGATCTACAACGAGGACCACGTCGAGCGTGACGTCGACATCCGGCCGCCCGAACCCGCCGCCGTTCCCGCCGCCGTGCCGCCGCTCGTCATGGCGAACGGCGTCGGCGGCTTCACACCGGACGGTCGTGAGTACGTGATCGTGCTGGACGGCGACCGCGAGACGCCGTTGCCCTGGTCCAACGTGCTGGCCAACGAGCAGTTCGGCACGATCGTGACCTCGTCTGGAGGCGCGTTCACGTGGAACGAGAACAGCCGCGAGAACAGGCTGACGCCGTTCGCCAACGATCCGATCACCGACCCCACCGGTGAAGTCATCTTCATCCGCGACGAGGAGTCGGGCGCCGCATGGACCGCGACCCCGGGGCCGCTGCCCCGGAGTCCGAACAGCGGCCGCTGGATCATCCGTCATGCCGCGGGCGTGACGCGCTACCAGCGCTCGCTGGCGGGGCTCGAACAGGAGCTCACCGTCTGCGTCGCGCCCGACGATCCCGTCAAGGTGGCGAAGCTCGCGCTGCTCAATTCGTCCGACACGACACGGCGCCTCAGCGTGTTCGGCTACGTCGAATGGTCGCTCGGTGCGCCGGGGCCCGACGAACGGCGGTTCGTGGTGACGGACGTGGACGAGGCGACGGGCGCCATCCTCGCGCGGAACGACTACAACACGGAGTTCCGCGGGCGGACGGCCTTCTGGCACGTCACCACCCGTGCACGTTCGTACACGTGCGATCGAACCGAGTTCGTGGGACGCCATCGCTCGCTCACTCGGCCGGCGGCGCTGCAACGCCCGCAGCTTGGCGGCCGGCAGGGGGCCGGACTCGATCCGTGCGGCGCGCTGCACGTGGAGCTGACGCTCGCGCCGGGTGAATCGCGCGACCTGGCGTTCGTGCTGGGCCAGGCGAGCGACCGCGCGCACGCCCTCGATCTCGTGCGGCGCTACAGCTCGCCCGATGTGCCGTCGGCGACCTTCGATCGCGCCGAGCGGGCGTGGGACGACACGCTGAACGCGCTGCAGGTCCGCACGCCCGATGATTCGTTCGATCTCGTCGTCAACAGGTGGCTCCTCTACCAGTCGCTGAGCTGTCGCATCTGGGCGCGGAGCGGTCCGTCTCAGCCCGGCGGCGCATTCGGCTTCCGCGATCAGCTCCAGGACGTCCTCGCGCTGCTCTACACCAAGCCCGGGGTCTGTCGCGCGCACCTGCTGCACGCGGCGTCGCGGCAGTTCGTCGAGGGCGACGTGCAGCACTGGTGGCATCCGCCGAGCGGGCGCGGGACGCGCACCCGGTGTTCCGACGATCTGCTCTGGCTGCCGTACGCGATCGCCGCCTACGTCTCGCACACGGGCGACGAGTCGGTGCTCGACGAACAGGTGCCGTTTCTCGAGGCGCCGGAACTCGACGCCACGCAATCCGAGGTCTACATCCTGCCGCGGGTGTCGTCGGAACGCGCGTCGCTCTTCGAGCACGCGGTGCGGGCGATTCGCCGCGCGAGCCGCTTCGGCATGCACGGGCTGCCGCTCATCGGCTCCGGCGACTGGAACGACGGCATGAACCGCGTCGGCCACGAGGGACGAGGTGAGAGCGTCTGGCTGGGGTGGTTCCTCATCGCCGTGCTGAACGGGTTCGCGCCCATCTGCGATCGGCGCGGGCGCCGCGACCTCGCGCAACAGTATCGGAGTGAGAGCGAGGCGCTGGCCGGCATGCTCGAGCTCGCGTGGGACGGCGACTGGTATCGCCGGGCGTATTTCGACGACGGCACGCCGCTCGGGTCGGCGCAGAACTCGGAGTGCAAGGTCGATTCGTTGACCCAGTCGTGGGCGGTCCTGGCGAAGGTCGCGCACCCGCGCCGCGCGGAGCGCGCGATGGACGCCGTGCACGCGCACCTCGTTCGCCGCGACGCCGAGCTCGTGCTGCTGCTCACGCCGCCGTTCGATCGGATGGCGCACGATCCGGGCTACATCAAGGGGTACCTGCCCGGGGTGCGCGAAAATGGCGGCCAGTACACGCATGCGGCGTTGTGGGCCGTCATCGCGCTGGCGCGACTCGGGCGCGGCGACGCGGCGATGGAGTTGTTCCACATGATCAACCCGATCAACCACACACGGACGCTCGAAGCCGTCGACCGCTATCGCGGCGAGCCGTACGCCGTGGCGGCCGACGTCTACGCGCACCCGATGCACGTCGGCCGCGGCGGGTGGACGTGGTACACGGGTTCGGCCGGGTGGATGTACCGCGCCGCGGTGGAAGAGTGCCTCGGCCTGCGCGTCGAGGGCTCGACGCTCGCGATCAATCCGTGCATCCCGTCGGTCTGGCCGGCGTATTCGCTCGTCTGGCAGAGGGGCCGCACGCGGTATGACATCCGCGTCGAGAACCCCGATCACGCGTGCCGCGGGGTCGGGTTCGCGGAGCTGGACGGCGAAGGCGTCGACCCGATGGCCATCCCGCTCGTTGACGACGGCAGGACGCACGTCATCGCGATCACGCTGGCGAAGCCGGGCGCACCGGCCGCGGGCGGCTCGCCGGCCGCCGCGGAACCGGTGACCCGCTAGCGTTCCTGGACCAGCGCGCGCGCACGCACTACTTCTTCTCGCCGCCTCGCTTTGGCTGTTCGCGCGCAGCCCGCAATCGTTCGGGCCAGACCGCTTCTTGCCGCGTCGCCTGCTCGGTCTGTTCACGGAGACGTTGGGCGTCCGCGATCAGATCATCGAGTCGACGGAGCAACTCCACGATCGTGGCGTCCGGGGGGGACGGATCGCCCATTCCTCACAGTACGAGACAGAAGATCAGACGTAAAGGTGAACCGTTCAACGCTGACATACCGGGCAGTAATACGTCGAGCGTCCGCCCTGGACGATGCGGCGAATCGTGCCGCGACAGGCGCGGCGCGGACACGGTTCACCTTCGCGGTCGTACACGCGAAACGGGTTGGTGGCACCCGTGCGGTACTGGCGACTGATCGCTTCCTGCAGCACATCCCTTATCGCCTGGACCAGGTCGTAGACCGCGGGACGCGGCACGCCGCCGCGGCTGACCAGCGTGGAGGCCGCGCGTTTCGGTGACAGCCGCGCGCGATGCAGCGCCTCAACCACGTAGATGTTGCCGAGGCCGCCGACGACGCGCTGATCGGAGAGCGCGTTCTTCAGCGACGTCCGGCGCCGCGCGAGCGCCTTCGCCAGTGCCGCGGCGTCGAATGCCGGCGCGAGTGGCTCCGGTCCGAGGCGCGCCAGCGGCGGATGATGCGCGTGCTCGTCGGCATCGAGCAGCCGCATGAACCCGAAGCGGCGTGGATCGTTGAACACGACGACCGCGCCATTCGACATCTCGAACACGACGTGGTCGTGCGTCTCGAAACGCCTGGAGCGCAGCACCCGGAACGAGCCCGACATGCCCAGGTGCATCAGCAGCCGCTCGCCGGAGGACAGCTCGGCGAGCAGGTACTTCGCGCGCCGCTCGACGGCGCGCACCGTCTGTCCCTTCAATCGAGCGGCGAGGCCCGGCGGAATCGGATAGCGAAGCCTGGCATCCCGGACGAGGACGCTGGTGATGCGCGCACCCGCCATCGCGCGCTGCAGCCGGCGGCGCGTGTATTCGACCTCTGGTAATTCGGGCACACGCGCCTAGCCGCGCCGCATCACGACCCCTGCCGTCGCGCAGCCGGCACCGCGCTTCACCAAATCTTCACGCGATCGGCGGGCGCGACGTAGAGCGCGTCGCCTGGCTGGACCTGGAACGCCGAGTACCAGCCGTCGACGTTCCGGATCACGCCGTTCACGCGATAGCGCGCCGGCGAGTGTGGATCGGAGACCAGCCGCTGCCGCAGCGTCTCGTCGCGAATCTTCTCGCGCCAGACCTGCGCCCACCCGAGGAAGATCCGCTGGTCGCCGGTCAGACCGTCGATGACCGGCGCCGGTCTGCCCTTCAGGCTGGCGTGATAGGCGTCGAGGCCGAGCGACAGGCCCCCCATGTCGCCGATGTTCTCGCCCATCGTCAAGTCGCCGTTCACGTGTGCACCAGGCAGCGGCTCGAATGCCGAGTACTGAGCGCCGAGCGCGGCCGCCTGCACCTTGAACTTCGCCGCATCGTCCGCTGTCCACCATTCGCGCAGCGCACCCTCGCCATCCGACTTGCGTCCCTGGTCGTCGAAGCCATGGCTGATCTCATGACCGATGACGCCGCCGATGCCTCCGTAGTTAATCGCCGGATCGGCGTCGGGATCGAAGAACGGCGGCTGCAGGATGGCGGCCGGGAAGACGATCTCGTTGTTCGTCGCCCTGTAGTAGGCATTGACCGTCTGCGGCGTCATCCCCCACTCCGTCTTGTCCACGGGGCCGTCGAGGCGCGCCACATCCCTGTGCCACTCGTACGCGGCGGCGCGGGTCACGTTGCCGTAGAGATCGCGGCTTGAAAGCGTCAGCCGGCCGTAGTCCCGCCACTTCACCGGATAGCCGATCTTGACGGTGAACTTCGACAGCTTCTCGAGCGCACGGGCCCTGGTGTCCGCGCCCATCCAGTCGAGTCTCTGGATGCGCGCCTTGAGCGCGGTCCGGATGTCGGCCACCAGCGCATCCATCTTGGCCTTGGCCTCGGGCGGGAAGTAGCGCGCGACGTACATGCGCCCGGCCGACTCGCCGATCGTCCGGTCGACGAACGCCACCGCGCGTTTCCATCGCGGCCGCTGCTCCGGCTGTCCGCCGAGCGTCTTGTTGCGGAATTCGAACGACACGTCGACGAAACGTTTCGAGAGATAAGGCGCCGCGCCGTCGGCAACGTGGAACGCCTGCCACGCCTTCAGCGTGTCGAGCGGCGTCTCGGCATAGATCCTGGCGAATTTCGGGAACGACGTGTTCGTCGTCACCACGACACGCTCGACCTTCGGCAGCTCGCTCTGCGCCAGGTAGCGATGCCAGTCGAAGCCGGGCGTCGCCGTGTTGAGCTCGGCAACCGTCATCGGGTTGTAGGTCTTGTCGCGATCGCGCCGCTCCGCGCGCGTCCAGGTGTCCTGCGCGAGCCTGGTCTCGAAATCCACGATCGCCCGCGCGTTCTCCGCCGGCTGCTCCCAGCCGATCATCCCGAGCAACGCGGCCGCGTATTCCTGATATTTCGCCTTCTGCGTGCCGAAGGCGGGCTGCAGGTAGTAGTCGCGATCGGGCAGGCCCAATCCACCGGTGTCGGCCATCACCGTGTACCTGGTCGGCGTCTTCGCATCGGTCGAGATGAAGACCGGGAGGATGCTGACGAACCCGCTCGCGTTCGCCTTGCCCATCAGGGCGGTCAGCTGGTCTTTCGTCGTCACACCGCGGATTTCGGCCAGCTCGCGCTCGATCGGCTTTGCGTCCAGTTGGTCCGCGAGCGCTTCGTCCATGAACGACGCGTACGCCGCCGCCACCTTTGACGCGTCGGGATCGTTGATCCTGCCCGCCACGGCGTCCTCGAGGATGGCGTGCAGCCGATTCTCGGAGAGCTCCGCCAGCTTGTCGAAGTTGCCGTAGCGGGTGCGGTCCGATGGAATCTGGGTGCGGTCCGCCCACCTGCCGTTCGCATAGCGGAAGAAGTCGTCGCCCGGCTTGACCGACAGGTCCATGCCGCTGGCGTCGAAACCCCAGGTCCCGTACTTCGGGGACGCGAGCGAGGCTGCTTCTCCGCCTTCGCCGGCGCCTGCCTGGGGCAGCAGCGACGGCGCCTCGCACCCGGCGCCGGCACACGCGTGTTCCTCGTGGGCGAAGATGGCGTTCGCGCTCAGCGCCAAAGCAACGACAGCTGTCGCAGCGAGCATGTTCCGCGGCGTCATGGTCATGGCGTGGTCATCATAGATCACCGCAAAACGCGCCGGTGCACGGCTATGAGGACACGCGAACATTCGCGCGGGCGGCCACCAGCGCCTCCGAGGCGGCGATGAACGCGGTTACGTACGCCGCATCCATCAGCTTCGGCGACGGCAGGATGGCGTCCCCCTTCTGGTTGAACATGGCGCCACTGTGCGCTTCGAGGTCTGGAGAGAAGAGAAGCGGTGTCAGGCGCGCGGCGTAGGTCTCCACGCTCGGATTCACCACTCCGATCATCCATTCGACGACGCGCAACCTGAGGCTCCCCTCTCCCAGGAAGTTGCTGCGGATCTCGCTCTTGATGAGCCCTGGGTTCAGGCCGTAGACATTCACGTTCGGGTAGCGGCGCGCCGCATCGAGCACGAGCATCTCGTTGCCGGCGACGGTGTTCATGTGGACGGGCATTGCGCTGTAGGACCTCTCGCCATTGAGGTCGTCGGGCATGCCGGCCTGGCCGGTGCCCGGATAGCCCATGACGAATACACGCGGCTTCGGGGCCGCCCGCCGCGTTGTTGCCAGGCGCGGGGCAATCTGGCGCAGGATCACCAGCCTGCTCAAGTAGCTCACCGCCATGTCTCGTTCGATCCCCTCCGCGGTTTCCTGGCGCTTCGGCGCAGCGAAGATCCCCGTCGTCAAGACAACCACGTCCAGTGTCTCCGCGGGCAATCGCTCGCCAACCCGCTTTGCCTCGCGCATCAGGCTCAGGTCAGCTTCGATGAATTCGATGCGTGGCACGTCGGAATCGCGGAACGTCCGGCCAACGACGATGACGCCGGCGCCGCGCGATGCCATGAAACGACCGAGGGCGCGTCCGATACCGCCGGTGCCGCCGACGATCGCCACCTTTTTACCGTGCAGGTCGAGGCTGGCCGGATCGATGCGACGCCAGTTGACGTTCCTGTCTCGTTGCATGCTGTTTAGCCTGAGGGTACACGTACTTTCTTTCGTGATCCCGCCTCGTCACACCCTGCTACCATTCCCCCCGTTCATAAACGGTGGGCCCTGGCGACGAAGGAGGAGGCATGGTGAAGAGACTCTTGTTGGCGATTGTGCTCGCCGCGCTGATGGGTGGATGGCAGAGCGCTCAGCAATTCAAGCCCGGTTACGTCGACCCGATGCCGTTGCTCGCGGCGGCGGCAAAGGAGATTGGCGAAGCCAATCTGAAATGCATCACCTTTTCCGGCACGGGCTACGACGGCGCGGTGGGTCAGACCTTCGAGCAGGCCCCCAACGTCGACTGGCCTCGAATCGATTCGATGGCGAACTACACGCGCACCATCAATTGGGAAACCGGCACCAGCAAGGAGACCTTCGATCGCAAGCCGGGCCTGAATCCCGCATCGTGGAAGTACGGCCTCGGTTGGGTGGACGGCACCCCGATGCAGAAGAACGTGCATCAGACCCACATCACCAATGGCAAGTATTCGTGGCACATGGATGGCGACGGCCCGCCCGTGGCCGTTCCACCGGAGGATGCCGAGCGCTACCAGCTCGACATGTGGCTGAACCCCCCGGGGTTCATCAAGGCGGCCCGGTTGCCCGGCGCCAATCCGATCGCGTTCTGGCGGTGGGAGCAGATCGAGAAGGGGCGCGATGGCCCGGTCGTGATCCCCGAGAAGATGTACGTCGTGGCCATTACGATGCTCGGCAAGTACCGCGTCGATGCCACCTTCAACCCGCAGAACCAGATTCAGCGCATCAAGACGACGGTCAACGAAAACGCGATGGGCGATTTCAACATCGAGCACGAATCGACCAACCAGCAGAGTTTCGGCAACATCAAGTGGCCGACGGCGTGGCACTCACACCAGGGCTGGGACGACAACTGGCAGTTCTTCAACCTGAGCACCGGTCACAACGCCTACGGCGGCAACTTCCCGAACGTGCAGCCGAACGTCTGCCCCGACCCCGTGCCGGTGCCCGAGCCCGTGCGGACGGCGACCTTCCCCACGACGGTGACGGCCGAGAGGATGGGGAACGGCATCTACCTGCTCGGTGGCGGCCCCGCCAACAGCTACATGGTGGAGTTCAAGGACTGGGTGGCGGTCTTCGAGGCGCCCGGCAGCGAGGAACGCAGCCTGGCGGTGATCGACCAGATCACCAAGCTGGCGCCCAACAAGCCGATTCGCTGGCTCATCACCTCTCACGCGCATTTCGATCACATCGGCGGACTGCGCACCTACGACCACATCGGCGCCACGATCATCGCGCACAAGAACAACATCGAGTTCCTGAACCACGACGTGCTGAACCATGACGTGCGGACCGTCAAGCCCGATATCGTGTCGTTGTACCCGCCAACCGAGCTCGCCGAGGGGTACAACTACGAGGCCATCCAGGAGAACTTCGTCATCACCGACGACACCCGGATCATGCACGTCTACTACGTGCAGCCGCTGAACCACGCGACCGGCATGTTGATGGCCTACCTGCCCGTCGAGCACATCGTGTTCGAGGCCGATCTGTTCGACACCTTCGAGCCGCCGCCCGCGATGCCGACGCGGGCCATGACCAGCTTCATGAACCAGGTGCATCGGCAGAAGCTGAACGTCGAAACGATCGCCCCGGTGCACGGAAAACCGGTTCCGTGGGCGACGTTCGTCAAAGCGATGGGTGCGGCCGGCAACCTGTGCGAAAGCCGCGGCAGCGGCGGTTCCGTCGCCATGGTGCCGTGTCCTCCGGGCCGATCTTCAGGTCAATAACGCCACGCTCGATCAGCGGGCGGGCTCCGGCCCGCCCGCTCCTCTGCCCGCGCCCCCTGCTGCTGTTGATACCGCGATAAATGTAATGGCCCGCCCCGTTTCGGGACAGGTCACGAGCGGCGATGTCATCCCTTCACCGCGAGTCGGATTAGGGATTTTTCCCGCCTGCTGCGTGGCTGTGATCTTGAACCGGCGGGGGTCGGCCGGAACGTTTGAACCAGGTTCAGACGCGACGTCCCTGGCGCGAGTCGGACTCCCCCCGTGTCGCAGGCTCGTTCCAGTCGTTATGTCTATTCGAGGTGCGATATATGGGAGTCGCCCATGCGTCCGCTCCGCGTCGATTCGTCCCAACCATCTTGATGGTGCTGGCGTGCCTTGCGGTCGCCAGGCGAGGAGACGCGCAAAACGTAATGGCCGACGGTGTGCCAGGCAAGGCCAGCCTCGTCGCGCCGACCGGCCCCGTCACGACCTCGACGCCGACGTTCACCTGGAATGCGGTGTCAACGGCCAGCTATTACCTCCTTCGCGTCACCGATCGGGACAACGTCATCGCCGACAGGTGGTACCGGCCCGATCAGGCAGGGTGTCCGGAGGGTACCGGCCTCTGCGAGGCAAGCCCGGGGGTGGTCGTGAAGGCGGGCGCTGCCAGTTGGCAGGTGCTGACGTGGAACGCTTCCGGCTACGGTCCGTGGAGCGACACGCGCAGCTTCCGGGTCGAAATTGCCGATCCGGCGGCCGCCGCTCCCGAGGCCCTGAACCCGATTGAAACGATGACCAACGCCCGCGCCCCCTATGAGTGGACCTCCGTTGCCGGAGCGTTGAGATATCGCCTCTCGATTCGCAATAACGGCGGCCCCGCGAACACCTTCTGGTTCACGCCGGCTGATGCCGGCTGCGATGCCGTCACCGTGTGTGCCGTCGTCCCCATGCTGCGGCTGACCAACGGCACCGTCGAGTGGATGGTGCAGGCCTGGACTACCGGCGGCTTCGGACCGTGGACGGAACCCGTGGCGGTGAGCGTCGAGATTCCACTCTCGATTCCGCTCGATCGGCAACTCGCCGCCGTCAAGCTGGTCGAGTACGGATGGGATCGTCCGACGCCTGCATTCGTCCACGATCACATTCAGGAGATGGAGCAGCGACCGTTCGACGGCGTGATCATGGGACTGCCCGACGGCGGCGGCGACGTCTTTCGTCCGGAGACCTGGAATCCGACCGCGCTCGCGCCCCAGATACCGATACTCGCCGACATTCAGACGCAGGCGTTCGACAGCAACTTCCTGGCGATGTATGCCACCTCGTCGATGGACTGGTACGACGATGACGATTGGGGTGTCGTGCTGCAGCACGCGGCCTTCATGGCGCGAGCCGCCCTCGAAGGTCGATGCAAGGGCCTGATGTTCGACCCCGAGCCGTACGGGCCGAGCCCGTGGGCCTACTCGCAACAGCCGCATGCCTCCCAGCATTCATTTCGCGAATACGAAGCCGTCGTCAGGCAGCGAGGGCGCGCCTTCATGCAGGCGCTGCAGCAGGAGTACCCGGCACTCGATCTCCTGATGCTGTCCGGCTACAGCTACTTTCTCCGTGCCGGCGTCGCGCGAGACGCCGATGCGCGGGAGAAGATCCTGAAGGACCACGGATGGGGGCTTCTGCCGGCGTTCCTGGACGGCATGCTGGAGCAGGCGGACCCCGACACCCGGATCATCGACGGCCAGGAACAGGGCTACTACTTCGAGCGTCCCGAGGATTTCGCATGGGGCTATCTGGACATTCGGGAAAGTGCCCGCTCGTGGGTCGCCCCGGAGTTTCGGGACGAGGTGTACCCGAGGAACGTCGAGATTGGGCAATCACTGTACCTTGACTGGATCTCTGGTTACTTCCAGACCTCCCCGCCGGGTGTGCCCGGAGGGTTGAGCGATGACCAGCGGGCGCGACTCGCGGAGCATCACACGTACTACGCGATGAAGAATGCGGACCGTTATGTGTGGGTCTACAGCGAGAAGATGAACTGGTGGACGGGCGAGCACCTGCCGCCCGGCGTGGAAGACGCGCTGCGCTCGGCAAAGCGCAAGTTCGGTGCGGATGAGAGCCTTGGCTTTGACCTGGATGCGATCACTCAAGGCGCACCGTGATGACGGGCGATCCCTTCGACGAGCGCAGAAGCGTGCAATCGGGCGCTCAGGATGGCTTCGGTGGTCAGAGGCCGATAGTCATTACAGCCCCGAGGGAGAGGGCTTACGTGACAAGGCCTTGCATCGCGGCGCTCGCCCTGTTCATCGCTGCCATCGCTTCGTCTCCCGTGCAGGCACAGACGGGTGGACGAATGCCGATCGGCACGAACGTGTCCGGGCTCGACGACTGGAGCGTCGAGTTCACGTTCGTCGATGCGTTCAAGCAATCGCGTCCCTGGTTCTCGGGTTCGGCGACGGCCTGGGAGGATCAGCGGCCACTCGACCTGGATGAGCACGGATGGGTGCGCTCGCTGCTGCCGGGACAGGTCGCGCGGACCCTCATGTTCTGGGACCTCAGTCGGACGCCTGGCCAGTACCCCGCAGGCAACTACACCGTCACCTATGAAGGTGAAGGACAGATCGAATACGGGCCTTCGGCACGGGTCATCGAACGGGCACCGGGCCGCGACGTCATCGATGTGGACCCCGCGCGTGGCGGCGGCATCGGCTTGTTCCTGACCGCCACCAATCCCTCCAACTACATTCGCCATCTTCACGTCACGATGCCCGGACGATCGGCCGCGGAACGCTTCAACCCGACGTTCGTCGAGCGTCTCGGGAACTTCCGCGCCATCCGCTTCATGAACTGGATGCTCGGGCAGACCAACAACAACATCATGCAGAGCCATTGGTCCGAGCGGCCGGTGCCGGACGATGCGCGCTGGACGTCGCGGGGCGTGCCCGTGGAGATCATGGTCGAACTCGCGAACCAGCTGCATGCGGATCCGTGGTTCACGATTCCCCATCTCGCGGACGATGACTACGTGCGGAGATTCGCGCAGATTGTCGCGGAGCAGCTCGACCCGACATTGAAGGTATACGTCGAGCATTCCAACGAAGTCTGGAACGGAGGCTATCCGCAGGCCCGCTACGCGCAGCAACGCGGCCTCGAGCTCGGTCTCAGTGCGAATCCGTCGGAAGCGCAGATCCGCTACCACGCACTACGGTCCAGGGAGATTTTCGGCATCTTCGAGGAGGTCTTCCCGGCAGAGCGCCTCGTGCGCGTCCTGGGATCGGCGGCGGCCGTTCCGGCGGCGACGCAGACGGCCGTGTCGTTCAGGGACACGCGCGCGCACACTGACGCGATTGCGATCGCGCCCTACTTCGGGATCCCGGCAACCGATCTGGCGCGGGTGCGGTCCATGACGGTGGACGATCTCCTGCGGGAGCTCGAGGCAACCTCGGTGCCGGCGGTGATGAATCAGGTTCGCCAGCACGTCGCCATCGGGCGCCAGCAGCAGCTGCCGGTCATCGCCTACGAGGGCGGACAGCACCTGGTCACGTGGGGTGCCGGCCCCCTACAGGGCGACCCCAGGCTCGAGGCGCTGTTCGACGCGGTGAACCGCGACCCGCGCTTCGGCGCGCTCTATTCGCGGTACCTGCAGAACTGGGCGGATGCAGGCGGCGGCCTGTTCATGCACTACATGAACTGCAACGTCTACGGCCTGTTCGGACGTTTTGGTTCTCTCGAGTATCTCGATCAGCCTCGAACCGACGCCCCGAAATACGACGCGCTTCAGCGGTGGATGGAAGGGCGCTGACGACCTCCCGGGCGCGCCTGGCTGGCGCTACAGTAGAAGACGACCATGAAGGCCCGGCTGGCCGCGGTTGCCTGTGCGGCTGCATTCGCCGCGGTGTTGATATCGCGACTGGCTGCCGCCGGGGGCGAGCTCCCCGACACGTTCTTTGACGAGCGCAGCGCTCCCGCCGTCGCGTACGCCACCCAGCGGCCGCACGATGCCATCGCGCAACTGAACGACCGGCTCGCCGCTGGGTCGGTGTCACTCCCCTTCGTACCGGTCAGCGGTTATCTACCCGCGGTGTTGAATGCCCTGCGCATTCCCGTGGAGTCGCAGCTGGCGGTCTTCTCGAAGACCAGTGTCCAGGCCGGCCTCATCAGCCCTGCGAACCCGCGGACGCTGTTCTTCAACGACAACGTGGTCGTGGGGTGGCCACGAGGCGGGTTCATCGAAGCGGCGTCGGTTGACCCGCGTCTCGGCGTCATCTTCTATCAACTCGATCAGCGCGTCTCCGCGGCTCCCCGATTTTTTCGCCGGCGCAGTTGCACCAGTTGCCACCAGTCGCTGGAGGCGACGCTGTCCATTCCGGGGATGCTCGTCCGCAGCGAGGCGACACGTGCGGATGGCCGTACGATGCGGCAACTGGGCCGCGACGTCATCGACCATCGGCTTCCCGTGAGCAAACGATGGGGTGGCTGGTATGTCACCGGCCGCAACGTCGGCATCGCCAGCCTCGGGAACGTGATGCTCGCCGAACCCGTGGGGACTGATGCGCCGGAGGCGCAGACGATTGCGTTGACGTCGCTCGAGGGCAGGTTCCCGCTGGAGGGGTATCTCTCCGCGCACAGCGACATCGCTGCGTTGATGGTGTTCAGCCACCAGATGCACATGACGAACCTGCTCGCGCGGATGTCGTGGGAGACCCGGGCGGCGGAGGGACGTCCGGATGCGGCAGCCCTGGTCGATTCCGTCGCGCGCGATCTCGTGGACTACATGCTGTTCATCGACGAACCCGCGCTGAGCGGCCGTCTCGAAGGCGGATCGGGCTTCGCCGAATGGTTCGCCGCCCAGGGCCCCGCCGACGGCCACGGACGTTCGCTGCGTCAACTGGACTTGACGCACCGGCTGCTGCGCTTCCCGTGCAGCTACATGATTTACACCGACGCCTTCGACGCGTTGCCCGTCACGGCTCGTGATGCCATCTACCGTCGAATGTGGACCGTGCTCTCGGGTCAGGAACGGGAACCCCGCTACGCGCGCCTGACGCCCTCCGATCGACAGGCCATCATCGAGATTCTTCGCGACACAAAAAAGGGTCTGCCCGATTACTTTCGATAGCGGTCGTTCACTGTGGGTCGAGCTCCATCAGCCAGACGTCGCCCCTGAAGTCGCCGAGCACGAGGACGATCTGATCGGGCGTCGCGATGGGCGCCATGCCTGGCAGGTACGCGGGCATCATCATCTCGTGTGATGCATAAACGGCCAGCGACTCGCCGTCCACCAGTCCTGAATCAGCAACGAAACGCCGCGCGCGAATCGCGGTGCGAACCATCGGGTTGCTGCCGATGGGCGCGTAATACAGCAGTCGCCCGTCCGCGGACCAGAACGGATACGTCGCGGCCCGATCCACGACCATCCACTCGGGCTCTGGAATCGGTTGTCCCCGGAACGGACACACGCACACCGTGGGCGGCTCCCCCGGGCGCGACGCTTCGAACGCGATCCAGCGTCGATCCGGCGACAATCGCGAATTGGTGATCGACCGGTCGGGGCTCGTCACCACCTCGAGCTGGTCTCCGGTTTCGATGTCGATCATCGCGATCGAGTTCGGGCGCCCGATGCGCTGGATCACGAGGCGGCGTTCGTCCACCCACTCGCGCGGACGTCCCCCGCAGTCCTCACTCACCTGGCGCCACGTCCCGTCCGACAGGGCGATGACGAAGACGGGCCGCAGCGCGCGCTCGCCGGCGGGCGTCCTCGTGCTGTACGCGAGTTGCATGCCGTTCGGCGAGATCGCCGGGTCCCACTTCGCGCCGGGGGGCCCTTCGCTGACAACCCGTTCTGAACCGGCGTGGAGATCTCTCAGGAACAGCTCCGCCTCCCCGAGGCGGACCGAGCAATAGGCCAGCGTTCGCGCGTCGCTCGTCAAGGACAGGTAGCCGAGAATCCCCGGGCCCCGCGTCAGGCGGCGCAGAACTCCATGCGCGACCCCGCTCGCGGCATCGAGCGCCACTGACCACAGGTTCGCGTCTGCGCGGACCCTCATGAACGCAAGGTGGCCCGCGGCCACAGTGGGAAGCCACTCGGATTCGCTGCCGTCCGTCAGCCGCTGCGGCGCACCATCGGGCTGAAACGTCGTGGGCACGATCCGCTGCCGGTAAAGGCTGACGCCTTGAGCGCCAGCCGCCGAGACCACCAGGGAGTCACCCGTCCACGCGACCCCGGTGGGCACCCCGAACATCCCTGCCCCGCGGAAGAGCCGGACCACATTCGTGTTCGTCGGCGACCTGCCATCGGTCGGCACGATCCACCAGTCCGCCTCGATGGACGGATCGGGACGCGCGTGGATGACGACCGATCGATGGTCGGGACGCCACGCCACGCAGGTCACATCCCTCAGTTCCGGCGCAACGGTGCGACCGTCGGCGCCGTCACGGGCCGTGATGCGGACTCCCGCGGCATCGCGCGGAATGGACGCGAGCCACTGACCGTCGGCTGACATGACGCCGCAGGTGGCGCCTCGCTGCAGCAGGCGCGGTTCGCCGCCGAGCGTGGGCACCTCGTACACGTTCGAACCGGCGGCGTCGCTGGCCGTGAACAGGATTCGCGTGTCGTCGGCCGAGAACGAGAGATGCGAATACGCCTGCTCACCGTTGGTCAACCGGAGCGCGGTGCCGCCAACCTGCTGGATCCAGATCTGCGGCGTCATGCCGTCCTGCCCCCCGTCGGAGACATACGCGGCCAGCCGTGCGTCGGACGACAGCGCCGGCCAGTTGGTCATCGCTGACGTCCGCGTCACGCGTCCGAGACGGGGTCCGGCCGGCGCGGCCGCCACGTCAGAGGTCGCGGGCGTGGCGAGCGTGACGCGCCGGCTCTCCCACCACGCCTTCAGCTCCTCCCGCCGCGCGTAGATGGTGCCGCGCTTGTCGTGGGCGAGGCGATGCACCGGCAGCCCCTCCTCACGCTCCCATCGCTGCACCGTGCGGATGCCGCGACCGAGATAGGCGGCAATTTCCTTCCAGGAGTCGAGCCGATCCTCGGGAGACTGACCGCGGTCGTGCATGGGCACGAAAGGATAGCGCAGACACACGCCAAAAGACGCCACGCGCTCCCTGGCATGTCGTGACGCTTGAGCGCCAGGACACCGCGCCGGACACTGGTCTCGCGTTCGATGCCGAGCGCGATTCAAGGAGGTGCGTTGTGAAAGAGCTGTTCCTCGTTCTCTTCAGCGTGACGCTGCTCGGCAGCGTCGCCATCGCGGGGCAATCGAAACACGAATCCCTCCAGGGGGCATGGCAGACGGTGGAAATTGCCATGACCGGACCTGGCGCCCGCACCATCGCCATTCCCGAGCCCAGGGCGAACCTGATCGTCTTCACGGCCAGGCACTACAGCCAGCTCCATCTCGACGCCGAAGGCCCGCGACCCGCCTTGGCGGATGCGACGACGGCAAGCGCCGACCAGCTGCGTGCGGTGTGGGGGCCCTTCGCCGGCGACGCCGGTTCGTACGAGGTGCACGACGGCGTGATCACGATGCGGCCGGTGGTCGCCAGGAGCCCGTCGGCGATGGCTCCCGGAGCCTTCACCACCTATGCCTACCGGCTGGACGGCAACACGCTGTGGGTGACCTTCCAGAAGAACCAGGATGGTCCCATCGTCAACCCCGTCACGATCAAAGCCGTGCGCGTCGAATGACCCCGCGAGCTTACGAAGGAGACATCTCATGACCAGAACGCTTGTTGCCGACGACGTGCAGACGTTACGCGTCGAACGTGAATTCGAGTTTGGCCGCGTCGCACAAGGGGCCCTGATCGCGGCCGGCACCGCAGCGTGTCTGAACCTCCTGGTGTACCTGGTCGCGCGCGCGGCCGGGGTCACGTTCACAGGACGCTTCAATGCGGCCGCGCCGGAGACGGTGGTCGCCCTGACCGACGTCGTGGGGGCGTCGATTGTCTGGGTCGTGCCCGCTGGCGCCGGCCTCCTCCTCTTGAACCGCTTCATGGAGAGACCGTCGACAGTCTTTGTGAGAGGGGCGGTCACGTTCGGGCTCCTGTCCGTCGCCGGTCCGTTCACGTTCCCTGAGGCGGCGCTCGGAACGAAGCTCGCGCTCACGACGATGCACCTCATCCTCACGGCGGCGATCGTGGGAGCGATCGTCGTCCGGGGACGCACGCCACGCAGTGTGCCGTGATGACTTCGATCCAGCGGTGACGCCTACCCGCTCGAGCCCGATTCGCCGTCGAGCCACTGATGGCAGCTATCTGGCGCCCGAGTTTCCGGGTCTCAGGGCTTGGCCGTAAAGATCTGATCCAGGCGCGCCGGCGTGTTGGCAACCCGCTCGAGACGCGGATACTTCAGGCCGTCGTGGTAATCGAAGCGAACGGTCCGGTATCGATCGCCGATCTTCAGGAGCACTTCGATCGGCGCACTGCCGCCCTTTGCAGCCGTGATCGCGTTCTTCAGCAGGTCGGCCGTGTAGGTGACCCCGTTCACGGCGGTCACCTGCGCGCCGAGCGTCAGGCCCGCCTTGAAGGCCGGGCCATCCCATCGCACGTCGGTGATGCGCCCGTCGCGCGCGAGCGCGATCCCCAGCGAATACGTGAGGTCGGTCGCACCGCGGCGCGTTTCGCCGGCCCTCCAGTAGTCGGTGGGCGTCTCGCTGTACACGAGCGAGTAGCCGCCGCGTTTCAGGCCGTCGAGCGGACCTCCGGGACCATGGCTTTCCAGGCGCGCCTTCAGGAACGCGGCCCAGTCGTACGGCTCGACGGTGTTGAGCGCCGCCACGATGTCGTCGAAGGTGTAGGTGGTGATGACGAAGCTGCCGTTGTCGATGCCGAAGAAGGCGCGCGCGAAATCGTCGAGCGACCGGCGGTCCTTCGAGCGCTCGCGGATCAACGTGTCGGCGTCGAGCCAGATCATCTGGCCCTCGGAGTAGTAGTCTTCGCTGCGCGCCCAGCTGCGCCACGGCAGCGGCCGCCGCATCGCGTCGATCGGGTCGTTGGTGGTGTCGGCGAGCGCCTTCCATGTCCGGCCGGCACGCGCCGCGTCGTAGGTCGCCGCCGTCGCCGCCAGCGCATCGAGCGCCTGCTGCCTGGTCATCATGCCGGAGCGCGCTTCGAGCACGTAGCCCCAGTACTGCGTCTGCCCTTCGTAGACCCACAGCAGGCTGTCGCGCATCGGCACGTTGAAGTTCGGCGTCCACAGGTCGGCCGGCCGGCGGAATTTCCCGTTCCAGGAATGCGTGAATTCGTGCGCGAGCAGATTGCGCACGTCCGGGCTTCGATCCCATTCCGTGAAGTAGCCCGGAATGGTCCCGTCCTCGCTCGACTGGTGATGCTCGAGACCGATCCCACCCAGCTTGTCCGAGAGCGAGAACAGGAAATCGTAGTGGCTGTAATGGCGGGCGCCGAACAGCTTGTACGCCTGCTGCACCAGCGCGCGATGGACCTCCAGCTGTTCGGCCTTCACTTCGAGCAGCTCCGGACGATCCGCAGCAATGTCGAGGCGAACAGGTGCCGCGCCGCCGGGATCGAGCTCGAGCCGCTTGAAGTACCGGCCGGCGAGCATGGGCGAGTCGATCAGCGTCTCGTAGGGGACCGCCTTGAACGTCGTCTCGCTTCCGTTGGCCGACTGCGTCTCGAGCGCGGTCGCGAACTGCCATCCATCGGGGAGACGCACGCTCGGCTCGACGGTGATCTGCCGCGCAAAAAAGCCGGCAGGATACAGCGTCGTCGACGTCCACTGCAGGCTGAGCATGTCGGGCGTCATCAGCATGCGCCCCTCGTTGCCCTCGACCGGCGACGTGAACTGGAAATCGAGATCGAGTGCGTTTGCGGCCGCAGGCACGTTGACGTGGAACGCGAACACCTGCACCGGGTCACGAACCCATTCGACGCGCTTGCCTCCGGCGCGCACGACGAGGCCGGCGAGCAGGTCGGCGCGCCCGACCGGCGAATGGTGACCGGGCCACCATTGCGGGTAGAGCAGCACAATCGGCTGCCCGCCGCGCACGGGGACGGTCTCGTGGATCGAGAAGATGTGCCGCTCGATGTCCGTGGCGTCCACCTGCACCTGGATGGTGCCGGGGTATGGCGCATCCACCGGCGCCGCAATCGGCGGCGGCATCGGCACCGGCTGCGGGCCCGGCGACTGGGCGAGGACGAGGTAGCCGCACGCGAGCGACAGGCATGCGGAGAGACACATGCGATGGAATAATCGGGCGCTGAACACAGGCACCGAAGGCTAGCTCTCGAGTGTCCTCGCTGGCGTAGCGTGCGCGATCGGGCGAACCGTCACCCTACTTCGTCGAGTTGGCGTTCTCCGGGGCGACACCAAGCACGATGAGGACCGCATAGTCCTGCTTGTTGCAGCCGGCGACGCTCGGCATCGGGCGTCCCGGCGCCACTCGAAATTCCGACTGGGGAGCCTTTTCCGGCGAGCATGAGTTGGGGCTCGTCGGCGTGTAGCGCGCCGACCGGCAGGCCAGGTGCGTCACGTCATACAGCGTGGCCCTGTCACTCAGCTCCCAGCGCTGATTGCCGTCCTTGTCCCGGGGATGGACGGTCAACACGGCGGTCACCTCGCGGTCGCCCGTCACCAGGTACTTTCCCGGAGCAAGCGGGAACGTCGGCTTCTCCATGATGAGGCCGTGCTCCTCCAGCCACCAGTCCTTGCTGTCGAACTCCCATTTGGCCGGCGCAACCCCACCCAGCTCGATCAACCGCTGATAGCGGGTCAGTGGCACGCCTCTGGGGCCCGGATCGACACGCCACAGCCCCCACGTCTGTGCGTTGTTCCCCGACTTCGCCGCCGGGTCACCCAACGCCGCGATGAACTGCGGGGCCACGCGCGTGAACTTCGTCTCGTCAACACCCGCCCCGTGAACCGGCGGTGCGAAGGCCGTCAACACCCCTACGACTGCAACGGTGCGGAGTACGTCGCGCATAAGGCTCACCTTTCTATCAGTGCTGGTGTATCCGCCGACGAGTATAGCGCCGTTGGCGACGGAAGCTACCTAGGCGGCATACGCCTGTTGGCGGAGAATCGACCGATGCCGTCTCACGAGCTGTCCATCGTGATTCCGGTGCTCGACGACGTCGAGCCGCTGCGACGGCTGCTGGCGGACCTCCCTGCCGATCCACGGATCGACATCGGCATCGTCAATGGCGGCGCGCCGGACGAGCGGCTGACGGCCATCTGTCGTCGGCCGGACGTCCGGTTGCTGGCGTCGCCGCCGGGCCGAGGGCGCCAGATGAACGTCGGAGCGTCGGCGGCGGAGGGCCGCTGGATCGTGTTTCTACACGCCGACACTCGCTTGCCGCCGCAGTGGTTCGACGAAATTCGCCGGGCCAGCGCCGATCCGGCGGTTGTCGGCGGCAGCTTTCGATTCCGGCTCGACTCCAGCGCGTGGCAGGCGCGATTGATCGAGCGTGCCGTCGAACGGCGTGTCCGCTGGCTCGATCTTGCGTACGGGGATCAGGCGTTGTTCGTCCGTCGCGACGTCTTCGACGCGATGGGGGGCTATCGCGAGTGGCCGTTGATGGAAGACGTCGAGTTCGTACGTCGGCTTCGCCGGGCCGGCAAGCTGTATCACTCGACGCAACCGGTGCTCACGTCGGCACGACGGTGGGAGCACGACGGCTGGTGGCGAAGGAGCGCGAAGAACGTGATGCTCCAGGCCCTGTTCTTCGCCGGAGTCGCGCCGGAGCGGCTGGTCGGTTGGTATTCGCACCCACCACGGCGATCCAAGCAGGCGGCGCTCGTCGTCATGGCGCGCGTCCCGTCCGGCGGGGCGGGTAAGTCTCGACTGGCCCGCGATCTCGGCGGTGACTATGTCGAGCTGAAAACGGCGCTTCTGCTGGACACGCTCGACGCCGTCCGGGGCGTCGCGGACGCGGATCTGTTCGTCGCGGTCGAGCCCGCCGACTCGATCGGCGACATGCGCGCGCTGGTCGGCGACGGACTCGAGTTGTTTCCGCAGGAGGGCGATACCCTCGGCGACCGGATGCGCAACGCATTCGAACGGCTGTTCGTCGCCGGCTACTCCACCGTCGTGATGATCGGGTCGGATCTGCCCTCGCTGCCCGCCTCTCACGTCGCGCAAGCATTCGAATACCTTCGCGACCGCCCGGATGCTGTCGTCATTGGGCCCGCGAGTGATGGCGGGTATTACCTGATCGGAACGCGCCGCCTCTGGCCCGCGCTGTTCACGTCGATTCCATGGAGTACGGCCGACGTGCTGAAGACGACAACGAGCGTTGCAGAGACGTGCGGCCTGACGGTGTCGTTCGTCTCCCCGTGGCACGACGTCGACACGCTGGACGACCTCCGGCGTGTGCTGCGCGATGCGCACGGCGCGACACGAACGCGCGCGTGGGCGCTGCGCGTGTTGGGTTCAAAGGGTTCAATCGGTTCATTGGGTTCCCGTTCGTAGGTTCTACGGCGCCAATTCGCTCACCGTTGATGCACGTCCGTGCGGCTCCGGCTCGCCGTTGCCGGGAAACGCCCGCCAGGGCCGCTGCTCACCGAACGGCAGCGCGAAGCTGTTCGCGAGCGTCACGTCCGCTGGCGCCGGGTAGGCCGGGACGCCGATCGTAATGACCTGCTGAGGGACGTCCAGCCGCAGGGTGCCGTGCAGGTAGTCCCACACGGTCAAACCGCTGGACCAGTTCGACCCCGTCTCGTCGGGGACGATCGAATGATGAATGCCGTGAATGCGCGGCGTCACGACGACGCGAGCCACGAGCCGCTCCACGTCAATCGGCAGTTCGACATTCGAGTGGTGGAAGAGAATCGAGAGGAGGACGATGTTCTGCCAGAGCAGGAGCGCGTCGGGTGGAACGCCGATGGCCGCCACCTGGAGCGCGCGCCACGGGATCGAGAGCGCGAGCTCGCCGGCATGGAACCGGAGTGCGGTCGACGCATCCAGGTCGCGATCGACATGATGAACCAGGTGGAACCGCCACAACCAGGACACGCGGTGCGTGAGGACGTGCCACACGTACAGCGTGTAGTCGAGCAGGACGATTGCCAGGATCACGTGCAGCGGCCGTGGCAGGCGACAGAGATAAAGGAGCCCGTACCGGCGCCGCTCGACCACGTTCGCGAGCGGCTCGACGACCGGTCGTTCGAGCAGATTGACCGTCGCCGCGGCCGCGCCCGCGAACACGATGTTGCGCGACACGTGACGCCACTTCGCTTCGCGGACACGCCGCAGGGGATGACGCCGTTCGAGGGCGATAAGCGCCAGGAACGCCCCACCGACAACGACGGGCGCGAGCACGCGCCACCAGGACGTGCGCTTCATCACACGGCTATCTATCATAGGAGACAGGGCATTGCAGGTGGACATGGTGACGAGTGCGGCCGCCGTCGAGTTGCGACACCTCGACAACCTCTGGCTCCAGGTCACCGGGACCCACTGCAACATCGACTGCCGTCACTGCTTCAACAACAGCGGCCCGCGCGCAACAACGTTCGGCCACATGACGTTCGAGGCGGTGACGGAGGCGATCGCGGCGGCGGCGGCGCGCGGCGTGCGCGACATCTATTTCACGGGCGGAGAGCCGTTCCTGCATGCGCAGCTGCTCGATATGATCGCGTGTGCGCTCGCGGTCGCGCCGACGACGGTGTTGACCAACGGCACGCTCATCAGCGATCGGATTGCGGATGCGCTCGCGAGCCTCGCCACCGCGGCGCGGTACTCGCTGGAAGTGCGCGTCAGTCTCGACGGATATACCGAGGAGATGAACGACGCGATCCGCGGGCCTGGCGTGTTCCGCCTCGCGCTTGCGGGGGCGGTCAGGCTGGCGCGGCGCAACCTCCTGCCGCTCGTCACCGTCGTTCGAACGTGGGATGACGCGAGCGAGCTGGCGACGCTCGCCGGGTTCGCGCGCGTGCTGAAGGAGGCCGGCTGCGATCGACCGCGCATCAAGGTCCTGCCGGCGCTGCCGCTCGGCCGCGAGTTGACTCGCATCGCCGGCTTGCAGCGGGACGAGTGCGTGACGACCGCGATGCTCGACGGCTTCGACCGAGATCTGCTGATGTGCTCGCATTCGCGCCTGGTCACGGACCGCGGTGTGTGGGTGTGCCCCTTGCTCGTCGAGCAGCCTGATGCGCAGCTCGGAGCGACACTGGACGAGGCTCGGAGTTCGTACGAGCTGCGGCACCAGGCGTGCGTCACGTGCTACCGGTACGGGACCTTCTGCGGCAATGTCAGCGGGCAGATCGAAGGTCCCGACCTGGCGGTTGCGCCGGAGGCGCGGTGATGCGCCTCGCGCTGATGGGCGGCATCTACAGCAACTCACGCGCGCTCGAGACGGCGCTCTCCGACATCGCGCGGCGGCAGATAGACGGCACGTTCTGCCTCGGCGATCTCGGCGCCTTCGGACCGTACCCCGACCGGGTCTTTCCGCTCCTGCAACAGGGGGGCGTGCTGTGCCTGCAGGGGAACTATGACAATTCGCTGGCCGGCGGGCTCGCCGACTGCCAGTGCGGCTATACCGACCCGCGCGACAACCACTTCGCGCGTCTGAGCTACGACTACACGTTCCGGCAGACGTCGCCCGCCCACAAAGCGTGGCTCGGCACGCTACCGATGTCGCGGCGGCTCGAGGTGAACGGGACGCGGCTGCTCCTATGCCACGGGTCCCCGCGCAAGATCAACGAGTTCCTGTGGGAATCGACCAGCCCGGACGCGTTCCTCGCCTATCTCCTGGACGAGGCTGGTGTGGACGTGCTGTGCGTCACGCACACCGGCATCAAGTGGCATCGCGATCTTGGCGGCGGGCGTCACGTGGTCAACGTCGGAGTGCTCGGCCGGCCGGAAAACGACGGGACGCCGCGCGTGTGGTACGCGCTGCTGACGATCGGTGACACGGTCGGCGTGGAATTCATTCCGGTTCAGTACGACCACGAGGCGCTCGCGGCGGATATGCACGCCGAGCGCCTGCCCGGCGAGTTCATCGAGACGATCCGCTCCGGGTGGTGGACGACCTGTCTCGAAGTGCTGCCGCAGAAAGAGCGCGCGCGGGGACGTTTCTAACGCGTCGACGCCTATCTGACCCCGCTGGCAAATCCGTACTGATTGTTCTCCTGGCAGACGTATTCCATCAGCTCGTCGCCCGGTTGCACCAGCGTCGCCTGAAAGGTCACCGTGAACGGCCGCGAGTAGGCGCCCGGATCGTCGATCGTCACCTCGCGCACCAGGTGGCCTGCGTCCACACGCGTCCACCGCTCGATCGTGTGCAGTTGCTCGGTATGCGGCGTCGCGCGTCGATCGAACCAGAACTTGTCGTTGAACCCGACGGTGTCGATGACGAGGCTGTCCTTCTCGTACCAGCCGATGGAATGACCGAACCAGGTTGGTTCGAGGTCAGCCGGATGCTTGCGGCCGTCGAGGAAGACCTGGCGGAACGAGCCCATCCACTCGGACATGATGTACATGTGCGTCGGCTTCTTGTGCGTGTAGTTCTGGATGAACCGGAACGGATACGGGCTCGTCCGCAGCAGGCCGAGCGGCAGGCACCAGTTCACAGGATCATCGGTTGGCTGGCGGGACGCCATGAGCGCCTTCGCGGCAGGCAGCAACGGCAATTCCCCGCCGCCGTTCAATCGCTGCGCGATGCTGTCGCCGCCGCCCGGTACCAGGACCCAGGCGCCGTCGCCCAGGTCGATCGTTCCGTCCGGCAGGCGAGGCGGCGGCCCGGTCGGCGGAGACGGGCGCTTGACCTCCTGGCCCAGCGCGTTGACCGGCCCGAGGGCGCCGACAGGATTTCCTGTCGCGTCCCGTTGAACCTGCGCCTGCTCCTGCGCCGCGGCAGGCGGCCCGGTCAGCAGCGGAAGCACCACGGCCAGAACCCCGACGACCGTCAGCAGCGTGCGCATATCGACCTCCTATCGATCGGGGCGCGAGCCTAGCGCCGGCTTCCAGGAATGTCAACGCGTGTATTTCCTGAGATTGTTGAAGCCCACGTCCGCCGCGTAGATGTTGCCCTGCGCATCCACGGCGATACCCGACGCCGACGTTCCGGTGTCGGTCATCTTGCTCAGATCGCCGGGATCGGGAATCAAGTATTTCAGCTCGCCTGTGATGGCGTTGCCGATCACGATCGCCCTGTCGTTGGGGCCGGCCGTCGGCCGGAGAGCGGTCTCGCCTGGAGCCACGCTCTCGTACGTGGCACCGATGTAGATGTTGTCATTGCTGTCGACATAGACCGAGCTCGGCTGACCGAACTGCGTCCAGGCGGCGATGAACGTGCCGTCCTGATCGAACACCTGCACGCGATTGTTCTGGCGATCGGCCACGTACACGTACCCTTTCGAGCCGCCAACATAGAGGTCATGGGGTTCACGGAAGTTGCCGGGCTCCGATCCCATGCGTCCCCAGGTCTTGATGAACTTCCCGTCTTTCGTGAACTTCACGATGCGCGCGCTGTTCGACGTGTTGCGTGCATGGCCGTCCGACACGAAGATGTCGCCGTTGGCGCCGATGGCGACGCCCGTCGGGCGATCGAACACGTCCGGTCCATCGCCGCCCACCCCGGGCTTGCCGAGCGTCATCAGCAACTTGCCGTCGGGGCTGATCTTGAGAACGGTCTGACCCATCATCACGCCCTGCGCGGTCTTCGCGGGCATGCCGAGAATCGTCGCCTGGTCGTTCGTGTCGGTCGTCCAGAGGTTCCCGTCTTTGTCCACGGTGAACCCGTGCGGATGCGCGAAGAGGCCGACGCCGAAGCTTCGAATCAGGCGTCCGGCGGGGTTGAACTCCAGGATCGCCGGGTTGGCGTCGCCGCGATTGAGGCACGTCGCATCACCGTTGGGCTTGTCGTTGAAGCAGCGTTGAAAGACCCAGATGTTGCCGTTCGGTGCGGCGTGCACCCGGATGACTTCTCCCCATTTCTTCCCGTTCGGTCCCTTCATGCTCGCGGGAAGCGCTGGCCAGTCCGGCACGAGGCGATAGGGATTCGGCAGCGCCGGTTTTGGCACAGGCGCTTCCCTGCTCGCCTGGCCATTCGCGGTCGCGACGACCGCAGCCGCACAAAGCGCGGCGATCGCGAATGGGGAGATCGGGAATCGAGAGAGAATGCGACTCGAAGTTGGCACAGAGCATCTCCATCGAATCGGGTGTCAGGGGGAGGCGGATTGGTGACACGTATTCTATGCGCGCGCCGACCTCCGTGACGCGACTTCCCGCGCCAACCGCGCGAGCGCACGGCTGATGGCGACATAGGTGGCGCCCATCGAGGAGAACCCGAACTGCCGCCTGATTTCCGCCGCAGGCTTCAGATGCTCGATGCGGGCGACGATCAAATCGCGGTCCTTTGAGCGGAGACGACCCAGTGCGGCTCGATACTGCGCCTCGATCTCGGACTCGAGCACCGAGTCGAACGGCGTCCTGGACGCCGGCGACCGGAGTTCGTGCTCGCTCGGCATCTCCGCCAGCATCGGCTGGCGCCTCGTTCGACGGAGGTGGTCGCACACCAGGTTGAGAAGGGCCCTTCGCATGTATCCCTCCACCGCGAAGGGATGTCTCACGTCGAAGGCGCCGCGTTTCGACAGCATGCGACACGCGACCTCCTGTACCAGATCGCACGTATCGAGGTGTCCCCGCACGGCCGGTGGCAGCCGGCCATGAGCCCACTTGCTCACCGACGGCAGACACTCCACGACCATCGCTTCCAATTCCCGCGCATCCATAATGCTCCTCCTGCCTGTGACTTCGACAAGGGCGCTGTCTGGATATGCGGGATTCGGAGGAGAAGAGTGGCAACGGCCCGGCGGCTACCCTGCCATCGCCGGGCCGATCGCTCGATGGCGGCGCCTACTTCACGGTGTAGGTCTTGCTGAAGTTGTTGCGCGTGTTCGTGATCGTGAACCGGCCGTTGGCGGCAACAGTGGCCGTGATCGTATTGCCGGCATCGCCCGCGCCTTCGTCCAGGTTCGCGATCATCTCGGGCGCGGTGTTGTGGGCCGGGTCCGGATCGAGCAACGACTTGTGGACCTGCCAGACGCCTTCGATGCCCGGCAGCTTCGCCAGGCGCAAGTACGAATGCGTTTCGTACGGCGTGTAATTGGCGTTGATGATCTTCGTGCCCTCGACCTTCTGGCCGAGCCCCTTGCGCGGCCCGTTGTTGAGCACGATCACCTGCGGCTTGACCGCGCTCAGCAGCGCCGGCGCCCCTGAATTGTCCAGTGAGCCATGGCGGTTGATGGTGTACAGGTTGACGTGCCCCAGCTTGTTCACCGGGCAGGCCAGCTCCATCTCGCGCGACCAGTCGGAATCGGCCAGGCTCGCGAACTTGAAGTTGTTGTAATTGATCGACAGCGCGACCATGCGGACGTTCTCCGGCGGCGCCGGCGCTTGCCGCGGGGCATCGGCACAGAGCGGATTCGGCCCGCCGCCATTGATCGGGTTGGCGATCACCGGGCCCTCCGACACCAGCACGCGCACCTGCACACCCTTGAACGGGATCGTGTCTCCGGCCTTCAGGATCGTGCGGTTGGGGCCGGCGATCCTGACATACAGGTCGTGCCGCGCCTTGTCAGCGGCCTCGACGCCGTCGCCGTGATCGTAGAACCTGCCGAGCGGGATCATCTTCGACAGCGCTTCGAGGCCGCCGACATGATCGCCATGCCAATGGCTGATCACGACATGATCGATCTTCGTCAGGCCCGCCTTCTGCGCGGCGGCAAAAATGCGCTTCGCATCGCGGTCGTTGTCTGGAAAACCCGTGTCGAACAGCAGCGATTCCCCGGCCGGCGAGACGAACAGCGTCGAGGCGCCGCCTTCGACATCGATCCAGGTGATTTTCAGATCGCCCGACTGGGCGGTCAGGGCTGTGCCTGCCGTCAGCGTGAACGCGGCAATGGCGGCGAAAACAAAGCGCTGCATGGGTGTCCTCGCTTGTGCCCGGGCCTCACGTGTCGTGAGGCACCCGATGGCCCGCGAGGCTAGCACAAAAAGGTCAGGCGTACCTCCCATAGGCCACGAAGGCCGCCATCACACCCATCGCGACCACCCAGACCAGCGGGTTGGTCGCAGCCAGTTGCAGCGAATATCGCGCGTACAGGGCGGCGAGGACGATGCTTTCCAGCGCGAGCGCGGCGGCGGCGAGCGGAGTCAGGACCGGCATCCACTTCAAAGCGGCCGGGACGAGCAGAAGGACCCCGCATAGGATCTCGAATAGGCCGAGCGCCGCCCACCCCTCGCGCGGGAGCGCGCTCGTGGTCGGCACCTTCGCGAGCTCCTCGAACATGAACACTTTGTATGCCCCACCCGCGAGCGACAGCAGGGCGAGCGCGACCTGGGGGACCCACAAGAGAACGTTCATCGGTGGAGGCTCCTTTGCCAAACCTTCGACGTCTGTCACATTCGCGACATCGCGTCCGTCAGTACCATGACGGACCGTAACAGAGGAATGTGACAGATGCCGGGAGATACGAAGGAACGCCGTCAAGGCGTTCCGGGAGATACCGAGCGGCTCGCCCAGCAATTCGAGCAGCACCGCCGCCACGTGCGGGCGGTCGCGTATCGCATGCTCGGCTCGATCAGCGAGGCGGAGGACGCCGTCCAGGAAACCTGGCTGCGATTGAGCCGCACGGATGTCAGCGGTGTCGACAACCTGCGGGGATGGCTGACGACGGTCGCGGCGCGCGTGTGCCTGGACATGCTGCGCGCGCGGGCATCGCGCCGGGAGGCTCCCTTGGACGTGCACGTGCCGGATCCAATCATCCGCGCGATCGATCGCCGCGACGAAGGGCCCGAGGCGGACGCCATGCTCGCCGACTCCGTCGGCCTGGCGCTGCTCGTCGTCCTGGAGAAGCTCGAGCCGGCGGAACGGCTGGCGTTCGTGCTGCACGATGTGTTCGGCATGAGCTTCGAGGAAATCGCGCCCGTCGTGGATCGATCGGCCGTCGCCGCGCGTCAGCTCGCGAGCCGCGCGCGCCGGCGCGTCCAGGGCCAGGCGCCGGCGGCAGAGGCGGACCTGCGGAAGCAGCGCCTCGTCATCGATGCGTTTCTCGCCGCCGCCCACGATGGCGACTTCGAAGCGCTCGTCGCCGTGCTCGACCCGGATATCGTGCTGCGGGCTGACGGTGGGGCGGTGACGGGCATGTCGCGGCTCGTACGTGGAGCCCGGGCCGTCATGGCGCAAGCCGCGGCGTTCTCGAAGATCGCGTTGTCCAATCAGGTCGTCCTGGTGAACGGCAACATCGGCGTCGTGACGCGTCTGCCGGATGGAAGCCTGTTTTCCGTGATCGGCTTCACGATCGCGGGCGGCAAGGTCGTCGAGATGGACATCCTGGCCGATCCAGACCGTCTCAGCCGGCTCGATCTGTCGGCGCTCGAGCGCTGAACGGCAACCGGTCTCGAGCGTGATGCCGCGGCGATGCCGCGGACGCGCGGCGCTATGCGATCGAACGCCTGCTGGCGCGCGCCGGCGCGGACATCCAGTCCCACCGCCCGTTCAGCACCACGAGATCGAGCGCGCCGGTGATCAGCGGCAGCACGGCCAGCGCGACGCTCATCGTCGCAGCGGTCGTAATGACGGCGCCAATCATGATGACGGTGAGGGCGCCGGCGGCAATTGGCGTCAGGTTGCGGCGGATGCCGGTGAGGCCCGGCAGAACGAGGCCGAGCGCGCCCAGCATCTCCAAGCCGCCGATCATGCGCAGGAACCAGATTGGCAACGGCTGCGGCTGCCCGGGGGGCGCCATCGCCTCGGCCGGGCCGAACAGCTTGAAGCCGCCGGCGAAGAGGTACAGGGCCGCGAGAAGGATCTGGATAGCCCAGAGCACGCGATTGTTTCGAAGCATCGGGGTGTCAGCAGTATAGCCCCGCGCTCCGGATCATTTCTCCGCTGTTGCGGCGCCGAGCCGCCACATGGCGAGCGGCACGGCGACAAGGCCGGCGGCCGGAAGCGCGCGCGCCATCATGTGAGCAGCGCCACGCCCGATGCGCGATGCAGCGAACGTCACGCCGTACTCGCAGAAGGCGCCCAGCCGCTCGGGGCGTGCGAGGTACTTGGCGTGGAGTCTCGAGCAATCCGCGCTCAACACGGCATCGAGCAACCGCGCCTCATCGGCAAGAGGCCTGCCCGGCCAGAAGGCGCGAACGGCCTTTTGCGCGACGCCGAGGTCGTGGATGCGGCCGAGCGAATCCTGCGTCTTCTGCAAGTCGCGCAGCAGGGCGGGATCGACGCCGAGCGCCGCGGCATCCGCCACTTCCAGCGTGTAGCGGAATTTTTTCAGCGCAATGCGTACGCGATGCAGGCGATTCGGCATGTAGACCGCCGGCGCCTCGTGCGCGGCCGCGCGCAACGCCTTCGTCTGCGTGGCAATCGCGTCGAAGAGTCCCGTTCGCCAGTCCTTCCAGAACGAGAGCACGCCGCGGTGCGGCCGGGCGAGACGCGCGAGGGGCCGCAACTGAAGATCGTCGAGCGCCTTCACGAGGCGGCGGCTCGCCTGCAGCCGGTCCTGGCCCAGGTCGCGCCGCACGGCAGCCACGGCGCAGGCGGCTGCAGGAAGCCGTGAGCCCGCCTCATGCAGCACCGCGTCCGTGACGTCGAGCTCGCGCACGCGGCCGAGCGCTCGGCCGAGGTGTCGACATAGCTTCACGGCGTCGCCATCCGGTGTGGCGAAAGCCCCAAGCGCGGCGCGGATGCGCCGGATAGCCACTCGTGCCTCATGAATGCTGTCGCGGTCGGCGTCGTGGACCCCCGGCCAGTGCCGGCGAAGACGATCGCGCTGCTCAACCGCAAAATCCCACGGCGTAAGGAGGGCAGGCATGCGTCGCAGCAATGCAACCGCCGCACCACGTTGCCGTTACATGTGTAACGGCTCGCGGCCATGCGAGCGGGCGTCGTGAGCGTGCCGAGCGCGCGATCGCCTCGCGCGAGCGTCAGGGCTCGCAGCGTTGTTGCAGCGTGTGGGCGCGCGTGCCGTCCCGGCCGGCGAAATACTCACGAAGGGAGAGTCCGCGCAGCCGGGGGCGAGTACAGGTGTTGTTTCTCTCCTCTGTGTGCTAGCGTATGACCGCTTCGACACGTTCATTCGGTGGCTGGAGGAGAACGTATGAAAAAGATCCATCTCGCTCTGGTTGCATTTGCTCTCGTAGTGATGGGCGGGTATGCGCTGGCGCAGCAGGCGCCTGCGCAGGCCAGGCCGGTTCCCCCGAATCTTCCAGAGTGGGCGTGGGGCGTCATGCCGCCGGCCCCGCCTCCACAGGCCGGCGCGGCTCCGGCACAGCCGCCCGCAGAAGACGGGACGCTCCTGCACATCGAGGGCAGCAGCGTGGGGCTGACCCGGACGCAGCTGCGCGGCATCCCGACGGTGCCTGACTGGCATCCGGAAGATCACGGCACGATGCCGGACATCGTCAGCAAGGGCCGTATGCCCGCCGTGCGCGCGTGCGGCTTCTGCCACCTCCCGAACGGCCGCGGCCGCCCCGAGAACGCGGCCCCCGCAGGTCTGTCCGTCGCCTACTTCACGCAGCAGATGGAAGATTTCAAGAACGGCCTGCGCAGGAGCTCGGATCCGCGGAAGGGCAACGTCAACACCATGGCCGGATTCGCGCGAGAGGCGACTCCCGAGGAAGTCAAAGCCGCCGCTGAATATTTCGCCGCGCTGCCCATTCCGCAGGGCTGGGTCAAGGTCAAGGAAGTCAGCATGGTGCCGAAGACCAAGATCCAGGGCAACGTGTACTTCGAGCTCGAGGGAGCCCAGGCCGGGAAGGAGCCGATCGGCAACCGTATCATCGAGGTGCCGGAGCACGGCCAGGAGCGTTTCGAGATGCGCGACGGACACGCGGGCTACATCGCGTACGTCCCGGTGGGAGCAGTCAAGAAGGGTGAGGCGCTCGCCAACAAGCTGCAGTGCTCGCTCTGCCACGGCGCGAACCTGGAAGGCCTCGGGCCGGTGCCGACGCTGGCCGGCCGTTCGCCGAGCTACATGGCTCGTCAGCTGTTCGACTTCCAGACCGGCGCGCGGCACGGCCTGTGGTCCGACCTGATGAAGCCGATCGTCGCCAAGATGACGGCCGAAGACCTGGTGAACATCACGGCCTACATCGCGTCGAAGAATCCGCCGCCGGCGAATGTCGGACAGACCGCGCGCGCGAACTGACGTCTGCTCCGATCCTCTCGCTACTGAAGAGGGCCGGCCGCTGTGCCGGCCCTTCGCACAACATTTCTCGTGAGCCCAAGCCACCGGCCAACCGATCACGGCTCCGATTGAGGGTCGAGCTCCTGTAACAACCAACTGCGCGCAAGACGCCAGTCGCGGGCGACCGTGTCGGGGGCAACCTCGAGGACTTCGGCCGTTTCCTCGACGGTCAAACCGGCGAAATACCGCAGCTCGATCACCCGCACCTTTCGAGCATCAAACGTGGCGAGTTTTTCGAGCGCCTCGTCGAGCGCAATCAGATCCACGACTGAGGCACCCGGGGCGACGATGTTCGAATCGAGCAGCGCCGGCTCCGCTCCTGCTCCGCGTTTGCCGGTCGCGTTGGCGCGCGCCACATCCACGAGGACCCGACGCATCGTCCGAGCGGCAACCGCGAGAAAGTGTTTGCGGTCCTGCCACCCAACCTCACCCGCGCCAGCGAGCCGCACGAATGCCTCGTGCACCAGTGCCGTCGCCTGAAGCGTGATGCCAGGACGTTCCCCGCGCATGCAGCCGGCTGCCTGACGTTTCAGCTCGTCGTACAGCATCGCGGACAGCTGGCGATAGGCCTCTTCGTCACCTCCGTGCCAGGCCTTCAACAACCGGGTCACCTCGCCTGCCTGGGAGTCTGGCAAATGGGCCTCCTCGGGCCAGCGGCGATGCGGGCGCAGTTCAGGGCCCCTCGCGCGCACTTTCTAGTACCCAGCCAATTCTGCCGCTTAGGTCTATAGGGGTCGACTTTCGGAGTGGCTGAAAGGAGCAACTGTCATGTTTCGAAGTGTGCTGTTTGTCGCTGCCGTCACGCTGCTTTCGGTCGCCGCGTACGCAGCCTCGTCCGTCTCACGGGTGGTGACGTTTGCGCCACCGAATTTCCCCGAGTCCATCAGGATTGACAAGGAAGGCAATACGTACCTGTCGATGCTTCTGACGGGCGAGATCAGGAAGATCGCGCCGGATGGTACCCAGTCCACCCTGGCGGTGCTCGGCTCCGGTCCGACAGCGTTTCCAGGACGCCGCCTGACGGGACTCGCCGTCGACGCGCCGGGCAACGTGTATGCGGCGCTCAACGACGTCCCGGCGACCCGCGGCGTCTGGCGTATCTCGCGCGACGGAAGCATGGAGTTGATGGCGGCGCTTCCCTTCGCCGGAATGGTCAATGGGTTGGCTTTCGACTCGAGGGGCAACCTGTTCGTATCGGATTCGTTGGGCGGCAGGATTTACAAGGTAGACCGCGATGGTGTCATCACCGCCTGGTCGATCGATCCGTTCCTGGCGGGAGCGACGCCGACAGCGTGCGGGCAGTTTCCTGCAGGTCCGGCCGGGGCCAACGGCCTGGCGTTCGACAAGCACGGCGACTTGTTCGCCGCGAACACCACTCTCGGTGCAATCGTGCGGATACCCGTCGGCAGCGATGGCACCGCTCAGGTGGCGAATTATCTCGTCGCGCCGACCTGCGAGTTGTGGGGCGCCGACGGCATCGCGTTCGACAACAGGGACAACCTGTACCTCGCGGTAAACATCCAGGGGAAGATCGTCCGCATCGATCCAGCCGGAAACATGGACACAGTGGCCGCACGGCCGGACGATGGGCTGTCGGTTCCCTCTGACATGGCCTTCGGTACCGGAATGGGAAACCGCAAGCAGGTTTTCATCACCAACTTCGCCGTTCCTCCGCTCGGCGGAGGCACCCCGGGTGTGTTGACGATGGACGTCGGTGTTCCGGGACGTCCTCTTCCCTGATTGGTTATCCGTTGGATTCACTACCAACGCCGAGCAGCGCTTGTCCACCGGCCTGGATGAACGCTGCTCGTGCTTCCTGGTGATGCTGCTCCGCCTTCAGCAGAATCTCGCGGAAGTCCGTTCGCCCGCGCAGCGGTTCCAGCCATGCGTCTCGCGAGAACGTGAAGGACTGGAAATATCCGCGCTCGACGGCTTCCGCCAGGAGCTCGACGGCCCGTTCCTCCCGGCCGAAGTGGGCCAGACCCCGGCCCAGGTGGTACAGCGCCTCCGGGTCGCGTAACCCGCCGGCGATGACCGCTTCGGTGGCAGACTCCAACGCCGCGACGCTCCCCGTGCCTTCGATCAAGGCGATCCTTGCATCGAACAGGTCGGCAAACGGCGTCATCTTGGCGACGCGGAGCATCTCTGCGTCCTTGCGGCACTGCCGGAGCGCATCGGGGTGTCCGGCCATCACCAGCGCGAGGCCTCCGATCGCGGCATATCCTCCGGGTTCCGCCGCGGCACGCAGATAATCACCGGCCATGAACCACGTCCGCTGCACGCCCGTCTGGACTTTGGGATCCAGACGCCGGGCGCGCTCGTGCGCGGCAAGAGAGGCATTCAACAGACCACAGTAGCGGCATACGTGCACCAGCGCGGCAAAGAGTTCGGGGTCGGTGCTGCGCGATGAGGCGCGGCGAATGAGCCGCACCATGGCATCCTGCGCCCGGCCGTAGTCGATTTCGAGTTGCGCATAGACACGATCGGCGACGGAAAGGTCCGCATTGAGCTGCAGTGCCCGGTTGAGCGCGGCCTCGGCGCGGGTGATCATCGCCGGATCACTGCGGAACTTGCCGACGACACGATAGAGTTGACCTAGGCGCGCCCACGCAGGCGCGAAATGCGGGTCGGTCTCAATCGCCTGCTCATACAGGCCGCGCGCGATGTCGAGCGACGCGGGATCGTGCCCGAGCTGGTTGGCTCGAAGGTAGAACTCGTATGCCTTCGCACTCGAAGGTACGTCCCGGCTGAGTGCCCGCCGTTCCCTGCTCGACAGCGGCAGCGCCAGCGATTCGACGATGCGCTGCGAGAGATCGTCCTGCAGCCGGAAGAAATCGCCGACTTGAACCTGCGAAGTGTCCGACCAGATGAGCGTGCCGGCAGCCACTTCGACCAGTTGCACGGAGGCTCGGAGCTGATCACCCACCCGTAACAGTGTGCCGGACAGGACTATATCGACATCGAGTTCCCGGGCGATGACACTGATGTCCGGCACGTCCGCGGCAAACCGCACGGCGGCCAGTGACGAACGCACGACGAGCGATTCCAGCGACGAAAGCGACGTGGCGATGACGTCCGCAAGGCTGTAGGCCAGGAAATCGATCTCCGGATCGGGACGCAGCACCCGGAACGGCAACACCACCAACCGCGTGACCGCTCGCGCCCGTCGCGGTTCATCGTCAGGTGAATCGAGCGCCCGTCGCAGATCGTCGGCCATTGCAGCGGCCGTCGGGTATCGTTCAGCGGGCGCTTTGGCGAGCGCGCGGTGGATGACACGATCCGCTGTCGCGATCGCTGGCGAACCCCCGAGCACGGCGGGATCAGTGTGGAGAATCTTGTTGACGGTCCCGGCCAGCGTCGTCGCTGCAAACGGCGGGTAGCCCGCCAGCATCTCGTAGAGAATCACGCCGGCCGCGAAGACGTCGGTGCGCGCGTCGAGCGGCCCGCCCTCGAGCTGCTCGGGCGCCATGTACCTGGGCGTGCCCACGATCAATCCTGATTGTGTCAGCGGAAGGCTGGTCTCACCGACATCATCGGCGAACGGCCGTGCGAGACCAAAGTCGAGAAGCTTGACACCGTGCCGCGTCAAGAAGATGTTCGAGGGTTTCAGGTCGCGGTGTACGACGCCGCCGGTGTGCAGGGCGTCGAGCGCGCTGAGGATCTCGAGGCCGATGCGTACCGCGTCCGTGAGTGGAAGGACGCCGCGATCGAGAGTCGCCAACAGCGGCTCGCCGTCGAGCCGTTCCATGGCCAGAAAGAGTTGCTCCTCGGTCTCGCCGACCTCGTAGATCTGGCAGATGTGCGGGTGATTGATCCGCGCAGCGAGGCGGGCTTCACGCCAGAAGCGTTCGCGCGCGAGGGAACTGTCAACCGTCTCGTGGCCGATGACTTTCAATGCGAGCGGGCGCCCCAGACGGTCGTCCACCGCCTCATAGACGACCCCCATTCCGCCTTCGCCGAGCTTGCCGGTGACGCGGTATCGCCCGATCCGGTCTGGCCGGACCGTGGGTGCCGCGCCATTGCTCGAGCGCGGCGCGGTGACCACTGCGGGCTCGGTCAGGAACTTCTCCGCCGCGGGAGTTCGACGCAGCAGCAACGCCAGTTCGACCCGCAAACGCTCGTCGCCGTCGCATTCGCCGTCGAGAAACACCTCGCGCTCGTTCGGTGGAAGATCCAGCGCCAGGTGGTAAATGCGTTCGATGTGCCGCCAGCGATCCGGATTCACAGGCTCGGCCTTCGCGCGCACATTCTAGATCGCACACGCGGACACGCCGATGACCTGACCGCTTCTATTCAGGAGCTGTGGCACGGGGTTCACCTCGGTCGCAGCGTAGGCAAACCCCGGCCGTGAAGTCCTGACGAAGGCCTTACAATACGCTTCGCTTTTCTGGTGACCTCGTGCCCGTAACCGGCCGGCCGCCCCTCGCCGATCGATCCCCCAGTTATGTCTTTGGCCGGTTCCGCCTGTCCGGCGATGGCACGCTGCTCACGCGCGACGGCGCGACGGTTCCGCTCGCGCCGAAGGTGCTGCAGACGCTGCTGGCGCTCGTCGAGCGTGCCGGCGACGTGGTCACAAAGGCTGAGCTCCTGCAATCGATCTGGCCCGACAGCTTCATCGAAGATACCGGTCTGACCCGCAACATTTCAGTGCTCCGGAACGCCCTCCGCGATGAGGGACGGCAGCTGATCGTGACAGTGCCCAGGATCGGGTACCGCTTCGTGGGGACGGTGGAGCGGCAGGAGGCGCCCGCGACACCGGCGAGGTCCGACGCTCAACTCGGCAGCGCGCGGGAGCGCTGCGATGTTCGCAGCCGCCGTGGGAACGCCATCGTCGGGCGCGAGAAGGAGCGCGCCCTGCTGCACGCGGCATTCGCGGGAGCGCGAGACGGATCGGGACGATGCGTCGCCGTCACCGGCGAACCGGGAATCGGCAAGACCACCGTCGTCGAAGAGTTCCTGTCGGAGGTGAGCGAGCCGTGCCGTGTGGCGTGCGGCCGCTGCTCGGAACGGCTTGCAGGGGCCGAACCGCACCTTCCCGTTCTCGAGGCGATCGACTCCTTGATCGCGGACGATCCTGTCCTCGCCTCCTGGCTGCGCCGCGTCGCACCAACGTGGTACGTGCATGTCGTGCCGCGCGAGGACGAGCCGCCTTCCGTTGGCCGATCGCCGGAAGGGGCGCTCGCAGGCTCGGCCGAGCGCCTCATGCGGGAGTTGACCGCCTTTCTCGAAGAGGTCTCGCGTGACCGGCCCCTGGTCATCTTCATCGAAGATGTGCACTGGTCCGACGAGTCGACCGTGGACGTGATCGCGCATCTCGCCGCGCGGGCAGGACGCATGGCCGTCCTGCTGATCGTCACCTACCGGCCGCACGAGTTGACGGTCTCGAACCATCCGTTCCAGCGGTTGAGCGGGGAGTTAATCGCGCGCGGCGAGCTGGCGGAACTGCGCCTCGATCTGCTGACGAGTCCCGACGTCACCAGGTACGTGCGGGCCTCCTTCGCGGATCACGGCGTGGCATGGGATCTACCAGCGTTCGTCTATCAAAGGACCGAGGGCAATGCGCTCTTCATGGTGGAACTCGTGCGCTACCTGCAGGAGCACGGCGCTTCGAGCGGTCCCCCGGACGTGGCAGGAGAGGTGCCCGGATCGCTGCGCGGAATGATCGAGCGCACGGTCGAACTGCTCGATCGCGGCTCACGGGAGCTGCTCGATCTGGCGGCGGTGCATGGCTACGAGTTCGAGTCGGCGATCCTCGCCCGGGTGGCTGGCCGCGACCCCGCCGACGTCGAGGAGCGGCTGCAATCGCTCGATCGCGTCCACGGCCTCGTGACGGTCGATCGCGAACATACGCTCCCGGACGGCAGCTTCTCCATGCGCTACCGGTTCGTGCACGTGCTCTACCAAAACTCGCTGTTCAGCTCGATCGCCCCCACGCGACGGTCCGACGCTGCGCGTCGAATCGCGGAGTCGCTCGCGTCCGCGTTTGGGTCACGGACCGACACCATCGCCGGTGAGCTGGCAGCGCTCTTCGAGATGGGCCGGGACTTCTGGCAGGCGTCAACGTATCTGCTCGCTGCGTCGAGAAGCGCCACGCGCCGGTTCGCGTTCCGGGAGGCCAGCGAGCTGGCGCGGCGAGGGCTCGCCTGCCTGGACGCGCCAGGGGTGAATCAGCAACTCGACGCCAGGCGGCGGGAATTCGATCTCACGTTCGCGCGCCTCATCCCGCTCGCATCCGTCGAGGGGTACGCCTCGTCTGAAATCGAACAGCTCACGAATCGGCTGCTGCAACTCGGCGAAGGCCTCCGCGAGGCGACGGTGACCTCCGCGGCGCTCGGCGCGACGTGGGTCGTGCGCATGGTACGGGGCGATTGCCGGGCCGCCAAGGACGCCGGAGTGCGCATGGTCGCGGAGGCGAAAACGGCGGACGACAAGGTGATGCTGATGAACGGGCACATGCAGGCGATGATCGCCTGTCATCACCTCGGCGAGTTTCGCGAGGCCCAGCATCACGCCGACAGTGCGATCGCGCTCGAGCGACATGCGTCGCCTTCCGAGCGCTGTTTGACCATCTTGGATCCCGTGGTTGCTTCGCTGGCCGAATCGAGCCGGAACCTCTGGATCATGGGTTACCTCGCGCGGTGTCTCGAACACAACGACCAGGCCGTCGCGGTGGGACGCGAGATTCGCCACCCCGATTCGCTGGCGTTCGCGTGGGTGTTTCGTGGCTGGATTCACGGGTATCGGCGCGACTGGACGACGTGCCTGGCGGCGGTGGAAGCGGGCATCGCGGTCGCGAGCGAATCTGGTTCGGTGCAGACGCTCGCCTGGAACCGCGGTGTGCGGGGATGGGCCCTGGCCCACACCGGTCATGTCGACGCGGGGCTGGCGGAATTGACCGCCGCCATCGAGGCGAGCCGGTCGATCATGGGCCAGGTGGCGATGCCGCAGTTCGGCGCCATGATGGGCGAGATCCTGCTGCTGCGAGGCGACGTGGCGTCCGCGGAGCGATCGATCAGCCAGGCGCTGGAGCTCTCGTACCGGCAGTTCGATCGCTACTTCGACGCCGAATTACATCGGCTGTCGGCGACGTGCCTGCTCGCGAGAGGACAACGCGAGCCGGCCCTCGATCGACTACGGACCGCGATCGATGTGGCGCGATCACAGAGCGCGGCGACGTTCGAACTGCGCGCGGCCCTGGAGCTCGCGACGCACGAACCGGTGGAAGGTGTGTCGGCCGTACGATCGGCGTTGGCGACATACCCCGAGCCCGAGGGATGGCCGGATATCGAAATGGCAAGGAAGATCAGTGAGCGGGAAGGTTGACGACAAAGCACGCGCCTTGACCGAGGGCGGTCCTGGCCTGAATCGTCCCACCGTGTGCGTTGACGATTTCCCTGGAGATATACAAGCCCAGGCCCAACCCGCCGAAATGCATCAACGGGGCGACCCGCTCGAAGCGCTTGAACAGCCTGCCCTGGTCTTCTTCGGCGATGCCAATCCCCGCGTCCTTCACCTGCAGGCATGCGCCGCACTCCTGCGACGTGACGGAGATCTCGATCGGCTTGCCGGCGCCAAACTTGATCGCATTCGTCAACAGGTTGATGACCACGCGTTCAATCTGTTCGCGGTCCCATTCTCCGATGACCGACGCGTCCGCATGCACCTGCAGCGGGCAATGGGCCTTCTCGGCGTCTTCGCAGTAGCGCGCTGAGACCTCCCGCGCGATGGCCGCCAGGTCGCACGGACGACGTTTCAACGTCAGTTCGCCGCCGCCGATGCGGGCGACGCTCAGCAGATCTTCCGACACCTTCAGGAGCTTGCTCACCTGCCTGCACACACCATCGACAAGCGTTTCGAGTTCGTGCGACCTCCCCAGCGCTCGCGGGTCGCCGTCGGCGACCATGCGTGCAAGCACCTGCGCCTGCAACTTCAACGGCGTCAGAGGCGTCCTCAGCTCGTGAGAGGCGGCGGACAGGAACGCCTCTCTCACTTCGACGGCCTTGGCCAGCGACTCGCGCACGCGGACATGTTGAATGGCGAGCGCCGCGGCTCCTGCGGCGTCGATGACCAGCTGCACGTCCGACGCACTGGGCCGCCGCACCTCGCGGAAATACATCGCGAAGGTGCCGAGCACCTTGAAGTCCTTCGAAAAGATGGGGCTCGACCAGCACGCACGCAGGCCATGGGACGCCGCCAGGCCGCGGTACTCCGCCCACAGCGGATCGGTCTGAATATCCTCGACCACGACCAATTCACCCCGATACGCCGCCGTGCCGCAGGAGCCGGCGCTGGGGCCGATCGAAGCGCCGTGAATGGCACGACTGAACGCCTCCGGCAGGTTGGGGGCGGCACCGGTGAGCAGACGTTGTCCCGGCTCGTCGAGCAGCAGGACCGAGCCGATGACGCCCTTACTCAGGGTCTCGATGGCCCGCAGCAGGATATTCAACGCTTCCGTCAGCGAGTCGGTGGTCGCGAGCAGATCGAACATGTCTCGTTGCGCGGCGAGCAGGACCTGCGATCGTCGCTTCGCTGTCACGTCGTCGACGATGGCCTGGACGCCGGTGTAGCGGCCGTCCGCGCCGTACATGGAATTGGCCGCCACCGACGCCCACACGCGCGAGCCGTTCTTGTGGCGCAACTCCAGGTCGAAGTGCGTACGCTCTCCCTGCCGCCGCCTGGACAGGTGGGCCTTGGCGACGCTGCGATGGCTGCGATCGATGAAGGTGAAGACGGACCGGCCCTTCATCTCCTCAGGTGAGTAGCCGAGCATCTCCGCCAGCCTGGCATTGGTGAAGATCGTTCTCCCCACCTCGTCACCGACCCAGATGCCCTCGTCCGCATTTTCGACAATCAGGCGATACCGCCGCTCACTCTGACGGAGCTGTTCGCCGGCGAACTTCTGTTCCGTCACATCCTGGCAGACGCCGATCATGCGCGCCACCTGGCCGCGTTCGTCGAGCAGCGCGTGACCCCAGGTACGAACCCAGCGCATCGAGCCGTCAGGCCGGAGTATTCGTACTTCGTGCGTAAAGGACTTCTGGTCGATGAACAGCCGTTCGACCGTGGCGCGCACGCGCGCGCGATCGCGAGGATGAACTTTCTGGAGATACCCCTCGAATGTGGGCGTGTATTCCGCGGGAGACAGATCGTAGATGCGATACAGCTCGGGGGACCATGTGACGCGGCCCGGCGCCACTTCCCACTCCCAGACGCCGATGTGAGCGACCTCCTGGACTTCGGTGAACAGGCGGCGTTGGCGCCGCAACTCGCCGTCGCAGTCATCGAGCGACGTGAGCTGGGGGTACCGACTAATCATCGTGTGCGGCGTATTGCTCGACCAGGTCGAGGATTTGATCGATCTCGACGGGTTTCTGCATGACGCTGAGGCGCCTCGCCAGGCCCGTCGCCCTCTCCGGAAAGGCCGTCACGACAATCGTCGGTATGGAGGAGAGCTGAAGATCGCGAGCCAGTTCATGGTCGAACGCGCATCCATCCATGACGGGCATCATGAGGTCGAGGAGGATCAGGCATGGCGTCAGGCCGTTGCGCAGGTGCTCGAGCGCCTCGAGCCCGTTGGCGGCCGTCACGACCGGACAACCAACCGACTGGACCAGGTAGCGAAGCATTTCCCTGGTCGCGTCGTCATCCTCGACCACCAGCAGCGGCCGGTTGCGGGTTCCTTCCTCGAGAGCGAACGCGGATCCCGAGGCGCCACTCCTGGCGGAGCCGTTCCCCGGCTTGGCGTGTGCGTCAGTAGTGGCCATGGGCGAAACTCCGAACGCGACGTGCCGGTGGACAGGGAGAACGCTTCCCTTGTTCGAGGGCACGAATCGTACCGCGACCGCAGGTCGCGGCGGCCTGGCGCGGAGTGATTGCCGATCGCGAAGGTCCGTGATCAGAGCAGAGGCGGCGAACGCCGCTGACGACCATTCGTCAGTACGCGGGGTGCGACGGCGTTCCGGTCAAGGACGGCCCCGCACGATAATTTCGTCGGCGACACGGACGCGGATCGCCGCGGACACGTCTCTGAACCGTGAAAGCAGACCATGACGCTGCAGTATGCCCTCGAGATCGTCGGAACGGCGGTGTTTGCCATCAGCGGCGTCTTTGCGGTGACGCGTCGTGGGCTCGATGTCATTGGCGCGCTGGCGCTCGGCATGGTCACGGCGCTCGGCGGCGGCACGGTGCGGGACCTCATCATCGCGGCACCGCCGTTCTGGATCATCGACGCGAACTACCTGTGGGCGGCGGCCGCCGGCGCGTTGATCGCGTTTTCGCTCGGAGGGCTGATTCGCAGCACGCAGCGGGTCGTCCTCTACGCCGACGGTCTCGGAGCGGCGCTGTTCGCGGTCGCGGCTGTCGATAAGACCCTGTCGATGCAATTCCCCGAGTCCGTGGCCGTCATGATGGGGGTGCTCACGGGCATAGGCGGCGGGTTGATTCGGGACGTTCTCGCCGGCCGGCCGACGCTGCTGATGTCGCGCGATATCTACGCGACACCGATCCTGCTCGGCTGCGTCACGCTCGTGGCGTTGCGGCACGCGGCTCCCGAGACGCCGTATGCGGCGGCCATCGCCATCACCGTCATCTTCGGCATACGCGCGATAGCTATCTACAGGCATCTCGAGATGCCCTTATGGCTGACGCATGGCAGCCGTGACGCGTGAGGCAGGAGGCCGTCAAAACCTCGTTCATCCGGCGGTCGGTGATCACCACCGGTTGTGAAACGGCAGCCGGTAACGTGCGCGGAGCCGGGCACACTTCATGCTGAATCAGACGCACATGCTGCCTGGTGCTCGCGTTCTCGTCGCGGACGACGATCCCCAGCTGCTCGACGCGGTGACGGACGCCTTCACGCGACTCGACGCCGCCGTCGTTCGCGCGTCCAGCGGCGCGGACCTCATCGAGCAGTTGGCGACGGCAGGGCCCTTCGATCTCGTCGTCACGGACATCAGCATGCCGTGGATGAGCGGCTTGCAGGCGATCCGCTCGACGCGCGCGGCCGGCCTGCCGACCTCGGTCATCTTCATGACCGCGCTGTCGGATCCGCGCATCGCCGCGCAGGTCAAAGCCCTGGGCTCCAACATCGTCCTGCTGCGCAAGCCGTTCGAGCTGAGCGAGCTCGCCTCGTCTGCCTCGATGCTGTTGTCGGCCAGGCGGCCCTGACGGAGTGGCACGGGCATGAGAGGAGATGCCGCCCTGACTCCTTCACATCCTGCCGCTCCTGCAGACCCGGCGGTCTCCGTTTTCCCTCCCGCACTTGTCCGTGTGCTGCGCGAACGGTTTGCCGCCGAGCGCGGCTACCTCTCGGAGGTCGACGACGAGGTCATCGTGCAGCTGCTCACGACGGTCTTCTTTGCGGGGCTCGAGACATACGAAGGAGAGCGCAATCCGATCGGTGTGGCGTTCCTCGGCAAGAGTCAGTCCGATTTCATCATCCCGCAAGGCTCCGACGCCGGAGGCGCATTCCTCTACCAGTGGAAGGTCATGCCGTTCGAGACGCCGCGCCCCTTTGCCAGCCGCGAGCTCGTGAAGCTGGCGGTCGCCGGAGTCGATCGCCGGATCTATTCGGCCGTCGGCGTCCTCGAGAACGGCAGCCTGGCCATCACCGGGCTGGCGCGCGAAGGCCTGAACGCCGACTCGGACGCGTTCGTCAAGATCATCTCCTCGAGCCCGGGTTGCCTGTCGATCCGTCGCGGCCGGGATCTGCTGCTTGGCTACGAGCGCGGGACGATCCTCACGGGCGGCGAAGAACTGGTGTTTTCTGCCGGTCCTATCCGGCGCGCGCTCGAAGGGAATGCCGGTGCGGCCGGCCTGGAGGGCGACGCGGTCTCCGACTACCTGGATGTCATCCGTTCAATCGTGCGCGAGATGTCCGCGCATGGCCGGGGAGGCATCCTCATCGTCACCCACGAGGCGCAGCCGGACGTCGCCGGGTCGGCGACGTACAAGATGGCGCTCGACTCGTCGCTGACAACGCTGCTTCGGCTCGTCCGGCGCATCACGTGGAAACAGGACGCCGGTCGGCAGGAGGCCGCCGCTCCCCCCTTCGGCGACGTGCTCCGCAATGCGTTGCTCACCGAAGTCGAGCGCGTCGTCGAGGAGTTCGGGGCGCTGACGGGCATCGACGGCGCGATCCTGCTCAACCGCGACCTGGCGTTGATCGCGTTCGGCGTGATCCTGCCGGTGGGACGCCCGACCACGGTCGCACAGGCGGTGGATGCCGAGGGACAGCATGGCCGCATCATCGACATGGGCAGCCGCGGCACCCGCCATCGGGCAAGCGTCACCTACGCCGCACGGCATCCGGGGAATGTCGTCTTCGTGGCGTCGGAGGACGGCCAGGTCTCGTGCCTGTTTCGCTCTTCGTCCCAGCACCACGTGCGCATGTGGCGCCTGGGACCATCCGACGTGCACATCACCTGATCAGGGCGTCACGAATCACGCCTGGGGTATCGTGAACCAGAAGGTCGTGCCCCTGCCCGGCCTGCTCGTGACCCCGATTCGCCCCCCGTGCGCTTCGACAATACCCTTGGCGATCGGCAGCCCGAGCCCGGCCCCGTGACGTCCGCTCCTGGTGACCTGCCAGAATCGGTCGAACACGAGCGGCAGGTGCTCGGGGGCGATGCCGACGCCGGTATCCGCAACCCAGAAACGGACTTCGCGCTCGCGTGCAGCCGCGCCGGCGGTGATGGAACCACCGGGTTCGGTGAACTTGATCGCGTTGCCGATCAAGTTCTCGACGACCTGAAGAAGCCGATCCCGATCGCCGAGCATGTCGGGAACGTCATCATCCACATCGACGCGAAGCTCAAGAGCAGACGAGTCGGCGAGCGGCCGCAGCATCTCCACCGCCCCGACGATCAGCTCGCGGGCAGACAATCGGGCTCGTTCGATGGTCGGCTGGCCTGACTCCATCCGCGCGACGTCCAGCAAATCCTGAATGAGCCTGTTCATGCGCGTGGCGGCGCGGTGGATGGCGTCCTCCGGCTTGTGAGACTGCCCTGCGGGCTCCGGGCACTGACGCCGCAGTAAAGCCGATTGCAACAGGATGGTCGACAACGGGTTCCGGAGGTCGTGAGCGACGACGCTGAGCACTTGATCGCGGATGTGGGAGGCCTGGACCGACGCCCTGTAGAGCCGTGCGTTCAGGATGGCCATGCCCGCCCGGTCCGCCAGCGCTTCCGCCAATGGAAGGTCGCCGTGGCCGTACACGCGGGAGGGAGTCGAGGAACCGAGAAACAGCGCGCCGAGCGATTGTCCGCGCGCCACCATCGGCACCGCGACGAACGACGTGATGCCGGTGGCGAGGAGTGCCTGCAGGTGTTCCGGCCCCTGCGCAACCGACTCGAGGTACGGACGCGTGACGTGCTCGACCACCTCGGGACGCTGGCTCTCGACCACGGACCGAACAAGGTGATGGAGACCTCGGTCGGGTGGCAGGCCCTCGAGCACCCGGCACAACTCGGCCTTCGACGGATCGGCACTCGCGACTTTCAGCCGCTTGAGCCGCCCATCCTCCTCCATCACGTCGACGGCACACCAGTCCGCGGCGTGCTCGACGACGAACTGCGTCAGCGTCGCCAGCGTCGACTCGTAGTCGAGCGATGCGGACAGCGCGACGCTCACGTCGGCGAGCAGCTGTCGTTCTTTTTCAGCCCGCTTTCGCTCGGTAATGTCCTCCGAGATCCCGAGTAGATGCGTGGTGCGACCGGCCCTGTCGAGGATCGGCACTTTTTTCGTGTGCAGGAGGCGAACGCCTCGATCGGTCTGGATCGGCTCCTCGGCGATGTCGACGACCGCGCCGCCCGCCAGTGTTTCGCGATCCTTTTCGACAAAGGACTCGGCCTGTTCCCGCGGCCAGAAATCGTAGTCGGTCTTGCCGAGGAACCTCTCGCGCGGCCAGCCGAGCAGCTCTTCCCCGGCACGGTTGAACCGCAGGAACCGTAACGACGTGCTGTCCTTGATGAACAACATGAGCGGAATGTTTTCGATGACGGCGTCGAGGTGGGCGTTGGCGTCCTTGAGTTCGTCCTCGATGCGCTTGCGCTCCGTGATGTCCCGGAACACCACCGTCAGCAGGGTGTTCCCGCCGACCTGCAGCTTCGAGATCGCCGCCTCCGCCGGGAACTCCTCGCCGCTTCTGCGGAGACCCGCGATCGCCTGCCGTTCTCCCATGCGGCGGGAGGTCGCTTCGCCGGATGCGAACGTCTCGACGTGCTGACGATGAATCCCGCGAAACCGCTCGGGAACGAGGCAGTCCAGCGACATCCCGATCGCCTCCGCCTTCGAGTAGCCGAAGATCCGCTCCGCTCCACTGTTGAAGATGACGATACGCTGCTCGTCGTCGACCGAGATGATGGCATCGGCGGCAATCTCGACAATCCCGGCAAACTGCGACTCCGACTCCCGCAACCGTTGTTCCGCCGCATTGGCCAGGGCGAACAAGGCCGCGAACTCGCGACGCTCCGCTTCGAGCCTATGCTGCTCGGTCACGTCGTCGATGGCGTGAATGATGTACGCGACCTCGCCGCCGGGACCGAGCACCGGGGAGTTCTTCGACTTCCACCATCGTTTCTCGAACGCTCCTCCCGTTTCCGCGGGCTCTCGAATGTCGTACCGTTCGACCGCCGCCGGATCGGCAAGGCGGCTGGCGAGCACGCGCGCCAGGGACGCCTTGAGCTTCGTCACGCCGCCGGCGGCTGGATCCGACGAATCGTCGGGAACCACCTCGAAGAGCCCGCGCCCCAGAATGTCTTCGCGCCTGGTGCGCGTGACGTGCGTGTAGGCATCGCTCACGGCGACGACGGTGTAGCGGGGAGCGTCGGGGAGAAGGACGAGATAGAGTCCCGGTGCGGCCTCGAAGAGGGTCTGGAAATCGGGTTTCGACAGGTACCTCTCGGTGCCTTGCATGGTTGTTGAATGGAACTCACCATGTACCGTGAGCCCCGATTCGTTTCGCCCGGGAACAGGCGCCGGCGCGGTTCGGACCAGCTCGGACTGCAGGCTTCATACCAGCAGCGAATGCGCGTCGAGAGCGAATCCGATTCCTGAATCGGTGACGGAGAGTCCCAGCCTGTCGAGGCGCCGTCAGCCGTCGGCGGGCCGACCGGCAGTCGTCGAATCTACGACACCTGAGAAAAGTGCGACCGTCGCTATCAGTGTGACCACGAACAATGGGCCCCACACGGGCAATTCGCCCGGCGCTGCGGCAAGACCGCGCTCGATCGCCACGACGGCATTGGCTGACAGGACCAGCAAATAGATCGACGCCTGCACGCCGGCGATCGCACAGGTCACGACTCCCCACGCGCCCTGGCGCCACAGCAGCGACCCGCCGAGCGCGAGCAGCGGCACCATCACCGACAAATCCAGCGCGGCGACCAACCGAAAGGCGTCGGGCTCGACTGGTGTCGGCCGTCCTGCGAAGACATAGGCGGCCCACATCGAGACCCACGCGCTCGTAAGCGCGAGCGCTACCAGGACGAAATAACCGCCAAGCAGACGCGGTGAGATCATTGGACGGAACCTCGCCGCCGCCGCGCCCGCGTCGACGGCAGGCAGCGCGACGATCAGGATCGCCGCGGCGACGACGAGAGCGGCCACGTAGAGGAGGAAAAACGCATTGAGGGCGGCGCCAAAGAGATAAAACCCGTAGTTGTACGCCGCGTAGCCGGTCACGCCCAGCCACAACAGGAGTCCCCACCCCGCGCCGCGGCCCGCTCGCGCACGGCCGATCAGCAACAGCGGCACGGCAACGGTCAGCGTGACCCAGTCGTTGCTGTGCCACGTCGCGCGGATCCACTCGTCGTCACGGTACTGCGCCGGAAACGCCAGGCCAAGAGACGATTGGACGACCATCAGGCCCGCAAGCACCGACGTGAGCCGTTGCGCCCCGTTCATGCCACACACCGAGCGGCCTTCGCTTCAGCCATTTCGCGTGTCACGTCGAGAAGACCATTGACCAGGACGTGCGCGCCGGCGCCAACGCCGAACGTCCAGTAGCGGCGAAACCAGCGCCGCGCGTGATGGTCGGTGGTCGCGGTGCGCATGACCCCGGACAGCAGCGTGTGGCGCGGACCGATGGGCTGAACGGACAAGGCGTAGATTGTCTTGGCGAACCCCGGTTCGGCGAAGGCGCGGAACTCGGAGGCCGAGGCCACCCGGGCGAACTCGATCACCGGGCGCCAGAACCTGCCGACAAGTCCGAGCGCGATCTCCGCGCCGTCACGCCTGCCGAGCAGCACCCAGCCACCGTTGCCCAGCGGGATCGTCGTCATGTCCTGGAGCCGCATCCGGTCCGGACGTGGCGACAGACGGCCGTGACGCAACAGTTCGCTCATGAGGTCCGGGAGGATGCGCAGCGCGCCGAGGACGGCGACAGCCGGTCGCCGGCGGCCAACCTCGAGCAGGTCCACTTCCAGCAACGCATTCCACGTCGTCGCGACGTCGGCGTCGACGACCGTCGCCACGCCGTCCGATACGTCGTAGACAGGCATCAATTCGTCAATCAACATCGGAGTCCTCCCCGTCGGGCACGTTGTACTCGACGTCATCGATCGTGAGCTCGATGTAGGCATACTCGCCACCGTGTTCGTGCCAGCGGCCTTCCCCAGCCGCCGCGAGGCGCGCGGCGCCGAACGAGCGGTAGCCGTGAACAGGCGTCGACCACCTGACGCGCCGGAGCGTCGCGCCATCGGGTGAGCCCTGATACCGATCGTCCGACACGAAGTTCGTCAGCTCGCCGGAGTCGCTGAACCACAGGTCGGCGTGAATGACGAAGCCCGCATTCGAAAAGCGGGCGCGCACGCGGTGGGCGTCGATGGTGTCCCACGCAATCGACCGGTCGATCAGCGTGGCAGGCGCCATGACGCACATGTCGTTGAACAGCGTGACCGTTTCGCTCTGCGTCATTTCGGCCCCGCCGGCTGTCGCGACCGGGAGCAGGGCCGCCGCCTTCACGCGCATGCTTGCCGCGGAGCCCACGTAGCGGTGGTAGCCGAGCACGGGCATCCCGAGCATCGACGCTGTCATGTAGAACAGCCGGGCGGGTTCGGCGACGACGTTGTATTGCTCCGCCGCAAGGGGCATCCACCGCGCGTCAGGTCCGCTGCGGATGCGGCCGTGCATGCGCGCCCTGAAGTTATGCACGTGCGGTCGTCCGACCGCGCCGCTCAGGCGAAGATAGCGCTGCACGACGGCCGGAAGGCGGGTCAGGTCCACCTCCGTGACGGTGTGTTCGGAGGCAGCCGTCGAGAGAAGGCGTGCACGATCGGCGTCATATTCCGCCCGCAGACTGTAGGGCCCCTGGCTGAGGAAGCCGAAGACGACACCCACGAGGAGGACTCCGTTCGGGACCAGGCCGAACTTCGCATCCGACCATGAGGAGACGACGGCGAGAAGGGAGATGAACAGGGCGCACACGCCCACCATCCACCAGCCTCGGGTCCACACGAACAGCGATGCGGCCGTGACGAGACACAGCGCAGCCGCGAGCAGCCACAACAACCCGAACGACGGCGGGATGGGCTGCGTCAGTCGCGGCAGGTCGGCCATTCCGAATGCCTTCGCGACGCCGAGCAGGTGAATGAGGCCATGCACAACGAGCACGATCGCAAAGACGATGGTCATGGGCGATGACGCGGTCTGCACACACCGGCGCGCCAGCGCGATCCCGAACGTGCACGCCGTTCCGCGTCGCGTTTCAGGGGATTCAGTGAGAGACGGCGAATCAGTGCGATTCCTGGCGAGGCGAACGCCCAGTACTGCCGGAAGCGGGCACGGGCGGTCGCGTCGGTCGCCAGCGCCCGGGTTTCGGTCCGAAATACGGACATGCCGTCATCAATCGGATCCGCACGCAGCGTCCATGCGATCTTGACGAAGCCCGGCTCGGAGAATGCTGCGAATTCGTGCGGCGGCAGCGCCCGGAACGTGACGTTCGGCTCCCAGGGTTGGGTGACCGCTCCCATCACAATCTCGCGATCGGGTTCATCGGCGAGCACGCCCCAACCCAATGACTTCACGGCGGCCATCAGCCCGCGCGGCTGCTGCCGATCATCGGGCGCTGCCCTGAGCACCATCTCGCGCGTCTTGATGATGGCGCGCACGAGCGCTGACTGCAGGAGGTCCTGGTCCCGCGCGGCCTCCAGCGTCATCGCGGGCGGCGCGCCCACCCGGATGTGATGACGTTCGACGACGTCGTACACGGGCATGAACCGATCGAGCAGTTCGTCCCGCTCGTCCTGGTTCGACGGCGGAACGTGCCCGTACCGACACCATGCGACCCCGGCATATGCGGCGTACGCGCCCGCGGCAACCCCGACGCCGGCAGCGAGTCCCCCCATCACGGATCGGACACGCGACTTCGTAGTCATGGTCTGCCTCCCGGCCGGCGCATGCGCGCCAGCCGCACGAAGGCAACGCACGATTCCTGCCGACGCGCGCGTCGCGCGGGAATCCGAAATCCGCGAGATGAGATTGGCGACCTGTGAAGTATTCCGGCGGCGCCGACGGATTGTCCGCGCTTCCGCTGGCGTGGATGCACCCGCGGCGGGTCACGCCACGAACTTTATGAGGTCGGAATTCTGCCAGCCGGCATCTCGGCGACTGCCGCTCTCGCGCATTGACCCGCCGTGCGATTTCCAGGGTTGGCATTCGGCACCTGCGACTCGCTTCTCCGCAGGGTCGGGCGCGACATCAAACCGCCACTCGGACCAGATCCGGAAATCTGCGCGAAGGTCGCGGGAATTTACGCGGCGCCGACATCCGCACGCGCGTCGACCTCGGGCACGACGTGATGCCGGCAGCACTCCGGCATTTCGCCGCGAAGGAGCAGGAATTTTTCGAAGGGCGCCGGCAACGAACCCGCGCAACTCGTTGAAGACTGCACGGCCACCTCTCCTGGCTACGGACGCAGGCCTACGCCGCACCACAATGCGCGCGTGATTCAGGCTTTCGCCGCGCCGGGGGTGTCGTGGCGACCGGACCAGCGATGCTCACCAGATGAAAATCAGACGCATCGACGCCGTGTGTGCGCGGTACGGTCGATTCAGGTATCTCAGATTGAGCAGCGCCGGGAAGAAGGAGCTGTCCAGCGTCCCGGGCGACCGCGCGAAATCCTGCGCGTCGTAGCTCTCGTACCAGTATCCGGCCCCGAGACCGAGCCGCTGTGACAGCGAGTAACGCACATCAGCGGTCGCGCGCTGCATCTTGTTGAGAATCGGCGCCAGCGGCTGCGGCTTGGCCAGCGTCGTGTCGGCAGTCAGCTCGTAGAGGTAGCGCGTGTTCGCATGGACGTAGTCGTAGGCAACGCGCGCGGCAGTCCGTTTCGCCACGTGCGGCAGATCGACGCTCGCCGTCACGGTGTGCACGTTCTCCTTCATGTCCGTGGACCAGTCGCGCGTTGGATCGTTGAACTGCGGGCCCGGGTTCGCCTGCCGTGAGTGCTGCAGCGTGCCGTAGTGCTCGAAGGAGTACTCGCTGCCGAAGACGAGCGCGTCCTTGCGCGTCGCATCGACGCCGACACTGAACGTGCGCAGGTCGTTGTCCTGCAGGCCGAAGACCGCCCCGGGACGATGCTCCTGGCCGACGCCGGCCGACGCACTGAAGCCGAGCGAGGCCACCGGGGCGACCTGCACGAGCGCCAGCAGCCGATCGCGCCGGCGGTCCGAGATGTCGAACTGCCGCAGCGACACCTGCTCGCCGATGTCGCTGAAGACCTCCTCGTCGAGCCCGGTCCCGGTCCGGTCGCCGTGTTCGTACTGCAGGCGCATCGATCCCCAGGCGATGCCAGTGCTGTCGAGCGAGGCCCGAACCGTGTGCTCGGTCGTGCTCTCGAAGTGGCGGAACGTGCGGTCGTCATGCTCGCGGCCGTAGCCGAGGCGAAGGGCCGCAACGCGCAACGGCGCGTACGAGGCATCGAGATCGATGAAGTGCCTGACGTAGCCGAACGGCTCGCTCCCGCCCGTGGAGGAATCGACGATCGTGCTGTCGAGGCCGACGTACTGCGCCTCGAGGAATCGCGGCGTGCGGTTGTCGTAGTCGTACGACTTGAACTGGCCGTTCAGCCACAGCCGCGTCGTCGGCCGCGACGTCAGGCGGTAGTTCATCGCCACGATGCGCGCCTCGGCTTCAGCGGTCGGCCGCGACAACGTGAGCGGCACAATCGCGGTGTTGATCGTGAAGGGCAGCAGCGCGTCGTTCTGCAGCCAGCTTCCCACCGACACGTAACTGAAGGCGCGCGTGCGGGCCGGCAACGCGAGCGACCCGGCCGCGCTGACGGTGTGCGCGGAGCTGTCGGGCCATTGCGCCTGCTGCCCCTGCGACGGCAATCCCAGGGCGTCGGTGGCGCGCAGCGGATTGTCGAAGATCAGGCGGTCGAGATGGTTGTTGAACCAGGAGCCGTCGTAGGCGACCCGTCCCATCGCGCGATCGCTCGACCATTCCGCCGTCGCGTTGAGGTCGTTGCTCCGCCGATCGATCGGCGCCGCCAGCTCCACGGCATTGCTCTGGCCGAAGGAGGCGCCCCACGGTTGCGCGCCGGTGCGGCCCGTGCTGGTGAACGACGCCCGCAGATCGAGCGCGCGCGTCGCGCGGTAATCGAGACGCGCGTCGGCCGTGTCGCGCTGCGACCGCAGGTCGAAGCGCCGCAGATCCGCCGCATAGATCGACGTCGTCGCGGTGGCCCCCTGAATCGCCGACTGGAATGCGTCGTTGAGGCGGAACACGCCGGTCGACGGGGAGATGAAGGGCGTCCGCGTATCCACGCTGTAGAAGAACGGCACTTGATCCCACTGGAAGGTCGCCTTGAGCTTGCCGTATTGGTTGAAGCCCGCCCTGTAGCGCTGGTCGTTGTAGCCGGCGTGGTCGAGCGACGCCGCGAATTCCCATCGTGGTCTGCTCGCCTGATACCGGGCGCGGTCGAGCGTTGGCCCGTTGCGCACGTCGCGGTACTTCTGAAAGCGCGCGGCGTCGCCGGTGATGCTGCTGGCGCGTCCTCCGAACTCCGCTTCGCCAGCCGACGCCTTCGCTGCGGCCGTGGTCGGCGGCGCGGGCGCCGCAGTTCCCGGGGCGTCCTGTGCGGACGCCGTCACGGTCAGCGCCAGCATCGAGAGGGCGATGAGCGGCGCGGTGTGTCCTCGCATACGCTACCTCGTGAACGTCTGACCCGACGGATGGTTCGATCCGTGGATCTGCGCGTGACAGTTCACGCAGCCGCGATCGACGATGCGGACGCTCTTGCTCTGGATCGAGAGGTTGTCGTAGATGGTCGAGGGGTGCCGCGTCCCGATGTGGCAGCGTTGACAGAGCATCGGCAGCTTCGCCACGAGCAGCCGATCGTTGGTCGAGCCGTGCGGGTCGTGACAGGTGACGCAGCTCTCGCGGCCCGCGGCATGCTCGAAGAGGAACGGCCCGCGCTTTTCGGCGTGGCAGGAGACACACGCCTCGTTGATCCAGTTGCCGACGCGCAGCAGACGGACGTTGGTCGAGCCATGCGGGTTGTGGCAGGACGAGCACTGCATCTTCCCTTCCGGCAGCGGCATGTGCACCGAGCGGTTGATCTTCGCCGCCTGCACCTTGTGGCACGTCGCGCAGAGCTGGATCTCGGTCGGCGCCTTCAGATGCGCCGCGTCGGATTGCGGTGAGTGCATGCTGTGACACGTGGTGCACGCGAGATTGCGCGCATCGTGCGAACTCCCCTGCCAGGCCGTGTGCGGCGTCCCGGTATGGCATGACAGGCAGACGGCATTCACCTCCCGCGGCGCCATCTTCGTGAACTTGCGGATCGACGTGGTGACGGCCGGATCGTCGAGGTGTTTCTCGCCGGGACCGTGACACGTTTCGCACTGGTGCAGCGCGGCCGGCGCGCGCGGGTTGGCGGCCTTTCCGTGCGGGCTGTCGAGATAGCTCTTCTCCACTTCGTCGTGGCAGGCGACGCAGCTGTCGGCGCCGAGAAACCCGGCCGCCGGACGCGGGTTGGCTGGATCGCGCGGCGTCGTCTGCGCCGCGGCCGGGGCGGCGCACGCGACCACCCATACCACGGCGATGACGAGCGCTGTCCGCGTCATTGCAGCGACTCCAGATACGCCACGAGCGCCGCGATGTCCGGGTCGGGCGCATCGAGCGGCTGCATACCGCCGTCCGACATCTTCGCGTTGGGAGTCTTGACGATCTGCGTGAGCTGTCCGTTCGGGAACCGCGCGGCGACGCCGACCAGGGACGGGGCGCTCTCGCTGCCGCGGGCGTCGGCGCCATGGCAGGCGTCGCACGCCTGCGCGGCAAACACGTCCTTGCCGTGCGCCACCGTGGTGTTGACGAACGCGGCCTTCTCGACCTTCCGCGCGCCCGCGGTCACCTCGGGCTCGAACGGCTCTTTCATGAACGCATCGACCGCGTCGTGCTGCAGGGCGAGCTGGCGTGAGATCGCCGGGTCGCGCTCGTCCTGCACGCGGCTCTGGACGCCCAGTCCGACCAGAGAAAGCATCACGACCGCAAAGCCACCGACGCTGAACGGCCGGCGCCACGGCCGGCGTTCCTTGCTACGGTCGAGAAATGGCAGCCCGGCGAAGAGCGCCGCGACGAGCGCCGGGATGACCACGATGCCGACAATCGCCCGCGCGCCCGGCCAGTACTTGAGCCACTGAAAGACGGGAACGTAATACCACTCGGGGCGCGGAAGAAATCGTGTGTCGGCGGCGTTCGCCTCGGGACCAAGGTCCGCCGGGATGAACCACGCCAGCACGCCGAGCGCGAGCACCAGCACGGCGGTGAAGGCCACGTCCATCAGGACCTGGCGCGGGTAGAAGGACTCGGTCGTGCGCGCCTGCGCGCGCACCGGCGGTCCAGCCGCGCCCGCCTTGCGGAACAGGAAGACGTGCGCACCGACGAAGGCAAAGATGGCCGCGGGCAGCACGAAGATGTGCGCCACGAAGAAGCGGGAGATGGTCAGCGTGCCGAGATCGTTGCCGCCGCGAACGAACTGTTTGAGCGACGAGCCGACCCACGGTACCTCGGTCAGGATGTTGGTGCCGACCGCCGTCGCGAAGTACGCCTTCTGATCCCAGGGCAGCAGATAGCCGGTGAACGCCATGCCGAGAATCAGCGCGAACAGCACGCAGCCAGCGAGCCAGAGGAGCTCTCGATATCCCTTGTAAGACCCGAAGAGGACCGTCTGCCCGATGTGCAGCAGGAGCACGATGATCATCGCGCTGGAGCCGTAGACGTGCAGGCTGCGGATGAACGACCCCGACGAGACCTCCTTCACGATGTAGGCGACAGTCGTGTGCGCGTGGTCCGCCGAGGGCACGTAGTAGAGCGCGAGGAATACGCCCGTGATCGCCTGCGAGAGAAACAGGAACAGCAGGCCCGAGCCGAAGACGTACGCGAAGCGGGCGCCGCCGGGGATCGGCTCGTCGAGCGCCTGGTGCAGCAGCCCCCGGATGCCGGTCCGCCGATCGAACCAGTCGACGAGGCGGGCCGTCATGCGAGCACCTCACGCGTCGGCACGAGCTGGCGGAAGTATTGATACCGGACCTGCAGCCTTCCACCCTCGATCCGCGCATCGAGTTCGTCCATCCCGCGGGGAGGCGGGCCGGACAGCAGTGCCCCGTCCGGCGCAAAGGCGCCGTTGTGGCAGGGACAGATGAACTGCTTCTTCGCGTCGCTCCATCCAATCGAGCAGCCGAGATGCGGACAGACGGCCGACAGCACGCGCGGCCGCCCGTCGCCCCCCGTGACGACGTAGACGGGCTTTTCGGAGAGCACCTTGCGCCATCCGTCGCGCTGTTCGATGGCGACCTGCATTTTCATCGGCGCCGTCATCGACCGGAAATCAGCGGCGGGGCCGACGTCGGACCAGAGCACGCCGCTCGTCGTGCGCCACAGCGGATCCAGGCTGAAGCGCGCCAGCGGAATCGCGAGCAGCGCCCCCACGGCCGTCGTGCCGAAGGCGAGCAGCCCGCCGAGAAACGAGCGTCGGGTCTGCTCGGTCATTTCTTCAGGCTGGAAACGTAGGCCACCAGCGCGTCCACCTTGTCCTTCGGGAAGTCGGTGTAGGCCTTCATCGGCGGCTTCCGATCGATTCCAGCCTTCGCCGCCATCTCCGGCGCGTTGGTAATCCACTGGCGGATCTGGTCGGGCGTCAGTTTCGCGCCGACGCCATCGAGCACGGGACCCTTCTTGTTCCCTTCGCCGCCCACCAGGTGGCACACCTGACACTTGGAGTCGACGAACTCCTGCCGCCCGCGAGCGACCGGGTCCTGGGCGAACGCGGTCGGCGCGAACAGACCGCAAACCATCAGCGCGAGAGCAATACGCATGATTGAGTGAACTCCGGTCCGATGCCTCATCAACAAGCGTGCCTGCGGCAGTGGCGCGAAATCTCGCGTGTGCAGCGCCATTCACGCGCCGGGCGCGGAAGACCGGCGGCGGCGGGCGCGGAAGATTTCGCGCCCCCCGGAAAAATTCCACGCTGGATGTCGCGCGTGGCCGCGACCCACCCGGCGGACACGCCCAACTCGTGGTACGGACACTGCTGGCGCGAGGGAAGGAGGCTGTTATGTTCAAGCGCGTCCTCGTTCCCCTCGATTTCAGCGCGCCATCGGACGCGGCGTTGGAGTACGCGCGCAGCGTGGCCGCCCGCTACGGCAGCTCGCTCCACCTGCTTCACGTCGCGGAAGATCCGTATCGTGCCCTCTACTCCGCCGAAGTCTTCGTCCCGGAGGTCGAGGGAGTCCGCACGGCGATCCTCGACGGCGCGACGGCGCGACTGAAAGATCGCCTGCGCCCGTCGGATGTCGTGGAACTGCACGCGACCGTCGAGGCGATCGTCGGCACCCCCGCGGGATCGATCGTCGAATACGCGGCGGGGCACGACATCGACCTGGTCGTGATGGGCACGCACGGCCGCGGCGGCGTGTCGCACCTGCTGATGGGAAGCGTCGCGGAGCGGGTGGTCAGGACCGCTCCCTGCCCCGTATTGACCGTGCGCCAAGCGCATGCGGCGGCGGCGAAAGCGGTCGCGTAGGGCGTGCGGGTGCCCTACCCCGCCGCCGCGGTCTCCTGCGGCGGCTGCCGATGTCCGTCGTGTGGACGGAGGCCGAACTTCTCGATCCGGTAGCGGACCTGATCGCGGTTGATCCGCAGCAGGTGGCCGGCCTGTGTCTGGTTCCACGCGGAACGCTCGAGGGCCTGCACGAGCAGCTGGCGCCCCACGGCGTCGAGGTTGACTCCCTCGGGCGGCAAGCGGAACAACCAGTTCGAGAAGGCGTGACGCGTCAGCGACGGCAAGTCCCGCGGCACGAGCCAGTCGTGGTCCACGAGCAGCATGGCGCGCTCGATGGCGTTGCGCAGCTCGCGGATGTTGCCAGGCCACCGGTACTGCTCGAGCAACGCCATCGCCTCGCCGTTGACGCCGCGTACCTTCTTGCGGAACTCGCGGTTGAAGCGATCGACGTAGTGCTCGACCAGGAGGCGCAGGTCGCCGTCGCGATCGCGCAGCGGTGGGAGCGTGAGCGGCATCACGTGCAGGCGATAGAAGAGATCTTCGCGGAATTTGCCCGCCTTCACCTCCTCCTCGAGATCGCGGTTGGTCGCCGCGATCACGCGGACGTCCACCCGCACGTCCGCCAGACCACCGACCCGTTTGAAGGTCTTCTCCTCGAGGAACCGCAACAGCTTGGACTGGAGCGCCGCCGTCATCTCGCCGATTTCGTCGAGGAAGACGGTGCCGCCGTCAGCCGTCTCAAAGAGGCCCCGCTTCTGCTGCCGCGCGTCGGTAAACGCGCCACGCTCGTGGCCGAAGAGCTCGCTCTCCAGCAGCTGCTCGGGCAGTGCCGAGCAGGTGATGTTCACGAACGGCTTCGCCGATCGGTCGCTGGTGTAATGAATCGCCTTGGCGGCCAGATCCTTCCCCGTGCCGGTTTCGCCGGTCAGGAGCACGGTCGATGCGGGGCTCGACGCGACGCGCGCCAGCATTGCCTTCATCTCGAGCATCGCGGGGGAGGTTCCGACGATCGCCTCGAACCCGTACTCGCGGCCGGCTCCCGAGCGGAGGGTCCGCACCTCGCGCCGCAGGCGGCTCGTTTCGAGCGCCTTCTGCACGGCGAGCGCCACTTCCTCGACGTTGAATGGCTTGTCGATGTAATGCCACGCGCCGAGCTTCATCGCCTGCACCGCGTTCTCGACGGTCGAGAATGCCGTCATCAAGATGACGAGTGTGTCGGGCGAGATCTCCTTGATGCGGCTAAGCAGCGTGAGGCCGTCGGTATCCGGAAGCTTGTAATCGAGCAGCACGAGGTCGATGGACGGATTCATCCGCTCGATGGCCTCGGCGGCGCTCCGCGCTTCGAGGACGGAATAGCCCTCGGGCACGAGCGCCTCGCGCAGCGACCACCGCACCAGGTTCTCGTCATCGACGATCAGCAGTGTGGGGGCACTCATAACCACCTCGGAATCGGAAAAATCCGCGCGCGCGCGAATCTTTCCGCAACGGCGTCGGTCAATTTCGCGACTGGGAGGGCGTTGAGCAACAACCGCGCCGCCCCTGCCGAGCGCCGCGGACGAGGGTTACAGCGCCCGCACGATGGCTTCGAGGTCCCGCATGTTGAACGGCTTGTTGAGGACCTGCGACGCGCCAAGCTGCAGGGCGCCGGCCGTCACCTCGGGCGTCCCGAACGCCGTCATCATGATGACCGTTGCGTGCGGCGCGCGGCGGCGGATCTCGGCGAGGAGCTCGAGGTCATTGGAGTCTGGCAGGCGGAAGTCGAGGAGCACCAGGTCCGGTTCCGGGCCGTCAGCCAGCGCACGAAGGGCCGCCATGGCGTCGGCGGCCTCGACGATGTCGTGGCCGGCGCCCCCGAGCGTCTCGGCGACCGACCAGCGGATCAGCGGCTCGTCGTCGACTACGAGTACGTGCAGGGACCGGGCGGCAGTGTGCATGACCGGCTGCCTCTTACAAGATCCGAGCCGGCCGGATCAGATGGCGGGCAACTGCACGGTGACGGTCGTCCCGCCCCCCGGCGGACAATCGATATCGATCGTGCCGCGGTGCGCCTCGACGAGGCGTCTGGCGGTCGCCAGCCCGAGACCGGTGCCGCGCGACTTCGTCGTGAAGAACGGCGTGAAGATTTTCTGTCGAATGTCCGGCGGAATCCCGGGGCCGGTGTCCTCGAACGCGATGCGGCATCGGCTGTCCGCCGTCGCGATCGAGATCGTGATGCGCCCGTCGCCGCGCATGGCGTGCGCTCCGTTGACCATCAGGTTCAGAAACACGATCTGAAGCAGGCCGGGGTCGGCGAGCACGCGCGCCGCATCACCGTCGATCACCACGCGCACCGAGTTGAGCGCCGGATCCTCGCGCAGCAATTCGGCGGTGGACGAGACCAGCGACCGCAGCTCCACCGGAACCGGGTGAGGGCGCGGGGGTCGCGCGAAGAGCAGCAGATCCTTCATCAACTCGTTCAGGGAATCGATCCGGTTGACGATCTCCTTCACGACGCCTGATTCCCGGCTGTCACCCGGCAGCCGGCGGCCGATGACTTCGACGGCGCCGCGCACAGCGGCCAGCGGATTCTTGACTTCGTGCGCAAGCACCGCCGCCATCTCGCCGAGGCGCGCGAGCGCCGCCTGCTCGCGCAGCTGCTCTTCCATCGCCACCCGGGCGCTCAAATCGTGCAGGATCCCCGTGAACTTTCGCTCGCCGCCGAGCGAGGTCTCGCCGACGGACAGGTGGAGCGGAAACGTCGTGCCGTCCTTCCGCTTGCCGGTCACCTCCCGGCCGAGGCCGATGATCTTCTGGACGCCCGTCTGGACATACCGCGCGAGGTAGCCGTCGTGTTCCTCGTGATAGGGCGACGGCATCAGCATGCTGACGTTCTGCCCGACCACTTCCTGCTCGGTGTAGCCGAACAGGCGCCGCGCCGCATCGTTGTACGCCTCGACGTTACCGCGGCCATCGATCACGATGATGGCGTCGACGGCCGACTCGAACACCGCCCGCCATCGCGCCTCGCTGGCGCGGAGCCGCTCTTCGAGCTGCACGCGCTCGCTCAGGTCGTGGAGAATGCCCGTGAACTTCCGCTGGCCCGCGACGACCATTTCCCCGACGGACAGGTGCAGCGGAAAGGTGGTGCCATCCTTGCGCCGGCCTGCGACCTCGCGTCCGATGCCGATGATCTTCCTGGCACCCGTCTGCAGGTAACGCGTCAGATACCAGTCGTGCTCCTCGCGGTGCGGCGACGGCATGAGGAGGTTGACGTTGCGACCGAGGACCTCCGGCTCGCGATAGCCGAACAGGCGTTCGGCGGCGGGGTTGAATGCCTCGATGCGGCCGTGATCGTCGATGACCACGATGCCGTCGACGGCCGATTCGACAATCGACTGCCATCGGGCGGCATCGCCGGCCGACGCGGAATCGTCATCTGCCATGGCGGAATTGTTGCGAGCGGGCCCAGTCTACCCCGGAGTGCGGCGACCGCCTACCCGCTCACTCCGGAGGCGGCCCGCTTTCCAGGCGCCGCCTCACCTCCGTGAACACGTTGACGCCTTCGTTCTTCAGGCGTCCTTCGAGGATCTCGACATGCGTGACGCTGATCCAGTGGTTCGTCATCGACCACCAGCACACGGAGTGTCGCCGCGGCACTTGTCATGTGCAGACAGCGTTCAAGAACGGGACCATGCGCCAACGGCTCGCCGCCGCAAGTCCGGCGCGATCCGGCGCGGAAAAAAGCCTCGCTCGTCGGGAAAATCCGGCGCCGGGTGCACGGCCAGGGCGAAAACCGGCCGGCGGCACGGGATCTCGCGTTGCACCCCGTTGGCTCGCAACGCGCATTCACCGCTGACGAGAGGGCTGCATGCAGATCGGCTTGGGTTACCCGCCGACGATCGTCATGACCACGGCTACCGGCCACGCGTGGAGAAAGCAGGCTGTGGACGCGTGAGCGCGGTTGCCGCCAGACCGACCCCACCGTTGTCTACCACGATTGCCGCGGGCGCGATCGCCGCCATTGTCCTGCACGTCCTGCTGCGCGCGGCCGCGGTTCGAACGGCGACGGCGGCCCTTCCGCTCTACGCGATCCTCCTGTTCGGCGGTGTTCCGCTCACCTACGGGCTCGTGCGCAAAGCGGCGCGCCGGCAGTTGGGGTCGGATCTCCTTGCGGGCATCTCGATCGTCACGGCCGCCATCCTCGGTGAGTACCTCGCGGGGTCCCTCGTCGTCCTGATGCTCGCCGGCGGCGAAGCGCTCGAGCAGTACGCGCTGCGCACCGCGTCGTCGGTACTCGACGCGCTGGCGCGGCGCATGCCCTCCGTCGCCCACCGGAAGCGGGACGCGGAGATGGTGGACGTTCCGCTCGAGGCGGTCGCCGTTGGAGACGTCCTCCTCGTGCACCCGCACGAGACCTGTCCGGTCGACGGCGAGGTCATCGAGGGGCATGGAAAGATGGACGAAGCCTACCTGACCGGCGAGCCGTTCGAGATCACCAAGACGCGAGGCTCGCGCGTGATCTCGGGCGCGATCAATGGCGAGGCCGCGCTGACCGTCCGCGCCACCGCGCGCGCGGTCGATTCCCGCTACGCCACGATCACCGACGTGATGCGCGACTCCGCGCTCACGCGGCCGCGGCTGCGGCGGCTCGGCGATCAGCTCGGCGCGGTCTATACGCCGCTCGCGCTGGCCGTCGCGGGCGCTGCGTGGATCGCGACCGGCAATGCCACGCGGTTCCTGGCCGTGCTCGTCATTGCCACGCCGTGTCCGCTGCTCATCGCCATTCCTGTGGCGATCATCGGCTCGATCTCGCTCTGCGCCCGGCGGTCGATCATCGTTCGAAGCTCGCTGGCGCTCGAACAAGTCAGCAGCTGCCGGACGGCGATCTTCGACAAGACGGGCACCCTGACGTATGGCAGGCCGTCGTTGACCAACACCGTCATCGCGCCGGGATTCACGCGCGACGAGGTGATGACGCTCGTGGCGAGCCTCGAACGCTACTCGCGGCATCCGCTGGCGCGTGCCGTGCTCGCGGCGCGTCCAGATCTGGCCGGGCTCCCGGAAGCCATCGAAGTGAGCGAGCCGCCGGGCGCGGGGCTGCGCGGCGTGGTCGCCGGTCGCCAGGTCATGATCACGAGCCGCGCGCGGGCTGCGGAGCAGCACGTCACAGGGATCGATCGGCTTCAGGTCGCCGCGGAGGGTCTCGAGTGCGCCGTCGCGATCGACGGCCGCGCCGCCGCGATCCTCCAGTTCCGCGATGCCCCTCGCGACGACAGCCGGTCGTTCGTGGAGCACCTGCGCCCCGCCCACCATTTCACACGCGTGATGATCGTGTCGGGCGATCGACCGTCCGAGGTGGCCTATCTGGCCGCCCAGGTCGGGGTCACCGAGATTCATGCGCAGCAGAGCCCGGAAGAAAAGCTGGCCATCGTCCGCCGCGAAACTGTACGCGCACGCACCCTGTACGTCGGCGACGGCATCAACGACGCGCCGGCGATGATGGCGGCGACGGTCGGCGTGGCGATTGGACAGAACAGCGACGTGACCACCGAAGCCGCCTGCGTCGTCATCATGGACAATGCGCTGCGCAAGGTCGACGAATTCATGCACGTCAGCCGGCGGATGCGGTCGATCGCGCTGCAGAGTGCCGTCGGCGGCATGGCGCTGAGCGTTGCCGGCATGCTGCTGGCGTCGGGCGGCTGGCTCACGCCTGTGCAGGGCGCGGTCGGGCAGGAGCTGATCGACGTCGCCGCGGTGGTGAATGCGCTGCGCGCCGCGCTGCAACCGCGGCAGATGCACGACATGTAGCCTGCCTCGCCACGGAGGTTCGCGGACCGCGATGCGAGACATCCGACGGATGCGAAATTTTCTCCCAGCGGCGTCTGAATTTTCCGCGCGGCACCCCCGCGATCCGTTCGCGCCGTCGTGAACGCACCGTCAGGGAGGCGGGCGTGATCGGGCGCGTCGCGGCATGCGAGTTGCGGAAGGCCGCGTCCATGGAGACGGACACCTCCGCGCCCTCGCAGCGACCGTCGGTCCCTGTACTCGGCACCGTCCTGTGTGCCGTCGATTCCTCGGCCGCCGCCGCGGGTGTGCTCTACACGGCGGCTGGTCTGGCCGTGCAGCGCGGCTCGCGGCTGATCATCCTGCGTGCGATGAACGCGCCGCGCGGGAGTGACGAGATGCTCGCCGAGCAGATTTCGCTCGATGCGCTCGTGCGCGGCAGCATTCCCGGGTGGGTGGCCTACCGCGACGAGACGGAGCTGCTCGTCGCCCCGGGGCCGCCTGCTGCGACCATTCTCGGCGTCGCCGCCGATCGCGTCGCCAATCTCATCGTCGTCGGGACGCACGGCCGCGGCGCACTCGGACGGATCACATTTGGCTCCGTTGCGGCGCACGTGCTGCGTGGTGCCGCGGTGCCCGTGGCGATCGTTCCGCCCGCCGGCTCCGAAGTGATCTCGCTCACCGACACGTCGGCGGTGCCGCACGTCGGGGCCGTGCTCGTCCCTGTCGATTTCCGGTCGACGTCAGCGCGCCAGCTGGCGTTCGCGTCGAGGCTGTCGGTGGCCGCCGAGCGCGGCATCGTGCTGGTGCATGCGCTGTCCGCGCGGGCGGACAAGGAGGCCTCGCTGGAACGGCTGCGCCAGCTGGCGACCGCTGTCGATTCCGCGAGGGGGGTCGGCGGCGTCGTCGCGCATGGAGACGTCATCGACGTCATTGTCGACCGTCAGCGTCGTTCGGCCGCGGGCATCGTTGTCCTCGGCCGGGACGCCGGTGCGCCTTGCCGCGTCGCGCTCGCCCTTCTTCAACGGACACGCGCCCTTGTCGTCTCGGTGCCGTGATCGCCCGCGAAATATTTCCCGCCCGGCGCAATCGAGATGGTCGCCTTTTGTCACCCACGGCCGCGATACCGTCGTCATGGCGTGGCATTCCACTTGCGCCAGGACCCGTGAGGTCATTCACATGCCACACTCCGCCGCGCCGCCCGTCTTCCGCTCCATTCTGTGTCCGGTCGATTTCTCCGCCAACTCCCGCGCGGCGCTGCGCTACGCCTCGATGCTGGCGCGCCTTGCCGATGCCCATCTGCTCGTCCTCTACGTGGAGGACCCGCTGCTGGTCGCGGCGATGGCGACGCGGACGTCGGCGGCCGTGCTGGCGCTGGCAGGCAAAGACGAGCTGCGGAGCTTCGTCACGCGCGCGCTCCGCGGGGCCACGCCGGCGGTTGCGACGACGCTGATGACGAAGGCCGGGAAACCTGCCCAGGAAATCGTCAAGGCCGCCGGGCACCTCGGTAGCGACCTCATCGTGATCGGCTACCGGGGCGCGGGTCGCGCTGCGCGGCTGATCTTTGGATCGACGACCGAGGGTGTCGTCCATGCGTCCGCCGTGCCTGTGCTCGCGATTCCGCCGGCGCGCCGCAGCGCGCGGCTGCCCCGCGCGCGTCGGGTTGGCCTCGAGCGCGCATCCTAGGCGGCTTTTCGTCGAAAGTTGGTAGAAGTCGCGGATCGCCGCACGATGCAGCCGCGCGGCCCCGGCGGAGATGCAACCGTCGAGCCGTCGCGCAGCACCAGATCGGCAGCGTCATCCCCGGCGGCAATCATGAGCGCATCTCCGCACGCGGCAGGTCGCCGCAATACTCGGCTCATGCTGCCTTGAGCGCGCGCAGCCGCTCGGCGGTCCTGCGGAGCTCGGCGTACTGGTGCTCGACGAGTGCGCGCGCGGTGGGCGGGAGCATGCCGTCGAGTGCGTTCGTGTACACGCCGCGCGAAAACTGTTCGCCGCGCTCGGCCTCATGCAGCGCGGCAGTCGCGTCGCCCCGGGAGAGTGCGCTCCGCAGATCGAACCACGTGCGATGCAGCGCGCCGGCCGCGGTGCCCTCGTGCGCGCTCGCGCCACCGAGCCGCTGGGCGTGCGGCAGCAGATCCGAGGCAAATTTCGCCCGCTGCCATGCCAGGTCGAGGAACAGCGACTTGATCGCCGCATCCGCCGTGTGGTCCGCGATGTGTCGGTACCCGCGCTCCGCGTCCTTGCAGGTCTCGATCAGGTGATTCAGGACGGCACGCTCGCTTCGATCGGTCATGGCAGTCTCCTTCCTACTCGGTTGCAACGGGCGATGTCACGACGTCGGGAACGAAGTCGACGACGATGCCGGCGTCGATGTCCCACAACAGCAGATCGTGGGCGGCAAGCCGGTAGTCGAGTTCGGCCGGCAGCTTGGGAAGGCCGAGACGGACGTCCGCAGCAATCCGGTACACCGGGACCATCGTGTAGGGCTCGTTGACGGTCGGATGCATCCCGCGCGGCACCGGCACCCCGCCGTTCAACGCGCTCAGGAAGCGCTCGCCATCGCGCTCGCCAATCGCGTCCGCCATCATCCAGCGGAACAGCGTCGCAATCTCCGGCGTGAAGATCTCCCCCTGCTGCGCGGTGCGCCTGGCGCTGCGCATCGCGGCAGCGAGATAGTTCCGGGTCAGCAGCCTCGACAGCGGGTCCGTGGCCGCCATCGCAAGCGGCGCCGCCAGACGCCGATGCAGGACCGCATAGCTCTCCACGCGCTCGTGAAAGACCCGCAACGCGGCATCGGCGTCGTACACCGGATATTGCGCACGTGCCTGCGGCGCTGCCGTCAGGGCCGCCGTCGCAATCGCGGCGCCGGCCATCACTCGCAGGCATGACGCGTGATGTCTCATCGCACACCTCCTCGGCGCCCGGTCCTCAGGAGCGCCGCTTCTGCTTGTCCTCGAAGTGGAACCAGAGGCTGACGGTCAACTCGAACGCCGTTGGCGTGCCGTTCAATTTCAACGGTTCGTATTCCCATTGCCGCACCGCGTCGGTCGCCGCCTTCGCGAGCAGGGGATGGCCGCGGAGCACCTTCAGGCTCTGCACGCGGCCGTGTTCGTCCACGATGGCGTCGAGGATGACGATGCCGTCGATCGCCGCCACCTGCGCGATGGCGGGGTAGACGGGCTCGACACGCTTCAGCAGGGCCGGCGTCGAGACTTGTCCGCCTATCCGTACCGGTTCGTGCACGGCCGGTGGAGGCGGCGGCGGCCCTTCGACGATCACCGGAACCGAGCCGACGACCCCGCTGACGATGCCGCCTTCGACGCCGCCGGGAACGCCCACGTCGGCAATGGCGGCGCCGATCGGCTCCGGCACAATCTCCGGAGGCGCCTCAATCGGCGCGACAAAGGCATTGGGCTGCGGGGACGTCGGCTGCGGCGCGCGAGCCGCAGGCGCCGGCGGGGGCGGCGGGGGCGGCGGCGCAACCGCCGGCATCTCGGCGACGAACGCGAGGACGTCGGGAACCGCCGGCAGCTCGCGCGATGCGACGAGGAACGACATCAGCGCGATGACCGCCAGGGCGGTCCCCTGGATGCTCGTTGACACCAGGATCGGGATGGCGGGCGTGCTTGGCACGTGCTGCACCTTTCCGGTGATCAAATCGAACATGGCGTCCTCCACGATGACGTTCCTGCACGGCAACGGACGTGCCGCCGCGGAGGACGCGCTGCGCGCGAAATCCCTCGTCTTCGAAGTGGCGTCGGTTCATCCCTCGCGGGTCACAGGGAAAAATCCCGTGCGAGTGCGGACTCTTCGCTGCCGGCCGCGTCTGGCCGCTGTCCGGACCGTCCCTTCGTCATCGGCGTCGTGGGATGAGGCTTTGCATCCTCGGGGTGGAAAGGAGGGCGGTGCCCTCTTCGCGCGAACAGGTGGGCAGTCGCCGCGACGTGTGGTGTCAGCGAAGAAATCCGCACAGGCGGCGTGAATATCCGCGCAGGACGTCGAAAGCGATCGAAGTACGGCTGAGGGTGCGTGCCCCTACTGCGGCCAGGTGGCCGTAGCGTCGAAGTTGATGATCCCCTGCGCCGGTTCCGTCGGAACCATGGGACGCAGATAGGGCTTGCCTGACGTCTTGTGACAGCCGTAACAGGCTTGCAGCGTCTCGCGGTACGCCGCAGAGAACGCGGCTGGATTCTGCGCCTGGATCGCCTCGGCGACGGCCCTGAACGCGCTCGTGTCGATGCTTTCGAAGATCGGCACCAGGTTCACGTCGTTGCCGTCGGGTCCCTTCCGCACGGGCCGCAACTGGATCGTCCAGAGGATGTGCGCGCGTGATTCCTCGAAGTAGAACTGGGCCAGCGGCCAGTTCTTTTTTTCGCCCGCGAACCAGAGATTGGTCCAGTGATAGCCGACGTCGGACATCGAGTGCGACTGCGATGGCGCGTTGGTCTTCAGGCGGGCGACGTCCGCGCGCAACCCGTCGAGCGTATCTTTCGCTCCGCCCTCGTCCACGGCATTGGCCGGCCTCTGGCCCGCCGCCGAGGTGACATCGTTCCGATGAAGGTAGGCGACCGCGCCTCCGCCAATCAACGCGCCGATGATCGCGGGAAGGATGACCCGTGCGAGTGCGTTCGATGCTGCCATGGCTCCCTCACTGCCGTTGTACGATGTGCGCCTTCACATTATGTGGCGGTCCGTCTCGACGCTCCTCATCACCGCCATGGTATCGGCATCATGCGGCGGCGCTGCTCCGGGATCGCGCGTCTCGCGCATCCGCCAGCGCGGTGTCCTCGTGTGTGGGGTCTTCCCGGGGATCGCCGGCTTCGCCCAGGTGGACCGGCAGGGCCACTATACCGGCTTTGACGTCGACTTCTGCCGCGCCGTCGCGGCCGCCATCGTCGGATCCGCCGAGCGGATTCGGTATCAGCAGGCCGACTCCATTGAGGTACTTCAGCGCTCCAGCGATATCGACATCGTGTCGCGCCGCTTGACATGGTCGCTGCGGCGCGAAGGGCTGCACGTCCTGTTCGGCCCGGTCACGTTCTACGACGGCCAGGGATTTCTCGTCCCCGAGCGCCTCCACATCGATCGCGTGCCGCAGCTGGCAGGCGCCCCCGTCTGCGTCGCCGAGGGCTCGGAACACGATGTCACGCTGACCGCGTACTTCCGACGACACCAGATCGCGCTCGACAAAGTTGCCGTCGTGGACGGATCGGCTGGAGGGCGTGCGCTGGCGGATGGGCGTTGTCAGGCATTGAGCGCCGACGTGTCCGAACTGGCCTCCGTCCGCAGCACGCTGGACAATCCGCGAGGCTTCCGCATTCTCGCCGAGCGGATCTCGCAGGAGCCGCTCGCGCAGCTCGTACGCGCCGAGGACGTCGACCTGTTCAACGTCCTGCGCTGGACCGTCTTCGCGATGATCGCGGCGGAGGAGCTCGGGATCACGTCGGCCAACATCTCGGAGATGGCGGCGCAGGACAATCCCGACGTCGCGCGGCTGCTCGGGGTGAGTGCCGGGAACGGCGCCGCACTGGGCCTCGACGAAGCGTGGGCCCGCCACGTCATCGCAGACGTCGGCAATTACGGCGAAGTGTTCGAGCGCAACCTCGGAATGGCCACGCCCATCGCGCTCGAGCGCGGGCTCAACGCACCGTGGAGTCGGGGCGGCCTACTGTACGCGCCACCGCTGAAATAGCCGCGAGACCGAAGCAGGCCGCCAACAGGAAGAACGTCGGCTTGGCCGAATCCGTCGGCGCCGTGCTGCCGCTCCCCGCGCCGGGTTCACTCGCGGCGGGGGTGGACGCGGTGGCGTCCGTGGTGTCGGCGTTCGCCTTCGGCTCCATCTTGACGTTGAGCTCGACGGCGCCCTTCGACTGGCGAGGGATGTAGCCGACCTTGATCGTCTTATAGCCCGCCGCGGTGACCATGACTTCCATCTGCCTGGTGTCGATGGGCCGCGAGCTGACTTCCAGAATCGCGGCGCCGATGTCCGGGCTCCGGAAATGCCCCGGGGCGTCGCCCTGGAACGGAATGACAATCCCGGTGAACGGATCGACGATGGTGACGTACGGCTTTTTCTGGATCGGCCTGCCCGTCCGCGCGTCCTTGACGCGGGCAAAGTAGACGAGTTCCACCGGCCCGCGGGACGCCGGAAGGAAGAAGGCCTGACCATTGGCGAGGAGCGTTCCTGCGCTGGCAACGAAGAGAGCCGCAACGATCGCCAGTTTCTTCATCTGCTCCTCCATTACGAGACGAACCACCGGCGCTCGTAAATCAGCATCCCGACCACCACGGCCGCCGGGATGATCCATGCCCAGCCGGGCCAGAGACGCTCCGCCGTATTCCGTGGCACCGCGAAGGCGATCGCCGCGCTGGCAAGCGCCGAGGTGGCAATCCAGCCGTACCACAGTATTACCACGCCGAGGTTGTCGTTGCGCAGGAAGTGGAACTGCCTGACCTCCGGATAATACCGGAACAGCGCCAGATCGTAGTAAAAGGCGGCGACGTAAAACACGCCAAACATGATGGAGAAGATGGTCAGCCTTGAACCCGTCATGATGGCAGCAGTCCTCTGATGTCGTTGAGCACGTGTCCGACGATGAAGCTCCACCAGACGAAGAACGCGAGGAGCCACGTCAGGTAGCGGCGTGCCGCGGCCGTGTCCGGTCCTTGGCGCTTCCGCCAGAACTGCCAGTACACGGGCAGCAGTCCCAACCCGATCGCGACGAGGTGCTCCTTGATTTCGAACACGCCGTTCGCGGCGGAGTTCTGCGTGTCCTCGAGCGCCGGCCGCACGTCGATCCGGTACTGGGGATAGAGCAGCGCGCCGCCGATGGCGGTAACCGCGAACAGCACCACGATGGGCGTCGCATACGCCGTGGCGTCGACGCCGCGGAACCGGTTGACGAACGTCCATCGGCCGTTTGCCGCCGGCGCGATCGTCAGCACGCTGAGCGCCTGGTGCGTGATCGCCCCGAGGAGGGCGACCGCCAGCAACCCGTGAAGAATGAGCAGGACGACAATCATCGTGCCGGCCCTGTCTGCTGCTCGGGCCACGCCCGGCCGATGGCGGTCAGCACTTCGCGCGCGGCGCGCTCGCCCGACTCCAGCGCCCCTTCCATCCAACTGGTCCAGACCGACGTGTGTTCCCCGGCAAAGTGAAGGCCGTTTTCCGCGGACGCGAGCATCGGCATCAGCGTCGTCATTTGCCCTGGACGATACACAGCGAATGCGCCCCGCGTCCAGGGCTCGGCGCTCCAGCGGTAGACGGCGCCCTTCTCGAACGCGGATCGAATATCCGGAAACGCGTCCGCGACCAGATCGATGCCCGCGGAGAGGCTCGCCTCCGGCGTCATCCCGAGCGTGCGGCGGCCCATCTCGCCTGCAGTCGTGGCCGCGAGAATCCCGCGCGAGGACGCGGTCTCGTCGTTGACGGCATCCCAGACTTCGGTCGCCCGGTCGGTTCTCGCGGCACCGCTCAAGCCTGCCGCCTTCCAGAATGGGCGCTTCACCTGCAACAGGAAGCGGACGCCATCGTAGTACGACAGCTGCTCGATGGCCTGTTCCTTCGGGCGGGACAATCGAGGTTTCATCTCAATCTGCCGCATCGTGCTCGCCGGCACGGCGAACACCACGCGCGCGGCCGCCACGCTCTTCATGGCTGCACCGTCGCGATAGTCCACGCGGAATCGTGTCGACTGACGTTCGACCCGCAGCACCGGCGCATTGTAGCGGATGATCCCGCCGAGCGCCGCCGCCATCGCACCCGGCAACCGGTCCATGCCGCCGCCGATCTTGTAGCGCTGCGTCGACGCGCGCAGCATGGCGTATTGACGCAGCACGTAGAGCGCCGACACGGTGCTGGCATCGCCGCCCACCGTCATGAGCTTGACGGCGTCCGGGGAGGCGCCCCGCGATCGCAGCCACTCCGGCCACGTGACCCGTTCGTACGCCTCCCACCGGGCAAAGGCGGCCGGGGAGGCGCGCGGGTCGCCGAGCTCGCGCGGCAGATCACCGACGTACCGCTCCAGCAGTTCCGCCGGCGTCGTCATCTGTTCGCCGGGCTTCAAGTCCAGCATCCACGCACGCTGGTCCTGCAGCGTGCTCGCGGGCCGGCCGTTGATGGCCGTCACGTCGGCGCCAGACATTGCGATCGGCACAAGCGGCAGCTTGTAGGCGCGTGCCGCTCGCAGTACCGCCCCGTGTACACCCGCGAAGCGTGTCGGGCCAGCCTCCGCATGCAGCCCCTCGTCAAACGGTGCCCGCACAGTGAGGACACGACCGCCCGGACGTGCCCGGGCCTCCAGAACGATGACCGGTGTGCCGGCCTTGTGCAGAAGATCAGCTGTGCGCAGGCCGGCGAGGCCGGCGCCGACGACCACGACCGGATCGGCATCGAGCGCTGGCGTGGAGACGCCACGAACGGCGGCCACGGCGAGAGGAAGCCCGCTCGCCGCCTGCTGAAGAAATCGTCTGCGATTCATGTCCTGCGAATGCTGTTGGCGCGTGCGCCCCCGATCATCTCCGGTCAGGTTTTCATTAGGGCCAGGCGACGAGCCGCCCGTTCACCGCGCGGCGATCGATTGCTTGATCATCTCCACCGTGCGCCCGATATTCTTGTCGAGCAGCGCACGGCCGATCTCCGGGGTCGACCCCCGCGGATCGCCCTGGATGCCGTTCTTGTCGTCCTGCGCGACGATCTTGTCGTTGCGCACCATCGAGGGATCGACCGCCATCATCTGCGAGGTGTCGCGCGGGTCGGCGTGGTTGCCGATCTGCTCGCGCCTGATCCCGCGCGCCATCATGATCGCCGCGTCGCCGTCGGGATCGCTGCGGTAATACCCCGGGATCGCGTGCACCCGCGCGCCGGTGCCGGCCCACTCGGCGGTGAGCTTCGCGGCGACGGCATTCTGTCCGTCCTGATTGGGGCCGCTGTCGCCAATGAAGACGATGTTCGTGAAGCCGTGCTGCTTCAGGCTCCGCGCCGCGTATTCGAGCACCTGCCGGAAGACCGGATCGGGGATGCTGATGGTCCCGGGAAAGCGCATATGGCCGGCCGGCGGATCGATGGTGCCTTCGGGCGTATAGGCGATCACGGGCGCCACCAGCGCGTTGCCGAGGCGCCGCGCGATCACCTCGGCATTGGCGGCGACGCGCACATTGTGCTTGCCGATCGCCATGTGCGGGCCGTTCTGCTCGGTGCCGCCGGTCGGGATGATGATCGTGGTCTTTCCCGCCGCCATCGCGTCGCGGACTTCCGTCCAGGTCAGCCTCTCCAGCAAGACCGTGTCCGGAGTTTGTGCGGACGCCGCACCGGCAACACCCAGCAGCAGAACTGCGAGCAGGCAGCGGACCATGGCGATCTCCTTTGAATCAGAAGAACCGGGCATCGACCGACCGGGGTTGTCCCTACCGAAAAGTCCGGACGCATTGTACTGATTGGTGTCCGGCCCATCGACGGCCAGGCTCCCCGTCGGATGTTGTCTTACCGATCCTGAATCCGTGGAAACGCCCGGCGGTACGCGAGCGGACTCGTGCCGACGACCCGTCCGAATTGCTGGCGCATGACGGCAGCCGACCCGAACCCGCATTCCGTCGCGACTCGCTCGACGGAGAAGGCGGTCGTCTCCAGCAGCATCTGCGCGCGCCTGACCCGCGCCCGGGCGACCCACTCGGCCGGCGTGATGCCCACCTGCGCGCGAAATTGGCGGCTGAGCGTTCGTACGCTCATCGCCGCGTGCCGCGCCACGGTCGGCAGCGGCAGCGTCCGGGACAGATTCCGTTCCAGCCAGGGCAGCAGCCGTCCCACCGACGACGTGTCGTCGGCGGGCGGCGAGTGGACGATGAATTGCGCCTGGCCGCCCGCTCGCTCGAGCGGCATCACCACCGCCCGCGCAACCGCGGCCGCCGTGGCCGCGCCGAAGTCACGTCTGACGAGATGCAGGCACAAGTCGAATCCAGCCGCGGCGCCTGCCGAGGTCAGGACGCGTCCGTTTTCCACGTACAGCACGTCCGGGTCGACGGTGATCAACGGGTGACGGCGCGCGAGTTCGGCTGCGGCGGCCCAGTGTGTGGTCGCTCTCAAGCCGTCCAGCCTCTGCGTCTTCGCGAGGACGAAAGCGCCTGTGCAGATGGACGCGACCCGGGCGCCACGATCGATGGCTCGACGAATGGCGCGAAGAAGAGGCGGCGGGATTGGCCGATCGATGTCGCTGAGGCCGGGCACGATGACCGTATCGGCGCGATCGACCGTCGACAAGCGCCGGGGAACCTGCAGCGTGACGTGGGCGGACGTCACCGTCGGCGCGACGCCGCACACCCGGACGTCGTACAGCGGCCGCGCGTTCGCTCCCATGGCGAGGGCGAAGACTTCGCACGGCGTTGCCAGGTCGCCGAGCACCACGCCATCGAAGGCGACGACCGCGACAACATGCGCGCGGCGCCGACCGGCGCGGGTTGGCTGAAATCCTGCGGACAATGTCTTTTCAGCCACTGGCCGCAGTATGCCACGTTTCGTAGGATGGCGGGCAGGAGGTGCGTCATGCACGCAGTCCCGCCGCTGGTGGTGATGGACTACATCGGGCCCGCCCTCGGAGCGATCGTCTCCATCCTCGCGTTGTCGCTGCTGCAGGAACCCACCCGTCGCACGCTGAACGCGCTGATTGTCGCCGGCGCGAGCAGCGCCTACCTCGCCGGCGGATTTGGACTGTGGGAGCTCGCCTATCCCGTCGTCGCGACGCCGATCGTCTACGCGGGTCTTCGTTCGTACCGGTGGCTCGCCGTCGGCTGGCTGGCGCACGCCGGCTGGGACACCGTGCACTTCATCTGGGGCAATCCGATCTGGCCGTTCATGCCGACTTCGTCGTTCGGTTGCATGATTTTCGACGCGACGCTCGCCGCCTGGTTCCTGAGCGGCGCGCCGTCGTGGCTGAAACGCGGCGCGCGGGATGAACAGGCCGCCTACGCGACAGGGCTCCGAGCGGATTAGGGCGGAGCTGGCGATCCTGTCGTGACTGAAAAGCGTGATGCTACTGGAGGGCTTCCGCGACTGGAACGTCGAAGGCTACCGTGTTCACGACGCCCAGGCGTTGGAACTGCACCCAGACGCGGTACACGCCGGCACGCGGAAAGGCCATGTTGAACTGGACGTCCTTGCCGGCTCCGCGCGACGAATCAGCGGCGGCGATCGGATGGTTGTGCGTCATGTCCGCGAGGTCGGCGCTCGCGGCCAGCATGTGGCCCCAGGCACCGAGGTACGGCTCCACGCCTTGTCCGGGACTCACCCGGAACACCATCGAGGCATCCTGCCGCGCGACGACATGGGAAGGCGAGAGCGTGAGCTCGACACGTGCGTTCTCGGTCGTCTTCGGTGACAGATCGCCCTGCAGGTGCGCGCTGACCATCGCCGTCTCGGCGCCGGCGACGATCAGCGTGTTCGTGATCAATTGCGGCGTGGCGCCCGACGGATAGAAATCGCTCAGCACGCGGTAGAGGCCCGGCTTCGGCAGGCGGACATCGAGATGAAAATCCTCGTCCGCCTGCCGCTCGGGATGGGTGTGGAGAAAGAACGAGAGATCCTGGCTCACGACGAAGACGTGATAGAGCTTCTCGTGCACGACCTCCAGCGTGCGCACCGGGCGTTCGGTGCGCGGATCGATCAAGCCGAAGGTGAGCCGCGTGAGCTGGTTCGGACGAGGCACCGCCGGATCGGTGGCGAGGTCGACCGGATATTCGAGGATATCGGGCACACCCTCGACCAGCGTCATGCCGCAGCGCGGACACCTGCCGGCCTGGTTGGACCGGACGTCGGGCTCCATCGGACAGTAGAAGCTGCCGTCGGTGTCGCCGCGGACCTGGTGTGAGTGACGCGAGGAGAGCGCGTCGAGCGCCGCGAGCACGCGCGGATTCGGCGGCGGCGTCGTGTACAGGCAGAACGCCGCCACCGCCAGGATCATTGCGATCCGAGCCAACGCCTATTTCTTGCCGGCCGGCCAGGGGGCGCCTTCGTTCTTCGCCGCCACTGCGCCAATGCCTTTGTAGGTGAACTTCTGCACGCGCTGTCCGCGATACGTCTCCGTCGTGTAGATGTTGCCCTTGGAGTCGGTCGCGATGCTGTGCAGCGCATACCACTCGCCGGGCTGGCGGCCGCCGCTGCCGAAGCTGTAGATCTCGGTCAGCGCCGCGCGATCGAAGACGTGAATCTTGTGGTTCGCGCCGTCGGCGATGTACATGTACTTCTGCTGCGGATCGCGCGACAGCGCGATCTCCCACACCGATCCGTCGCCCTGCGTGTTCGTCTCGATGAGCACTTCCTTGACGAACGTCCCGTCGGTCTTGAACACCTGCAGGCGATCGTTGACACGGTCGCACACGTAGATGAACCCGTCGTTGGAGGGCTGGGCGCAGTGCACCGGGTTCCGGAACTGCTGCGCGGGCGGGTCGCCCGGCTTGTAGGGCGGCATCGCGTTGTCGGTCGGCGGTTTCCCGTAGGCGCCCCATGCGCGCTTGAACTTCAGCGTGTCCGGATCCCAGACCGAGACGCGGTGATTGCCGTAGCCGTCGGCCGCGATGAGCTCATTCGTCTTCGGATCGAAGCGGATCTGGGCCACGCCGCGGACGTTGTCGTTGTCCATGCTGCCCTTGCTGCCGTTGGCGTGCCCGATCTGTCCGAGGTACTGCCCCGTCTTGCTGAACTTCAGGATGAAGCTGTCGTGATACGTGACCTGGCCAGGCAACGCGACGCCGGCCTCTGGACCCGATGTCGGCGATGCGCCGCGGGCGACGGGTGGAGGAGCCGCGCCGCGCGCCGCGGCCGCGAACTGTGCCGCGCTCCCCGGCGCAGGGCCGGGCTGCCCGCCGCCATTGGCACCGAGCCAGACGTTGCCCCTGCTGTCGACGGTGATGCCGTGATTTGACGTCGGCCAGTCGTGACCTTCGACCTTGCCCCAGTGTTGAATGAGGTTGCCGGCCTGATCGAACGCCAGCACGTCGGGCGCCGCGGTGCAGCAATCGGCTTCCTGGCGCGTTTGGTATGACTCCTTGGCCTCGAGCGAACCCGGCCGATGGACGATCCACACGTTGTCCTGCGCGTCCACCGCCAAACCAATGGTCTGCCCGAGCACCCAGCCGTTCGGCAGCGGCTTGGGCCAGAACGGATCGACTTCGAACTTCGGCGCCTGCTCCCCCGCCGCCTCGATGGCGGTACGGTTTCCGAGCCATGCCGACCCTGCGCCCAGCGCAACAGCCAGCGTGATGACGGCTGTCCCTATCCACAAGTTTCGCTTCATGGCTGACCTCGCCCTCCTGGATGACGATCCACCGCGGTCAGGAAGATTCGGTGGACTCTACATCGTTTTTCCGGCATATACACTCTCGAAAACGTGGGTATTGCAGAAAGGCTGCGGGCGCGAACCCGGTGGTGCATCGCGGCCGGCGCAGGTCTCGTGTGGTGTGCCGCGATCGTCCATGCGGCCACTCGTCCTGTTCCGGACGCCGTCAACATCAAGGTCTTCGCTCGTCTCGAGAGCGGTTCGCTCGTTCTCCTCGTGCGTGTGCCGCTGGCCGCGGTGAAGGATGTCCAGTTTCCAACCCGGGGTGACGCCGGATATCTGGACCTGGAAGCGCTGGCGTCGATGCTCCCCGGCGCGGCGGAACACTGGATTGCCGCCGGATTCGACGTCTTCGATCGCGGTGAGCCGGTATCCAGGCCCGAGGTGGATCAGCCGCGTATTGCCACCATCGCCGATCAGTCGTTCGACTCGTACCAATCCGCGATCGACCACCTCGGAGCGCCTCCGGTCGCCGCCACCGAGAACCTGTTTCTGGACCAGGTCTGGTTCGACATGCGCCTGCGATACCGCCTGGCGTCCGGGCAGCCGGTCATTGCGCTCGAGCCGAACGTCGCCGGGTGGGGTGTCAGGGTTTCAACCGATCTGAAGATCGTCGACGCCGGCGGTCGCGTGCGCAGCCTCGCGTTCGAGGGCAATCCCGGCCGGATTTACCTCGCGCCGCGATGGACCGATGCCGGCCGCCAATTCCTGGATCGCGGCACCCGCTTCGTCCGCAGCACCGCGCCGCTGCTGCTGTTCCTGTTCTGTCTCGTCCTGCCGTTTCGCCGGTGGCGTCCAGCAACCCCGCCGGTCGCTGCGTTCGTGTCGACGCTGGTGGTGGGCTTGGTCGCGTCGACCCTGGGACTCAGCGTTGACACGGTGTGGTTCCCGCCGCTGCTCGCTGCGCTCGAAGTCGTCGCCATCATCCTCGTGGCATGCGCCAACATCGTCGATCAGGTGACGCCGCACCGGCGCACGGTGTTCGCCTGCTGCGCCGGCTTGATCTTCGGGCCGAGCACGGCGTTGGCCCTTGAACCCGCGCTCCAGTTCGGCGGCGTACATCCGCTGGTGTCCCTGCTGGCGTTCTGTGCCGGCGCCGCCGCCACGCTCGTCGCAGCCGCGGCCATCACGATTCCGGTGATGTCCTACCTTTTCTCGCGCGCGCGAACGGAGCGCGTCGAGCGCATCGAGCGCATCATCGTGTCCGCGCTCGCCGCCGACACGGCCTGGGGCTGGCTCACGGAGCGATGGAGCGAGCTGGCGAAGATTCCCGTCGGGGTCGTGTTCGAAACCGGGGACGCCGCGATGGTGCTGCGCGCGCTCGCCGTCCTCGTGCTCCTCGGCGGCGCGCTCTGGTTCCTGAACGAGTGGCTGAAATCGAGCCGCCTCGGCGACCCCGGGGCCGTTCCACCACCCGGCGGCAAGTCAACGGTATGAGACGCATCGGCCTCGCGATGCTCGCGGCATGGCTGGCGTGGCCCGCGGCGGTCTCCGCCCACGACGTCCCCGATCTCGTGAAAGTGACCGTCTTCTTCAAGCCGGAGAACGGCCGGCTCCGGATGCTGGTCAGGGTGCCCTCCAACGCGTTCATCGATTTTCAGTTTCCGATCCTGGATGCCACGTGGCTGGCTTTGTCGGAATCTGAAGCGATTGCCGCCGAGGCGGCGAAAGTCTGGGTCGCCGACCGGTTGTCGCTGTTCGAAAACGGCATCGCGCTTCCGAAGCCGGCCATCGTCACGACCCGGATTTCCAGGATGAACGATCCGTTTTTTGGGTCGTTCGACGATGCGTTGATCCATACCAGCGGACCGCGCCTCCCCGCCGATGCGCTCGTCACCCAGGATCAGGGAGTCGTGGACGCACTGCTCGAAGTCCCCATCACCTCCGCCAACTCGCACTTCTCGTATGAGCCTCGCTTCGGCCGGCTCGGCGTGCTCGTCAACAGCACGGTGACGTTCGTCCGGCCGGACGGTCAGCTGCGGACGTTTCAATTCGAGGGCGACCCCGAGACGTTCGATCTCGATCCGATCCGCCACGACGCGCTCACGCATTTCATGCGCACCGGCGTCGCGCATTTCGCGCGGGACGATGGCTATCTGCTGGCCGCCCTGTGCGTGGGGTTGATCTTCGTCGGACGCGTCGCGCCGATGCTGCCGTTCGCGCTGCTGCTGGCGGCGATCGAAGCGCTGACTTTGATGGCGTGCGTTCGATGGACGCCGTCGGCCCCGTGGATTCCGCCGCTCTGCGGCGTCCTGACCGCGGCGGCTGTCGCCTACTTCGGTACCGAGGCCATCGTCGGCGGCGACGGCAGCCGGATGGGTGTGGGTGTGGGCGCCGGACTGATTTTCGGCGTGAGTTTCTGGAGTGGTGTGCAGCCGCTCCTGCAGTACGCGGGAGAGCACCCGATCGCCGCAGGATTCGGCTTCGCGGTCGGGGTCGTCGGCAGTCAGCTGCTCGCGCTCGCGCTCGCCGCCGCGCTCGTGAACGGCGCATTGCGCGTGTCGCGCGCCCCGCGCGCGATCGTCATCATCACCGCCGCCGTGGTGATCCACGTGTCGTGGCGGCGGATGATGGACCGCACCGGTGCGTTGACGCTCGTGCCGTTCGATCTCCCGCGCTATGCAGGCCCGGTGGTGTTCGCCGGCCTCGCGGTCGTCCTGCTTCTGTGGTTGACGTTTGCGTATGCCGGCCGCGGTCAGTCACCGCGTGAAAACCGGACCGCGGCGTGAACGATCCCTCGTAGAGGCGGACCTTCACGTCCGCCTGCAATCCGTTAATGGCTGGTTGCCGGCAACAGGACGAGGCTTGCGTCTGCCGGCAGGCCGCGGATCACCGCGCCAACCGGCACGGAGAGCGGCTTGCGGAGCAGAAACGGATGGTCGTACTTGGCCGAGTAGTCCCGGAGCCACACCAGGGGCTCGACGTGGCCATCCGGAAACTGCACGGTGATTTGCGATTCGCGAGTCGACGTGTGCCGCGCCCAGAACCCATCGAGCACGAATGGCCTGGCGAATGTGAAGACGCCGCTCGCCACCAGCTCGCCGGCGCGGGGCGGGACGACTGACGGCAACACGACACGCGGACGTGTCGGCAGGTCGTCGGGATTCCCTTCCGGCGCCCCTCCATTCACCCACTTCTCGAATAGATCGAGTTCGCCGCGTGTCAACGACTGATCGTTACGGAAGCTGCCAAAGCCTTTGACGGCACCCCAGGGCGGCATGTCGCCGCGCAGCACCTGTTCCTTGATCGCATTAGCCCAGGGATTTGCTTCCGCATAGCTCATGAGCGAGAAGGCGCTGCCGCCGGGATGATGGCAGGCGGCGCAGCGCGTGAACACGATGCGCGAGATCTCCCGGTTCCAGGTGACGTGCGTCGTCACATCGTGCGCGTCCGTCGTCGAGGCGATGACGAGCGCGCTGAGCGCAGCGGAAAGCAGCAGCCAGACAGAAGCCGTCCGCCCCATGCCGTCCCTTTTACCTCGACTTCAGCCGCGCTGACAACCGCGCGGCGGCCTGCGCGGCAACGCAGTATCTATTCGGCCCGGCGCTATCGCACGGGTGTAGCCTAGTGCCGCCCTCGCCCCTTGGCCATGGTCGCTCACGCTGCACGAAAGGGAGATACAAGATGACAACGCGGCGAACCCTGCTCGTCATCCTCGCGGTGCTGTGTGTGACGGCACAGGCAGTGACGCGTTCCCAGTCTGGAACCCCGCAACGGCCCGCCGTCGACATCACCAACGCCGACATCCGCGCGACCATCCAGGCCGCGCCGACCGATGCCGTCACCGATCAGCAGATCCGTGTCGTCGACATCGGCACGTACAACGTCGCCGTCGGCGTGCTGCATCGCGCGGCGAAGGCGAAACAAACGGCGATCTCGCATGCGCAGGTGACCGAGGTCTATCACATCATCGACGGGGCCGGAACGTTCGTCACCGGTGGCGAGATGCTCGAACCAACGCCGACACCCGCCGATGGCAACACGGTGAAGGTGCTGGTCGGTCCGAGTACCGGCGGAACCTCTATTCGCGGAGGTCAGAGCCGCAGGGTCGGACCGGGCGACGTGATCGTCATTCCGCCTGGCGTCGCGCATTGGTTCAGCGCCGTCGAGCGCGACATGAACTATCTCGTCGTTCGCATCGATCCTCAGCACGTACTCCCCGCCGGCTACGTCAACCCCGCGATCGCTCGTCGCACCGTGCGCTGACTGGATCTGCGGGTGGTGCGCCGGCACCGACAAAACGGATCGCCGGCCCTCAATGCAGTGGTATGCGGAAGAGATTGCGCTGCACGTCGGTCTTCGTGAACACGTACATCGAAGGGTCGGGTCCGGGCGACACGGAACCATGCTCGATCATTCGGGCGCCGGGTATGCTCACGACAGCCGCAAGCGGGTCTATTCCCGAAGCGGAAAAATCCGGCAACGGTTTGCCTGCCGGCACGGGAATCGCGAACGTCCTTCCCGGGCCCCACGCCGGAGCCACATAGAAAAATCTCCCGTCGGAAGACCACCCCGCCGAGCAGGCGGCGGCACAGATTCTCCTGGAAGCGCCGCCGTGGACGGGCACCGCGAGTGTTGCAAGCTCGCCAGCATCCACCGACACCGCGATGACCCACTCACCGTCGGGCGAAGTACCGAACTTGTCCAGGATGTGGGCGTTGGTTAACCGCTCTTGTTCTGTCCCGTCTTTCCGGATGCGGGCCAGCAGGTTCCCTGTTCCCTGCAACGCCCGGAAGATGACGTCTCCGCCGGCGCCGAAGGACGCTTCGTCTCCGCCTCGAGCGATCTGACGAGGCGGTGTACCCCGGTCGAGAGACGCCAGCCAAATCTGGGATTCGCCACCGCTTCCCGGTGTCGTGAAGACGATGTTCTTTTCGTCGCGCGAAATATCGTAGCCACTCACCGATACGCCCGGCAGCACACTGTCGGTCTCTCCGGAGCCGAGGTCGACGGAGCGCAACTCGGCTGACGATGGCACCCAGCCGCCTGACACCGTCACCAGGTCCCGCGCAACGAGATAGAACACGCGTGTGCCATCGCGGGAAAGGCGGGGATCCAGCGCATAGCCCTCCGAGGAGATCGCTCGCTCGCCAGCCAGGTCGTGGATCCAGATCGCGCTCCGGCGGTTCCCGGCCGATGTCACCAATGACCGGCCGTCAGGCGCCAATGCGATGCCCTCCTCTTCGATCGGGCCGAACGTGATCTGCTCTGGTGCTCCGTCAGGGAACTTCTGGCGCCAGAGGTGTGCGCTGCCTCCAACCCTCGCGCCAAAGTACATCCACTTTCCGTCCGGGGACCAGGCGGTTGCAGTGCACGCGCCTGGAGGTCCGACCTGCCGGCCCGCGGAGCTCCCATCGAACGGCAGCAGCCGGCACGGTTGATTGAACGTGTGGGTCTGGTCCATCTCGACGACAAGCACCGACTGACGGTCCGGTGACGCGTAGGAGTAGTGCACCATCCCGCTCTGGTGCGGCGGAAAATAGATCTCCCGCGACTCCGCCCGGCCCTCCGTCGCGGTGACGAGTCCCATGTGGAGGGTGGTCCCGGTCATGATCTCGGAAAATAACACCCGCTGATCCGTCATCCAGGTGAGGCCGGAGGCGTTGGGTAGCAGTCGCGTCGGCTGGCCGCCGAGCACTGGAACGGTCCATGTATCCCACGAATAGGAAGGAGAGCCGAAGAAGCCGGTAATCTGGGTGTATGCGATCCGTGAGCCGTCCGGAGTGAACACCGGTCCGTACTTGACCCCAGCGTCGTTGGTGAGCCGTACCGACTCGCCGTTGGGCAGCAACTTGACGTAGATCTGACCGCCCCGGCTCAAAAAGAACTCTCCGCCGCGAATGAATGTCACCATTCGCCCGTCCGGCGACAAGCTGGGCGCCACGGCCGCATCAGTAAAGTTCGTGAGCTGCGTGTATTCCGATGGAGAGGTCACCGCGGCAGCGGGTTGCGCTGAATAGAACAGCCCGGCGCCGCTGGCCAGGAGCACAAGCGCCAGGACGGACAGCCCGATCGCGCGGTACGTCGAACGTTGAGATTCGTGTCCAGGCGTGACGCTCGTGACCCTTTCGTCGGGCGGGTCCTTCCGCACCCGCTCGGACCTGTTCTTCAGTTGATCGATCTCGAGACGTGCGTCGCCGATATCCCGCAAACGACGCCTGGGATCCTTCTCGAGGCATCGCTGCAATAAGAGACGTACGCTGGCAGGCGTCGTGCCCGGGAGCGCCTCCCACTCCGGCTCGCGACCGAGGATGGCCACGGTCGTGTCTGCCACCGTGTCGCCCTTGAACGCCACGAGGCCCGTGAGCGTTTCGTACAGCACGCAGCCGAATGCCCAGATGTCGGTCCGCTTGTCGACAACCTGGCCTCGCGCCTGCTCGGGGCTCATGTAGGCCGCGGTGCCCACGACCATCCCCGCAATGGTGTCGTCAGGCATCGCCATCCGGGACGCTGACACATCAAGAGCTGATTCGTCGCCGGCAAGAACCTTCGCCACTCCAAAATCGAGCACCTTCGCGATCCCATCGGGTGTGATGCTGATGTTGGCCGGCTTCAGGTCGCGATGGACGATCCCCTTTTCGTGGGCCGCCTCGAGCGCGCCGGCAACCTGCACCGCGATGATCAGCGCGTCGCCCACGGGCAGCGGCCCTTTGGCGAGGCGATCGGCGAGCGTCACTCCGTCGACGAGTTCGAGCACCAGCGCGGGGACGCCCTCCGCGTCCTCGAGCCCGTAGATCGCGCCGATGTGCGGGTGATTGAGCGACGCGAGCACGCGCGCTTCGCGCTCGAAGCGTGCGAGGCGCTCCGGCTCGCTGACGAAGAGGCGAGGAAGGATCTTGATCGCAACGTCGCGCCCCAGCCTGGCATCGTGTGCGCGATAGACCTCGCCCATGCCGCCTTCACCCAGCGTGGCGGTAATCCGGTAGGGGCCGATACATTCCGGCACGCGTGGCAGATCGTTGGTCCCGATCTCGTCGTGGAACAGCATGACCGGCTTCTCCAGAAAGGTCGTGGCGCGTTCGTAAGACGCGATCAACTGTTCGACCTCCTGGCGCAACGCCAGGTTGTCGCTGCAGGCTGCGGCAAGGTACGCCGGCCGACGGTCTGCCGGCAGGGCGCGAGCGGCCTCGAACAGGTCTTTCAGGCGTAGCCACTCTTCGTCGGGGCCAGGCGGCACCGGCTCCGGCGCCTTCATGTCTGCACCGACAATCGTTGATACAGCCACGCTTTTGCCATGGCCCATTCGCGCTCGACCGTGGCCGCTGACACGCCGATCGCTTCAGCGGTTTCATCGATGGTGAGGCCGGCGAAAAATCGCAGCTCCACGACGCGGCACTGTCGCACGTCCCGTGAGGACAGCGCCTCGAGGGCCTCGTCCAGCGCGAGCACGTCGACGATGGACGCGTCAGAGGCTGGCGAGACGTCGTCCAGGCTCATCATCGTGACCCCCGCGCCACGTTTGCCGGCGCGCTTCCGGCGAGCGTGATCGACGAGGATCTGCCGCATCAGCCGGGACGCCACCGCGAAGAAATGCGTCCGGTCGTTGAGCGTCAGGCCGTCGACATCCGTCAGTCGCAAATAGACCTCGTGCACGAGGGCCGTCGCCTGCAGGGTGTGTCCAGGATGTTCCCGCCGGAAATGCGCGCGCGCCACCCGGCGCAGCTCCTCGTCCACCAGGGGAATGAGGTGGTCGAGCGCCGCGCCGTCTCCCTGACGCCACGACCGCAGCAGCGCGGTGATTGCCGGCACGCGCGGGCCAGTCTACGCCTCCTTGGACATTTCGCTGAGGAAAAGTGCCGGTTGAGGGGAAACGGAGCCCTTTTGCGCTTCTCAGGGTGAGAAAGAAAGGAGCCTTATGAGAACCAATCGCCTTCACAGCTGCGTCGCTGCCTTCGTCGGCGCGGCGGCGTTACTCGTCCAGATCTCGCCCGCCCTGGCGGAAGACCGCCGCGACAACGACAGGCCCGTCGACATCGCGTTCACGAAGTGGGTCACGACGTTTCCCCTCATGGAAGGGTTCTGGGGAGGCGACCTCGCCAACAAGTACGTCGGCGAGATTTTTCAGCGCCAGGTAAGCGTGAACCCGGCCCTGAACGGCATCGTCCGGCTCGAGGCGATCTACGAGATCCAGAATGGGGACCGTTCGTTCACGGCGCTCATCCGGGGCGGGACAGACAACGTGACGGGCTCGGCCCTGCTGGACGGCGTCGTCCTGGCTGGATGGCGCACCGGCGCACCAGTGCACGTGGAGTTCGACACGATTCCCGGCACGACCGGCTGTTTTGGTGCGCCAGCAGGCAAGACCTGTTTCGTGGGGACGATTCACGTCGGGCGCGCCCCGCGGGACTGAACGTCCGCAGGCACGAGACCCATCGGCCTATCTCGGTGCTGGGTTGCAGGCCGTCGCAACCCAGCACGTCAACGCCTCCCTGGCGAAAGCTCGCCGGTGCCGCGAGCGGAGCCTGGCCCGCCCCACTGGACGATTTCTGCAGTCGGCTCACCCGCGAAGCCGCATAATTGGCGATCTTCGAAACTCACATCGACGTGCGGTCCACATGCCCGTCGGGACGCTGACACTGCGAAGCGCCGAGTGGCGACCAGCAGGCTCAGGAGGAACACGATGAAGAACACTGCACTGAAAGTCTTGCTTGCGGCGGCCGTTCTGATTCCTCTGGCGATCTACGCGCAGCCCAGGCCGGGAAACCCGACGACCGCCACCGTCATCACCAAGGCGGAGATCGACAAGATCAGCGCCACGGAACAATCCCAGCAGACCCGTGACGAGAATGCCAGAGTTGTCGATATCGGCGACGGCTGGAGCATGGAGCTGGGTATCGTTCATCGCTCGAAGCAGCGGGTGATGACGGTCGGCGAGGCTGCTGCCGCTCGAGGCAATGCCCCGGCAGCCGCCGGCCGTGGCAATGCTCCGGCAGCCGCCGGCAATGCCCCGGCAGCCGCCGCTCGTG
>DATNCQ010000195.1:0-43427 GCA_035571515.1 Vicinamibacterales bacterium
ATCGTGGTGACGGGCCGCCTCAACGGGGCGATTGCCACGCTCGTGCGCGTGCTGCCGCAGCGTGTGGTGGTGGGCCTGGGGCGGCGGATCGGGAGGTCCTACCGGAAGGCGTGAGCATGGAGCGACCCAACTCGTGGAGCGAGCTGCTGGAGATGCTGTTTGCCGAGTCCTGGAACCCGGAGCTGCAGCGGTTCCGGTCGCCGTACGCGTTCCGGGGCCTCGCGTCGACCGAGCACCACCTGTCCAATAGCCTTCTTCGGCTGGCGGGGCAGGCAAGCATCAATACGCTCGAGCTCTCGCTGCTGCGCAACTTTTCGAAGTACGCGCACATGCAGCCCGCGCCAGGCGTCGAATCCATCTGGCACTGGCTCGCGCTGGGCCAGCATCACGGCCTGCCGACGCGCCTCATCGACTGGACCTATTCGCCGTTTGTCGCGCTGCACTTCGCGACCGAGCTGCCCGAGGAGTACGACCGCGACGGCGTCGTCTGGTGCGTGAACTTCGTCGAGGCCAATACGCTGCTGCCGAAGCGGCTCAAGGCGATCCTGCAGGAGGAGCAATCCCAGACCTTCACCATCGACATGCTCTCGGAGTTCCGGTCGCTGAAGGCGTTCGACTCGCTCTCGCACGACCCGTTCGTGGTTTTCATCGAACCGCCATCGCTCGACACGCGCATCCTCAACCAGTTCGCGCTCTTCTCGCTGATGCCGGATCCGTCGGCGCGCCTCGACACGTGGCTCGAGTCGCACCCGGACCTGTGCCGCCGCATCGCCGTTCCTGCTGAGTTGAAGTGGGAAGTGCGCGACAAACTGGATCAGGCGAATATCAACGAGCGGACCCTTTTCCCCGGCCTCGATGGATTGAGCCGGTGGCTGGAGCGCTATTACACGCAAAAATCGCCGAAGACCATCCGGGATTGAAGCGGTCTGCGCATTGCACCTCTGGTGTGCATGGGTACCCGCTTCCTCCACATCACCGTCGTGACATGCGCGCTTGCCGCCGGCGCGGCGTGTCATCGCGAGCCTCAGGTCGACAATTCACAGCACGCGCCCGCGATCGAACGGATCGTCGGCTCCACCCCCGCGTGGGTCGATGGCGACCGGCTCGGCTCGGCGTTGTGGAAAGCGGAAGGTGACTTCTACGCGTCGCGGAAGAACCTCCCTGCATGGATGGACGGCGACAAGGCCTCACCTGCCTTCGCCACGCTGCTCGAGGCGTTGAAACACTCTGAGGATCACGGGCTGGATCCCGCGCGCTACGACACCGACGGTTTTCAGCAGGCGGCCGCGGCGGCGGCCCAGACCAAGGGGCGGTACGAGCTGGCGACGATTCCGGAGCTCGATGCGCACCTGACCTACGGCTACCTGCGTTACGCGGCGGACCTGCTCGGATGGTCCGGCAACCCGAAGGCGATCTACGCAGATTGGCTCGTCGCGCCCAACAAGATGGATCTGGCCGACCATCTCGCGACCGCGATCTCCTCCGACCGCGTCCGCCAGTCGCTCGACGAGCTCGCGCCCGCCCACCCGCAGTACAAAGGCCTGCAGACTGCGCTTCAGCGGGAGCGGATGAACCCGACGGGCCATCTCGATCTCATCCGCATGAACATGGAACGGTGGCGGTGGATGCCGCGCGAGCTGGGCGACCGCTACATCCTCGTCAACGTCCCCGCGTACCAGATGCAGGTGATGGAAGGGACCAAGCCCGCGCTCGCGATGCGTGTCATCGTCGGCGATCCGAAGCATCCGACGCCGCTCTTCAGCGACGAGATGACGACCGTCGTGTTCAGCCCCAACTGGAACGTGCCCGAAAGCATCATCCGCAACGAGATGCTGCCGCGGCTCGCCCGCGACCCCGGCTACCTCGATCGGCAGGACATCCAGGTCGTCGGCACGTCAGGCGAGGCCGTCGATGCCCAGGCGGTCGACTGGGGCGACGAGGGGGCCGTCAGCGGGCTGCACTTCCGGCAGGAACCCGGCCCGAAGAACGCGCTCGGCCTCGTGAAGTTCGTCTTCCCGAACCAGTTCGACGTCTACCTGCACGACACGCCGACCGATTCGCTGTTCAACAAGCAGCGGCGCGCGCTGAGTCATGGCTGCATCCGGCTGGAGAATCCGGTCGGCCTCGCGCAGTACGTGATGCGCGACAAGCCGGAGTGGACGGCCGAGCGGATCAACAGAGCGATGAACGCCGGCCACGAGCAGGGCGTGCCGCTGAAGGATCACCTCCGCGTGCACATCGCCTACTTCACCGCGTGGGTGAACGGCGACGGCTCCGTGACATACACCGACGATCCGTATGGGCTCGACGCGAAGCAGAAAGTGCAACGTCTCTAGGGTTCAAAGGGTTCAAAAAGTTCAATGGGTTCATAGGGTTCGCGGCCCTGGTTCTATAGGTTCAACAGGTTGCGGAGGTCGATAGTCGGGAACATGCCGTGCAGCTCGGGCGCGCATGGACGTCGCCCATTCGCACAAGGAACTAATCTGCTGGCAGCGCGCTTATGAGATGAAGCGCCTTGTCTATCAGCTGATTCGGTCGACCACGGCTCGCCACGATTTCGAATTCCGGAAACAGCTAAGAGAGTCCGCAGCGGCCGCGCCACGGCTGATGGCCGAAGGATTCGGGCGCTACTATCCCGCGGAGTTCGCGAGATATCTTCGCCTCGCCAACGGTGAGTTGGCTGAAACCGTCGAGAATCTCGATGACGGCGTGGACCGTCGCTATTTCACGACCGAACAGGTCGTGCCCGTCCAACGGCTGGCAAAGCGTTCCTCAAAAGCAGCGACACGGCTGGCCGCATACCTTGATACCGCAGATCCGCCACAGGGCCCGCCACCAACTCCAAAGCGTCGTCGGCGTCGAACGGGTCGACCCGAACCTCATGAACCCGAACCCAATGAACCTAATGAACCTAATGAACCCAATGAACCCAATGAACCCAATGAACCCAATGAACCCAATGGATCCAATGAACCCTAAGGCGTCGGCACGTAGGCCGAGAAGACGTACGCGAAGAGCATCGAGATGACGCCCATCAACGCCATCAGCAGCACGCTGTGCTTGATGGTGAAGCGGAACAGCCTGCCCTCGTCGGCGGTCGTCATGCCCGTGGCGGCCACCGCCACCGCGATGCTCAGAATCGAGATCATCTTTCCCATCACGCCGGCAGCCGAATTCACCGAGGCCGTCAGGACGGGATTGAGCTGCAGCGCGTTCGCGGTGACCACCTGCAGGTTGCCGAAGAGCGCGTTGGCCGAGGTGTCGCTGCCGGTGAGGAAGACGCCCAGCCATCCGAGCACCGCGCTGAAGAACGGGAACGCCGAGCCCGTGGCCGCCAGCGCCAGCCCCAGCGTCGACGTCATCCCGGAATAGTTCATCAAGTAGGCGAGTCCGAGCATGCCCGCGAGCGTCAGCATCGCGAGCGCGAGCTGCTTGAACGTGGCGACATACAGCTTGCCGAAACGGGCGGGGCTTACGCGGAGCACGATGGCGGACGCAATCGTGGCGAGGAAGCATGACGTGCCCGAGGCGCTGAGCCAGTTGAGCTCGAAGGGCGCCGCGTACGGCGTCGGCTGCGCGACGACCGGCGGCACGCGCTGAATCATGTTGTGCAGGCCCGGCACGAGCAGCCCGTTCAACAGCGTCGGGCTTCTCGGGAGGCCCGTCGGCAGCAGGCCGTTCGTGAACCGGTTGAGCGCCGCCTTGACGTCCGCTTCGCCCCACACGAGCACGAATGCGACGAGCAGGAGGTACGGCACCCATGCATTGAAAATCTCGACGCCCGAGTGCGTTCGCGTGGCGACCGCCACCGCCGCGCCGCGCTCGACCCGCACGCCGCTCGGGGGTGTGAACCCGGTCACCTCCACGGACGCGTCGCCCTCGAGGCGCATGAGATTACGCGGGGTCCAGAGCTTCATCACGGCCACCATGACGGCGATGCACGTGAGCGAGCTGGCGATGTCGGTCAGCTCGGGTCCGACGAAGTTCGACACCAAGAACTGCGTGCCGGCGAACGAGACGCCGCAGGCGACGATCGCGGGCGCCACCTCCCACGCGCGCTTCCAGCCGGCCATCACGACGATGAGATACGCCGGGATGAAGAGCGAGATCATCGCGCAGAGCCGCCCGACCATCGCGCTGAGCGCCATCACCGGCAGCCCCGTGACGTTGGCCAGCGTCGTCACCGGGATGCCGATGGAGCCGAATGCAACGGGCGCGGTGTTGGCCAGGAGGCAGATGCCGGCCGCGTAAAAGGGGTTGAAGCCGAGGCCGGCGAGCATGGCGCCGGAGATGGCGACAGGCGCTCCGAAGCCGGCCGCCCCCTCGATGAACGCGCCGAACGAGAACGCGATGAACAGCGCCTGCAGCCGCCGGTCCTTGCTCAGGCCTCCGATCGAATCCTTGATGATCTCGAACTTCCCGGTGTCCACGGCCAGGCGGTAGAGCATGATCGCCGCGAAGACGATCCAGGCGATCGGGAAGATCCCGAACGCCGCGCCGTAGAGCACCGAGATCACCGCCAGCTTCACCGGCATCCCGTATACGCCCAGCGAGACGAGGAGCGCCGCGGCGAGCGCCGCCAGCGCCGACATCCACGCGGGCTTTCGAAAGACGCCCAGCATCAGGAACAGGACCAAAATCGGCAGGGCCGCGACGACGGCCGACAGCCCCAGGCTTCCGTTCAACGGCGCGTAGTTGTGCTGCCACATAGGAGGCGGAATCTTATCGGATAATGAGTCCGCTTGGCGAAGAAGCTTGCGCTCCTCCTGGCGCTGCTGGCGGCGCCGTCGCTGGCGTTTGCACACCCGGCGCCGTTCAGCTATCTCGATCTGCGCATCGGCAGCGACGTCATCGACGGCACGCTGGTCCTGCACATCATCGACGCGGCGCACGACCTGGGCATCGATCCGCCGGAAAAGCTGCTCGAGCGGTCCGTCGCCTACGGCAATCTGGACCGGCTGACCGCGCTCGTTACGCATCGCCTGCTGCTTGTCCCGAGCGGAGTCGAGGGACGCGCCGGGCAGCCGCTGATGATCCAGTGGGGCGACGTCGACACCATCCCCGAACGCCAGGCGCTGCAGCTGCACTTCCGCATCCACACCCCGCGGCCCGCCACGGTGGACATCCACGCGCTGATGTTTCCGTACGACCGCCTGCATCAGACCTTCGTCAACGTCTACGAGGACGACCGCCTGCGGCAGCAGTTCGTGCTCTCCGCCGACAGCGCCGACCGCACCTACTACACGGGGACGACGCAGGGGGCGCTGGCGGTCATCAGGACGTTCGTCCCGGCCGGCATCCATCACATCCTGATCGGGCCCGACCACATCCTCTTTCTCATCGGACTGCTGCTGCTCGGCGGCGGCTGGAAGGCGCTGCTGAAGATCGTGACGGCGTTCACGATCGGCCACAGCATCACGCTGTCGCTCGCCGCGCTCAACATCGTCACGCCGCCGCCGAACATCATCGAGCCGGCCATCGCCTTGAGCATCGTCTTCGTCGGCGCCGACAACCTCGTGCGCGGCGGCGGCCGCGACGTCCGCGCGCTCATCGCGCTCACCTTCGGGCTGGTGCACGGCTTCGGCTTCGCGAACGTGCTGCGCGAGTTCGGCCTGCCGCGCGAGGCGCTCGGCTGGTCGCTGTTCTCGTTCAACGTCGGCGTCGAGATCGGGCAGCTGTTCATCGTGCTGCTCGTCGCGACGGCGCTGGCGGTCGTGCGGCGCCGGAGCGAGCTCGTCGGCAGCCGCGTCGCGTTTGCCGGCTCGCTCGTCGTCGTCGCCGCGGGGACGTACTGGTTCGTGCAGCGGGTGTTCTTCCCGGCGGGGATCTGAGGCACCCGGGCCTGGGAAGGTAGAGACGAACCGAACGTAGAGGCGGACCTTCAGGTCCGCCTGCCTAGGTGCGGGTCGTGGACTCGGGTGTTCGAGGCCGCTGGTTCCGCTCCGAGCGCGTCTCGAACACGGCGTTCACGAGGAACGCGATCCCCAACACGACGAGCAGCAGGCCGGCGCCAGACACGCGTCCGGTGCCAAGCACATAGAGCATCAGCCACAGGCCGACGCCAACACCGATGAGCGTGATGCCCGTTCGGCGGCTGTGCGCCGCCTGGCTGCTCCCGAGGACGGTGCTGGGGTGCCAATCCATCATCGCTTCCAGGTGCTTCGTATCAGCCTCAGGCGGCGGCACGAGGCCCTTCTCAATCATCGCCAGCCGCTCGCGATGCGCCTGTTCGCGCATGCGTCCTGCGATGCGCATGCGGTAGGTGACGATGAAGGCCCAGGAGGCGATGGCCACAACCGGGATGATCCAGCTTTCAAGTCGCATACAAACCCTCCGCTTCTGCCGGGATAAGACCGGCCGCGGACGTGTTTTGTTTCGGCGGTTTCGTTGAAACAAAGCCGCGCGCAAACGGGTCTAATAGGCGCGTTGGACGACCGCGCCGCGGATCGTGATCTCGTCGATCGCTGCCGGGCCGGCAGCGACGCCGCGTTCCGCGAGCTGGTCGACCAGTACAAGGGAATGGTGTTCGCCGTCGTTGCCCGATCGATACCGGATCGCAGCTTGGTGGAGGACGTCGCGCAGGACGTGTTCATCCGCGTGCATCGCGGGCTGCGCACCTTCAGGGGCGACGCGCGGCTCTCCACCTGGATTTGCCGGATTGCGATGAACGTCGGTGTGGACGCGCGCCAGCGCGCGCCGCGTGAAGTCTCGCTCGATGCCGCACCGGCGGGCGCGGCCCCAGCCGCGGCGACGGTCGTCTCGGATCCGGCGTTTGCCGATCTCGAGCTGCGCGATCGGGTCGCGAAGGGAATGGCGCGGCTGTCGGAACGCTCGCGGCTGGTGCTGACGCTCCACTACTTCGCGGGGAGGGGATACGAGGAGATTGCCGACGCGCTCCAGGTTCCCCTCGGCACCGTGAAGACGCAGATCCATCGCGCCAAGGACGAATTGCGCGCGGTTCTCGAAGCGGACCTGAAGGTGCGTTACTACGGGCGCGGGAATCAATGATGGCTGACGAGCTCGACGACTACTTGGAACGCGCCCGCATCGAGGCCCCGGCGGCCGCAGCGCCGGACGGCTTTACCGATCGCGTGGTGCGCCGAGTGCGTCGCGGACAGCACGCAGCGCCTCGATTCGACATGCTCGCCACCGTGGTGTCGAGCGGCTCACTCGTCGGCTCGGGCGCCCTCCTCTGGCTGTCAGGGGAGAGCACCGCGATGGCAGCCGGGGCCATCCTTGCCGCGATGGGGTTCCTGTGGCTGTGGCTCGACGATCCGTTCGCGCAGGAACTGAACGTCAGCCTTTACCCGTGGTAAACGCGTCGCGCAGCGCCGCGGCGATCGTCTCCACGGCACGGCCCGCCGCATCGACCTTTCCACCCATCGTCAGGAAGCCGTGAACCATGCCGTCGACGCACTGGTGCTGCACGGGCACGCGTGCCCCCTGCAGCCGGCGCGCGTAGGCCTCTCCCTCGTCAAATAGCGGATCCAGTTCGGCGGCGATGACGAGCGCCGGGGCGACGCCGTGTACCCACGGCGCGAGGAGCGGGGATGCCCGCCAGTCGGTGACCGCGCCGGGCGTCGGCGCGTACTGCGCGATGTACCACCGCATCGCCGCGCGCGTCAGCAGGTAGCCTTCGGCGTAGGCCGAATACGACGCGCTCTGCGCGCGCAGGTCGAGCACCGGATAGACGAGAACCTGCAGCGCGAGCCGCAGTTTCAGCGAATCGCGCGCCAGCACCGCGACGGCGGCCGCGAGTCCCCCGCCGGCGCTGTCGCCGCCCACGGCGATGCGCGTCGGATCGACACCGAGCTCCGCCGCGTGCGCCGCTATCCACGTCGTCGCGCTCCATGCATCGTCGGCGGCGGCTGGAAACGGATGCTCGGGCGCGAGCCGGTAATCGACGGCGATGACGGCAGCGCGCGCGAGGCTCGCCACCTGGCGGCAGACGACGTCGTGGGTGTCGAGGTCGCCGACGACCCAGCCGCCGCCATGGAAGAAGACGAAGACTGGCAGCACGCCACCGGTGGGCCGATACAGGCGGAGCGGGATGGATCCTGCGGGCCCGGCGGCGGCGAGGTCGCGTACCTCCTCGAGGTGGGGCGCGGGCGGCCGCAGCGCGGCGCGCGTCTGGCGGTAGTGGAGGCGCGCCTCTGTGGCGGGAATCCTGTCGATGGCAGGAAGGCCGAGGCTCGCGAGGTAGTCGATGACCTCGCGCGCCTGCGGATCGATGGCTTTCACATCCAGCGCCGGTACCACACGACCGAAAACGCGCCCGTGTGAATCCAGTCGGTGGTCCCGAACGGCTCCCGCATGCGATGGCTGAGGCGCAGCGTGATCTCCGGCGTGACGCGGAAGCCGAGTGTCTGCTCGGTGCTGCGGAAGTTCTGCTCCGTCGCGGCCGCGACCGGCAGCGTCGTGCGGATGTCGTCGAAGCGCCCTGCCACGAACCAGCGCGGCGCCACGGCCTGCGCGCCCTGCACGTACCAGCCGGCGGTAGACCGATCGCCGAGGCTCGTCTCGAGCGCGTCGTGTACCCACTCGCCCGCGAGCGCCGTATGCCGGAACGACAACTCGGCCTCGACGCTCACGAGGTTCGCGTCACGATCGGCGGTGTTCGCCGGAGCAGCGGGGTCGCCGGCCTTGAGCCACCCGCCGTGCGTCAGCGCCGCGCCCACGCGGAAGCCGACAAACGGCGTGATGCCCCCGCCAACCACGACGTTGGGAAAGCGCGGAGGATTGCCCGCGAACAGGGGAGGATTCGGACCGCCGAAGACGCGGCGGCCGCGAAGCGGCGACGAGTCGATCATCGCCACGCGCGTGTCCCAGTGCCGGGCCGACACCGTCGCCTGGGCGCCGAGAGGATAGATGCCGCCCAGCAGGTTGACGCGCGGACCGCGCACCTCGAGCGACGGGATCGACGTGAACAGCTCCGCGGGGAGCGCAATCGTCGGGTTCTGGTGCGGCCGGTAGACGAGGTTCGCCAGCCCCACCGGCGCGGGAATGTAGCCGCCCTCCACGCGAAACGCGACGGGTCCCGGACGCTCGTAGCGCATCTCGGCGATCCAGACCTGCCGGTTCCACTCGCCGCTGTTGGCGAGCCGGTTCACCTGCGGCCGGACGATCGCCTGCACGTTCTTGCCGAAATCGCCCACGATCAGCGTGTCGAGGAAGACGCCCGTCAGCTGGTTGCCGCTGGCGTCGGCGGTGACGTCCACATCGGCGACGGTATCAATGGAAAGAACGGACGGCCTGGCGCTCTGTGCGGCGGCAGGCGCCGCCGTCAGCAAGACCACGAGTAGCGTCGCGAGGCGTTTGTGCATGGCTTACCCCTGGCGCCCGAGCAGCTGCGCGAGCGCTGGCTCCGCGATGTCGTGTGACGAAGGCATGGCGGCGAGCAGCGCCTCGACGCATGCGGGATCGAACTGGGTTCCCGAGAACCGCTGCAGCTCCGCGAAGGCGACCGCCGCCGGCAGCGCCGCGCGGTAGGCGCGGGCGCTCGTCATCGCGTCGAACGCGTCGGCCACGTGCACGATGCGCGCGTCGAGCGGGATGTCGTCGGCGCGGAGCCCGAACGGGTAGCCGCGGCCGTCGGGCCGCTCGTGGTGCAGCTCGACGATCGGCAGGTGCGGCGCGAGGAACGGGACGAGGCGGAGGATGCGCGCGCCCAGCGCCGGGTGCCGCTTGATCTGTTCGTACTCCTCGGGCGTCAGCGGCCCGCTCTTCCGGAGGATGTCGTCGCCGACGCCGATCTTGCCGATGTCGTGCAGCAGCGCGCCGAGCCGCAGCACCTCCACCTCGGCGGCGTCGAGGCTGAGCATGCGCCCCATCATCACCGAGAGCGTGCTGACGCGTTCCGAATGGCCCGCCGTGTAGGGATCGCGCGCGTCGAGCGCCGCCGCCAGCGCGCGGATCGCGCCGAGGTACGCCGACCGCGTTTCGGCCTCGGCGGCCGAGAGGCCGCGCATCAGGTCGTTGAAGGCCGTCGTCAGCGCGTCGAGCTCGCGGCTCGAGCCGGTGAGCTCCAGCGTCCGGCCGAAGTCGCGCGCGCTCGTCATGGTCGCGATCTCGCCCGAGACGCGGTTGATCGGCTCGCTCACCAGCCGCGCGAGGACGAAGCTGCCGATAGCCGCCAGGATGAAGCTGCCGAAGGCAATCAGCCCCACCGCCACCAGCGCGTCCCGCGTGGCGTTGCGCGCGGCCGCGTCGATCGAGGTCAGCGTGTAGATGCGCGCCGGGCCCGACGCCAGCATCGTCCGGATGGCGTATTCCTCGGCGCCGAGCGTCGCCGTCCCCGCCGTGAGCTTCGACGCCACGAGATCGCGCGCGACGGTTTCCGGCACCGTGCGCGCCACGACCGAGTTGTTGACCGTGATGACCACGCCGGCCGTCGACAGGTTCGAGAGCTCCTGCGCGTAGGTCGCGTCGAGGCTCGTGCCGGCGACGAGCATGCCGATGGCGCGATCGCCGAACGTCAGGCGCGCGCCGGTGACGCGGAAGGCACCCGTCGGCACCACCGCGACGCTCTGGAACGTCGCCTGCGGGCCCCTCGGGACTTCGATCATCTCGCCCGACACCCATTGCGACGCCGATGGTCCGGCGCTCGTGAATATCCGTCCGTCGTTCTCGACGACCGCGAGCACGTCGGCCGGTGTCTGCGACGCCAGCTTCGCCGTTTCACCGTTCACCGTCGCGCGCAGCTGGGCGTCCGACGAGCCGCTGAAGCGGCGCTCGGTGAAGTAGGTGTCGAGGGCGGCTTTCAGCGTCGGGTTTTCGGCCAGCGTCGCCATGGCCGCGACCTGGTCCTGCTGGCGCTTGCTCTCGAGCGCCGTGAAGACGTTCTCGCTGACGCGCAGCTTCTCCGTCTCGGACGCACGCACCCGGTTGCGGACGTCGAGCGTGATGACGATGAACGCGATCGTCAGGATGACGGCGACGGTCGCGAAGGTAACCGTCAACGTGCGGGCGATGAGGCGCGGTGGCGTGTTCACGGCTGTGCTGGGACCGGAAGCACGAACTCCACCATCGTCGGCCGCCCCGGCTCGACCCGGACCTGCTGCGTCGTATCGCCAAGCCGTTCGTGAAACGCAGTGACCTGGTGCAGGCCGGGCGGGACGCCCGGGAGGTCGAACGTCCCCTCCTGGTCGGGCACCGCGAACCACGGATGGTTGAACACCATCACCGTCGCCGACATGTGCGAATGGATCTGGCAGAACACCTTCACGACACCCGGCTTGTCGAACACCTCGCCGCGGCTCTTGCCCTGCGGATAACGCCCGAGGTCGAACGTTTTCGTGCGCGACAGCGAGAAGACGTTGTGATAGATGGGATCGTCGTTGGGGAAGTCGACCGTCGATCCGACGGTCACGGCGATGACGCGCGGGACGAAGTTCTCGTTGCGCTGGCGGATTTCCGCCCGCATGGGCGCGACCGCGCTCTTCGGCGCGTCCCTGACGTAGACGACGACGTGACGGAGCTCCGATTCGGGGGCCAGCGCCACCGTCGGGACGCTGCGGGAGTATGTTGAGTTACCGCGCTTGGCGGTGATCGGGATGCCGATCGACACCCGTCCGCGCACCGAGCCGGCCTCCTGGGCCGACGGCTCGCTTTCGACCGTCAGCGCCAGGGCGGCGATAACGACAGCGAGCAGTACGAAATTACGGGCGCGGAAAAGCATGGGGACGCTGCATTCTATTTGATAGATATGGTTCCGCGATGCTCACCCTGCTTCTGATGGCCCTCGTTGCCGGGTCCCTCTCCGATTCTTTGGATCGCGGCGTCTCGGAAGCGCTCGCCCGCGAACGCGCAGCGGCGTTTTCGGGGGTTCGCTACGATCTGGCGTTTACGCTGCCAGTAAACCGGCAGCAGCCGGTCGAGGGCAGGCTGGGCCTCACGGTCACGCTCGCGGTCCCCGGGCGCATCGTCATTGACTTTTCGGCTCCAAAGGAGCGCGTCCACAGCGTCCGTGTCGGCGAATCGGTCGTGGTTCCGGTGTACACCGAGGACCACCTGGTCATCCCGGCCGAGGCGACGCGCGCGGGCGAGAACCGGATTTCGATCGTTTTCGCCGCCGGCGACGCCGCGCTCAACCGGAGCGACGACTTCCTTTACACGCTTTTTGTGCCGGCGCGCGCACATTTGACGTTCCCGTGCTTCGATCAGCCGGACATCAAGGCGAGGTACACGCTCACCCTCGACGTGCCTGTCGATTGGGAGACCGTGTCGAACGCGCCGGAGTCGCGACGGGACGCCTCCGCCGATCGTCCGATTGCCGCGCGGAAGCAGGTGCAGTTCGCCGAGACGAAGCCGCTGCCGACGTACCTGTTCGGGTTCGTGGCCGGCAAGTTCACCGTCGAGCGCGCCTCCCGCAACGGACGCGAGATGCGGATGTTCCACCGCGAGACCGACGCCGCGAAGGTCGCGCGCAACCGCGACGCGCTGTTCGATCTGCACGCTTCGGCGCTCGCGTGGCTCGAGGACTACACCGCCATCCCGTATCCGTTCGACAAGCTGGACTTCATCCTGATCCCGTCGTTCCAGTTCGGCGGCATGGAGCACGCGGGCGCGATCCTCTACAACTCCGCGAGCCTGATGCTCGACGAGAGCGCGACGCAGAACCAGCTGCTCAATCGCGCGAGCACGATTGCGCACGAGACGTCGCACATGTGGTTCGGCGATCTCGTGACGATGCGGTGGTTCAACGACGTCTGGATGAAGGAGGTGTTCGCCAACTTCATGGCGGCGAAGATCGTGAACCCGTCGTTCCCCGGCGTGAATCACGAGCTGCGGTTCCTGCTGTCGAACTACCCGGATGCGTACTCGATCGACCGCACGGCGGGCTCGAATCCGATCCGCCAGCCGCTGGCGAACCTGAACGACGCGGGCCAGCTCTACGGGCCGATCATCTACGAGAAGGCGCCCATCGTCATGCGGCAGCTGGAGATGATCCTCGGCGAGCAGCGGTTGCGAGATGGCCTGCGCGAGTACCTGAAGACGTACGCGTTCGGCAACGCCACGTGGCTGGACCTGATCCGCATCCTCGATGCGAAGACGCCGGACAACCTCGCCGCCTGGAGCCGCGCGTGGGTCGAGGAACGCGGCCGACCGGAGTTCACGACCGCGCTCCGCATGCGGAAGAACAACACGATCGAGCGGCTGACCGTGACGATGGCCGACCCGTTGCGGCGCGGGCTGGTGTGGCCGCAGCGGATGCGCGTCACGCTCGGTTATCCGGGCACGCAGAAGGACCTCGCGGTGTACGCGAACGGCCGCGAGACCGTCGTGCGCGAAGCGGCGGGGCTGCCCCGGCCGCTGTTCGTCCTGCCGAACGGCGCGGGACTCGGCTACGGCCTGTTCCTGCTCGACGAGGAGAGCGCGCGGTATCTGCTGGCGAACATGCCGGGCATCGACGACGCGCTGACGCGCGGCGCGGCGTGGGTCACGCTGTGGGACAACGTGCTCGAGCGGCGCGTCGCATCCGGGGCGTTCATCGACGCGGCGATCCACGCGCTGCCCGACGAGACCGACGAGCAGAACACCCAGCGCGTGCTCGCCTACGTGAGCCGCGCGTTCTGGCGCTACCTGCCGCAAGAGGAGCGGAGCGCGCGCGCGCCCGCGCTCGAGGCGGCGCTTCGCGCGGGCATCGCGCGAGCGGGGAACACGAGCCTGAAATCGGCCTGGTTCAGCGCGTTCCGGGACGACGTGCTCACGCCGGAGGGCGTGGCGTTTCTGGAGCGCGTGTGGCGTCGCGACGAGAAGATTCCAGGTCTCCCGTTCGTCGAGACCGACGAGATCGTGATGGCGATGGAGCTGGCGGTGCGCGAGGTGCCGGGCTGGCAGGAGATCCTGCAGACGCAGCTCGATCGCACGCAGAACCCGGACCGGAAGGCGCGCTTCGCGTTCGTGATGCCGGCCCTCTCCGCCGACCCGCAGGTGCGGGCCGGGGCGTTCGAGCGGTTCCGCCAGCTCGACAACCGGCGGCGCGAACCGTGGGTGAGCGAATCGCTCGCCTACCTGCATCACCCGCTGCGCGAGGCCGACGCGGAGCGGTTCATCACGCCGGGTCTTGAATTGCTCGCCGACATCCAGCGCACCGGCGACATCTTCTTCCCGAGCGCGTGGACCGGCAGCATGCTGTGGGGCCATCGCTCGCCGCGCGCGGCCGCGCTGGTCCACGACTTCCTCGCCAGGGAGCTGCAGTACCCGGAACGGCTGCGGTGGACCGTGCTCAGCGCGGCGGACGATCTGTTCAGAGCCGCAGCACTATCGGCCCGCTGACCTCTTCGCCAGACGGCGTGTAGCGCGGGACGTCACGCAACCCGTCCGTCCCCTCACCCATCTCTCCGATCACGCGCACCGTCAGCGTCGCGCCCTGGATGCTGACGAGCAGGAAATGCGCGTGGTTCGACCACGTCACCGTGTTCGCGTCGCGGAAGCCATCGGGCGTCCCTCGATCGAGCTTGCTGCCCGCGCCGGTGACGAGATAGTCGATGCCGTCGTGGCGTGAATGCTGGAAGTTGTGCTCGTGACCGTTGAGCACGACGCGCACGCCCGCCCGCGCGAAGAGCGGCAGCAGCTTTTCCATCCGGTCGGTGTTGTGGTGGTTCGGTCCGGCGCAGAACGGCGGGTGATGGCAGAAGACGAACTTCCACCGCGCCGCGGCGTCGGGCGCCAGCGCCTGGTCCACCCATTCCCAGTGCTTCGGGTACTCGTAGAGCCGCTTGCCGCGGAAGAAATCCTCCTTCGACGTGTCGATGCAGATGAACTCGACGTCGCGGCCGTAGCGGAAGCGGTAGAAGAGTCCGGGATCGAGCGAGGCGCGCCCCGACGCCTCGTCGCTCGCAATGCGCTCGCGCAGGTAGAGGTTGTCGAGCAGTTGCTCGCGATCGTCGCGGTCCTCGGTCTCCGCGGTGTCGTGATTGCCGATGCACGGGTAGACCGGGATGCGGTTCAGCATGTAGCGATACGGCTGGAAGAACGTGAAGAACCAGTCGTCGTCTTCGCCGCCGGTGGCGCCGATCGGGATGCCGAGGATGCGATGGCCGGCGTAGATGTTGTCGCCGGTGGTGACGATGGCACGGACGTCGTGCTCGTCGAAGGCGCGCTGCATCGCCTGCGCGACCTCGAACTGGCGGCGGGTCGGCGTCGAGCGCAGGATGCCGGTGCCGAAGTCGCCGACGACCATGAACGTGAACGAGCCGGAGGGCTCGGCCGCGGGGTCGGGATGCGTGCAGAAGCGATTGTCGTAGCGGCCGCCGCGCTGCACGAGTCCCTGCTCGCTGCCGCGCACCCAGTCCCACCGTTCATCCGTGCCCCACGGCTCGTCCTTGACCCGCACCTCGTAGCGGTACTCGGTGTTCGGCGACAGCCCCGTGACCCAGCAGTAGTTCGTCGTCTCGGTGAAGGTGGTGCTGACGAGCGTGCCGGAGGAGTCATAGACGTTCACGCGGGCGGGGCCATATGGGTCTGAGCGGGCGCCGATGGTTTCGCGACGCGGCGGATGGACGTGCCGGAGGTCGCGATCCTCCACCAGCTTCCACCGCGCCGGACCGCGAACGTCCGACGGGTCGTCGTGACGGCTCTTCGTCTTGAAATAGAAAGCGCCCCAGGCGATGAGCGCGGACTTGTGTGAGAGCCCGGCGAGATGCAGGTACGGTTCGGCGTGAAATTCAGGCACGGGACACCGTATGCATGGCGTGCGCCCGGTTGCGGAATCCGCGTACTTCCGGCCGTCCGCGGTACGCAGATCCTTCAACGCGAGTCGCGGCTGTGCGCGATTTCCTTCGAGAATCGACGCGGCCTCCCGTTTGCTCCCATGGGGCCGCATGCGTGACAACGACGAGGATCTGTTCCTGCTGCAGCAACTGGCGCCGGGCAACATTGTCGGCGTTCACAACTACTGCGACGGCTGGTGCGACAGGTGCGGCTTTGCCAGCCGATGCGTCGTCAACGTGTCGCGACCGGTTGCGCGGGGGCCGAACCGAGTCGGCGACGATCCGCTGCTCGACCACTTGAAGGATCGATTCGACCAGGTGCGAACGCTGGTCGCGCGCCGCTCGACGTTCAGCGTCGAGGAGGTGTTGAACAACCTTCCCGAGCCGACCGCCGAGGACGAGGCACGGTACCGCCGGGAGGAAGGCCGGCGCGAGCAGCGGCGGAAGCACGATCCGATTCTGCGCGAGGCGCAGTCGTACACGGTGCTGGCGCATGCCTGGTTCGAAACCGAGAGCGACGGGATGCGCGCGCACGCCGACGCCCTCGTGCACCGCGCGGAAGTGGAAGACGTGGAGGACATCTCGCTCGACGAGCTGGCGAGGATTGTCGACGCGATTCAGATCCTTCGGAACGACTGCTTCCTGATCGCGGTCAAGCTGCACCGCGCGATCGACGGCTTCGAGGAGGAGCGCGGCGCGCGGTGGAGCGATCCGATCCAGAACGACTACAACGGGTCGGCGAAGCTGGCGCTGACGTGCATCGATCGCTCCGAGGGCGCGTGGCGGACGATCGACCAGTGGTATCCGTCGTGCGGCGGTGCGCGGGCGCTGGCGGATCAATTGGCGGTCCTGCGTACGGCGGTGGAACAGCGCCTGCCGCTCGCGCGGGCGTTCCTGCGTCCCGGCTTCGACGGTCTGGTCACGCCCGCGTAGCTACTTGCGTTCTTCCATCCCGCGCACGAGCCGCATCAGCTCGAGCGGCACCGGGAAGAGGATCGTCGAGTTCTGCTCCGACGCAATCTCGGTCAGCGTCTGCAGGTAGCGGAGGGTCATCGCCGCGGGCTCGCGCTCGATGACCGCCGCCGCCTGCGACAGCTTCTCCGACGCCTGCAGCTCGCCGTCGGCGTGAATGATCTTCGCGCGCTTTTCGCGCTCGGCCTCCGCCTGGCGCGCCATCGCGCGTTGCATCTCCTGCGGGAGGTCGACGTTCTTCACCTCGACCGCCGACACCTTGATGCCCCACGGCTCGGTCTCGTTGTCGAGAATGTGCTGCAGCTGCTGGTTCAACCGATCGCGCTGCGAGAGCAGGTCGTCGAGCTCCGCCTGTCCGAGCACGCTGCGGAGCGTCGTCTGCGAGAGCTGCGACGTCGCGTAGAGGTAGTTCTCGACCTCGACGACCGCCTTGCGGGGGTCGATGACGCGGAAGTAGACGACCGCGCTCACCTTCACCGACACGTTGTCGCGCGTGATGACGTCCTGCGGCGGCACGTCGTGAACGAGCGTGCGCAGGCTGAGCCGGACGATGCGATCGATCGGCCGGAAGACGAGGATCACGCCGGGGCCTTTCGGGTGCGGCAGCAGTTTGCCGAGGCGGAAGATCACGCCGCGCTCGTATTCCGCGAGGATCTGGATCGACGTGAGCAGGTAGAAAACGATCACGACGCCGAGAATCAGCGCCGGCGAAATCATCATGACGACTCTCCGTGACTCGTGGACGCGAGCAGCGGTTCCACGTCGAGCGTGAGTCCCCTGACGTCGAGGACTCGGATGGCGTCTCCGGGGGAGACGGGTGAACGGCTCGTCGCCCTCCACAGTTCGCCGCGCACGAGCACGTAGCCGGTGGTGTGAGCGGCGAGCGCGTCGCGCGCGCGCCCCTCGGTGCCGACGAGCCCTTCCTTTCCCGTAACGGGCGGACGCCGGTGCGATGCCAACGCGAGGCGGCCGAGGAACAGGAAGATGATGGCGAAGGCGAGCGCCGCCGGCACGATGAAACCCAGGCCGACGGTGACACCCGGCACGGTGCCGGTCATCATCACCGAGCCGATGACGAGCGCGATTGTGCCGCCGACGCCCAGTACGCCGCTCGGCACCTTGAGTTCGAGCACCAGCAGGCCGATGCCGAGCAGCACGAGGAGCAGACCGGTGGTGTTCATCGGCAGGATCTGCAGCGCGAAGAACGCGAGCAGCAGGCTCAGGGCGCCGGCGACGCCGGGAAGGATGGCGCCCGGGTTCCAGAGCTCGACGGTCAGGCCGATCATGCCGAGCGTCATCAGCAGGTAGGCCACCTCTGGATGCGCGATCGCGCTGAGGAAGCGCTGGCGGCGCGTCATCTCCACGCGCCTGGTCTCGATGTCCGTGGTGCGGATCGTCGTCGTCCGGCCATCGAATCGCTTGATCGTGCGGCCGTCGAGCCTGCGCAGGACGTCGTCCACGTCGGTCGCGGTGAAGTCCACGAGCGGCGGCGTCGCCTGCACCGCTTCGAGGTCGGTGAAGGCGCGGCTCTCCTGCACCGCGGCGGCGGCGAGCATGACGTTGCGGCCGCGCGCTTCGGCGAGCGTCCGCGCATAGGCGGCCGCATCCGCGGCCGCTTTCTCCGACGCCACGCTGTCCATGGCCTGGCCGCTGCCGGAGACGGGGTGCGCGGCGCCGATGTGCGTACCGGGCGCCATGACGGCGACGTCCGACGCGAGCGTGAGGAGGAAGCCGGCGGAGGCAGCGCGTCCGCCGGCGGGTCCGACGAAGACGACGACGGGCGCGCGCGAGTTGATCATGCGCGTGACGATGTCGCGCGTGGAATCGAGCAGCCCTCCCGGCGTGCGCAGGACGATGACGACGACGTTGGCGCCGCTGGTATCGGCCTGATCGATGACGCCGCGCAGGTATTCGGCGGAGACCGGGTGGATGATGCCGTCGAGCTCGGCGACGATGGCGAGAGGACGATGAGGGGCCGTCTGCGCCGCGGCGGGGCCGCCGGCGTAGAGGAGGAGCAGAGCCGCGAGCATCCCTCGCCGCACGTGGAGATTGTAATCGGGTCGCCGTACAATCGCGTCGTGGACGACCGGCAGCTCCTCCGGCACACCGTCGCGACGCTGGCGTATCGCGCCGGCAAGGCGTTGCGCGACGCGCCGCCCGACTTCGCCGACTTCACCGTCGCCGCCGGCACGCGCACGCCGGCGCAGATCCTCGCGCACATGGGGGACCTCTTCGACTGGGCCCTCTCTCTCGCCCGTGGCCAGCATGCCTGGCACGACTCGACGCCGATGCCGTGGGATCAGGAGATCGCGCGGTTCTTTGCCGCGCTCCACGCGTTCGACGCCTATCTCGACTCCGATCAGCCGCTCGGTTGGTCGGTCGAGCGCCTGTTCCAGGGGCCGGTTGCCGATGCGCTGACGCACACGGGCCAGCTGACGCTGCTCCGGCGGCTCGCCGGGGCGCCGATCAAGGGGGAGAACTACGCGAAGGCGACCATCACGGCGGGGACCCTCGGCGCCGCGCCCGCCGCGCCTCGCGTCGAGTTCGACTGACGTGCGGCGCGCTTCCATCCTCGCGACGATTACGCTCTTCCTCGCGCTGGCTATCGCCGCCGGCGTCACGATCGCGCAACGCAATCCCGATCCGTTCGCGGACCTGCAGCCGACCATCATCCTGATCTCCTTCGACGGCTTCCGCTGGGACTATCCGTCGAAGGTGCCGACACCGCACCTCCGCCGCCTGATGGCGCGCGGCGTGCACGCGCGGAATCTCATCCCCGTCTTTCCGTCGAAGACCTTTCCCAACCATTACTCGATCGTCACGGGCCTCTATCCCGGCCACCACGGCGTCGTCGCGAACAACATCTTCGATCCGCTGACGGGCCGCGTCTTCGCCATCACGAAGGCGGACGAGGTCCGCGATCCGATGTGGTGGGGCGGCATGCCCCTGTGGACGCTCGTCGAACGCTCCGGCGCGCCCTCCGCGACGATGTTCTGGCCCGGCTCGGAAGCGCCGCACGACGGCGTGATGCCGCGTTACTGGGAGGCCTACAACGAAAACAAGCCGGCGAACGCGCGCGTCGATCAGATTCTCTCGTGGCTCGATCGCCCCACGCCGCAACGGCCGCGCCTGCTGACGCTGTATTTCGAGGACACCGACAGCGCTGGTCACGATCGCGGCCCCGACTCGCAGGCCGTCCGCGACGCAATCGTCCGCGACGACGGCTATCTCGGACGGCTCACCGACGGGCTCGCGCGGCGCGGCATCCTCGACCGCGTCAACATCGTCGTCGTGTCGGACCACGGCATGGCCGCGGTGGACGACAAGCGGATCGTCGTCGTCGACGACTACATCGCGCTCGACGACGTCACGATCTCCGACATCAATCCGACGCTCGGCATCTTTCCGAAGGCGGGCAGGGAAGACGAGGTGTACCGGCGGCTCGCGGGCGCCAACCCGCACCTGCGGGTGTTCAGGCGCGCCGACACGCCGGAGCGCTGGCACTATCGCGATCATCCGCGCGTGCCGCCGATTGTCGGCGTCGCCGACGAAGGGTGGCAGGTGCTGCGGCGCGTGTCGGTCGCCAACATCGCCGCGCGCACGGTCGGAGGGGCGCGCGGCACGCACGGCTACGATCCACAGCTGATGTCGATGCGCGCGATCTTCGTCGCCGCGGGTCCGGCGTTCAAGCGCGGGGTCACCGTCGAACCGTTCGAGAACGTCAGTCTCTACAACGTGCTGGCGACCATTCTCGGCATCACACCGGCGCCCAACGACGGCGACCCGTCGGTGGCCGGCGAGCTGCTGCGAAACTGATTCTGAGACTCGCTCGCAAGCTTTCGGCAGCCCACCCCTTTGCGCTACTGTGAGCGCCGGCACCCGCGCTCCATGGTTGATGGTTCCTCGCCGGAGTCCGACACTCTCGCTTCGATCAGAACACTGCTGCTGGCCGCGCTTGCGGTCGGCGTGATCGGCACCTCCGGCGAGCTCATCCTGCTCCGGCACATCGACATGCCGGCGCAATGGATTCCGCTCGTGTGTCTCGCCGCCTCGGTGCCCGTCCTCATCTGGCACGCCTCCTCCCCGGGAGTGGCGAGCGTGCGGACGCTGCAGGCGCTGATGGTGGCCTTCATCGCGCTCGGCGTCGTCGGCGTCGGCCTGCACTACGACGGCAACGTCGAGTTCGAGCGCGAGCTCAACCCGAGTGAACGCGGATGGACGTTCATTCGTAAGACAGTTGCGGGGGCGACGCCGGTGCTCGCACCCGGGTCGATGGTGCTGCTCGGCCTCGTGGGGCTCGCGCACGCCTACCGGCATCCTTCGGCAGACGGCGGGCGCGCCCGCCAGGAGACACAGGTATGAAACAGATGGTTGGAGCTCTCGTCCTGGCATTGGCGGTGACCGGCGCCGCGCGCGCGGCGCACGCGCAGGCCGGCAAGGCCGTCACGATCGTCGATGCCAACCTCGTCACCGAGGCGAATCTCGCGAAGCTGCCGCACATGAACGCGGCGCTCGCGAAGGCCGTCCTGGCGAAGCGGCCGTTCAAGACGATCAAGGACCTCGACACCGCGCTGGCCTCGCTGTCGAAAGAACAGCGGACGGAGCTGTACGGGAAGCTGTTCGTGCCGATCAACCTGAACACGGCGACCGACGAGGAAATCCTGCTGATTCCCGGCATCGGCAACCGGATGCTGCGGGAGTTCAAGGAGTACCGCCCGTACACGGCGCTCGCGCAGTTCCACCGTGAAATCGGCAAGTACGTCGACAACACCGAGCTGGCGCGGCTCGAGCAGTACGTGTTCGTTCCGGTCAGCAAGTAGATGACGCCGAAGGGCCTGGCCTCGATCGCCGCGGCGGCGCTCGTCTACGCCGGCGTCGCGGGAGCCATCACGCTCCACGCCGCGCAGGACGCGACGACGCCGCCAACGTCGCTGGCCAACGCCCTTCCGCCCGACGCCGACGGGGAGTACATCTTCAAGAACAACTGCGCGACCTGCCACGGGCCCGATGGCAAGGGCTCGCCGCAGAGCGTGATCGGCTTCGACGCGCCGCTGCCCGACTTCACCGACTGCCCGACCAACACCGTCGAGCCGTTCGGCGACTGGAATTCGGTCGTCCATCGCGGCGGTCCCGTCCGCGGTCTCGACCACCACATGCCGGCGTTCGGCGACGCGTTGTCCGACGACCAGATCGAGTCGGTGATCAAGTACCTCTGGACGCTCTGCGACGATCCGAAGTGGCCGCGCGGCGACCTGAATTTCCCGCGCGCGTTCTTCACCGAGAAGGCGTTCCCGGAGAGCGAGAGCGTCTGGACGACGGCCGTCACGGCGCGCGGCCCGAAGGCGGTCGGCAACGAGCTCGTCTACGAGCACCGCATCAAGCAGCGGAGCCAGTACGAAGTCACCATCCCGCTCGATTTTCAGCAGGCCTCGCCGTCCGGCGGCTGGGTGAAGGGGCTCGGCGACGTCGAGTTCGCGCTGCGCCGCAGCTTCTGGGCGAGTCTCGATCATGCCGCGATCTTCGCGGCGGGCGGCGCCGTCACGCTGCCGACCGGGAAGGAGGAGCTCGGGCTCGGCAGCGGGGTGACCGTGTGGGAGCCGTTCGCGATGTTCGCCAAGGGGATCGGCGCCAACGGGTTCCTGCAGATGCACGGCGGGATCGAGGTGCCGGCCGATACCGCGAAGCGGCCGCGTGAAACGTTCCTGCGCGGCGTCTACGGCTACACCTACGCGGTCGATCACGGCTTCGGGCGGTCGTGGACGCCGATGGCCGAGGTCGTCACCGCGCGCGAGTCCGGCGGCGAGCTCGAAGTGGACGTCGTGCCGCAGATGCAGGTGTCGCTCAGCAAGCTGCAGCACGTGCTGCTCAGCGTCGGCGTCGCCATTCCGGCGACGGAACGCGAAGGACGGCATGCGCAGTTCCTCACCTATTTCCTCTGGGACTGGTTCGACGGCAGCCTGTTCCAGTACTGGCACTGACGCGTGAGGCGCCGATGACCCGCATCCTGCCGCTCGCCTCGGCGATCTGGCTGGTCGCCTTGTTCGTGGCGGTCCCGCGCGCGCAGCAGGCGCCGCCGCCGGGACAGGGCAACACGCCGCCGCTGCCGGGCGCTCGCCCCGTGCCCGCGGCAGCCAACCCGCATCCCGAGTCGCTGTTCACGCCGTCCGAGAACTGCGTCGCGTGCCACAACGTGCTCACGACGCCGACCGGCGAGGACGTCTCGATCGGCGCCACGTGGCGATCGACGATGATGGCCAACTCCGGACGCGACCCCTACTGGCAGGCCGGCGTGCGGCGCGAAACGCTCGACCATCCGACGCAGGCGGACGCGATCCAGGCCGAATGCGCGGCGTGCCACATGCCGATGCTGCAGAAGGTCTCGAAGGCGGCGGGCCGCAAGACCGACGTGTTCGCGCAGCTGCCGATCAACAAGAAGGACGACTCGGAGCTCCACAAGCTCGCCGCCGACGGCGTGTCCTGCACGGTCTGCCACCAGATCTCCGACGAGGGCCTCGGCACGCGCGACAACTTCAACGCGAATTTCACGATGCGGCCGACGCCCGCCGACGGCAGCCGTGTCATCTTCGGGCCCTTCCAGATCGATGCGGGGCGCAAGACCATCATGCGATCGGTGACCGGCTTCCAGCAGATGCAGGCCACCCACGTCCAGCAGTCCGAGCTCTGCGCCACGTGCCACACGCTGTATACCGAAGTGCGCACGCCGGCCGGACAGATCATCGGCGCGTTTCCCGAGCAGATGAACTTCCAGGAGTGGCAGCACAGCTCGTACAGCCAGGGGGAGGGCGCGCAGGCGTGCCAGTCGTGTCACATGCCGGAGGTCAAGGAGAAGACGCGCATCTCGTCGGTCTTCGGCGACTACCGCGACGGCCTCCACCGGCACCTCTTCGTCGGCGGCAACGCCTTCGTCGTCCGGATGCTGAACCGCTACCGCGCGGAGCTCGGCGTCACCGCGCTCCCGTCGGAGCTCGAGGCGACCGCCAAGGCGACCATCCGCCAGCTGCAGGAGGAGACCGCGACGATCGCGATTGCCCGTACGGAGCTCGCCGGCGCCACGCTCAACGTCGACGTGGACGTGAAGAACCTCGCGGGCCACAAGTTCCCGACGGGGTATCCCGCCCGCCGCACCTGGCTCCACTTCACCGTTCGCGATGGGGACGGGCGGCCGGTGTTCGAGTCGGGGGCGGTCAGCGCCGCCGGCTCGATCGCGGGCAACGACAACGACGCCGATCCGCTGAAGTACGAACCGCACTACGACCGGATCACCGCGCCCGACCAGGTGCAGATCTACGAGCCGATCCTCGGCGACGCCAGCAACCAGCCGACGACCGGCCTGCTCTCCGCGACGCACTATCTGAAGGACAATCGGCTGCTGCCGCGCGGGTTCGACAAGGCGACGGCGGACAAGGACATCGGCGTCTACGGCACGGCGGCGCAGGACGCGAACTTCACGGGCGACGGCGATCGGGTGCGCTACTCGGTCGACGTGCCGGCCGGCGCCGGGCCGTTCCAGGTGGAAGTCGAACTGCTGTATCAGTCGATCGGCTTCCGCTGGGCGCACAACCTCGAGCCCTACGACGCGCCCGAACCGAAACGATTCGTCAACTACTACAACGCGGCGGCGTCGACGTCCTGGGTGGTCGTGGCGAAAGCGGCGGTCACGCAGCGCTAGGGACGGCCGGGGACGACCCGGGGCATAATGCGCGCATGGCTGTCGTAAAGGAGTTCCGCGACTTCATCGCGCGCGGGAGCGTCATCGACCTCGCGGTCGGCGTCATCATCGGCGCCGCGTTCGGCAAGATCGTCACGACGCTCGTCGAGGGCGTCATCATGCCGCCCATCGGGCTGGCGCTCGGCCGGATCGATTTCTCGAGCCTCTTCTACGTCCTCGACTCGACGAAGGGGATTCCCGCGTCGCTGGCCGACGCCAAGGCGAAGGGCGTTCCCGTGATCGCGTGGGGCCAGTTCATCAACGACATCATCAGCTTCATCATCGTCGCCTTCGCGGTGTTCCTGCTGGTGAAGCAGGCGAACCGGATCAAGAGCTCGACCGACGAGACGGCGTCCGGCCCGACGACGAAGGAGTGCCCGTTCTGTGCGTCGACGATCTCGATCAAGGCGACGCGCTGCCCGAACTGCACCTCACAGGTTGCGCCCGCGCGGGCGTAGGTAAGCTGGACGTAGAGGCGGACTTGCAGGTCCGCCTTTAGATCTCGACCTGCACGCCCAGCTCGACCACGCGCTCGGGGGGCAGGCGGAAGAACGCCGTCGCGCGGACGGCGTTGCGCGTCATCACGACGAAGAGCTTCTCGCGCCATCTCGCCATCCCGCGGCGGCCCGTGACGAGGATCGTCTCGCGTCCGAGGAAATAGGTGATGTCGGTCGGGTCGATGTGGAGGCCGAGCGCGCGCGCCGCGTGCAGGGCCTCCGGCACATTCGGATCCTCCATGAACCCGTACACGAGCCGGACGCTGAAGATGCCGAAGCCGAGCGAATTGACCGTGAGACGCTCGTCGTCGGCCACGTGCGGCACCGGCGCGGTGCTGACCGTCAGCAGGACGACGTGCTCGTGCAGCATCTTGTTGTGGCGCAGGTTGTGCGCCAGCGCCGGCGGAATGCCTCGCGGCTGCGCCGTCATGAAGACCGCGGTGCCGGGCACGCGAATCGGCGGCGCCGCCGTGATCGCCTCGAGGAAGTGATCGATGGGAATCGCGCGCGCGACGAGGCGCTCGGCGACGACGCGGCGGCCGGTCTTCCACGTCGTCATGACGGTGAAGATGCAGGCGCCGATCAGGATCGGCAGCCAGCCGCCCTGGAACAGCTTCAGCAGGTTGGCGCCGAAGAAGGTGAGGTCGATCGTCAGGAAGACGCACGTGATGGCGAACGCCAGCGGACGCGGCCACTTCCACCGTTCCACCGCGATGACATGCAGCAGCAGCGCCGTGATCACCATCGTCATCGTGACGGCGATGCCGTAGGCGGCGGCCAGCGCGCTCGACGAGCCGAAGCCGATGACGATGAGAATCGTGGAGATCATCAGCGCCCAGTTCACCTGCGGCACGTACACCTGCCCCATCTCGTGCGAGGAGGTGTGCTCGATGTCGAGGCGCGGCGCGTAGCCGAGCTGAATGGCCTGCTGCGTCAGCGAGAAGGCGCCGGAGATCAGCGCCTGCGACGCGATGATGGCGGCGGCGGTCGCGATGCCGACCAGCGGGAAGAGCGCCCACGACGGCGCGAGCAGGAAGAACGGCTGCCGCGCGGCGTCGCCGTTGAGCAGCAGCAGCGCCCCCTGCCCGAAATAGTTCAACATCAGCGCCGGCAGCACGAGCGCGAACCACGCGATGCGGATGGGCGTCTTGCCGAAGTGCCCCATGTCGGCGTACAGCGCCTCGCCGCCCGTGACCGCGAGGAAGACGGCGCCGAGCACGGCGATGCCCGGAATGCCATGCGCCTGGAAGTACCTCACCGCGTGCACCGGGTTGATCGCCGCGATCACGCCCGGCTCGCGCACGATCCAGCTGATGCCGAGGCCGGCGATGGTCACGAACCAGACCACCATGATGGGTCCGAACAGGCGTCCCACGCTGTGCGTGCCGTATTTCTGGAAGAGGAAGAGGACGACGAGGATCGCCACCGACATCGGGACGACGTAGGGCGCGAAGAGCGGGGTCTCGACCTGCAGGCCCTCGACGGCGCCGAGCACGCTGATCGCCGGCGTGATCATGCCGTCGCCGTAGAGCAGCGCGGCGCCGAAGATGCCGAGGCCGATGAGAATCGGCGTCGCGTTGCGGGCGGCCGCCTTGCCGCTCGCCGGCAGCAGCGCGGTGAGCGCGAGGATGCCCCCTTCCCCCTGGTTGTCCGCGCGCATCACGATGGCGATGTACTTGATTGAAATGACGATCAAGAGGGCGTAGAGCACCATCGACAGCACGCCGAGGACGTTCTCGGGCGTGACGGCCACCGCGTGGGTGCCGTAGAAACACTCGCGAATGGTGTAGAGGGGACTGGTGCCGATGTCGCCGTAGACGACGCCGAGGGCGGTGAGCGTGAGCGGGACGACGCGGGCGGAAGGCGCCGCGACGTGGGTCATCGCCGTCGTGGTCATCGTTCAGATCTCGACCTGCACGCCGAGCTCCACGACGCGCTCGGGGGGCAGTCGAAAGAACGCGGTCGCGCGGATCGCGTTGCGCGTCATGAGGACGAAGAGCTTCTCGCGCCACATCGCCATGCCGCGGCGATGCGTGACGAGGATCGTCTCACGTCCCAGGAAATACGTCACGTCATCCGCGTCGATCTCGAGGCCGCGGTGCTGCGCGGCCCTCAGCGCATCGGGGACGTTGGGATCCTCCATGAACCCGTAGAGGGCGCGCATCGTGAACACGCCCTGGCCGAGCGCGTCGCACGTCAGCTGCTCGTCGGGGGGGACGTGCGGCACCGGCGCGGTCGACACGGTGAGGATGACGACGTACTCGTGCATGACCTTGTTGTGCCGCAGGTTGTGCGCCAGCGCCGGCGGGGTGCCGCGCGGCTGCGCCGTCATGAAGACCGCCGTGCCCGGCACGCGCAGCGGCGGCGACGCGACGACGACGTCCATGAAGTGGTCGATCGGGATCGCGCGGGCGGTCAGCCGTTCGGCGACGATGCGGCGCCCGGTCTTCCACGTCGTCATGATCGTGAATGTGCAGGTGCCGATGATGAGCGGCAGCCAGCCGCCCTGCAGCACCTTCACGAGGTTGGCGCCGAAAAAGGTGAGATCGACGGCGAGAAAGATCGCGGCGCCGCCGAACACGATCGGCCGCGCCCAGCGCCACCGTTCGATGGCGACGACGCACAGCAGGATCGTCGTGATGACCATCGTCATCGTGACGGCGATGCCGTAGGCGGCCGCGAGCGCGGTCGACGACTCGAAGCCGATGACGATGACGATGGTGGCGATCATCAGCGCCCAGTTCACCTGCGGGACGTAGACCTGGCCCATCTCGGATGACGAGGTGTGCTCGATGTCGAGACGCGGCGCGTAGCCGAGCTGGATCGCCTGCTGCGTCAGCGAGAAGGCGCCGGAGATGAGCGCCTGCGAGGCGATGATGGCGGCCGCCGTCGCGATCGCGACCAGCGGCAGCAGGCCCCACGCTGGCACGAGGAGGAAGAACGGCTGCCGCGCGGCGGCGCCGTCGAGCAGCAGCAGCGCGCCCTGCCCGAAGTAGTTCAGCACCAGCGCCGGGAACACGATCGTGAACCACGCGAGGCGGATGGGCCGCTTCCCGAAGTGGCCCATGTCCACGTACAGGGCTTCGGCTCCCGTGACCGCGAGCACGACGGCGCCGAGGACCAGGACCCCGGGCCCGCCGTGCACGCGAAAGAACGTCACCGCATGCAGCGGGTTCAACGCGGTGAGCACGATCGGCGCGCGCACGATCCAGCTGATGCCGAGGGCGCCGATGGTCACGAACCAGACGAGCATGACGGGTCCGAACAGTCCGCCGACGCGATGGGTGCCGAACTGCTGGAACAGGAACAGCACGACGAGGATGACGACGGCAATCGGCACCACGTACGGTTCGAAGAACGGCGTCTCGACCTGCAGGCCCTCGACCGCGGAGAGGACGCTGATGGCGGGCGTGATGATGCCCTCGCCGTAGAGCATCGACGCCCCGAACACGCCGAGCAGCACCAGCACCGGCGCCGCGCCGGCGACGATCGCGCGCGAGGGAATGAGCGACGTCAGCGCGAGAATGCCGCCTTCCCCCTGGTTGTCCGCGCGCATCACGATGGCGATGTACTTGATCGAAATGATGAGGACGAGCGAATAGACGATGAGCGAGAGGACGCCGAGGACGTTCTCCTGCGTCGGCGGGAAGCCGTGCGGCCCGTAGAAGCACTCACGGATCGTGTAGAGCGGGCTCGTGCCGATGTCGCCGTAGACGACGCCGATGGCGGTCAGCGTCAGCGGAAACAGTCGCGTGGACCCGGTCGCACCGGGTCGGGCTGCGGTCATGATGCCGTCACAAAACACCGAGAATAGCACGCATGAGTTCGTCGTCCGTTGACGTCATCGCGTTTGCACCCGGAACGCTGGGACTGATTCGGACACCGTTCAGCTATGGGGAGGAAAGGGCCAATGAAATTCAAAGGTCTCCTGGTAGTGGCGTGCGCAGCCGGACTGATGGCGGGTTGCAACAGTCGGACATCGGACACGATCGGCACAAGAAACGACGCGGGCACGACGGGAACCGCGGGGGCCGGCGTCAGCACCAGCGACAAGAACTTCGTCAACCATATGCTCGCCGACGGCATGGCTGAAGTGGAGCTGGCGCGGCTGGCGCAGGATCACGCGGCGAGCGCCGAGGTCAAGCAGTTCGCGCAGATGATGGTCGACGACCACACTAAGGCGGGCGATCAGCTGAAGCAGATCGCCTCGACCTCCGCCATCCCACAGGACGCGAAGGTCGACGACAAGCACAAGGACCTCATGGACAAGCTGTCGAAGCTGAGGGGCATGGACTTCGACAAGGAGTACATGAGCGCCATGATAGACGACCACGAGGACGCAGTGCGCGATCTCCGCTCGCGCGTGGACGAGAACCGCAGCCTGGGCGACCGCGTCACGGGGAAGAATCCCGAGAACCCGGCGGCCGTCAAGCCGGAATCGAGCGACAACCGCGTGACCGCGAGCGTCAACCAGTGGGCGGCCGATGCGCTGCCGACCGTCGAGCGTCATCTCGACCGCGCGAAACAGGTGAAGGACAACCTCGACCACAACACCCGCGGCACGTCGGGCACGAACCGGGGCACGACGAAGTATTGAGCGCCGGCTGGGTCCGCACCCGCCTCATTGCGCGCCGGGCAGCCAAAGCGAGCGTACCGTGAGCTCGCGATGGTCCAGCCCGGCCGCCTTATCCAGCGTCCGCAGCAACGGCGGAAGGTCCACCGCAAACCGCCATTCGTCCACGCGGCCGCCGGCCTGACACGCCCGTTCGGCGGTCTCGTCCCACCACGGCGCCACGCCGCGCGCAATCGGTTCGAGAACCAGCACGCGGGCGCCGCGCGCCGCGGCGCCGAACAGCTGTGCTTCCGTTCGCGCGCGAGCCTCGCCGGGAAGCTCGTTGAGCACGTAGGCGGCGATCGCGGCGGCGCCGCGCGCGACACGCGGGAGGCGCACGGCATCCGCCTGCCTCGCGGTGCCGCGCAGGCCAAGCGTGCGGTAGGTCCAGCGTGCTTCGTCAACGGCCCACGGATGGCGATCGATTCCCGAGATGGGCGGCGAGCCGCCCGCGGCAACGGCCCACGCCGCGCCGGCGGCGCCCGTCCCGCAGCCGATGTCGAGGATCGCGGTGGGGGACGGCTGGAGCGCGCCCGGCAGCGACTCGATGACGCGCGTGGCGGCCAGAAAGTGGAGCGGCGCGTAGAAGAGCGCGAACGCCGCGCGCTTGCCCGCACTGTCGAGCGGACCCCGTGCCACGGCCTGCCCGCCGGCGCTCGACGAGCGAAGGCGCGTGTGCCGCCGCTCGACGTAGGCGGATGACAACGCCCGCAGCGCACGCGTGATTTCAGCGACGCGAAAATCAGCCAGGTGACGCTGTTCGAGCGCGGCAACCCAGTCGTCGACTCGCATGCTCAAATAGCGATTTGACCATGGAGTGCGTGATCCTGATCGGGCTGCCGGCCTCCGGCAAGTCGACGTTCTTCCGCGAGCGGTTTGCCGGCACGCACGATCACATCAGCAAGGACCTGCTGCGGAACAACCGGCAGCCGCAGCGCCGCCAGGAGCAGCTGATCGCGGCGTCGCTGGCCTCCGGCCGCCCGGTCGTCGTCGACAACACGAACCCGAGCGCCGCGGTGCGCGCGCCGATCATCGCGCTCGCGCGGCAGCACGGCGCCGAGGTGACCGGCTATTTCTTCGTCACCGAGGCCGGCGACGCGCTGCGGCGCAACCGGGCGCGCGAGGGGCGCGAGCGGGTCCCCGACGTCGCTATCTTCACCGTGCGGAAGCGGCTCGAGCCGCCGACGATGGCGGAAGGGTTCGATCGTCTGTTTTCGGTGAGGGTGAACGAGGCGGCGCGGACGTTCGAAGTAAGTCCGATGTAGCGTCCGGCGTCAGCCGGACCGTCCGAGCGGCGGTTCGCCGGGTCCACGCCGCGTGGGCACGTCCCGCAACGTGGAACCCGGCCTACGCGTTGGGCGTGGGCACGTCCCGCGACGTGGAACCCGGCCTACAGGTGGGGCGGCTCGGAGATGGCCGAGATCGCCCGCGCGGCTTCGGCCGTTTCGACGATCACCGCGTTGCCGCCGGTGTGTCGCGCCTGCCGCAGCGCGGCGCCGGCCAGCCGCATCATCTCGTCGGGATCGGGGCCCGGCGCGGTGAAGCACGCCATGCCGACGCTGGCGCTCACGCGCGCGTCCGGATACGCCCGTCCGAGCTCCGCGACCTCGTCTACCACGCGCCGCCCGACCTTCTGCGCGTGGTCGGGCGAGCAGCTGTAGAGCAGCAGCGCGAACTCATCGTTCTCGAGGCGCGCGGCGAGGTCGCCCATCCGCGTCGTGAGCGACAGCGACGTGGCGACGGCGCGCAGCAGCTGGTCGCCCTCGTTGCGGGAGTAGGCGTCGTTGAGCGTCTTGAAGCCGTCGATGTCGAGCCGCGCGACCGCGAGGCGCTCGCCGGTGCGGCGGCCGCGCGCTTCCGCCTTCTGCAGCGCGTCGACGAACGCGCGCCGGTTGCAGAGCGAGGTCAAGGGGTCGGTGCGCGCGAAGCTGCGCTCGATCTGCAGCAGCTCGTTGATGCGATCCTCGAGCGCGTTGACGTCGCCGCGCAGCGAGCGGGCCCACGCCGTCAGCGCGCACGCCACCAGGAGCGCCGCGCCCCACGTCACGAGCTGCAGCGCGGTGAGCTGATCGAAGCCGTGCCAGCCGACGTCGGCGCCCGCGCGCGCCCCGATGGCGGCGACGGCGACGGCGAAGCCGTGCGCGCGGTTGCCGAACCACGCGGCGGCCATCACCGGGACGAAATAGAGGATCGAGAAGGGGAGCCGCGGGCTCACGACCGCATCGAGCACGCCGAGTCCGGCGACCAGCGCGATCGCACCTGCCGTTCGAACTGAAAGGGGCATCAGCCACGCAAAGTATAGCGCCGCGTCAGCACCTCATCAACGCAAGTGTTGGCTAGAATAAGCGGCGAGGAGGATCGCCGATGCGATCGACACGTTCACTACTACCAGTTGCCTTAGCCATCCTGGTTGCCGTCCCGCGCGTTTCTGCGCAAGTTCATGTAGCCGGCCAGCAGGCGCTCGATGCGGCCGTGCAGCAGCATGTCAGCGCGACCGATCAGGACCGGGAAACGGTCCGCCTGTTCCTCCAGCGCAGCGAGGTCAGGGCCATCGCGGGCAAGTACGGCGTCGACATCCGGCGCGCGGAGAGCGCCGTGGCAGCCATGCAGGCGGCGGACCTCGCCTCGGTCGCGGCGCAGGCGCGCCAGGCTGACGAGGCGCTTGCCGGCGGTCAGTCGAAGATCACCATCTCCACCACGATGATCATCATCGCGCTGCTGATCCTGATCCTGCTGATCGTGGCGCTCGATTAACCCGTGACACGCGAGCGGCGGGCGGTCCCCCGGCGGCGTCCTGGACACCCTCCCCGACGCCGCTCGGGGCCAGCCGCCCTGCTCGCGTTCGCGCTCGCCGCCCTCCCCTCGTCCTCCGACGCCCAATCGCTCGCCATCCTCGACGTCCCGTTCGTCGCCCAGTCCGAGCTGCTCTGCGGCGGTGCGGCCGCGGCGATGGTGATGCGCTACTGGGGCGAACGCGGCGTCGACGCGGAGGCGTTTCAACCGCTCGTGGACAGGAGCGCCGGCGGCATCCGGACCGATGCGCTGGCGGCCGCCCTGCGCGCGCGCCGCTGGAACACGATCGAAGTGGAGGGCTCGGCCGATGCCCTCGCGCGGCAGCTGCAGCAGGGGCGTCCCGTCATCGCGCTGCTCGAGGACCGTCCCGGGACCTTTCACTACGTTGTCGTGGTCGCGCAGAGCGGCGACGGGGTCGTCTTTCACGACCCCGCGCGGGCGCCGTTCCGGGTGGCGAGTGCGGCGAATTTCGACAAGCGATGGTCGGCGGCCGGTCACTGGATGCTCGTCGTGACGCCGGCGGCAGGCGACACGCCAGCGGCGCAGCCGCCGGCGCCTCCGGTTGCGCCGTCGACGCCGTGCGAGCAGCAGGTCGCCGAGGGTGTCCGCCAGGCACAGCAGAACGATCTCGATGCGGCCGAGCGGACGCTCGCGTCCGCCATCTCGTGCCCGGGCGATGCCGCCTTCCGCGAGCTGGCCGGCGTTCGCGTGCTCCAGCGGCGCTGGGCGGAGGCCGCTGACCTCGCCGCGGCGGCGCTCGCGCGCGAACCGTCCGACGAATATGCCGCGAAGCTGCTCGCGACCGCGCGCTTCGTCGGCGACGACCCGCTGGGCGCGCTCGACGCGTGGAACCAGGCGCGCGAACCACGGATCGATCTCGTCCGCGTGAGCGGCTTGACGCGCACGCGCCAGGCGGTCGTCGAGCACGCCATCGGCCTGCACGCCGGCGAGACGCTGACGCGCGGCGCGCTGCTGCGCGGCCGGCGGCGCCTGAACGAGCTGCCCGCGGCGCCCGGCACGCTCGACTACACGCCGGTTCCCTCCGGCCTCGCGGAGGTGCGCGCCACCGTGGCGGAACGGCCGCTCGTGCCGCACGGCGTCTTCGATCTCGGCGTGCTGGCGCTGGCGACCTCCGTCACACGCGAACTGGCCGCCGCGGTGTCCTCACCGACCGGAGGAGGCGAGCAGGTCGCCGTCGACTGGCGGTTCTGGGCGCATCGCCCGCTGTACCAACTCTCCGTCACGGCGCCGGCGCCGTGGCGCGGCGTCTGGCGAGTCGGCGTCTCGCGCGAGCGGCAGCCGTTCACCGCCATCTACGCACCAACGCTCCACGACTCGCTGCAGCTCGACGTCGCCGACTGGGCGAGCGGGAACGCGCGATGGAATGTCGGCGCCGGCCTCGACAGGTGGAACCGCGGCCGCGCGTTCGGCAGCGCCGTGGCTGGCATGCGACTGGTGTCATCGGGCAGCCGGCTGGATGCGGGTGCACAGCTCCGCACATGGTTTGGCGGCGGCAGCGCGTTCGAGCGCGCAGAGCTGCGCGTCAGTGCGCGTTCGTCCGCGCAGATGAAAGGCGTGGTGTGGGTGGTGGACGCCGGAGCCGCCGCGGTGGACGCCTCCGCGCCGCCGGACCTGTGGGTCGCGGGAGATACCGGACGCGCGCGCCCGTTTCTGCTGCGCGCTCATCCCATCCTCGGCGAGGGCGAGGCGTTCCGCACCGAACGTCTCGGCCGGTTGTTCGTCCACGAATCGACCGAAGTGCAACGCTGGTGGTCGGTGGGCCCCTTCCGCGCGGCGGTTGCCTCGTTTGTGGACACGGGACGCACCGCCGGGCGTCTGCTCGGTGACCCATTCAGCGACGTCGATCTGGGGATCGGCCTGCGCGGCGCGTATCCGGGACGCGCCGGCGCCCTTCGTCTCGATCTGGCGCACGGCCTGCGCGACGGCCACAACGCGATTTCCGCGATTTACACAGCGGACATCGGCCGCTGACCGTGTTAGAGTAACGCCTCTTCCACGACCAACTCAGGGGTGCCCATGTTCCGGTGCGCGACGGTGTTCGTGTGTCTCGCGGCGATGACGGTGTTGCTCCCGCCGCCCGCGGCGGCGCAGTACTTCGGCCGCAACAAGGTCCAGACCGCGCGCCTCGAGTTCCGGACGCTGCAGACCGAGCACTTCGACATCTATTACTACCCGGAAGAGGAGCAGGTCACGCGGCAGGCCGCGCGGATGGCCGAACGCTGGTACGCGCGCTACGCGCAGCTGCTCGACAATACCTTCACGCACCGCCAGGCCATCGTCCTCTACGCCAGCCATCCCGACTTCACGCAGACCAACGTCAGCCCCAACATGGTTGACGAGGGCACCGGTGGTTTCACCGAGCGCATCAAGTCGCGCATCGTGATGCCGTTCGCGCCGGGCCTCGGCGAGACGGATCACGTCCTCGGCCACGAGCTGGCGCACGCGTTCCAGATCGACATCGCGAAGCGGGAGCACCAGAACGCCTTCGAGCTTCCCGGCTGGTTCATCGAGGGCATGGCTGAGTACCTGTCGCTCGGACCGTCGAACGCGTTCACGAACATGTGGCTGCGCGACGCAAAGCTGCATCACCGGCTGCCGACCATCGAGCAGCTCGAGAACCCGCGCTATTTCCCCTATCGCTACGGCCACGCCTTCTGGTCGTACCTCGGCGAACGCTTCGGCGACGACATCGTCGGCAAGCTGCTCCGGTCGCGCGCGCACGGCGTCGTGGCGCGGCTCGAGGACGTGACGGGGAAGACCCGCGACGAGCTGACGCGCGACTGGCACGAATCGATTTCGATGGAGGACGAGGGTCCCGATCTCGCCGTGACGCCGCGCGCGATCGTGACGTCCGCCGACGGCGGCCGCGTGCACGTGGCGCCGGCGATCAGCCCCGACGGCCGCCGCATCATGTTCGTGTCCGAACGCGACCGGCTGTCGCTCGACCTGTTCATGGCCGACGCGGCCTCCGGCGAGGTCGTGAAGAAGGTGATCAGCACCGCGGCCGATCCGCATTTCGACAGCCTGCAGTACATCCACTCCGCCGGCGCGTGGGACGCCGCCGGCCATCGATTCGTCGTTGCGGCGCTCATCGACGGCGCGGCCTCGCTGAGCATCGTCGACCCCAACGGCGGGTCAGCGCGGCGCGACATCCGGCTCAAGGGGCTGGGAGAGATTTACAACCCGAGCTGGTCGCCGGACGGCAGGCAGATCGTGTTCTCCGCGATGAAGGACGGCGTGTCGGACCTGTTCGTCTACAACCTCACCGACAGCACGCTGACGCAGCTCACCAACGACGAGTTCGCGGACCTGCACCCGTCGTGGTCGCCCGACGGCCGGACGGTCGCGTTTGCCTCCGACCGCTTCACGACGTCGCTCGACGAGCTGCGGTTCGGCGCCGTACGCGTCGCGTTGCTCGACGTGGCGACGAAGATCGTGCGGCCGCTCACGGCATCGGTGGACGGCGGCAAGCAGATCAGCCCGCAGTGGACGCCCGACGGCAAGGCGTTGTACTACGTCGCGGATCCCGACGGCGTGAGCAACATCTACCGCGTCGAGCTCGCGTCGGGCGACATCCGCCGCGTGACATCCGAACGGGGCGGCGTCAGCGGCATCACGGCGACGAGCCCGGCGCTCGCGGTCGCCTCCTCGAGCGGCCGGCTCGCCTTCAACGCCTATCGCGACGGGCGCTACGAGATTCAGACGCTCGAGCAGACCAGCGCCGAGAACGCACCGGTCGTCACCGCCGGCGTCGCGACGGCGACCGGCACGGCCGGCCGGCTCGGCAAGCTCGCGCAGCTGCTGTCGAACACGCACGTGGGCCTGCCCGCCAACGGCGAATTCCAGACATCGAAGTACGACGATCGCCTGCGCGTCGAATCGATCGCGGAGCCGTACATCGGCGCGGCGGTCGGCGGCGGAGGACTGGTCGGCGGCGTGCTGCGCGCGAGCTTCGGCATCTCGTTCGGCGACATGCTGCGCGACCGGCAGCTGCAGGCGATGGTGCGCGTCGGCACGAACAAGGACGACTACGCGGCGCAGGTCGCGTACACGAACCGCAAGGGCCGGCTCAACTGGGGCGTGCTCGGCGGGTTCGTGCCCGCGCGGTTCATCGGCGCGAAACGGTCGATCAACCGCAGCCCGTCGCTGGTCACGCAGGAGTACTCGAACCTGCGCTACACGCACGAGTTCGCCAGCCTGACCGCCCGTTACAACGTCAGCCGCGCCACCCGGTTCGAGTTCCGCGGCGGCGCGCGGCGGACCGGCTACGGCTGGCAGACGGTGACGCGCGTGACCGACATCCCCACGCGCAAGCTCGTCACGCACATGGTGCAGGAACTGCCGGGCGCACCGGCCGTCTACCTCGCGGAGATGCAGGCGGCCTACGTCCGCGACACCGCGGTGCTGGGGCCGACGAGCCCCGTCCTCGGTCAGCGCGTTCGCCTGGACGTCGAGCCCGCCGCCGGCGGCCTGATGTTCGCCGACGTCCGCCTCGATGCGCGGCGCTACTTCATGCCCGTGCGGCCGGCGACCGTGGCGGTGCGCCTGCAGCACACCGGGCGCTACGGCCCCGACTCGCGCGACGCGCGCCTGACACCGCTGCTGCTCGGCCTGCAGACGCTGGTGCGCGGCTACGACCTGAGCACGTTCGGGGCGGAGCGATGCGGACGCACAGCGACTAGCTGCTCGATGATCGATCAACTGGCCGGCAACCGGTTCGCGGTGATGAACGTCGAGGTGCGCGCGCCGCTGCTGGGACTGCTGACCGGCAACCTCGATTACGGCAGGACGCCGATCGAGGCGCTGATCTTCGCCGACGGCGCGATGCTGTGGACGCCGCACCCGGACGGGCCGCTCGAGCGCGATCGCTTCAGCAGCGTCGGCGCCGGCGTGCGCGCGAATCTCGGCGGCTTCGTGCTCGAGACGACCGGCGTGAGGCCGTTCGACAAGCCGCGGAACGGGTGGACAGTCAGTTTCCTGATCCGTCCGGGATTCTAGACACGCACGAATTTACGGGTAGAGTCGTAGATCTTCTTATTTCGCCTGCTCGCAGGGCGGACCGTTCAGCACCGACAGCAGGATGAGCGGGCGGTTGCCCTTCTTCGCGAACGAATGCGACGTTCCGCGCGGCACCGAGACCACGCTGCTCGTGACGAGTGTCGTATCGCGCCCGGCCAGCCTCGCGGTACCTTCGCCCCCGACCACGTAGTACGCGACATCGGCCGCGTCGTAGAGGCGTTCGGGCAGTGGCTCGTTCAATTGGATCATCATCGTCCGCGTATTGCCCGTGCAGGCGATCAGCGTCTCGCGCCGCGGCTGTTTGCCTATGAACTGCTTGTCGAGCAGATCGATGACCGACGTCGCGGCTGGCATCCCCGCCGGGCCGACCGCGGCTTCGGCCGTCGCGGCGGCCGGCGCCGGCGCGGGCGCGGGTGGCGGAGCCGCAGTGGGCGGTGCGAGATTCAGCGTCACGTCGACGCCGGTCGGCTGGCCCGCGCGCACGACCACCTCGCGTTCGAACGAAATGACCTTGTCGGCGTCGAACCGCGCGCGGTAGGTGCCGGGCTGCATGCCGACGAAGTTCACCTGGCCGCCGTCATCCGTTTCGCCGTTGCGATCCGACGGTCCCGCGATCGTGACCCGCACGCCGGGAATCGGCAGGCCGTGGGCGTCGGTGACGGTCATGGCGATTCCCGATCGCGACGCCGCAGCCGCCGCGGGGGCGGGACGTCGGGGGGCGGGCGCTGTCTGTGCGGGCGGCGCCGTACGCGCCTGCGCGAACGACGCGTCGGCCGCGAACAACAAGCTGAAGCAGAGCAGCGTGCTCGTGCGCATATATCAAATTATGCCTCTACCGCTTCCGCACCGGGGCCGTTCAATAGCACCCACGTGCCGAACACGAGCGCGGCGATCATGACGACGCTCCCGCCGACGTGGACCGTCATGCCGAGCGTGTGGTCGAGGTGGAGCCAGCCGAGCCGGGTGAGAATCGCCTCCCAGTCGTGCCCTTCGACTTCGGCGCCCGTTGCGCCTCCGAGGAGCGGCATCTGCAGTGCCCGGGCATCGGCGATGTACGGGGCGAGGTCGACCAGGCTTTCGCCCGCCCACCAGCCGCCCACCGCCGTGCCGAACCAGTCGTCCCGCCGGGCGAAGGCGACCGCGCAGACGATCGGGACGATCACCTGCAGCAGCGAGCCCCCCAGGATGGTCATGAACTCGCCGAGCGGCAGGAAGATGTAGTGACCGGCCTCGTGAAACGGAAGGTTCACCAGGTGGAGGAACGAGGCGTTCATCACCTCCCAGTCGAGCGGATGGGAGACGAATCGCCAGGTCCACCACCCGAGGAGGGCGAGCAGGAGTGCGCGTCCGGCGCTGGCCACGGCGGGCAGTATAATCAGCAAGGCCGCCAGGGGTATCTTCGCGAGGGTCGCGGGGATTGAGACAAACCCTTGGAACCTGAACCGGTTTAGACCGGCGGAGGGAGCGCGGCGATCCTCTCGATCCCGCCTTCAATTCAATGATCGATTTCGAAGCTGCATATCCGAATTCCCGCAAGGTGTACGAAAACCGCGCCGCGCGTCTGACCGCCGGCGGCGCCGAGACGACGCTGCGCGTGCCGCTGCGGGAGGTTGAGCTCACCGGCGGCGAGCCGCCCGTGCGCTTGTACGACACCAGCGGGCCGCAGGGGCACGACGTCCGCGCGGGGCTGCCGAAGCTGCGCGCCGAATGGATTGCGGCGCGGCGCCGCACGGGGTTCGTCGGCACGCAGCTCTACTATGCGCGCCGCGGCGAGATCACCCCCGAGATGGAGTTCGTCGCCGCGCGCGAAGGGCTGCCCGCCGACTTCGTGCGCGCGGAGATCGCGCGCGGCCGCGCGATCATCCCCTCGAACATCAACCACGTCGAGCTCGAGCCGATGATCATCGGCCGCAACTTCCTCGTGAAGATCAACGCCAACATCGGCAACTCCGCGGTGAAGTCGTCGATCGAAGACGAGGTCGAGAAACTGCAGTGGGCGACGCTCTGGGGCGCCGACACCGTGATGGACCTCTCGACAGGGCGGAACATCCACGAGACGCGCGAGTGGATCCTGCGCAATTCGGCGGTGCCGATCGGCACCGTGCCGATCTACCAGGCGCTCGAGAAGGTCGGGGGGCGGCCCGAGGACCTGACCTGGGAGGTCTACCGCGACACGCTCGTCGAGCAGTGCGAGCAGGGCGTCGACTACTTCACCGTGCACGCCGGCGTGCTGCTGCGCTACGTGCCGCTGACGGCCCAGCGTATGACGGGCATCGTCTCGCGCGGCGGGTCGATCATGGCGAAGTGGTGCCTCGCGCACCACCAGGAGAACTTCCTCTATACGCGCTTCGCCGAGATCTGCGAGATCATGCGCGTCTACGACGTGTCGTTCTCGCTCGGCGACGGCCTGCGCCCGGGCTCGATTGCGGACGCCAACGACGAGGCGCAGTTCGCGGAGCTGAAGACGCAGGGCGAGCTGAACGAGATCGCGTGGAAGTTCGACGTGCAGGTGATGAACGAGGGCCCCGGGCACATCCCCATGCATCTCATCAAGGAGAACATGGAGAAGCAGCTCGAATGGTGCAAGGAGGCGCCGTTCTACACGCTCGGCCCGCTGACGACCGACGTCGCGCCCGGCTACGACCACATCACCTCCGCCATCGGCGCGGCGATGATTGGCTGGTACGGCACCGCGATGCTCTGCTACGTGACGCCGAAAGAGCATCTCGGCCTGCCCAATCGCGACGACGTGAAGGCCGGCGTCATCGCCTACCGCATCGCCGCGCACGCCGCGGATCTCGCCAAGGGCCACCCGCGCGCGCAGGCGTGGGACGACGCGCTGTCGAAGGCGCGGTTCGAGTTCCGCTGGCAGGATCAGTTCAACCTGGCGATGGATCCGGTCACCGCGCGCGCCTACCACGACGAGACGCTGCCGGCCGAGGGGGCGAAGGTCGCGCACTTCTGCTCGATGTGCGGTCCGAAGTTCTGTTCGATGGAGCTGACGCAGCAGGTGCGCGACTACGCGGCGAGCCACGACATCACGAGCGCCGACGCGCTGCGCGAGGGGATGCGCGAGAAGTCGGCCGAGTTCAGGAAGGCCGGCGAGATCTACGTGAAGAACTGAGAGGCCAGCATGGTGGAGAGACGCGATCTCCTCGGCGGCGGGCTGGTGGCGGGGCTGACGGCGGCCTTCGGCGTCCCCGCGGGCGGACAGGCACGGCGTGACCCGGCGGACAACGACACGGCCGAGCTGAAGGTCGCGGACGCGATCGACAAGCTGCGGCAGTCGCTCGAACATGAACACGAGAGCGGCGACGTGGCCCAGATTCGCGCACAGCAGCGGACGTTCCTCAAGGCCAACCAGAAGTTCCCCGACTACATGGACGTCGGCATCGACGTGTGGGAGCGGATGCACGACTGGCACGTGCGCACACGTCAACCGATCAACATCGTCCGCATGAACGACGGCCGTTACGGAATGGTGTTCGGCGTGACAACGTTGTTGCTGATGCCGCAGCAGGTCGGCGGCTACGTCTCGTGGGGTTACGACAACCGCTGAGGGTCAGCGCGGAGCGGCGGTTCCTGGCGGCACGGGCACGATCATGATCACCGACGGGAACCGATCCGGCTGCACGCCGGGCTTCGGGTTGGGATAGCCCTTCGAGCCGGCCCACGTCCAGTCCTTGATCGTCACGCCGGGCGGAAACGCCATTGTCTCGTTATTGAACTTGCCAATCTCGAACATGTGCGTGGGCGGTTCCTGGAAGACCAGATCGCCCTTGTCCTTCAGCTGCGCGCGGTAGTACGTGACGAGGTCGACAAAACTCGCCGTTGTTCCGAAGATGTAGTAGCGCTGCGCGCGGCCCGCGTCGTAGGAGGCGATGAACTGCGCGCCCGGGTAGACGGGGAAGCCGAGCGTCGCCTCAGAAGGTGTTGCGGGATCGACAGTTCCTGTCGTGGGAGCAGCCGGGGACCGCGGCGCCGGCGGGGGCGCGGGCGCAGGCTGCGTCGCGCCGCCGCGGGGAAACGGCTGCGGTGTTTGTGCAGAAGCAGGCAAGGCGACGAAAACGGTCCAGACCACCGCCGCGATGCACGGTCGCCGCATATCCGCATTATAGAAGGCGATGCCCCCTCCTCACTACGGCTGGGTGTAGTGAAAGCGGCGTCCATCAGAGGCGACTCGTCCGTGGCGTGTGTGTAAGCGCTGCCAGACTCACGAGTTAAACGCCTTGACTCTCGCGCCCTCCTCGATGGCTCGCATCTTGAAACGCGCTGGTCGCAGAGTGACTCGCAGCCGTAGGGGATGCAGGTCAAGGAGGCGACGCGGCGTGGACGACTTCGATATCGCTCAAAGCAAGATAGGGGAATCGGCGCAGCGGGTCGTCGATCGGGCGGTCGAGGAATCACGACGGCGCGATCATGCCCTGCTCACCAATGAACACATCTTCCTCGCGTTCGCGCAGGTCGAGTGGGACACGTTCTCACAAGTGATGCGCGATCTCGAGCTGAACCCCCACGAGATCCTGCAGGCGCTCGAGGAGCACCTGCACGTGCTGCCGACCTTCGCCGGACGTGAGCTGCGCGTGGCGCCTGCCACCAAGCTCGTTTTCAAGCTCGCCTTCCATCAGGCGAGCCGCGCGGGACGGCAGACCATCGAATCGTCCGATTTGTTCTCGGCGATCTTCGAAGAGAGCCAGGGCGTCCCCGTCTCCATCATCCGCCACCACGGCGTGGAGCCCGAGGTGCTCGTCTCGCGCATCGCCACGCGCATGCGCGACAACGAGCTGCGTGAAGAGCGGCTGCGCAAGCGGTTCGAGCTGCCGCCGTTCCTCAAGCACTTTGCCACCAACCTCAATCTGCTCGCGCGGCAGGACAAGGTCGCGCCGGTATACGGCCGCGACAAGGAGATCCAGCAGGTGCTGGAGATCCTCTGCCACCGCGAGCGATCCAATTCCGTGATGCTCATCGGCGAGCCCGGCGTCGGCAAGACGGCGATCGTCGAGGGGCTCGCGCGCCGCATCGAGTTCGAGCCCGACACGGTGCCGGTCCGCCTGCGCGACTGCCAGGTGGTCAACCTGCAGATGAACACGATGGTCGCCGGGACGATGCTCCGCGGCATGTTCGAGGATCGCATCCAGAACGTGATCCGCGAGATCAAGGAGCGGCCGAACCTCATCCTCTTCGTCGACGAGGCGCACACCATGGTCGGCGCCGGCTCCGCGCTCGGCGCGCCGTCGGACGCGGCCAACGTGTTCAAGTCGGTGCTCGCCCGCGGCGAGGTGCGCATGATCGGCGCGACGACGCTGAGCGAGTACAAGGAATACATCCAGGAAGACGAGGCGCTGTCGCGCCGCTTCCGGACCGTGCATGTAGATGAGCCGAGCATCGAGGAAACGCGCCGGATCCTCTACAACATCCGCCCGCGTCTCGAGCGCAATTACTCGGTGCGCCTTGTAGATGAGGCGATCGAGACTGCGCTCGAGATGTCGCCGCGGTATCAGCGCCACCTGCATTTGCCGGATAAGGTGATCGGGTGGCTCGATACCGCCTCCGTACGCGCCGAAATCGATCGACGCTGGGAAGTCACCAGCGACGACATCGTCGAGGTGATCTCGCACGCGGCGCAGATCCCCAAGGACATGGTGTTCCGCGACGTCGGCTACCGGTTCAAGGAGATCCAGCAGCGTCTCGGCACGCGCGTCATCGGCCAGAAGAAGGCCGTCGAAGCGCTCGCCAACCGGCTCGTGCTCAACAAGGGCCCGTTGAAGGACGGCTTTGACAGGCCCGACGGCGTGCTGCTGTTCCTCGGCCCGACCGGTGTCGGCAAGACCGAGCTCGCCAAGGCCGTCGCCGAGTTCATGTTCGGCGACGACAAGAAGATGATCCGCATCGACATGTCCGAATACCAGGATGGCGGCGTGTCGGTGGACAAGTTGATCGGCATGCCGCGCGGCATCGTCGGCAGCGAGCGTGGCGGGTTGCTGACCAACCAGTTGAAGGACAACCCGTGTTCGGTGGTGCTCTTCGACGAAATCGAGAAGGCCAGCCCGAGCCTGCTGAACCTGTTCCTG
>DATNCQ010000196.1:0-58303 GCA_035571515.1 Vicinamibacterales bacterium
GACTACTCGAGCAAGTCCGATCGCAACATGACCGTCTCGCTGAAGACGCTGCCGGAGCAGGCGACGGCGGGGACGCGCACGCAGATGGAGTTCCGCGTCGATCCGGCGGACGGCTTCGAGAAGTACCTCGGCGCGTGGGGCCACATGCTGGCGGCGAGTGACGATCTCATCGACATGATCCACCTGCACCCGATTCGGGCGGTCGACGCCGACGTCCGCTTCGACGTCGTCTTTCCGCGCGCCCGCCCGTATCGCGTGTGGGTCCAGTTCCAGCGCAATGGCCTCGTCAACACCGTTCATTTCGACGTGCCGGTGGAGGAGGCGCCGAGGTGATGCGGCGCGCGATGGTGACCGCGGGGCTCGCGCTGGCCGTCTGCGCGCACCTGCGCGCGCACGACGTGAGCACCACGCCCATCACGTGGAATCGCGAGATCTCGCGCATCTTCTACCAGCGCTGCGTCTCCTGCCATCGGCCCGACGGAACATCGTTTTCGCTGGCCACGTATCAGGACGTGCAGCCGCGCGCGGTCGCCATCCGCGATGCGGTGCTGTCGCGGCGGATGCCGCCGTGGGGCGCGGTGAAGGGGTTCGGCGACTTCAGGAACGACGAGGCGTTGACGGCGGAGCAGATCGAGCTGATTACCGACTGGGTGCAGGACGACACGCCGAAAGGGAACAACCCGCGGATGCTGCCGAAGATGCCGGTTTTCGGGCCGACACCGCCGGTCACCGCACCTGCCGGGGCCGTTCGCGTCACGGGCACGCTCCCGTTGAAATCCGCGATGCTCCTCGACGGGCTGCTGCCCGAGGGAAAGGCGGACGGCGCGCAGATTGTCGCGGCGCTTCCGGACGGCAGCGTCGAGCCGCTGCTCTGGCTCTACGGCTACAGCGACAGGTTCCGGCATCCGTTCCTGCTGCGCAAGCCGCTGTCGCTGCCCGCCGGCACACTCATCCGCGGCGTGATGCCGCCGGCGAGCGTCTTGCTGCTGCCTGCATCCTCTTCGGGGACACGTTGATGCGCTCGTGGACGGTTCTGACGCTCGCCGCCCTGCTGTTGATCGGATGTGGAGGCGCCGGCCAGGCGGTCCCGCTCAAGGAATTGCAGCGCGTGCATGCAGGTGAACTGGACGTCGTGCTGCTCTCGGCAGGCGACGCGCTGAAGCAGGGCAAAGGGACGTTCGTCGTCGAATTTCGCGACGCCGGTGGCGCGCTGGTGGACGTCGGGACCGTGACGGTGGGCGCGTCGATGCCGATGCCCGGCATGGCGCCGATGTTCGGCGAGAGCGCGGTGACGGCCGCGTCGACGCCCGGCCGCTATGAGGTGTCGAGCGACCTCAACATGGCCGGCACCTGGCGGCTCGACATCACCTGGAACGGCCCCCGCGGCCGGGGTCAGGCCTCGATGCGGGCGACGGCGTCGTGATGCATAATCCTGCCGTGCTCGCGCGCTCCCTCCGCCGCCCGGCCGCCGCATGGCTGCTGATGGCGGCGACCATCGTCGCCGCGCTGCTGCCGCCGTCGCACATCCACCTGGCGGCGCACGACGACCACGATCACGACCACGCCGCGGCGATCGAGCACTCGCACTGGAGCTCGCACGGCGCCTCGCGCGCCGCACTCGACGACGACGACGGGCGGGCGATTCTCGTCGATCACACTCCGCTGACGCCGAGCGTGAACACGACATTCGGGCGTCCGGCGCCGGCCGTCGTCGCGCTTCTCACCCTGCCAGCCCCGACGGCGACATTCACCGCGGTCGATCGGCAGACGTCCGGCAACTCTCCGCGCGATGGACCATCGCGCGTCACCCGGCCTCTTCGCGCCCCGCCTTCCTTCGACACGCTGTAACAGCGGTCGTTGGGCGGACCTCAAGGTTCGCCCCTACGTCAACGTAGCCCGCGACCGCATCGATACCCGTGTGTCCGAAGGAGCCCTATGCGTGTACGTCCCTGGTTCGCCGCTGTTGCCCTCGCCTGCGTGTGCGGCGGCGCTGATGCCCAAACCGTTCTCAGTGAAGCCGACGCGATTGCGACGCTGTCCGCCGACAGCCCGCGCGTCCGCGCCATCCGATCCGGGATAGAGCTGGCACGCGCCGACGTCCTGAGTGCATCGCGTTGGCCGAACCCGCGCCTCTACATCGGACGCGAGGCCGTGGCCGGTGTGTCGGAGACGATCACGACCGTGCTGCAACCGCTGCCGGTGACGGGGCAGCGCCGCTTCGAGATGCAGGCGGCGAGTGCGCTCGTCGACGCCACCACCTTTCGTGCCGATGACGCGATGCGGCGGGCGCGGGCCGACGTGCGGCTCGCCTACGCGGACCTCGTCGCGGCGCAGGCGCGCGAGCGGGAACTGACCGCCGCGCGCGACCGGCTGCAGGAGCTTGCCGGCATCCTGACGACGCGCGAGCGGGAAGGCGACGCCGCGGGCTTCGATCGGCTCCGGGCGGAGCGCGAGGTGCTCGACCTCGAGGCCGACCGTGTGATCGCGGCGGCGGACCGGGCGCGCGCGCAGGGGCGTCTCGCCGGCTTCTTCGCGACCGCGATCGACCCGGCTTCGCTCGTCGCCGCGGATCGCGTTGTTCCCGTGCGTGACGTGCCGCCAATCGAGGCGCTCGTCGACCAGGCGGAGAAGACGCGTGGAGAGCTGCTCGCGCTCACGCGCGAGATCGACTCGGCGCGCTTCGCCGGTCGCGCGGCGGATCGGCGGCGCGTGCCGGAGCCGGAGGTCATCGCCGGTACCAAGACGTCGAGCTTCGCGGGCGGCGACGTCGGCAGCGTCCTGAGCGTGCAGGCGGTGCTGCCGCTCTTCGACCGCGGCCGCGCCGAGCACGCGCGGGCGGAGGCGCGCGAGTCGCAGGCGGCGGCGCGGCTCGAGGCGCTGCGTCTCAGCGTGCGCGGCGACATTGCTGCGTGGCGCGGCGCCGCGCTCGAACGGCGCGCGGCGGCGGATCGCTACCGCGCGTCGGCCGTGCCATCGGCGGCGGACGTCGAACGCATCGCGCGTGTCAGCTACGAATCGGGAGAGCGGGGCATTCTCGAACTGCTCGACGCGTATCGCACGTCGGCGTCGGCGCGCGTGCGCCAGGCGGCGCTCGACGTCTCGGCGCGCGAGGCGGAGATCGAACTCGAATTCGTGAGCGGATGGGACATGCCATGAGACGGGTACTGTTTGCATTTTGCATTTTGAATCTTGCATTTCTCGCGGGCTGCGCGCGACAGCCTGAGCCCGCTCCCCCCGAGCCGCCGTCGTTGAACGTGACGAGCTGGACGGACAAGACAGAGCTCTACATGGAATATCCGCCGCTCGTCACCGGGGAAACCGTGCGCTTCGCGGTGCACCTGACGAAGATGGCCGACTTCAGCGCGCTCAACGCCGGGAAACCGCGCATCGAGATGACGCCGTCCTCAGGCGGCGCCCCGGTGACGCTCCCTGGATCTGATGCGCTGCGGCCGGGCGCGTTTCGGGTCGAAGGGAAGATCCCGGCGCCGGGACGTTACACGTGGGCGCTTCTCGTCGATGCCCCGGGAGTCACGGACCGCCACGATCTCGGCGACGTGACGGTATTTGCCGACGAGAAGGCGGCGGTTGCCGATGCCGAGGGGCGGCCACCCGACGATCCCGCCGCGATTGCGTATCTGAAGGAGCAGCAGTGGACCAACGCGTTCGCCACCACGGCCGTGCGCGAAGCGGAACTGCGGTCGTCGGTCCGCGTGCCGGCGTCGGTGCACCCGATCACCGGCGGGGAAGCGATCGTGGAGGCGCCGGCGGCAGGACGGTTCGCTGCCGACTCGCTCGCGTCGATCGGGACGCTGGTGCGCGCCGGGCAGACGCTCGGGCGTCTCGAGCCGCGGCTCAGCGCCGGCGGCGACGACCGCGCGACGCTGGCGGCGGAAGTCGCGCGGGCGCAGGCGGGGCTGGAGGCGGCACGCGCAGAGCAGGCGCGCGCCGAACGTCTTCTCGCCGAGCAGGCGGTGCCGGCGCGTCGCGTCGAGGACGCCCGGCGCGCGGTGACGGTCGCTGACGCGCAGTTGCGCGCCGCGGAGGCGCGGCTGGCGCAGCGCGATCAGACGCTCGGCACCGGCGGCGGGGCGGCCGCTGGCAACGCGTACGTGCTGCGCGCGCCGCTGACCGGGCGCGTGACCGAGGTGTGGGCGACCCTTGGCGCGTCCTACGGCGAAGGGGACCATCTGTTCCGCATCGTGAAGACCGACGAAGTGGAGCTGCAGGCGCTGGTGCCGGCGGCGGATGTCGAGCTGACGCGCGATGTCGACTCGATCGCGCTCGAGCTCCCCGGCCGCCCCGACCCGCTGCTCGTGACACCGCACCACATGCACGACGCGGGGGTCATCGACCCTGAAACGCACGCCTTGACGGTGCAGTTCGAGGTCGAGAACCGCGGCAATCGATTGCTGATCGGCCAGACCGGCTCCGCGCTGCTCTACGGCCGTCGCCGCCTGCGCGTGCCGGCGGTGCCGAAGGAAGCGGTGCTGATGGAAGCCGGACGGCCATATGTGTTCGTGCAGACCGGCGGCGAACGGTTCGCGCGCCGCTTCGTCGAAATCGCCGCGCGCGAAGGCGATCTGGTCGGACTCAAGAACGGCGTGATGCCTGGCGAGCGCGTCGTCACGCGCGGCTCGTACGACGTTCAGCTCGCCTCGGCGGCCAAGGGGCTACCGGCGGAAGGGCACGTGCACTGACAGCGGCAACGTGGAAAAGTTGAAAAGTGGAAAAGTTGAAAAGGAAGTACGAAGTACCGCGAGCTGATTCGATCGTTGGTGCTGCGACTCGCGGCATTGTAGTACGAGTGTCGCGGCGTACCAGGCGCGCGTACTTTCAACTTCCTCACTTTCAACTTCCTCACTTTCTACTTACTTCTTCCACTTTTCCACTTCTTCCACTTTTCCACTTCGCCGAAGGCCGTCCATGAAACGAATTATTCAATGGTCGATTGACCATCACTGGCTCGTGATCGGGCTGTCCGTCGTGCTCTTCCTCGCGGGCGCCTACACCGCGAGGCAGATGCCGATCGACGTGTTCCCCGATCTCACCGCGCCGACGGTGACCATCCTCACCGAAGGGCACGGGATGGCGCCCGAGGAGATGGAATCGCTGGTGACGTTCCCGATCGAGAGCGCCATCAACGGCGCCTCCGGCGTGCGCCGCGTCCGCTCCGCCACGGCCGTCGGCATCGCGGTCGTCTGGGTCGAGTTCGACTGGGGCACCGACATCTTCATGGCGCGGCAGCTCGTCTCCGAGAAGCTGTCGCTCGTCAGCGGCGTGCTGCCGCCGCAGGTCGAGCGGCCGATCCTGGCGCCGGTGTCGTCCATCATGGGCGAGGTCCTCTTCTTCGCGCTCTCTTCCGACACCGAGGATCTGCTGACGCTGCGCACGCTCGCCGACACCACCGTGCGGCGCCGGCTGCTCGCCGTGCCGGGCATCTCGCAGGTCACGCCGATTGGCGGCGCCGAGCGGCAGTTCCAGGTCATCGCGCATCCCGACGGCCTGCGCGCGAACAACATCTCGCTCACCGAGCTGCTCTCGGCCGTCAGGGGCGCGAGCCAGAACTCGTCCGCCGGTGTGTACACGGAGGGTTCGCAGGAATACGTTCTCGAGGCGATCGGCCGCGTGCGCAGCACCGAGGAGATCGGCGACACGGTGGTGGCGCTGCGCGGCGACCGGTCCGTGCTCGTGCGCGACGTCGCCGACGTGCGCGAGGCCGCCGCGTTCAAGCGTGGCGAAGGCTCCCGCAGCGGCAAGCCCGCCGTCATCGTCGGCGTGCAGAAGCAGCCGGGCGCGAACACCATCGAAGTGACCGCGCGCCTCGACCGCGAGCTCGACACGCTGCAGCAGGAGCTGCCGCGCGGCATCAGCATCGATCGCCGGATCTTCCGGCAGGCGGACTTCATCCAGGTGGCTGTCGACAACGTCGTCGACGCACTGCGCAACGGCGGGCTGCTCGTCATCGTCGTCGTGCTGCTGTTCCTGGCGAACCTGCGCGCCGCGGCGATCACGCTGACGGCGATGCCGCTGTCGCTGGCGGCGGCGGTGCTCGCGCTGCGCGGCTTCGGCGCCAGCATCAACACGATGACGCTCGGCGGGATGGCGATCGCCATCGGCGCGCTCGTGGACGACGCGATCATCGACGTGGAGAACGTGGTGCGGCGCCTGCGCGAGAATCACGCGCGCCCGCCGGCGGAGCAGCGGCCGGCAGCCGACATCGTGCGCGAGGCCACGCTCGAGATCCGGTCGTCGATCGTGTTCGCGACGGTCATCATCGTGCTGGTCTTCCTGCCCGTCTTCGGCCTCACCGGCATCGAAGGACGGCTCCTGACGCCGCTGGCCTTCGCCTACATCGTCGCGCTGCTCGCGTCGCTGGTGGTCGCGATCGTCGTGACGCCGGCGCTCTGCTACGCGTTCCTGCCGAATGCGCGCTCGATCGAGAGCGGCCACGACGGCTGGTTCGCGCGCACGCTCAAGGCGCGCTACGCGCACGATTTGCCGCGGATTCTCGATCGCCCGCGCGTGGTGATTGCCGCCGCCGTCGTGATGCTGGTGGCGGCGGTCCTCGGCCTCACGCGCGCCGGCACCGCGTTCCTGCCCGAGTTCCACGAGGGAAGCCTGACCGTGCAGGCGAACACGCTGCCGGGCACGTCGCTCGCCAAGTCCGACGAGATCGGCCGCCGCGTCGAGCAGATCCTGCTCTCCCAGCCGGAGGTGATCGCCACGGCGCGTCGGACAGGGCGCGCGGAATACGACGAGCACGTCCAGGGCGTGGAGGCGGCGGAAATCGACGTCGGCCTGAAGGAGACCGGCCGGGCGCGCGACGACCTGCTGGCGGAGCTGCGCCGCCAGTTCTCGACGCTCCCGGGTACTAACGTGACGATCGGCCAGCCAATCTCGCACCGCATCGATCACATGCTCTCGGGCACGCGCGCCAACATCGCGGTGAAGGTCTTCGGCGACGACCTCGGCACGCTGCGGCGCCTCGGCGAGCGCGTGCGCGCGACGATGGAAGGGGTGACGGGCGTAGCCGACCTGTCGCTCGAGCAGCAGATGGACGTGCCGTTCGTCCGCTTCGTCCTCAATCGCCCGGCGATCGCCCGCTACGGCCTCCGGCCCGCGGACGTGACGGAGGCGATCGAGACGAGCTTCGCCGGCGCGACGGTCGGCCGCATCTTCGATCGCGGGACGACGTTCGATCTGCTGGTGAAGCTCGACGCGTCGAACATCGCGGATTTCGACCGCGTCGCCGACCTGCCGGTGGACACGCCGACGGGCGCGATCGTCCCCGTGCGCATGCTCGCGGACGTGCGCCGCGAGCAGGGGCCGAACATGGTGCTGCGCGAGAACGTCCAGCGCCGCATCGTCGTCTCGTGCAACGTCGCGGGCCGCGACCTCGGGAGCGTCGTGGCGGACATCCGCACGGCGGTGCAGGCCGCGGTGCCGATGCCCGCGGGCTACCGCGTCGAGTACGGCGGCCAGTTCGAGAGCGAGGAGAGCGCGTCGCAGCGTCTCCTGGCGCTCGGCCTGCTGGTGATCGCCGCGATCTTCATGCTGCTCGTCCTGGCGTTCGGCCGCGCGCGCGACGCGCTCATCGTGATGGCCAACCTCCCGCTGGCGCTGATCGGCGGCGTGGCCGGCGTGTTCCTAGCCGGCGGCGTGCTGAACGTGGCGACGATGATCGGGTTCATCACGCTGTTCGGTATCGCGACGCGAAACGGGATCATGCTGGTGTCGCATATCCAGCACCTGGTGGACGAAGAAGGGGTCGCCGATTTCCGCGAGGCCGTCGAGCGCGGAGCGCGCGAACGGCTGATTCCGATTCTCATGACGGCGATGGCCGCCGGGCTGGCGCTGATTCCGCTGGCGCTCGGCGCCGGCAAGTCGGGGAGCGAGATCCAGACGCCCATGGCGATCGTCATCCTGTGCGGGCTCATCTCGTCCACGTTCCTGAACATGGCAGTCGTGCCGACGCTGTATCTTAGATACGGCGGCGAAAGGCGGATCTGAATGCGAACCATCTACTGGCTCTTCGGCGTCAGCGTCGCGCTGTTCGTCAGCGGCATCAGCTTCATCATTGCCGGCGAGCGCACCGCGCGGGCGGCGACGCCGGCGACCACCGCGGCCGCTGCCGTGGACACGCAGCCGGTCGCGACCGTCAAGCAGATCATGATTGGCATCACCAATCCCGCCGCCTATGTCGTGTACGAGGCTGTCGGGACCAAGACCACGGCGAAGGGGATCGAGGAGATTGCGCCGCAGACGGATGAAGACTGGGCGAAAGTCGGAAGCGCCGCGGCCGCCGTCGTCGAGTCGGGGAACCTGATGCTGACGGGGAGCCGCGCCATCGACAAGGGCGACTGGGTGAAGATGACGCGCGACATGATGGAACAGGGACAGAAGGCGATGAAGGCGGCCGAAATGAAAAGCACCGACGGCATCGTGGGCGCCGGCGGCGACCTCAACACGACGTGTGACAACTGCCATGCGCGATATTCGCGACAGTAAGGGGGCAGGGGGCAGGGGGCAGGTGGCAGGAGGGGGCAGGTTTCACCCCGAGGTGGCAGTGCTCGCCCTGCTCATGGTCTGCGCGCTTGCGCCCGCGCTCGAAGCGCATGGCGTCTCCGGCAAGGACGCGGTGTTCCTGCAGGGGCTGAAGGGACGCGCGATCGTGCCGCTGCTCTACCTCGGGGCCAAGCACATGGTCACGGGCTACGACCACCTGCTGTTCCTCGTCGGCGTGATCTTCTTCCTCTATCGGCTCAAGGACGTTGTTACCTACGTGAGCCTCTTCACGCTGGGGCATAGCGTGACGCTGCTCGCGGGCGTGCTCGGCGGCATCCGGGCGAATCCGTATCTGATCGACGCCATCATCGGCTTCTCCGTCGTCTACAAGGCGTTCGAGAACATGGACGGCTTCCGCCGCTTCTTCGGCTTCCAGCCGAACACGAAGCTGGCCGTGCTGATCTTCGGCTTCTTCCACGGCTTCGGCCTCGCGACCAAGCTTCAGGATTTCGCGCTGTCGCAGAACGGCCTCGTCGCCAACATCGTCAGCTTCAACGTCGGCGTCGAGATCGGCCAGTGCCTGGCGCTGACGGCGATTCTCATCGCGCTCACGTGGTGGCGTACGTACCGCGGGTTCTTCGAGCACGCCTTTGCGTTCAACGGCATCGTCATGGCGTGCGGGTTCCTGCTCGTCGGCTATCAGTTGTCCGGCTATTTCCTGGCGGTGTGACGTGGATCCAGTGTCCGAACATGTAATGGAACTGACGGCGGGCGTCCCTGCTGTCGAAATCAAGAACCGGCTCGCCGTCGCGGCGGGCGCGGCGCTGCTCGTCGCCGGTGTCATTCTCGTGACCGTAGTCCTGCCGGCGGAATTTGCCGTCGATCCGCTCGGCACGGGCGCGAAGCTCGGGTTGTTGCCGCTGGGAGTCGTCGGCCAGCAGGTCAATCAGCTCGAGGCGAACGCCTCCGCCGCGGGCGGCGCCGCCGGACAGGGTGCCATCCTCGTCGGGCAGGAGAAGCCGTTCCAGCAGGAGAGCGTGGACTTCACGCTGAAGCCGCGCGAGGCGATGGAATACAAATATCGCCTCGACAAGGGCGAGGCGCTGCTGTTTTCCTGGAACGCCACGGCGCCCGTCGATTACGAGCTGCACGCGGAGCCGGACGGCGCGCCTGCCGGCTACGCACAGAGCTACGAGAAGAAGCCGGCGTCGAACGGCGCGTCGGGCACGCTGACGGCGCCGTTCCCCGGCATCCACGGGTGGTACTGGGAGAACAAGACAGACCACGACGTCACGGTGACGCTCAAGACCGCTGGCTACTACAACCTGTCGCACGAGTTCAGGAACGGCCAGCCGACGAAGAACAAGATGTTTCAATAGCTGGCAGCTGGCAGCTGGCAGTGGGCGGTCGGCAGTCGGCAGTCGGCAGTCGGCGGCTGGCGGTCGACAGTTAGGGCAGGACGCATGAGGATCAGGCGCTGGTTCGTGTTTGTTGCCGCGCTGTTTCTGTTCGCGGTCTCCGTCCATCTTCAGTCGCAGGGACGTCCCGCCGGCGCGGCGGATCCCGCATCCCGGATCCCGGATCCCGGCCAGGTTGCTGTCCAGGCCACCTACGTCGGCTCGTCGCGCTGTGGCGACTGCCATGCGGCCCTCTACGCCCGCTGGCAGAAGACGCGCATGGCCAACGTGGTCACCGACCCGAAGGTGCGTGCCGAGGTCATCATTCCCGATTTCTCGAAAGCCGATCCGCTCCTGACCTTTACTCGAGACGAGGTGGCGTTCGTCTACGGGACGAAGTGGAAGCAGCGCTACTTCAAGAAGGTCGGCAACGACTACTTTCCGCTGCCGGCGCAGTGGGACGTGACGCATCGCATCTGGCGCGCGTACTTCGTGCAGCCGAACACCGACTGGTGGGTGCCGTTCTACCCCGCGGACAACAACGGCCGTCCGACGGGCCCGCTCTGCGACGGCTGTCACTCGGTGAACTACAACATCCAGACGAAGCAGCCGACGGAATGGAACGTCGGCTGCGAGCGCTGCCACGGTCCCGGCGGCGAGCACGTCAGGGATCCGCGCCCCTCGAACATCGTCAACCCGGCGCGGCTCGACTACGTGCACGCCAACGACACGTGCATCCAGTGCCATTCGCAGGGTAAGCCGCTGCGCAACCCGATCGCGGGGCAGTACTACGACTGGCCGGTGGGCTTCCACCAGGGGTTGAACCTGCGCGATTTCTGGGAGCTCGAGGAGCACAAGATCGGCGAAACGAATTTCATGCATTTCGCCGACGGCACCGCGCACAAGAACCGGATGCAGGGGAACGACTTCGTGCAGAGCGTGATGTACACGCGCGGGGTCACCTGTTTCAGCTGCCACGACGTGCACGGCACCGGCAACAACGCGGATCTCGTCAGGCCCGCCAAGGACCTGTGCCTCACCTGCCACGGGCCGAATTCGCCGAACGGCCCGCACGCCGCCAGCATCGAGGCGCACACGCATCACGAGCGCGGCAGCCGCGGCAGCGAATGCGTGGCGTGCCACATGCCGCAGATCGCGCAGACGATCGCGGACATCAACGTGCGAAGCCACACGTTCAAGTTCATCCCGCCGTCGATGACGGACGAGTACAAGATCCCGAACCCCTGCACGAGCTGCCACGCGGACCAGACGACCGCGTGGGCGAAGCAGGCGCTGAGCGGGTGGGGATTCTCGCCGTGGAGGGTGAATTAGTCAGGCGGACCTGAGGTTCGCCTCTACGTTCTTCAACGGCCGTAGGGGCCGACCTTCCGCCTTCGCTGAAGCTACGGCGGACGGGTCCAGTCGGCCCGACCGCACGGCTCAACATCGCGACACCCAGCAGCGCCAGAAGCAGCGCGAGCACGCGGCGGAACCAGATGTCGGGAATGCGGCCGAGCGCCCGGCTGCCGGCGATCGTGCCAGCGACGACGCCGGCGATCGCGAGCGCGACCGCTCCGGCGACGCCGCGCATCTCGTCGTGCTGCGTGTAGAGGTAAACCGGCACACGCGCGCCGTCGACGAACAACGCGATTGCCGTCGCCGTTCCCACGAACAATTCCTTGCGGAGCCCGAAGCCGATGAGCGCGGCGGATCGGATGCCGCCCTGGTTGCCGACGAGGCCGCCGAGCAGGCCTGAAAGCGCGCCGGCCACCCACGCCACCCAGCCGCGAAACCGCATCCGCCGCGCGAGGCCGCTGATTTCGCTGAGCGCGGCGAACAGCAGCAGCAGGCCGAAGACGATCGTCAGGCCGCGGCTGCTCGCCTGGTTGTAGAGCATCGCGCCGGCCAGCCCGCCCGCGGCGCTGGTGAGCCCGAAGCTCCAGAGCACACGGCGATCGACGCCGCCGTGCATCAGCCAGAACCGGAGCGACGTGCCGACCAGGTGCGGGATCGAGACCGCCGCCACCGCGAGCCTGGTGTCAACCTGCAGCGCGAGGACGGGCGTCAGCAGGCTGCCGATGCCGAAGCCCGTGACGGCCGCGATAGCGCCCGCGAGGACCGAGGCCGCGACCAGAACCGCATCGAACCACATGCCGCGCGGCCGCCGTGTCGGCGCGGCGGCTTACGCGCCCGCCCCGGCGCCCCTCCGTCCGCCGCGCCCCGGAGGCGGCAGGTTCGGATCGGGCCTCAGCGCGGCCGGAAACAGATCGAAGACGGCGTTCATCGCGGTCACCGCCTTGGCGTGTTCGGCCATGAGCTTGTCGACGTCGGTCTCCTTCGCGGTCGCGCTCATGTCCGACACTTTCTGATACGACGCCACGGCCCCCTTCAGCCTGGTCTCCACTTTGGCCTTCAGGTCGGCAGACTCGCCCTTCATCGCCGACCGCACCGCATCGGCGGCTTCCGTGTACTCCATGAACTCGTGCGGCACGCGCGCGAAGTTCTTGTTGGTGATCTGCCGCTTGAAGTCGTTCGACACCTGCACGAGCAGCCTGAGCGTCATCTTGATGTCGTCGGGCGCCTTGAGCTGCTGTGCCGATGCCTGTGCCGCGAGCGGGAGGATGAATCCGAGGACCGCGAGCGCTGCGAGACCTTTTCGATGAATGCCGTTCATAACACGTCCTTTCTGGTACGTGGGGGCCGCCTTCAGCCGCCCCAACCTCGGGTACGTAGGGGCCGGCTTCAGCCGGCCCAATCTTACGCCGTCACGTGCAGGACTCCCTGCATGCACTCTCCATGGCCAGGGGTGGAGCAGAAGAACGGATAATCGCCGCCGGCGGGCGCGGTGAACCGCGTCATGACCATCCCGCCCTTGTCGCACATCGGCGTCCACGCGATCACACGCCGGTCGTCGCCGGCAATGATGCCTTCGTTGTGCTCGACGGCCTTGTCGACCGCTTCCAGTTGTCCGGGATATACGAGCACCCAGTTGTGGCGGGCGCTCAGGTACTTGCCCCGGTGATGAAAGGTCAGCGTGACGAGCGCGCCGCTGGGGCACGTCAACTCGTCGGGGCGAAAGGCGAGGAAGTCGCCGTCGGATTCGATGGAGAGATCGGCAACCAGCGGCTCGTCTTTTCGTGTCCGTCCGCACCCGGCGAACGTCAACGGAGCCGCCGCCAGGCACCCGAGCAGCATTGCTCGCCGCGAGAGACGCGCGGGAGGCAGGACGTACGAGCGCATCAGAACGTGCCGCCGCGGTTGTCGAAGGTGAAGACGTACACCGCGCCGGCGCCTTCACGTCCCCCCGCTTCGAGACGCGACCCGACCACCAGCGTTCTCCCGTCCCGACTGACCGCCATCGAGCTGCCGAACTCGTCGCGCTTCTGCGTGTTGGCGCCCTTCAGGTACGCGCGCTGCGTCCACGTCCCGTTCGCGCGGCTGAAGAGCCACGCCGCGCCGGCTTCGTCGGCGGTGCCGCCCCGCTCGTTGCCGTTGATGCCCTGCGCGGCGTTGTCCTCGAGCGGCGCGCCGACGAGCGCGACAGTGCCGTCGCCGCTGAGCGCCAGGCGGTTGCCGAACCAGTCGCCGCGGTGGATGGTGGACGGCTTGATGTATGCCTGCTGCGCCCACGTGCTGCCGCTGCGAACGAAGACGTAGGCCGCGCCGCTGGAGGTATCGGACGGCTGGTCGTTGTTGCCCACATCGGTTCGTCCGCCGAGAATCCCCGTGCAGAGACAGTCCTCGTCGAGCGATCCCACGAGGATGGTGTTGCCATCGTCGCTCAGCACGTTCGACACGCCGAAGGAGTCGCCGTTCTCGATGTTGGAGGCCTTCAGGTAGTTGGTCTGCTTCCACTCGCCGGCGGCGCGCGCGAAGAGGTAGACCGCGCCGCGTCCGTTGCTGCCCGCAAAGCCGCCGCGCGCGTTCGCGTTCGGGAGTCGGACGGGCTCCTGCGGGCCGTCAACCTGGTTCGAGCCGCCGTTCTCGTCGTAGGCGCCGATCGCCATGATGTTGCCGTCGGCGTTGAACGAGATCGAATAGCCGAACTGGAACCCGGCTCCGGGATTGGACGGCTTGACGTACGCCTGCTGCGCCCAGGCGCCGCGCGTGCGCGCGAACACGTACACCGCGCCGGCCGACATCAGCGAATTGTCGCCCTGATCGCCGTTGATCCCTTTCGCGCCGCTGTCCTCGGCGACCGCGCCGGCGGCGAGCGTGTTGCCGTCGCGGCTGAGCGCCAGCGCGAAGCCGAACTGATCGCCGTCGCCGTAGTCCTCGCCCGGCGCCGGCCCCTCGCCGGCGTTGGAGGCCTTGATGTAGGCCTGCTGCGTCCAGCGGTTGTTCTGGCGGGTGAAGACGTAAACAGCGCCGGCCTGCGGCACCGAGCGATCGCTCTGGTTGCCGTTGACGCCCCTGGCGGCGCTCGATTCCCAGACAGCGGACACGGCGAGCGTGCTGCCGTCGGCGCTCAGCGCCACGCTGTGGCCGAATTCGGCGCCGGCGTCGGTGTTGGACGCCTTGACGTACGCCTGCTGCTCCCACGCGCTGCCGCGGCGCGTGAACACGTAGACGGCGCCCGAGTCGTAGCGCGACGTGTCGTTCTGGTTGCCGTTGATCCCTGTCGCGCCGCTGCTCTCGTGCGGCGCCCCGACGGCGATCGTGTTGCCGTCGCTGCTGATGGCGACGCCGACGCCGGCATGACCATCGAGCGCGCCGCCGCAAGCGAAATGCGCGCCGACCTGCGGGTTCGATGCCTTGAGATAGGCGGTCTGCCTGACGGCCGCGGGCGGCGATTGCGCCCGCGTCTGCACGACCAACCCGGCGGTCGCGAGCGACACTCCCACGGCAATCGCCTGGCGCAGGCGGCTCATGCGCGCCGATTATAGCCTCGACGCCGCCGTCTCTTCCGGCGGCCGCACGTGCCGGAACGATCGGTAGAGGACGATGTCGTAGACGATTTTCATGGCGCCGCCGATGAAGAGCGGCGCGGCGAGCACGACATACTGCATCACGACGCCGGCGATGGGCGGGCCGACCGCCCATCCGATCGTGCGGGTCAGGTTGGTGACGCCGCTCGCATACGTGCGGCGATGCGGCGGCACGATCGCCATCACGTACGACTGCCGCGTCGGGACGTCCATCTCGACGAGCGATTCCCGCCCCAGAAAGAGGCCCGCGGCCAGCGTCCCGGACGACGTGGCGGGCGCCGCCATCAACAGCAGGCTCGATGGCAGGTGCGTCAGCACCATCGTGTTCAGCAGGCCGATGCGCCGCGCGAGCCACGCGGCGGCCACGTGAGAGACCGCGTTGAGGCTGCGCGCGGCGAAGAACAGGATCGCCAGCTCGCGTTCGCTGAAGCCGTAGCGCTGGAAGAACCAGTAGGCGATGAGCGCGGAGCTGAGAAATCCGCCGCCAAGGCTGTCGATGCCGAACAGCAGCGCCAGCTTCGAGACCGAGCGGCGCGTGCGCCGATCCTCGTCGGGTGACGTGGCGGTTGCAGCCGTCGCGACGACCTCGACCCGCTTCGACAACGCGGCGTACGGAAGGACGCCTGCGAGAGCCGAGACCGCGCAGAGCACGAAGATCGTGCGATGAGTGATGGCGAGGGCGGCGGCGAGTCCGCCCAGCGCGTGGCCGCCGTCGAGCACGAGGTTGTACCACGCGAGCGTCCACGTCCGGTGCGTGGGTGGGGCAGTCTCAGGAAGAATCGCCTGCTCGAGCGTGCCCGCCGGTCCCCGGTCCCGGCCCATGCCGTTGAGCATGCCGAGGAACGCCGCCGGGAGCAGCCACGCCAGACGCGCGGACGCTGCGGCCGCCAGGTACCCGCCCGCCGTCAGCAGCGTCATGAGAACGAGCGTCCGGCGGCGGCCGAGGCGATCGGCCGCGACCGTCACGACGACCGTCAGCGTCGCGATGCCGGCGAGGCCGGCGCCGATGACGAGGCCGGTGCCGGCGACAGAGACGCCGGCTTCGGTGAGGGCGATGGCGAGGATGACGCCGACGAGGCCGACGGCGGACGAGCGCAGGAAGGCGGCGGCGTAAATCAACGCCGCGTCGCGCGTCAGCACGAAAGTCGACCGAACACGTGTACGTGGAGGCGGACCTTGGGTCCGCCTGGCCTAGCGCTTCGCCCGCGCGCCCGTCTGATCGATCGCCGCGCGAAACGCGGTCGCCAGCTTCCGCGCGTCGCCCTTGCCCCAGTAGTGCAGGAAGATCACCTGCGGGTCGACGCCCGTCATGTGGTGATGCATGGCGACGACGTCGATGCCGCTCGAACGGAGCGACTTGAGGACGGGCGTCACCTCGCGATCCAGCATGGCAATGTCGCCGGCGACGACCGCGTCGGCGTCGCTGCCGTAGAACGCGGCCCAGGTGTTGAGCCCCATGCGCGCATTAATCGCGGCGCCCATCTCCTTCAGCGCTATGTCGGGTCGGCCGATCGTGATCTTGTAGACCGCGCCGGTCTGTTCGCCGTCGTAGCCGACAATCTTCGCGAGCGAGGCGCTGTCGAGCGTCCCCGTGATTGCGCGGCCCGTTGTCCCGACGCTGCCTTGAGGCGCCTGCCTCGCCGACACGTCGGTGGGGCGCTCTCCGATGAGGGCGAGGGCCGGCTTCACCTTCGCTGCGAGGTCCGCTGCGCTTCCGTGACCGTGGACGTGCATGTAGTAGATGCGCGGCGAGTCGAAGAAGAAATGGTTGTGGAGCGCCGTGACGTCGAGCCCGTTGTTCAGCAGCGCCGACATCACGGGATTGACCTCGTCCTCCGTGAGCACGAGATCGCCCATCATCACCTCCATGCCGCCGGTGCCCTTCGTCAGCGCCAGCCAGCCGCCGAAGCCGAAGGGCGTCGGCGTCGCGACGCCGTCGATGGTGACGTGCAGGTCGTTGCGTGGCACGTTGACGCGCAGGACGTTGTCCTTGAAGTCGCCCTGCTTGCCGAGCGCGGAGAGCACGGCCTGGTAATCCGCCGGCGTCGGCGCCTGCGCGAACGCGGCGGCGGGCGCGAGAAGAAGGATGGCAATCGAGAGATAGCGCCGCATGTTTATGTTCTCCTTCACGAGAACATAGCACGCTGGTCAGAACGATGCGCGCAGGCTGATCCGTGCGCTCCGCGGTAGAGCCGGCTTTCGTCTCGGCCGTAAGATATGAACGTCCATGCGCTGGGTCGTCGTTGTCCTCCTGATTGCCGCGGCGATGGTACCGGCGTCGGCGCTGACCGACACCGGCAAGATCTCCGATGTCGTGCGCCGCAACCAGAGCGGCGTGCTTCCCGGCGTAACGGAGGGACAGAGTCCGCTGCGGCTGATCGCCACCATTTCAATGCCGAATGTGGGCGGGCGCATCGATCACCTCGCGCTCGGTTCCACTCGACAGCGGCTCTTCGTTGCTGCGCTCGGCAACGACAGCGTCGAAGTGATCGACACGTCGACGAACGTTCACCTGAAAAGCCTTGGTGGCTTTCATGAGCCTCAGGGGATCGTGGTTGTTCCCGATCTGAATGCGATAGCCGTCGCCAACGGCGACAGCGGAACGCTCCAACTGGTCGATGCGGCCAGTCTGCAAACGCGTTGGACGATCAACATCGGCGGTGACGCGGACAACGTGCGGTACGACGCCGTCGCGAAGCAGGTCTTCGTCGCCTTCCAGGGCGGTATCGCCGTCGTCGATCCATCGTCAGCCCGCGTTGTTCAGCGGATCCGCATCAACGGCCATCCGGAGTCGTTTCAGCTCGAATCGCAAGGATCGCGTCTGCTCGCAAACGTGCCTGGCGCTTCCGCCATCGTCACGGCCGACCGGAAGACCGCCGCCGTGCTGGCGCGGTGGATGACGGGCGCGTGTCAGGCGAACTATCCGATGGCTCTCGACGACGCCGCGCGCCGGCTGTTCATCGGCTGTCGCCGGCCGGCCTCCCTCGCCCTCTTTGATGCCACGGCTGGGAAACTGCTCAGCACGATTCCGGTCGTAGGGGATACCGACGATTTGTTCTATGACGCCACGCGGCGGCGTCTGTACGTGATCGGCGGCGAAGGCTTCATCGACGTCGTGCAGCGCGACGTCGATACCCTGCGTCGCATCGACCGTGTCGCGACGCGGGAAGGCGCCCGTACGGCGACGTGGGCAGAGGACCGTCTGTATCTGGCCGTCCCCGCCCGCCGCGGCCAACCCGCCGAGATTCGAGTATTCGCGCCGGGCTAGAATAACGGCCTGTTCCCATGCGTTTGACCCTAGCCGTTGTGCTGGTCGCGGCGATGGTCGTTCCCGCCGCGGCCCAGACCGATACAGGTGAGATCGCTGGTGTCGTCCGCGACACGCAGGGCGGCGTATTGCCCGGCGTCACTGTCGTGGCCGAGCAGCATGAGAGCGGCGCGCGCATCGAGCGCGTCACTGACGGCGAGGGGCGCTACTTCCTCCCGTCGTTGCGGACGGGCAGTTACACGCTTACCGCGGAGCTCTCCGGGTTCAGGCGCACCATCCGATCCAACGTCACCCTCCGCCTCGGCCAGAACCTGGCCGTCGATTTCGAGCTCGAGGCCGGCGGCATCACCGAGGACATCGTGGTGACCGGCGGCGAGCCGCTGCTGCGGACCACCAACGCGGAAATCAGCGACGTCATCGAGAACCGGCAGGTCGTGCAGGTGCCGCTCAACGGCCGCAATTTCCTCGCGCTCGCGCAGCTGAGCGACGGCGTCGTCCTGCCGCCGGGCGGCACGCGCGGCGACGCGCTGCAGCAGGCGGGGCCGCTGCCCAACGTCGGCGGTCAGCGATCGGGGCACAACATCTACCTGCTCGACGGCTTCAAGGTGACCGACGAGCTGTTCAACAACCTCGTGATCAACCCGTCGGTCGACTCGATCGAGGAGTTCAAGATCCAGAAGTCGCAGTACCCGGCGGAGTTCGGCGGCAAGGCCTCGGCGCTCATCAACGTCGCGACGCGCACCGGCACCAACGAGTTCCGCGCCAACGTCTTCGACTTCGGCCGTCACGACCGGTTCGACGCGCGCAACTACTTCGCGCCGAAGGACCAGCCGGTGCCGAACCTGAGGCAGAACCAGTTCGGCGGCACCGCCGGCGGCCCCATCATCAAGAACTCGACGTTCTTCTTCGCCAGCTATGAAGGGCAGCGCTCGCGGCGATCGGTGACGCGCACGTTCTCGGTGCCCTCGGTGGCGGTCCGTGGCGGCGACTTTTCCTCGTTCGGCACGGTGTGCGACCCGACCGCGGCGGGGGGCTGCGCGCCGTTTCCGCAGAACCGCATCCCGTCAAGTCGCATCGACCCGGTGGCCGCCGCGTTCCTGCAGCACGTGCCGCTGCCGACGTCTGGCGCGGCGTCGCAGAACCTGATCGCGACCGAGCGGCAGGCAACGGATGTCCATCAGATCAGCCTGCGCGTCGATCGGCGCGTCGGCAGCGCCGACCAGTTGTTCGCGCGCTTCAGCACGTTCGACGCGGACGAACGGCAGCCGTTCGGCACGAGCGCGCTGCAGGAGACGCTCGTGCCCGGGTTCGGGCGCACGGTGCGCACGACAGCCCGCAACGCCGGCGTCAGCTTCACGCACGTGTTCAACACGAAGGTGCTGAACGAGCTGCGCGTCGGCTGGATGCGCGTCAACGGCGGGCAGGTGAGCGTCAACCGCGGCGTGGACTTCGCCGGCCAGGCCGGCCTGCAGGGTGTCACCCGCGACGCCCGCGACACCGGCTTCCCGCAGATCTCGACCGCCGGGCTGTACAGCACGATGGGCGATCCCACGTCGTTCACCTACCGGCGCAACGAGCATCTCGAGCTGTACGAAAGCGTGCTGCTCGATCGCGGGGCGCACCATCTCAAGTTCGGCGGCTACCTGTTTCACCTGCAGTTCAGGCCCGAGCAGCCCGACAACGCGCGCGGCGCGTTCACCTACACCGGGCAGTTCACGGGCAACCCGTTCGCCGACTTTCTCCTTGGCTATCCGACGAGCGCCGTGTCGGGCATCGGCCGCGGCAGTGAGGACGGCCGCACCAACTGGCTGCACCTCTTCGCGCAGGACGACTGGCGGATGCGCAGCAACCTGACGGTGAACGTCGGGCTGCGCTACGAATACAACCAGCACATGCACGATGTCACCAACCGGCTGTCGTCCATCGACCTCGCCGGCCGACGCTTCGTCGTCGCGAGCGACGACAACGGCACCATCAACAGCGACGCGCGGGCGCTGCTTGGACTGATGCCGATCCCCTACGTCACTTCGTCGGAGGCGGCGTGGAATCGCGGACTGTTGCGCCCGAGCCGCCTGCGCCTGGCGCCGCGCACCGGCTTTGCGCTCTCGCTCGCCGATGACCGCGCGGTCCTCCGCGGCGGCTATGGCATCTTCCTGAACCAGTGGGCGTACAGCGTGCAGACCGCGTTCGCGCGCAACCTGCCGTTCTTCTTCACCAGGCAGGTGGACGTTCCGTCCGACGTCCGCGTGCCGTCCTTCCAGACGCGCGACATCCTGGCAACGGATCCGACGGGGGTCGTCAGCCCCTCGATCATGGACCACGACTACGCGGTCGAGTACACGCAGACGTGGAGCAGCGGTCTGCAGTACGAGCTCCTCCCCTCGACGATGGTCGAGGCGAACTACATGGGCTCGTGGACGGTTGGCGCGGACAACGCGACGCTGCGCAACGTCCCGGATCCCGGGCCGGGCTCGATCCAGGCGCGGCGGCCGATTCCGCAGCTGGGCGTGATCCGCTCCATCCGCTTCGACGGCAAGTCCATCTATCACGCCGCGACCTTCAGCGCCGTGCGCCGGCTGCGGGACAACTACGGGTTCAACGTCAGCTACACGCTGTCGATCTCGAAAGACGACGCGTCGAACCCGGGAGCAACCGAGTCCGAGGCCAACGTGCCGCAGGACGTCCGGAACATCTTCAGCGAGAGCGGCGAGTGGGCGCTGTCAAGCTTCGATCATCGTCACCTCGTTGCCGCGAGCGCGACGTACCAGGTGCCGCCACTCACGCGACTTGGACGCGCCGCCAGCGCGGTGCTCGCGGGCTGGCGGGTGAACCCGGTGTTCATTGCGCAGTCGGGTGCGCCGTTCACCGTCAATCTCGGGATCGATCGCGCGAACGTCGGCGCCGGGCCGGCGCAGCGTCCGGATCAAGTCCGCGATCCGAACCTGCCTGCCGGTCGGCGAACGCCCGAGCGCTGGTTCGACGCGTCTGCATTCGCGCTGCCCGCGCCGTTCACCTTCGGCAGCGCCCGCCGTAACAGCGTCATCGGCCCCGGCTTTAGCAGCACGGATCTGTCGCTCGCGCGCACGTGGACCGTGCGCGGCAGCCGCGAGCTCGAGGTGCGCTGGGAAATCTTCAACCTGTTCAACAAGGCGAACTTCGACGTACCGAGCCGCGTCTTCGGCACGCCGAACTTCGGGCGCATCTTCAGCGCGAAGGATCCGCGCGAGATGCAGTTCGGGGTCAAGCTGGCGTTCTGACGCGGACTGCTATCGCGCGCCTCACACCGGCCGCTGCGCGGGCAACCACGAAGGCCGCTTCGCGGCATTCACGCAGCTCGAGAAGGTTCTTCTGTTACTTCGCGCGCCCCGCGTATCCCTGCGTGAGCGTCTGAATCTTCCAGGCCGCGCCCCGTCCCACCAGGTAGAGCGTCTTCTTGTCCGGGCCCGCGAAGGCGAGATTCTGGATCTGGCGCGCCGTGGGAATGGTGCCCAGGTGTTTTCCTTGCGGGCTATAGACCTGGATACCGTTGCACCCGGCGACATACATGCGCCCGTCCTTGTCCACCGCCATACCATCCGCGCAGCTGGTGAACTTGTAGCGAAGGCCGGGTCCGACGTCGCCTCCTCCAGCGGAGGTATTGACCTGGTGGTACCTGGTGAAGTTGCGTCGGTTGCTGACCGACCCGTCCGCCTGCACGTCATACGCCAGGAGGTATTCGCCGCGGGAGTCGTTCACGTAGAGGATCTTTTCATCCGGGCTCATCGTGATGCCGTTGGGGCGCGTGATGTTTTCGGCAACGATCTTCATCCCCTTCCCGTCGGGAAGGATGTACCCCACGTTCGCCTTCTCCGGCTGGGTGAAGTAGACCCCGCCCTTCTTGTCGACGACGATATCGTTCGACTGATCGAAACCCGCCGTCTTCCTGTCGACGAGCGTTTTTTCGGCGCCCTTGGGATAGACGATGTAGATCCCCTGCTTGCCCGGCGTGTTGTCGTTGGCGATCAATCGACCGTTCGCGTCGAAACCGAGACCCCCCGACTGGAGGTTGTCGAGGAACGTCGAGCGCTTGCCGTCTTTGTCGAAGCGTGACAGCCGTCGCGCGCCGCCTTCCGTGAAGAGCAGCGTGCCGTCCGGCATGGCGACGGGTCCCTCGGTCCCATTGAGCTGGTCGGTGATCAGTTCGACCGTGGTTCCAGCCGTGACCACTCCCGGAATATTGGGCGTGTAGGTATCCCAGGCTGGCGGCACATACGCGGGATTCGCCGCGCCTTGTGCCGGCTGATTGGGCGCGCCCTGCGCGAACAGCGCCCCCGACCAGAGCAGTGCCAGCCCGACGCCGAAAAACGTTGCGTTCTTTCTCATACAACCCCCGAAATGTGTGACTCGCGTCACGCGTGAACTCTCGAAGCCTGGAACCACCGCGCTCGGCACACCACGATAAATGCCTGTTCAGCCGGAAGACGTCGAATACGAGCGCTGAGGCGCAAGGCCATCGGGGCGCGGTGATTATGCGACCGTGGACGAGCGGGGGGCAACCACGAAAGCCGCTGCGCGCACCACGACGGGCCGCTACGCGGCCTCCACGGAGCACACGAAGACTCGTTGTGTGCACCGATGATCAAGAGTGGCGATGCGGCGGGACGTCGGCGAATTGGCCTGACCGCCCGAGGAAATTAGTTTGCTTCGTGCGCTTCGTGCTCGCGGCCGAAGGCCGCCTTCGTGGTCCCCGCCTTCGTGGTCGCCCGGGCGGGCGCCAGCGCGCGACGGGCATGGCGCACGTGACGAGCGAGCCGCCGCCACGACGGCAGCAGCGTCGACGCGCTCAACACGAGCCCGCCGACGCTCAACGCGATCAGCACGAGGTCCCACAGCGGACGCCGCCGGTAGAGGAACGGGAAATCGAGGCTGTGGAGGCCGTGGTACAGCCACCGGTTCATGCGGCCGCCGCGATCCTGCTTCGTCATCGTCCCACGGCCCGGCTCGAGATAGAGCCACGTTCCGTAGTCGTCCGCATAACGCACGCGCAGCACGGGCAGTGGGCGGTTTCCGTACTGGTCGTAGTAGTACGCGTCGTACTCCGTCAGCCATGCGGCGTCGCGCACCGGCACATCCGGCATCGCCGCCTTCGCAATCGTCCACATGCTGTCGTCAGGGAAGCGGCGGAACGCGCCACGCTCCGGTCGGAGCGCCGCCACGATCAGGTGCTCCGGCCGCTCGAGGCGCTGGTTGCGTTCGTCATTCGACCCGACTTCACGCGCGTAGTCGTAGGGCGCCGGCGGCCTGGCGCCGATGAAATACGGCTCGCCCTGGAACTGCAGCACGTCGAGCTCTTTCGGCGTGAACGACGGGCGCAGGACGTCGAGCGCCGCGCGCATCCGGGCGACGGTGACCTCCTCGAGCCGGAGCGGCGACCGCGAGACGGCCGTGCGCTGCGCCGGCGTCGGCGGCTGATTGCGGAAGTCGACCGGGTAGTCGAGCGACATCGCCCCGCTGAACGCCCACGTGATGCTCACGACGCCGAAGATCAGGCCGGCGTAGTGGTGCCACTTCATCCAGCCCGCGTACGGTGAATGCGACGGCCCGCCGCGCATCCGGTAATGACCGGTAAACCGGGTGCGGACGATGCCGACGATCAGGCCCGCGAGCGTCATCACGGCGCCGACGAGCGCCGCCCATGCAACGCTTTTCAGCCACAGCGGCCCGTTGCGCCGCAGCGACGTGAAGTACGTCCAGTGCAGCACCGCGCTGGCGTAGCCAAGGACGCGCGACCGGCGATCGGTCTTCATCGTCGGTTCGCCCGTGACCTCGGAGATGTAGTAGTGAGTCCCCGCGGGATCGCCGACTGCGATGCGATGCAGCGGCAGCGTGCCGCGCCGCTCGCCGAGCGTCCACTGATCCGAATTGACGACCCGCGCGTCGTAACGCACGGTCGAGGCGTACTGCGGCACCCATCGCTGTACGAAGGCGACGGCTTCGCCGGCCGTCATGCCGCCCGTTGTGTCGCCCGTGTCCGCGTATACCGCGGCGCCTCCCTGGAACCGGTAGAGGGGACGGCCGTCGAAGGACATCTCGACACGCTGCAGCGGGCCGCGAAGCTGGTGCCGGCGCGCTGCCTCCGCCGGCTCCACGCGCGCGCTCGAAAGGTCGAGCGGCGGCATGTGGCCGAGGCGTTCGGTCGCCGACAGTCGCGGCATCCCGACGTACATCATTGCGACACCCGAGACGAACCAGACCACGAAGACGAGACCGAGGACGATGCCGGTCCAGCGGTGTGCGTAGATGAGCGCGGTCTTCCAGTCGAGGAGCTTGCGGAGATGCATGTGTGGGCGATCGTCGCGCGCGACCGGACCACCTTAAATTGAACGACGGGCGGAATCGACTGAAGAGTTCCTGAAACTTTCGTCAGACGGACGAGCCGCCTGACGATCGGTGGATCGTCAGGCGTTCGCAGGCAGGCGGCTACGGTTAGTAGGGTTTCGCCGGTGTGGCCGGTGTCGACGTGTCAGGAGCCGGCTTCGCCGCCGACGGCTTATCGGTCGCGGGCTTCGGCGTGTTGCGGCCGCTCGTGGCCACCGCGCGATCGTTCGACGAGACCGCGGAAAGTTTCTGCCCGTCGGGCATGGTCATTTCTTCCGCGTTGGCGAAATTGGTTCCGTTCTTCGCGCGCCACCCCTGCAGCGTGACCATGTCGCCAACCTTCAGCTTGGTCCTGGTCCAGCCCGCCTTGGTGAGCGCGGTCGGGCTGCCCATCTCGACTTTCCAGTTGGCCATCTTCCCCTGATCGTCTTTCACATCGACGAATGCGTAGACGTGCGGGGCCGTCCACTGCACCTTGGTCACCGTGCCGTTGAGCGTCACGGGCTTGTCGCGGTCGAAGTCTCTCGAGAATGCGTGATGCGCGGACGCCGCCCCGGCGCTCAGCATCAGGGCCGTGAGTGCCGCGCACACCGTTGAGTTGCGCATACTGGTCCCTCCGTATGCTCGCGGAAAGTGCAAGCGGACGGCCAGCCGGCGATCGCAGGGGCCGACCTCAAGGTCCGCCCCTACCGTTGATCAAAATGAGAAGCCGTACGAGACGTGGAACGTGCGCGGCACCCCGAGGTTGTGCACCAGGAACGCTGCCCCGGCCGCCGAATCGGAGAAGCCGCGGGCGTGAATGGTGGTGTACTCCTCGTCGAACGCGTTCTCGAGCCTCAGGTTGATGCGATGGCGGCGCCGCGCGTCGAGAAAGACGCGCCCGGCCACATCGACGACGGTGTAGTCGCCGCTCGGCACGCTGCCGAAGCCGCCGACGGTGTCGAACATCTCGCCCACTTTGTTGACGGTGATCATCGCACCGAACGGCACGGACGCCGGATGCACGTCGAGCGATCCTTCCAGCTGGTTGCCCGGGATGCCGGAGAGCGCCGAGTAGCCGCCCGCCAGCTCGTTGCTCTGCTGCGAGCGCGTATAGGTGTAGCCGAGCGACGCCGACACCGCGGCGGCGAGCGCTCCCGAACCGACGACGGAAATGCCTCGCACGCGCACCCGGTCCGGCCGGTTGGCCGTGATCGTCGTTTCGCCAGACCCGTCGTCCACGTCCACGATCAGGTCGGTCACGCGGCGGAAGAACCCGATGGCTTCGATGTTGAGCGCCGTCGAGGAGCCGGCGAGAATGCGGCGGCCGATCGACACGTTCAGGTTCGTGCTCGTCTCCGGCTTGAGGTTCGGGTTGCCGAAGCAGCAGGTCGGGTCCTTGGCGAAGAGCTCGTACGCGTCCGGGTAGCGGAACGCCGTGCCGACGATGCCCCGCGCGTAGAGATTCGGGGTGAGGTCGTAGCGGCCGCTGACGTTCCAGACCGCCCCCTGCTTGCTGTGCGTCGGCGCGTTGTAGCGGACACCGGCCGCCAGCGTCGCCTTCTTCAGCACGTCTGGCGTCGTACGGATCTGTCCGAACAGGGCGTGCACGGTCTCGGTGTTCTGCTCGATGAGCAGGACGTCGTCGCGCCCCGAATAATTCTGGAAATCGTAGCCGGTGAAGTATTCGAGACCGCGATTCGGCGCGAAACGCGCCAGCACGTTGGCGCCGTAATCCTTATAGCCCCAGAACTCCTTCTCGCTGATGACGGTGGTCGCCCCAGGCTGGCCGATGACGTTGCGGCGCTCGCTCCAGTGCGAGTCCCACCGGTGCATGTAGCCCTTGACGAAAAGCTGGGCGCTCTCGCGCGGCGTGTAGTCGAGCTTGCTGCTGAAGATGTTCTCGACGCGCTCGTTGTACGCGGCGGAGAGGCCGCCGACCTGCGACTGGCTCGAGCGCGTCGGCCGCAGGTTGTCGAGCTGCACGCCGCTCCCCTGATACATCGCGCTGAGACGCGCGGCGGCGGAGAAGTCGTACGCGTACTTTGCGCCGACGGTCAGCACGTCGTAGCTGCGGTTGCGGTCGGTGGTGCTGGCTGAGAACTCGGACGACGGAAACGACTGGAACCCCTTTGCGTTGTCCGTCGAGCCGTAGAGCACGAAGCGGCTGCCGCCAACCGCGGTGCGGCCGAAGGCATTCAGGTGACGCCCTTCGTTGGTGTCGAACGCCGCCTGCATCGTGCCGTTGGCGGCGTCGGTGAACGACTTGGTCACCACGTTGATGGCGCCCGCAACGGCCTGCGTGCCGTAAAAGAGTCCCTGGCCGCCTTCGATCACCTCGATGCGCTCGATCATGTGCGCCGGCAGCGTGTCGATCGGCGTCGTCCCGTTGTAGAGCCGGTTGCTGATGCGCACGCCGTCCACGAGCCAGAGGATCTCGTTGGTGCGCGAACCCTGGAGCGAGGCGGCGACGTAGTCGAACGGGCCGGCCTTCGGCGTGAGGAACAGGCCGGGCACGAGCGCCTGCAGCGCCTGCCCGACGTCGTCGTAGCCGCCGTTCTCGATCTGCTCGCTCGTGATGGTCTGGATGCGCGAGCCGGCGCGCTCGACCTGCTGCGGCAACTCCTCTTCGAGCTTCGGCGCGGCGACCGCGATGGTCTCGCTGACGCCGCTCACCTGCAGCGCGACCTCGAACGCGGACGCGCCAGCCGAGACGCTGATGTTGCGGGTCGAACGCTCGAAGCCGGGCGAATCGACCTGCAGGACGTGCAGGCCCGCCGGCACGCCGGCGTACGTGAAGGTGCCGTCCGCGGTCGACTGCGTGGTGCGGACAGCGGTGCTCGACGGGTTCAGCGTGACAACGGCGTTGGCGACCGCGGCGCCTTGCGGATCGACGACCCGGCCGGTGACGGAGAGCGTCTGCGCGGACGCGGCAGCAGACAGGACGAACAGCACGACGAGGGCAGCGGCGAGCGTGTGACGGATCGACATGGCCGAAAAGCATATCGACGCCCCGCGCTTTTCGATGCTGAAGAGTTGCCAACGTTTTCCTGACTGTGGAGTCATTCAATCTTCAGGTGCGCGACGACCGATCAGCGACGTAGCTCGAATCGAGGTGCGCGTTGTTGACCCCGATCACGCGGCTCGTGATATAACAGGCGCGCCTTGGGTGCCCACGACGGGCATAACGGGGAAGTCCGGTGCGAGTCCGGCGCGGTTCCGCCACTGTAACGAGGGCGCGTCGCTTCGAAGACCACTCAGCGCTGCTGGGGAAGGTGAAGCGACAGACAACAGGCGTTGTCACCTCGAAGCCAGGAGACCTACCCACGGTTCAACGTCTGCCTTTCTGCGGAGAACAGAAAGCATGCGCAGCATCTCCACCACCCGTGGTGACGGCGGCGAGACCGGGCTCGCCGGCGGCATCCGCGTCTCGAAGGCCTCTCTTCGCGTCGAAGCAAACGGCAATGTCGACGAGTTGAACTCGGCGCTCGGCTTCGCGCGATCGATCTGTGACGACGCGGAGATCGCCGCGTTGGTGATGGCGATCCAGCGCGACCTGTTCACGGTCGGGTCGTCGCTGGCCACGCCGCCGGAGAGTCCGAAACCACAGGTTCCGATCGCCGCCGAGCTCGTCGAGGCGCTGACGTCGCACGTGCATCGGTTCGAAGCGATCGAAGGCGTGCTCGGCGACTGGTCGCTGCCCGGCACGCTTCCAGTCACCGGGGCGTTCGACATGGCGCGGACGGTATGTCGCCGCGCGGAGCGTGGCGTCGTTCGCCTGGTCGAATCGGGCGAACGGGTCGAGCCCGCGATCGTCCCGTATCTCAACCGCCTGTCGGATCTGCTGTGGATCATCGGGCGGAAGCTCGAACACGACGCGGGCGTCAGCGGATCGCTGCGCGAGGTGACGGGGAAGGCCGGCAACCGCTTCTCGCGCGCGTGGTGACGTCCAACCACGCTCGCGCGGTGAGGGGCGTCGCCGCGACGCTGTGCGCGCTCGCGACGTGTGCGGCCCTGGCAGGGTCGCGTGCGCCGGTGTCGAGGATCGTCTCGACCTTGCCGACGGCAACGGAGATGCTCTTCGCCCTCGGCCTGGGCGAGCGCGTGGTCGGTGTCTCGGCGTTCTGCCGCTACCCGCCCCAGGTCACGTCGCTGCCGAGGGTGGGTGCCGTCCTGCATCCCGACTTCGAACGCATTGTGACGCTGCGTCCCGGCCTCGTCGTCATCAGCGACAGGAACCCGGACGTCGCCGGCCGTCTGGCCGCGGCTGAGATCCCGTTTGTCGAGATCGCCACGACGTCGCTGTCGGACGTGTCCTCCTCGATGCTTCGCATCGGCGTGGCGGCCGGCATCGAACCGCATGCCCGTACCGTCGTCGGAGCGATCGAAGAGCGACTGCGGAAGGTTCGGGGCCGGGCGGCGTCGAGGCGACGGCCGAAGGTCCTCCTGATCGTGGGCCGCGCACCCGGTGCGCTTACGGGCATCGTCGCCGCGGGGGCGGGCTCGTACCTGGACTCGCTCGTGGAAATCGCGGGCGGCACGAACGTGGTCTCCGGGGTGAGCTCCCTTCCATACCCGCAGCTGTCGCTCGAATCCATCCTGCGTCTCGATCCCGACGTCATCGTCGACACCATCGACATGGGCGCCACCGAGCGTGATCGCGAGCGGGCGCATCTCGAGAGCCTGAAGATGTGGCGGCGGTACCGGACGCTGTCGGCCGTCCGCACAGGTCGTGTGCGCGCCGCGGAAACCGACGCGCTGTTCATCCCCGGGCCGCGCGTGGTCGACGTGGCCGAATGGCTGGCCGATCTCATAGAGGGGGCCGTGCACCCGTGACTGCGCGCGCGCTGTTCATCGGCGGCACCTCGTCCAACGCCGGCAAGAGCTGGATGGCGACGGCGATCTGCGCGTGGCTTCGAGCCCGCGGCGTCGCGGTCGCGCCGTTCAAGGCGCAGAACATGTCGAACAACTCGTTCCCCTGCGCGGCTGGCGGCGAGATCGGCCGCGCGCAGGTGGCGCAGGCGGAGGCGTGCGGCCTCGAGCCGGAGCCGGCGATGAACCCGATTCTGCTCAAGCCGAACGGCAACGGATCGAGCCAGGTGATCGTGAACGGGCACGTCTGGAAGACGGTGCGCCCGCGCGAGTACTACGGGTACGCAGACGAACTGCGGGGGCACGTGCTGGCCGCCTACGGCGAGCTGGCGCGGCGGTTCGACGTCATCGTCATCGAAGGCGCGGGGAGCGTGACCGAACTGAATCTCCGGTCGGTGGATCTCGCCAACCTCGGTCTCGCCACGCGGCTGCAGGCGCCATGGATCCTGGTCGCCGACATCGAGCGCGGCGGCGTCTTCGCGTCCATTGTCGGGACGATGGCGCTGCTGTCGCCGGAAGAGCGCGCCCTCTTCCGCGGCTTCGCGGTCAACAAGTTTCGCGGCGACATGTCGCTGTTCGACGAGGGCGTTCGTATCCTGGAGGCGCGGACGGGGTCGCCGTGCGTCGGCGTGTTTCCGTTCGCGGCGGACATCGCGCTCGACCCGGAAGACACGCTCGCGGCCGACACCCGGCCGCGGCGTGCGGCGCCACCCGGTGCCCGCATGGCGATCGTCCGGCTGCCGTGCATCTCGAACACGACCGACTTCCGGCTCCTCGACTGGGCGGAATGGATTACGACGCCGCCGCCGGGCGATTTCGATTTCATCATCCTCCCGGGCAGCAAGAGCACCATCTCCGATTTGCGATGGCTGCGGGCGACCGGCCTCGCGGCGTGGGTGACGGCCCAGCATCGGGGTGGCGCGACGGTGATTGGCGTCTGCGGCGGGTACCAGATGCTTGGCCGCAGCATCCGCGATCCCCTGCGCATCGAGTCGCCCGACGAGGCAGCGGAGGGTCTCGGCCTGCTCGCCGCCGATACCGTGCTCGAGCCGGTGAAGACAACCGTGCTCAGGACCGCGTGGAGCCCCCGCGGCGTCCGCTTTTGCGCCTACGAGATTCATCTCGGCGCGACGACGGTTGACGAACCCGTGCGGCCGTTCGCGCGGCTCGACGACGGACGTCCCGACGGCGCGTGCGCGCCGCGCGTCGTCGGCACGTACCTGCACGGCGCGTTCGAGAGCGCGGGTGTCTGCACGGAGACGTTCGGCGTCGACGTCGCGGCCGCACCGAAGGCCGATCACTACCGTCGGCTCGGCGAATGGTTCGCCGCGTACGCGTCGCGTCCGGAGGTCCTCGAGTGCTGAGGGAGGCGATGCACTGGGAAACGTTGATGCAGTGCGCGCAGTTCGCAGTGCGGCGCACCGACAGGATGCTCGTCGCGGAACTGCGAGGGGCGCATCGCGTGCTGAGCACGTCGGCCTGCAACGGCGGTCAGACGGATGCCGTCCGCTTCCTGCTGAACCATCAGAGCTGCGAGGGGGGCGGCGACCACGAGCGGCTGCGGCAGATCACGGAGATCGGGCACGAGCGCTACCACGAACGCACCTGCGGCCACGCGGGAATCCCCGCCGATGCGACGGCGTCGATGGGCACGGCCGCGAACATGCACTACGCGTGCATCTCCAGGCATGAGGACGCCGGCGTCGCGGTCACGGCGGTGGTCACGGCGGGCGTCGAGGCGAATGCGACCTGCGCAGGCGATCCCGCCACGTGGCGCGAGACGGCCGCGGGCATCGAGCGCGTGCCGGAGTGTGGCGGCACCATCAACACGATGCTGCTCGTCGGCGCGCCGTTGACGGCCGCAGCCCTCGCGCGCGCCGTTGTCACGATGACCGAAGGAAAGACGGCCGCGTTGCAGCGCCTCGCGGTCCGCAGCCGCCAGTCGCCCGATCTCGCGACGGGAACGGGCACGGACCAGTACTGTGTTGCGGCGCCTCTCGAGGGCCCCCTGGTCCTCACGTCCACCAGCGCGCACGTCAAGCTCGGCGAGCTGATCGGACGGGCCACCCGCGAGGCCACGCTCGAGAGCCTCCGATGGCAGAACGGCCTCGAGCCGAGCTACACACGCGGCGTGCTGCATGCGCTCGGCCGCTACGGCCTGGCCGAGCGGACCTTCATCGAGGACATGCGGCCGCTGCTCGGCCCGCAGGACCTCGAGCTGCTCGCGGGCAACAGCAAGGCGGTGCTCTACGAGCCGCTGGTCGGAGCGGCGGCTCACGCGCTCGCAACCGTCCTCGATCGCATCCGTCACGGCGCCGTGCCGGCCTCGGTCGAACGTGATGCCTGCGCGCAGTGCGCGGCGACGCTCGCCGCGAATGTCTCCGGACGTTCCGATCGCTGGCCGCAGTACCGCGCGATGCTGCTCGAGCGCTCGGGCGGACCGAAAGACCTGATCCTCGCCGCGCTCGCGCTTGGCTGGTCGGAGAAGTGGCGTTCGGCCTGACCCCGCCGCTGGCGCCGGACGCGTGGCTGCTCGCGCCGGCGGTCGTCCTCGACCTTGCGCTCGGTGACCCGGTGTACCGATGGCATCCGGTCAGGCTGATCGGCGGGACGCTGCGCGCGACGGAGGGGTGCCTGCGCCAAATCGGCGCGGACGGGTACGTCGGCGGCGTCGCGCTGTGTTCAATCCTGGTGATTGTCTGGGTGGGCGGGGTCTCGCTGATCGGCGCCAGCCTCGGCGCCGTGCACGTGTCCCTCGGATGGATGTTTCACCTGTTCATGCTTTACAGCCTGCTCGCGCTCGGCGATCTGCTGCGGCACGTCCGGCGTATCGAGCGCGCCGTCGAGCGGGGAGACGTCGATGCGGCGCGAGGTGCGGTCTCGCAGCTCGTCGGCCGCGACACCGCTCCGATGGACGGCGCCGCCTGCCGGCGCGCGGCGGTCGAGAGTCTCAGCGAGAACCTGACCGACGGCTACACGAGCCCCTTGTTCTGGTACGGCCTCGGCGGCCTGCCCGCCCTCGTGCTCTTCAAGGTCGTCAGCACGATGGATTCGATGGTCGGCTACAAGACGCCGCGCTACCTGCGTTTCGGCTGGTGCGGCGCGCGACTGGACGATGTCATGAACTTCGTACCCGCGCGGCTGACGTGGCTGATGATTGCACTGGTTGCCGCGGTTGTGCCCGGCTGCTCGGCGTCGAAGGCGCTGCGAACCGGGCTTGCACAACACGGGGTGCTGCCCGGCCCGAATTCCGGGTGGAGCGAAGCCGCCGCCGCCGGGGCGATTCAGCGGCGGCTGGTCGGGCCGATCTATCTGCACGGAGTCATGGTCACGGAGACATGGCTCGGCGACCCGCTCGATCCGCCGCTGGCATCCGCGGGCGACATGCGGCGCACGCTCATCCTGATGGTCGCCGTCGGCATCGGCGCCTCGCTGGCCGCATGTGCCATCCTCAGCGCCGCTGCATGAGAGCGAGGCCACGAAGACTTCGTGACCGTGTTGTCAGGAGAACAAGAGTGCTATAACAGTCTCGCTTCGGGTGCCCACGACGGGCATAACAGGGAAGTCCGGTGTGACGCCGGCGCGGTTCCGCCACTGTGAGCGAGGGCGCGTCGCTTCGATGGACCACTCAGCGCGTTGCTGGGGAAGGTGAAGCGACCGACAGCGCAACCTGCTGTCCCCTCCGAGCCAGGAGACCTACCCGAAGCTCAACGGAAGCCTTTCTGCGGAGAACAGAAAGCATGCGTCCACTCACCTTCGTACTGATCCTCGGCGTGTCGATCGCCGCGCACGCGCAATCCAGAGCCATCGTTTCAGGGCAGGTCTCCGATCCCCTGGGCGGACGCGTGGCGTCCGCGACCATCACGCTGCTGCGCGATGCGCAGCAGATCGGTCAGACGCGCTCCGATGAAACCGGAACGTTCGCCTTTGGTGACGTCGCGGAAGGACGATACGCCGTTCGCGTCGAGGCAAGCGGATTCGAGACGCGTACCACCGATCCGTTGTTCGTCGCCGGCTCCGGCCGCACGGCGGTGGACGTGGTGCTGTCGGTCGGCCCGCTCGAGCAGGCCGTGGTGGTGACGGCGGCGGCCACCGAGCTGCCGGCCTCGCGCACCGGCGCGCCGATCACCGTCATCGACACCCGGACCCTCGATGCGCTGAACAAGCCCGAGGTGCTCGAAGCGCTGCGTCTCGTGCCCGGCGCGCAGATCGTACAGACCGGCCAGCGCGGCGGCACCACCTCGATGTTCGTGCGCGGCGGCAACTCGAACTTCAACAAAGTCCTGATCGACGGCATCGCGGCCAACGACATCGGTGGCGGATTCGACTTTGCGCAGACGACGACGGTCGGCGTCGACCGCGTGGAGGTGCTGCGGCAATCCAACAGCGTGATGTACGGCAGCGACGCCCTGTCGGGCGTCGTCAACATCATCAGCAAGCGCGGGCGCACGCGGATTCCGCAGGTGGACCTGTCGGCGGACGGCGGCAATTTCAGGACGCGACGCGGCTCCGCGGCGATCGGCGGCGCCGTGAAACGGTTCGACTACTTCTCCGAGTACGCCTACTTCAACACCGACAACAGCACGCCGAACAGCGCCTACCGCAACGGGACCTACGCCGGGCGCTTCGGGTTGGCGATTGGCCGCGCCACCGATCTGAGCGGCAGCATTCGAAGTGGAGACACACGGGCCGGCAGCCCGAATGGCTTCGACCTCTACGGCATCGCCGACGACTCGGTCCAGGACAGGACCACGAACTACATCGCCGTCAATGCCGAGTCGCAGCACAACGACCGGTGGCAGAGCACGATCCGCTTCGGCAACACCGACTTCCGGTCAACGTTCACGAACCCGGCGCCAACCGGCGAGGCGTTCGATCCGTTCGGCTTCGGCGCGAACTACCTGGGGCGGACCGTGACGCTGACCGGTGCGAACGGGTATTCAGTTACCGGCCGCGCGATTCTCGACTTCGACGGTCGCTATCCATCGGTGTTCCGCAGCCGGACGCGGCGGCGGGCGCTGTTTGCGGATACGTCGTATCACCTCGGCCGCGATTTCGACCTGTCGGGTGGCGGCCGCATCGAGCGCGAGGAAGGGTTCGACGATCCGGATGGCGACCCGGCGGCGACGCGGCACAACGGCGGCGTCTTCGCGGAGGCGCGCGGCTCGGTGATGATGCGCACGTACGTCACCGCAGGCATTGGCGTCGAGCACAACGACGCGTTCGACAACGCCGTCACGCCCCGGCTCACCGTGGCGACGTACCTGCGGAATCCGTCCGCGGCCTCCGCGCTCGGCGACACCAAGGTCAGCTTCAACGTGGGGAAGGGCATCAAGGCGCCGAGCGTGTTTCAGGAGCAGAACGCCTTGTTCACGCTCGTACGGGGAACGCCGGCGGCCGCCAATGCCTCCGCACTCGGTCCCGAGCGCAGCACGAGCATCGACGTCGGCCTCGAGCAAGGGTTCTGGTACGGCCGCGCACGCGTCCGCACCGCGTACTTCCGCAACCGGTACGACGACCTGATCGAGTTCCTCAGCCGGACGCAGCTCGCGCAGGCGGGCGTCCCGGCCGCTGTGGCGGCTGCCACGCAGTTCGGCGCCTACCTGAACTCGTCCTCGTTCCGTGCGCAGGGCATCGAGACGTCGTTCGACGCGGCGATCGGGCAGTACCTGCGGATGAACGCCTCCTACACGTATCTCGACGCGGTCGTGACGAGGGCATTCAGTGCGGTCGCTGCCACCAATCCCTCGATTCCAGGCGTCCAGATCGGCGCCTTCTCGCCGCTCGTCGGCCAGCGCCCGTTCCGCCGGCCGCCCCAATCAGGCTCGGTGATGGTGAGCGTCATGCGCGGCCCGGCGCAGATTACCGTCTCGGGATACTTCTCGGGCAAGCGTGACAGCAGCACGTTCCTCAGCGACGGGTTCTTCGGCAACTCGCTGCTGCTGCCGAACCGCGACCTCGATCCGTCATATCAGAAGCTGGATCTCAGCGCGTCGTACCGGGTGCATCCGCGCGTGAGCCTCTACACGAGCATCGAGAACCTCCTCGACCAGCACTACGACGCGTCGTTCGGGTTCCCGTCGCTGCCACGCGCGGCACGGGCGGGCGCGCGCATCACGTTGGGGGGCAACTAGCTCCTGCGAAGCGCTTGATAACCACGAAGGCGGCCCTTCGGGCCGCTTTCACGGAGCTCACGAAGAATTTCTATTTTCAGACGGCCAGTACCTAGAGATTCTTCGTGTGCTTCGTGTGTGCGGCCGAAGGCCGCCTTCGTGGTCCTATGGCGTGATCGTCAGCAGGTGCGCGCCGACGGCCGTCGTCCCGTCCGGGTTCGTCACCTGGACGTCCCACGACCGGTTCTTTTTCGGACCGCCGGCGCGGATCTCCACCGTCGCGGTGAGCTGCGTCGAACTGTTACGCGTGACGCTGACGACACGCGGTGTCTGCCCGGCGGTGCCGTTGACGAAGGCGACGCGGGCGCCGGCGGCAAACGCGGTGCCGGTGATCAGGAAGCTGCGTGTTCCGACGTTCTGGCTCACCACGTTCGGGCTGATGCCGGTCACGGCCAACACCGGCGGTGGCGGCGGCGGCGGCGGCGCCGTGACGACGATGGTGACAGTCGCGATATTGCTGTCGGCGCTGCCGTCGTTCACCCTGTAGGTGAACGTAAACGTGCCCGCCGTGCTTCCCGGCCCGTACACGATCCGCGCCGTGTCGCTGTCGGGGCTCCCGGCCGCACATGACTGGTTCTGGAGGTCTCCGAGCGCGCCGCTGCCCGGCCCCTGCACGATCGAGAACGTCAGCTCGCAGCTCTCGGCATCCGTGGCCCCCAGCGTGATGGTCAGGGGCGTCCCCGCCACGGTGCTGGCGCTGATGTCCGCGGCGGTCGGCGGACTGTTGGGCACCGCGACGGCGACGGTCACCGTGCCGATGTTGCTGTCGTCGCGGCCGTCGTTCGCCTTGTACGTGAACGTATGGGTGCCGGCGCTCGCCGGCGTGTACGTGACCGATGCGGTGTCGATGTTCGGGCTCCCGGCGCCGCAGGGCTGGTTCTGTATCGCGCCGAGCGTGCCGCTTGCCGGCGCCTGGACGACCGAGAACGCGAGCTCACAGGTCTCGATGTCCGCAGCGCCCAGCGTGATGGTCACCGGCACGCCGACAACGGTGCTGGCGCTGGCGTTCGAGGCGGTCGGCGGACGGTTGGGTTCCGTGACGACGATGGTCACCGTACCGATGTTGCTGTCGTCGTGGCCGTCGTTTGCCTTGTAGGTGAACGTATACGTGCCGGCGCTCGCGGGCGTGTACGCGATCGTCGCGCTGTCGCCGTTGGGACTTCCGGCGAGGCACGGCAGATCCTGCATCGCTCCGAGCGCTCCGCTGCCGGGGGCCTGTACGACGGAGAACGTCAGCTCGCACGTCTCGAAGTCCGTGGCGCCCAGGGCAATCGGTACGGGCGTTCCGGCAACGGCGGTGGCGCCCCTGTCCGAAACGATCGGCGGACGGTTGGGCGTCGTGACGGTGATCACCATGCTGTCGGTGCCGATGGCGCCGGCATTGTCGGTCACCGTCAGCGTCAGCGTATGGGTCCCGGCCGTGAACCACGCGGACGCGGCGGCGCCGGTCGCGACCATCGCTTCGCCTTCCTGCCATTGGTAGCGGTCGATGGTGCCGTCCGGGTCGTGGGAGCCGCTGCCATCGAGGTCGACGAGCTCGACGCCGTCGAAGTTACTGTCGGTGAGGTCCTGATCGGGACCGGCATCGGCGACCGGCGGCAGGTTCGTGCCGACGTAGGCGAGCGCGTTCGCGACGTTGAGGCCGCCGTGGATGGTCCAGCTGTCGAGGCGCGCACCCGACACACCAACGGGATCGGCGCTGCCCAGGAGGATGTCGACGACCTGCTGATTGCTGGCGACATCGCCGCGCGACCAGACGAGCGCCGCCGCGCCGGCGACGAACGGCGACGCCATCGACGTCCCGCTCAACCACGTGTAACACCCGGTGTCGCCAGGATTGGCCGTGACCGCGCACTGCGCCATCGGGTAGCTCGACATGATCACGTTGCCGGGCGCGGCGATGTCGACCCAGTTTCCGTAGGTGGAGAACGACGCGCGATTGTCGTCCTCGTCAAACGCGCCGACCGAGACCACGTTCGGCAACGCGGCCGGGTACCCCAGATCCGTGGTCCCGTTGTTGCCCGCCGCCGCAACGAGCACGAGGCCGGCGGCCCACGCGGCCTGGAGCGCCTCGTCCATCGACTGCGAGTAATCGGGACCGCCAAAGCTCATGTTGATCACCCGGGCGTGGTCGGCGACGGCCTGCGCGATCGCCTGCTCGATCGCAAAGTCGCTGCAGGACCCGTCGGCGGCGCAGACCTTGTACGCCAGGATGCGCGCGTTCGGCGCCACGCCGACCACGCCTTCAGGCGCCGCGGGATCGCCCGTCGGGTTGTTCATCGCCGCCGCGATGATGCCCGCGACATGCGTGCCGTGCCCCTGGTCGTCCATCGGATCGAGATCACCGTTGATGAAGTCCTGCCCGCCGGCGTAATTCGGCGCGAGGTCGGGGTGGGTGTAGTCGACGCCGCTGTCGATGATGGCGACGGTAACGCCAGGGCTGCCGGTCGACGTCGCCCACGCCTCGGGCGCGTCGATGTCCGCGTCCTGCGTGCCGACGTAGAAGCAGAGATCGCCGAAGATCAACGGCAGGCAGAGGAACTGCTGGCCGGTGTTGTGGAGTCCCCACTGCTCGGCGAAGTCGTGATCGCCAGGAACGACGGGCGCGGCGGGCGTGCCGGCAGCCGTACGCTCTCCCGCCGGAATGCTGCGGATGTAGTTCGGCTCGGCGAACAGGACGTTGGGATTGCTGCGGTAGCGCGCGATCGCCGACGCCTCGGTGCCGGCCGGGACGGAGACGAGCTGGACACCTGTCCGCGCGATCTCCTTCAGCGGTGTGCCGCCCCCGCGCCGATGCGCGTCTGCCTTCGCGCTCGCGGCCGCTCCGGCCTTGAACTTGACGAGCATCTGTCCGTCGACGAATCGAGTCGCCCTCGAGCTCTGTGCCCAGGACGCCGACGCGAACGCGGACAGAAGAAGGACGAGAGCGACCACGAAGCTGCTGCGGCGCATCGGAGGCTCCTTGCTGACGGGATCTCGCGTGGGAGCAGGAGGCAGGCGGGCAATTCCACTGCCACCGGTGGCCATCGCCGTTCGCTGCGCGGTCCGCGGCGAACCAGCCCGGCGTCAAGAACGTGTTACGGATCCGCGCGGCCGCCGCCTAAACAGTAACCACGAAAGCGGCCTTCGGCCGCCTTCACGGAGCCCACGAAGACGAAGCTGCTTCGTGGGCTTCGTGCTGGCCGCGTCAGCGGCCTTCGTGGTCAGCCGGTGCGCGCGGGTTCCCAGCGCAGGCCGAGCGTGATGATCCGTTCGAGCAGCTTTTCGTAGGAGACGCCGTTGACCTCGGCGGACTCCGCGAAGTCCTCGCCGTAGGCGAGGTTCGGGTTGGGGTTCGCCTCCAGCACGTAGGCGCGTCCCTCGTCGTCCATGCGGAGATCGATGCGCGCGTAGCCGTTCAGGTCGAGCGCGCGGTAGGCGCGCTTGGCGATCCGTTGGATGTGATCGATCGCCGCCGCGTCGAGCCTGGCGGCGTTGGTCATGATGCCGTTCTTCTTCTGGTACTGCGTATTCCACTTCACCCGCTCGGTCGCGATGCGCCACCGGTTGCCGGGCATCTGCGCGAACGACATCTCCCACACCGGGAGGACGTCGAGCCGCTCGTTGCCGAGCACGCCGACGTAGAGCTCGCGGCCGTCGATGAATTGCTCGACGATCGCCGCGGTGCCGAGGCTTTCGTGGATGAACTGCACCCGCCGCGCGAGCTGATCCTCGTCCTCGACGACCGACGCCTGCGAGATGCCCGCCGACGCCTCGAAGAAGAGCGACTTCACGATCAGCGGAAAGTGCATCTTCTTGTGCAGCGCCGGCCTGCGGCCGTAGCGCACGACCGAGAAGTCGGGGACGGGAATGCGATGGTAGGCGAGGAGTTTCTTCGACAGCGCCTTGTCGCGCGCGAAGATCAACCCGCGCGGGTTGCAGCCGCTGTAGCGCAGGCGCAGCAGCTCGAGATAGCTGACGACGTTCTGGTCGAAGGTCGTGATGCCCGCGAACGCCTCCATCAGGTTGAAGACGATGTGCGGCTCGAAGAAGCCGGCCGCCGGCCTGATGCCGGCGAGGTCGTCGTGCACGCCGAGCACGCGCACCTCGTGCCCCATCTCGCGCAGCGTCTCGATGACGTCGTACTCCATCTTCCACTCGGCTTCGAGCACGTCGATGCCCGTCGTGTCCTCCGGCGGGACGAGGTGCTCGTGCACGAGGGCGAGGATGCGGCGCTTCACAGGAACAACCGGTGCCCGCCGCTGTGCAGGTGGTTCATCGTCTGGACGGTGAGGAGCACGGTGAACTCCTGGCGTGCCTGATCCTCGGGCACGGCGAGCCGCAGCTTGAGCTCGCGCGACCGGTCGATCATGTCCTCGATGACCTGGTCGATCGTGTACTGGTAGATGCCCGTCCACTCGGCGACGGCGCGCCGCGTGGTGCGCCGGATGCGGCCGATGAACTGCGCGGCGGTGATGTTGGCGGCGAACTCCGGTGCGTCGGAGAAGAGGCGCCGCAGGTCGCGATCGTAGAAGTTCGGGTAGTCGACGCCGTAGTGGCGGCGCTTGGTGCGGTAGTGCTGCCGCAGCGTCTTGCGCAGCGCGCGCAGCGGCTCGACCTCGATCGGGTTGTCGAGGCGCGGCGTCGCGCCGCGCACCGATCGCATCAGCAGGTCCATGTAGTGGAGCTTCTTCACCGCGGGCCAGCCGGCATAGCGCTGCCGCCATTCGCTGTTCGGCGTCAGCCAGACGGCGAACGTCTCCGCGAAATCCTCGTCGGGATGGCTCTGCGCGTACCACGCATCGAGATGCAGCACGAAGCTCTTGCTGTAGGGCCGCGGCGAGTACGATTCGGGGTAGGGCTGCTTGTACGAGCCGAACACCTCGAGGCGCTGGCGGCGGAGGCGCAGCCTGAACGCGTTGTCGATGGCGTGCCCGGCCTCATGGCGGAGGATGCGCATGCACCACTCGTACTCGCCCCCCTCGACTTCGAGCATCTGCGCTTCTTCGAGCTTCGCGAGCCGGGGATGCGCGAGGTAAAAAGGGATCGCGATCGCGGTTGCACCGTCCGGCGTGAACCACTCGTCTGAGAGGTAAAAGTGGAGGTGCGCGGTCAGGCCGGCGGTGCGCAGCTCGGTCCGGAGTTGTTCCACGCGATCGGACAGCTCGTTTTCGATGCGGAGCGGGAGGTCGCACATCCGGACGTTGAGGAGCTCATCGTCCGGGAGAGTGTCCCAATCCGAGGGCACGGTGGCGCGGGGCATTTGGCCGATCTTATTTAGGTGGCGCCTACCCCGGGTGAGTAGGGTGTAAGTGTCATATAGAGGCAGCTCGTGTCATACTTACGGCAGAGATGACGACGTTATTGGCGGGACAAGACAGGGAAAGGTCGGCGATCGAGGACCAGTACAAGTGGAACCTGGCTGACCTCTATCCGGAGCTTCCGGCGTGGCGTGCGGCGAAGGACGCGGTGACCGCCGAGTTGCCGCGGCTGCGAACCTGGCAGGGCCGGCTCGGATCGTCGGCCCAGGTGCTGGCCGACGCGCTCGAAGAGGCGTCGCGACAGGATAAGGCGATCGGGCGGCTCGCCGTCTACGCCGGGATGCTCGCCGACCAGGACACGCGCGAGGCGGGACCGCAGGGCATGCAGCAGGAAATGCAGCAGCTCGTGGCGGACTTCAAGGCGCAGACGTCGTACATGGAGCCCGAGCTGCTGCAGGTCGGCCTCGACACGCTCGAAGGCTTCATCGCCGCCGAGCCGCGCCTGGCGACCTACTCGTTTTACCTGCACGACATCGCGCGGCGCGCGCCGCACACGCTGTCGGACGTCGAGGAGAAGATTCTCGCCGACGCGATGCCGCTCGCCGCATCCGGCCACAACATCTACACCATTCTCGCCAACGCCGACTTCCCGTATCCGACCATCACGCTGAGCGACGGACGCACGGCGCGCGTCGACGCCTCCGGGTACGCCGAGCTGCGCACGCTGCCCAATCGCGACGACCGCGAGAAGGCGATGTCGACGTTCTTCACCTCGCTCGGCGCGTTCGGGCGCACGTTCGGAACGATGATGAACGCGAACGTGCAGCGGGTGGGATTCTATGCCCGGACGCGGAAGTACGCGTCGCACCTCGAGGCGGCGCTCGACGGCCCGAATATCCCGGTGTCGGTGTACACGCGGCTCATCGACGGGATCAACCGGTGGCTGCCGTCGTTTCACCGCTACCTGAAGCTGCGGCGGAGCGTGATGCAGCTGCAGGACCCGCTCCGGTATCACGACCTCTATGCGCCGCTCGTCGCGGACGTGGCGCTGACGTTCACGCCCGAAGAGGCGCAGCAGGCCATCATCGGCGCGATGGGGCCGCTCGGCGCCGAGTACTGCGGCGTGGTGCAGCGTTCGTTCAACGAGCGATGGATCGACTTCTTCCCGACAGTGGGTAAGCGGTCAGGCGCGTACTCGGAGGGGGGCGCCTACGACGTGCATCCGTACATGCTGCTCAACTACCTGGGGCAGTACAACGACGTCAGCACGCTGGCGCACGAGCTCGGGCACACGATGCACAGCTACTACTCGAACACGGTGCAGCCGTACGCGCTGGCGAACTACCCGACGTTCGTGGCGGAGGTGGCCTCCACGTTCAACGAAGCGCTGCTCATCGATCGCGTGCTGAAGGACACGACGGACCCGGCGACGCGGCTGTCGCTGCTCGGCAGCTTCCTCGAAAACGTCAAGGCGACGGTGTTCCGGCAGACGCAGTTCGCCGAGTTCGAGCTGAAGATGCACCAGCTCGCGGAGCGCGGCGAGCCGATTACCGGCGAGGCGCTCGGCCACATCTACCTCGACATCACGCGGCGCTACTACGGCCACACCGACGACACCTGCCTCGTCGACGACTACGTGCGCCACGAGTGGAGCTACATCCCGCACTTCTACGTCGGCTTCTACGTGTTTCAGTACGCGACGTCGTTCACGGCGGCGGAGGCGCTGTCGGAGAAGGTGCTGGCGGGCGACGAAGACGCGCGGCGGCGCTACCTCACGTTCCTCGGCTCCGGCACCTCGAAATATCCGATCGAGCTGCTGAAGGACGCGGGCGTGGACATGACGACCGACGAGCCGCTCGACTTCACCATGCGGAAGATGAACCGGGTGATGGACGAGATCGAGGAGATGATGGCCTCCTCGCCGGATCTATAGAATCCCTTTCCCAAGCGCCGACAGCGCCAGCTCCGTCGCGAACTCCGCGGTGGCGTTGCGGATATCGAGCGTCGGATTCACTTCGACCAGGTCGAGCGCGACCAGCCGGCTCGAATCGGCGACCAGCTCCATGATCATGTGCGCTTCGCGGTAGTCGAAGCCGCCCTTGACCGGCGTCCCGACGCCGGGGGCGATCAGCGGATCGCAGACGTCCATGTCGAACGAGACGTGGATGCCGCCGGTGCCTTCCGACGCCAGCTCGATGGCGCGCTCGGCGACCTTCGCGATACCGTCGCGATCGATGTCCTTCATCGTGAAGACGTGCACGCCCGACGCCTTGATCTGTTCCTTCTCGCGCTGATCGAGGTTCCGGATGCCGACGAGCACGGTGTTGAGCGGGCGCACCGACGGCGACGAGCCGATCGACGCGAGCTCCGCCGGCTCCTGGCCGAGCAGCGCCGCCAGCGGCATCCCGTGCACGTTGCCGCTCTCGGTGGTCGCGGGCGTGTTCATGTCGCCGTGCGCATCGACCCAGATCAGGCCGAGCGGCTGCGCCGAGGTGCGCCGCAGCCACTCGGCGCTGGCGGCCACCGACCCGGCGGCGAGGCTGTGATCGCCGCCGAGCACGAGCGGGAACGCGCCCTCGTCCAGCGACTTCAACGTCAGGTCGTAGAGCTTCTGGCAGACCTTCGCGATGTCGCGGATGTACTTCTTCTTCTTGTCCGCGGGCCGCTGCGTCTCGGGGATCGGCGCCGGCAGGTCGCCCTTGTCGACGAGCGTGCGTCCGAGCGTCGCGATCTGATCGCCGATGTTGGCGATGCGGAACGCGGAGGGCCCCATGTCCACGCCGCGCCGGCCGCCGCCGAGGTCGAGGGGGACGCCAATGAGGTGAACGGGTTTCATGGAGCTCGGAAATGCAAAATGCAAAATGCAAAATGCAAACCCGACATCGATCGCCACAATGTCGTGAAAGGCGCGACGACGTTCACCCCGCTACGTCGAGCGACGCAGGGTTTGCATTTTGAATTTTGCATTTTGCATTACCTGAGTTTGTAGGACACCGACATCCCCTCCGAGCCCGGCGAGACGACCGAGGTGAAGAGCCGCGGATGGGTCGTGATCGTCTTCAGGAACGGCTCCATCTCGGAGGCCTTGTTCACCACGTTGTGCGCGAGGAACACGCCGCCCGGCTCGAGGCGGGGGTAGACCAGGTCGAAGAAGCGCTTGTAGTCCGGCTTCCACGCGTCGAGGAACACCAGGTCGAAGGTGCCCGCCAGCTTCGGGATCTCGGCGAACGCGTCGCCGTGCACGACGCGCACGACGTCGGTCAGGCCGGCCTTCTGCACGTTGGCGGCCGCCTCCTTCGCGCGCTGCGGATCGTACTCGATGGACACGACGCGCCCGTGCGACTCGCGCGCGCCGAGGCCGAGCCAGATGCCGCTGTAGCCGCTGGCGGCGCCGATCTCGAGCACCGACTTCGCGTTGCGCGTCGCGACCATCAGGCGCAGGAAGCGGCCGTCTTCCTCGGAGACGGCGAGCAGCCCCGTGTCGGCGGCCCTGATACTTTTGAGGATCGCGTCGACCGCCGGCGTCACGGCGCCGGCGGAGTTCTGTTGTGCGGCGGCGCCGACGGCGAAGAGCGCGACGAGCACGGAAGCGAATGTGAAGCGCATCGCTGAAATTCTGCCACGAAGCCCACGCAGAATGACTATGCTTGCATCTGCTCGGAGGCCGCCCATGACCAATGCCGCTCGCTGCGCGCTTGCCGTCGCTGCCGCGGTCCTGTGCGTCGTGGTGCTCGCAGCGCAGGACGTGTCGTTCCGCTATCCAGCCGCCCGCAAGGCGGACACGCGCGATACCTACTTCGGCACCTCTGTCGCCGATCCCTATCGGTGGATGGAAGACCTCAACTCGCCGGAGTTGAAGCAGTGGATCGACGCGCAGAACGCGGTCACCACGAAATACCTCGAGGGCATTCCGGCGCGCGATGTGCTGAAAGCGCGCATCACCGAGCTCTACAACTACCCGCGCATCAGCATCCCCGCCTACACGGGCCGGCACTGGTTCTACTACCGCAACACCGGCCTGCAGCGGCAGTCGGTCGTCTTCGCGCGCCGGGAGGTGAACGGTGCCGAGCAGATGGTGATCGATCCGAACGAGCTGTCACCGGACGGCTCGGTCGCGCTCTCGGAGTTCGCCCCAGCGCCCGACGACAAGCACTTCGTCTACGGGCAGTCCGAAGGCGGCTCCGACTGGGTCACGTATTTCGTGCGCGAGCTCGCCACCGGGTCGAAGACGCGCGACGAAATCAAATGGGCAAAGTTCAGCACCGTCTCGTGGACCGAAGATGGCCGCGGATTCTTCTACGCGCGCTACCCGGAACCGCCCGCAGGCAAAAGCCTCGAAGCGGCGCTCCGCGACCACAAGGTCTACTACCACGCGCTCGGCACGCCGCAATCCGCCGACCGCCTCGTGTACGAGCGGCCCGACGATCCCGAATTGTTTCTGTGGGCGGGGCGCGACGAGACGGGACGCTACCTGTGGATCGTGACGAACAAGGGAACCTCGCCGAGCAATCAGTTGTTCGTCAAGGATCTCGGCAATCCGCGCGCGCCGCGGCTCGACGCGCCCATCCGGCCGCTCTATCCCGTGGCCGACGCGCAATACGAGCCGCTCGGTGTCGTCAACGGGCTGTTGTACCTCCGGACGGATCGCGAGGCGCCGAACCGGAAGATTGTCGCGGTCCCGCTCGACCGTCCCGACGCGGCGAACTGGAAGACGATCGTGCCCGAGGGGCCGAACGCGATCGAGAGCGCCACGCTCGTCGCGGGAAAGATCGCGGTCAACCGCCTGGTGGATGTCGCCAGCGTGGTCGATCTCTTCAATCTCGACGGCTCGCACGCGGCGACGATCCCGACACCGGAGCTCGGCGCGATCACCGGCCCGGTGGGCCGCTTCGATCGGCCGGAGATCTTCTATTCATTCACCTCGCCGCTGCGCCCCGCGACCGTCTTCCGGTTCGATCCGCGGACGGGGACGTCAACGCCGTTCGAGCCGCCGCGCCTGACCTTCGACCCGGCGCCGTACACGACCGAGCGCGTCTTCGCGACGTCCGCCGACGGCACGCGGGTGCCCGTCTTCCTGACCCACCGGAGGGACCTGAAGAAGGACGGGTCGAACCCGACGATGCTCTACGGCTACGGCGGGTTCGCGATCGCGACGTCGCCGACGTATCGCAGCGACATTCCGGCGTGGCTCGAGCGGGGCGGCGTGTGGGCGACCGCGAGCATGCGCGGCGGCAGCGAGTACGGCGAATCGTGGCACCGCGCCGGCATGTTCGAGCAGAAGCAGCGGGTGTTCGACGATTTCATCGCCGCCGCGGACTACCTGGTGAAGAACGGCTACGCCTCTCCGCGGACGCTCGGCATCATGGGCGGGTCGAACGGGGGCCTGCTCGTCGGCGCGGTGATGGAGCAGCGGCCGGAGCTGTTCGCCGTCGCGCTGCCGGCTGTCGGCGTCATGGACATGCTGCGCTACCAGAAGTTCACCGTCGGCGCCGCGTGGGCGACGGAGTTCGGCTCGTCCGACGATGAGAAGGCGTTCGAGTACCTGTATCGCTACTCGCCGCTCCACAACATCAAGCCCGGCACCTGCTACCCGGCGACGCTGGCCACCACCGCCGACCACGACGATCGCGTCGTGCCGAGCCACTCCTTCAAGTTCGTCGCGGCGCTGCAGGAGGCGCAGGGATGCGCGAAGCCGGTGATGATTCGCGTGGAGACCGAGGCCTCGCACGGCTACCGGCCGACGGACAAGCGCATCGCGGAGCTGGCGGATGAATGGGCGTTCGCGCTCGCGAATATGCAGACGGAGTCGTCCTCGCGTTGACGCCGGCGAGAGGTCACGACGAGGGCCGCCTGAAGGCGGCCCCTACGTACTGCCCTCAGTACGTGGGGTCCGGCTTAGCCGGAGCAACCATTAGCTCGCAATAAAATCCGCGGCGCGCGCCGCCGTCTCGCGGCCGTCGGCAACGCAGTCCGGGATGCCGATCGATCGGAACCCGCTGCCGGTGACGAACACGCCCGGAAGCCGCGCGAGGTGGCCTTCGATGGCGGCCAGCCGTTCGAGGTGGCCGACTTCGTACTGCGGGCTCTGGCGCGTCCAGCGGTAGAGGCGGGAGAAGATCGGCGCCCCCGAGATCGACATCACCTCGCCGAGCGCCTCGCGCGCGATGGCGATCAATTCGTCGTCCGCCTGATCGAGGCGATGCGGATCGCGTCCGCCGCCCAGGAAGCCACGCAGCAGCACGTGCCCGTCGGGCGCGCGCTGCGGCCACTTCGAGGTGACCCACGTTGCCGCCAGCAGCGGGTTCCCTTCGACGCGCGGCACGACGAAGCCGCTGCCGCGCATCGCGTCGCCGATCTGATTGCGCCGATAGCCGAAGACGACCGTCGCGGTCGACGCGTACGGGACCTCCGTGCAGAGCGCCGCGAGGCCGGCGTGAAGTCCGCGCAGGATGGCGCCGGCGACGTACGCCGGCACCGCGAGGATGACGGCGCTCGCTTGAATAGAGCCGGCGGCCGTTTCCACCATGAAGCCGCCTGCGTGACGAAGATTGGTCACGGGCGACGACGGCCTGAGGGTGCCAGGCGCGATCGCGTGCGCCAGCGCGTCCGCCAGCTCGCCGACGCCACCCGGCAGCGAGACGAAGGCGCCGTGCGGCGACGGTTTCATCCGCAGCGAGCGAAACGCGCGGATGATGCTGCCGGACTGCCGCTCGGCATCGACCAGGCGTGGGAAGAGCGCGCGCACGGAGAGGCGATCGACGTCGCCGGCGTGGATGCCGGCCAGCAGCGGCTCGGCGAGATAATCGACCGCCTCTTCGCCGAATCGCCGGCGCACGAACGAGGCGATCGACTCGTCCCCATCGTCCGCGCGGCGCGGCAGCACGACCTCGCACGCCATGCGCAGCTTGCCGCCAATCGAGAACAGGGACGAGGCGGCGAGCGCGCCCGCACGCACGGGGAACCCGAGAAACGATCCTTCGGCAATCGGATGCAGGCGCCCGCCGCGCAGGACGTACGCCGTGCGCGGTGTCAGGGTGGAGAGCAGGCGACTGCCGAGGCCGAGCTCGCGGCAGAGCGCCACCGCCGCCGGCTTCTGCACGAGCAGGGAATCGGGACCGCCGTCGACGACCCAGCCGTCGAAGCGATCGGTGCGAATGACGCCGCCCGGGCGGTCGGAGGCTTCGAGCAGGAGGACGCTGACGCCGCGGCGCTGCAACTCATAGGCGGCGGCGAGGCCGGAGATGCCGGCGCCGACGATGACGACAGCCGGATGGTTCACGCGTCTATGTTCTGGGTTCTCGGTTCGTGTTCAAGGTCGGTTCGGCCGGTTCATCTTCGCGAGGCCCGATGAACGTACTGCGCCAGCATCTGCACGTTCTCGACCGGCGTCGAAGGGAGGATTCCATGTCCGAGGTTGAAGATGTGCCCCGGGCGCCCGCCCGCGCGCGTGAGGACCTCCTCCGCCTGATCGAGCATCCGCCGCGGCGGACCGAGCAGCAGCGTCGGATCGAGGTTGCCCTGGACCGCGCGGTCGAAGCCGATGTCTTCCCACGCTTCGTCAATCGGCACGCGCCAGTCCACGCCGATGACGTCGCCGCCCGCCTCGCGCAGCTCCTCGAACATCGTCGCCGTCCCGGTGCCGAAATGGATCGTCGGCACGCGTCCGGCAATCGCGTCGAAGATCTTCTTCGAGTGCGGAAGCGCGAACTCGCGGTAGTCGGCGGCGCTCAGCGTGCCGACCCACGAGTCGAACAGCTGCACGGCGTCGACGCCGGCGTCGATCTGCGCGCCGAGGTACTCGGCAACGACGGTGGCGAACTTGTCGCAGAGCAGGTGCCAGGACTCCGGGTGGCCGAACATCAGCGACTTGGTGCGCGCGAAGTTGTTCGAATGGCCGCCCTCGATGGCGTACGACGCCAGCGTGAACGGCGCGCCGGAGAAGCCGATGAGCGGCACGCGCCCGTGCAGCTCCTGCTGCACGACCTCGATCGCCTCGAGGACGTGCGCGAGCGCCTCGCGCGGCTCGAACAGCTTCAGCTTCTCGATGTCGGCCGACGACTCGATCGGATGCTCGATCTGCGGACCTTCTCCCTTCACGAAATCGAAGGGGAGGCCCATCGGCTCGAGCGGCAGCAGCAGATCGGAAAAGAGGATCGCCGCATCCACCTCGATGCGGCGCACCGGCTGCAGCGTGACTTCCGCGGCCAGGTCCGGCGTCCGGCAGATCTCGAGCAGCGAGTGCTGCTCGCGGATGGCGCGGTACTCGGCCATGTAGCGGCCGGCCTGGCGCATGAACCAGACGGGCGTGACGTCGACGGGCTCCCGCCGGCAGGCTTTCAGGAATCGACTCAAGGTCTAGGGCTCACGGCTCAAGGGGAGCCCGCCGGCTCCACTATTCGCGGACAGGGATGTTGAGCAGCTCGCGCGCGAGCGTGACCAGCTCCTCGAGCCAGAGCGGCTTGTAGCGCAGCTCCGCGCCGAGCTCCCGAATCTCGTTCGACTGTGCATCGTCGAGATAGTAGTCGCCGGTGACGATGGCGACGGGCGTGCCGGTGAGCCCCGGGATCGCGCGGATGGCGCGGAGGAACTGCAGGCCGCTCGTCAGCGGCATGCGGAGGTCGAGGATCACGGCGTGCGGACGGTGCGTCTGCGCGAGGCTCAGCCCTTCGTCGGCGGACAGGGCCGCCCAGACCTCGTAGCCCTCGAGACGAAGCATTCGCGAAAACGTGTCCGTGACGCTGACGTCATCATCGACAATGAGCACACGAGGAGCACTTTCGGGCTTGGTCGCGGAAGAAGCCACCGGGGCCATTATGCTATATTCAGCCACTTTGGACGCCGGTTCTCCTCCCGGAACGTTCAAGTGTGCACACGCGTCGGAGGTTGTGTGAGCCCAATCCTCGTCCGGCCTGTCCGGGAGCAGCTCGAGCACGACCGCATCATCCGCCTGCTTCAGGCTAAATATAAGAGAAAATTCGAAGTCGCCATCAATCCGGGCAACGAACAGGCGGCCGGCATCGGCGGACCTCCCCCGTGGTTCCCCGACCTCGTCCTGCAGAACGGGAAACGGATACTCGGTGTCGTCGAGGTGGAAACGGCTGAGTCCGTCAACAACCTCGAGGCGATGTCCGAGTGGAAGACGTTCTCGCAGCTGTCGGCGCTCCATCTCTACGCGCCGCACTCGATGATCGACGTCGCGCGCCGTCTCTGTGAGGATATGCAGATACCGGTCGCGGAAATCTGGTCGTATATCGTCGTCGGCGATCAGCCCCGGTTCACGATGGTTCAGCGGACAGCGGTCCCCGAGATCAAGACGACACGCATCACCACCGTGGCCGCGCCGCCGAAGCCAGCGCCGCCGGCCCCAGCGGCGGCCAAGCCAGTGGTGGCCAAGCCAGTTGTGGCCAGGCCAGCGGTGACCAGGCCAGCGGTGACCAGGCCAGCGGCACCAAGGCCAGCGGCGCCTAGGGCCGCGGCGCCCAGGGCCGCGGCGCCGAGGCCGGCGGCGCCCGCACGCGCGGCGGCCAACGGCCAGGCGGGCACCCGTTCGCGAGCGGAACCACCGGCGGCGGGGCGGAAAGTGGCGGCGAAGAAAGCGGCAAGGCCGGCCCCGCGGCGCGCTGCGGCCCCCAAGCCGGCGTCGAGGGGGACCCGTTCCGCCCCGAAGAAAAGCGCATCCGGCGCGCGCGCGCAGAAGCGCAAGTAAGCATCCGTGCCGTTCCTTCGCGTCATTCGCGACAAGCGCGGATACGAAACCACGTACCTGATGCACTGGTGCCGCGAGGGCACGAAGCAGAAGTCGCGCATCCTGTACGTCTTTCGCACGCCCGGCGGCGTCCGCGTCGGCCGCGAGGCGCTCGAGTCGGACGTCCTGAAGCAAATCGAGGCGGAACACCCCGACATCGAGTTCGACTGGAACGCGGTCTTTCACAACCAGCAGGTGATCGAGACCGCGACCGAGCCGCGGCGTCCGCGCAAGCGGCCGTCGGCCGAGCCGACGCCGGCGGAGGCCGCGCCGGCGCCGCAGCCGCCGCCGCCGAGATTCACGGTGCCGTCCGCCATTGAAGGCTCCACACCCGACGAGCAGATCGCGTTTCTGGGACGGTGGTATACCGCGGTCCGGGACAAGATTCCACAGCGCGCGCAGGACCCGGCACGGCAGGAGGTGCTCTATGCGTTGGCGGAGCGCCTCAATCCGGCGGCGTGGACCGACGCCGATCAGATCACGACAGGCCTGCAGGATGCAGCCGATGCGCTGCAGCGCCTCTCGCACGTCTTCGCCAAGCGGCGCCGCCGATCGAAGAAAAAGAGCGCGGCCGTTGGGGCTGAACCCTCTGAACCTGCTGAACCCACTGAACCTACTGAACCCTCTGAACCCTGATGTCCTGGTTCGCGGCCTTGTTGCTCCGGGTCGGGGAGCTTGGACCGTGGGGGCTGATTCTCTTCGCGCTCCTCTACGTGGCCGCCGCGGTGACGATGGCGCCGGCGTTTCTCCTGAGCGTGGCGGCCGGCGCGCTGTTCGGCGTGTGGAAGGGCTCGCTGCTCGTCTTCGTCAGCGCGACGCTCGGCGCGACCGCCGCGTACGGCGTTGCGCGGATGCTCGCCGGGACGCGCATCGTCGCCTGGATCATGCGCGACCGGCGGGTGTCGGTCGTGCGCCGCGCCGTGGCGCACGAGGGGGCGTGGGTGCAGTTCCTCCTCCGCCTCTCACCGATCGTCCCCTACGTGCTGCTGAACTACGCGCTGGGGCTGAGCCGCGTGCGGGTGCGCGATTTCCTGCTCGCCTGCTTCGGCATGATTCCGACGATCGTCATGTACGCGTACTACGGGCGGGTCGTCGGCGACGTGGCGAAGATCGCCGCCGGCATCGCGCCGCCGCGCGGCCGCGAATACTACGTCCTGCTGGTGGTCGGCCTGATCGCGACGGTTATCGCGACGATGGCGATTACGCGCGCGGCGCGGCGCGCAATCGAGCAGCAGCGGCTGCATCGATGATCCATTCGACGGAATCGCCGGATTCGGCCGCGCGAAACAGCTGCGCGGGGTAGCGCGGCACGTCGAGTGGTCCTTCGATCGCCGCCGCCACTGCATCGGCCTTCGAGGCCCCGGAGGCAATCACGACGACTGTCGCGGAGTCGAGCAGCGCCGCCGGCGTCATGGTGATGCGCCACTGCGAGATCTCGGGAACGGCGACGCCGGTCGCCAACGGGCCTGGTGGACCTGCAGGGCCGGCGCCGCCCAGGAGCAGGGGACTCTCGGGAAAGATCGACGCGATGTGCGCGTTCTCGCCGATGCCGAGCAGCATGACATCGAACAGCGGACCCGCGGTCTGATCGCGCCTGGCGCGCAGCACCGCGTCGTAGAGGCGGCCCGCATCCGCGGCCGGCAGCTCGCCGCGCATCCGGTGGACCTGGGTGTCGAGGATCATCACGTGCTGCAGGAGCAGCCGGTGCGCGAGGCCGTAATTGCTCTCGGGATGGTCCGGCGGCACCGCGCGTTCGTCGCCCCAGAACAGGTGCAGTCGCTCCCAGTCAATCCGTTGCCGCCAGGGCCGCTCAGGATCCGCGAGCAACTCATAGAGCAGGTCCGGCGTCGAGCCGCCGGTCAACGAGACCGCGGCCATGCCGCGAGAGGCGACGGCTGCCTCGATCAGCGTCGTGATGCGCGCGGCCGCGGCTTCCGACATCGCGGCCTTGTTCGCGGCGACGCTCAGTTGCGCCATTCCCGCCCGTCGTGCTCGATCAGCAGGTCCGCTTCCGGCGGACCCGGCGAGCCGGCGTCGTAGGTCGGCACACGCGATTGCGTGTCCGTCCGCCATTCGTCGAGGATCGGCGCCACCACCTGCCAGCCGGCTTCGACCATGTCCATCCGGTGGAACAGCGTCTGATCGCCGGTCATCGCGTCGAACAGCAGCGTCTCGTAGCCGGTTGTCGGCTCCGCCTTGAAATGTTCCGCGTAGCTGAAGTCCATCGTCACGGTGTCGAGGCGCTCGAAGGGCCCCGGTTCCTTCGCGTCGAAGCAGAGCGAGATGCCCTCCTGCGGCTGGATGCGCAGCACGATGGCGTTCGAGCTCAGCGCGTTGACGGGCGTGTCCCTGAAGAGCATCAGCGGCGCGCGCTTGAACTGCACCGCGACCTCGGTGACGCGGCGCGGCAGCCGCTTGCCGGTGCGCAGGTAGAAGGGCACGCCGGCCCAGCGCCAGTTGTCGATGAAGAGCCGCATGGCGACGAAGGTCTCGGTGCGCGACGCCGGATCGACGTTCGGCTCCTTCGTGTAGCCGGCATACTGCGCGCGGACGACGTGGCGCGTGACGTCGTCCCGGGTGAGCGGCGGCACCGCGTGGAGCACGCGCACCTTCTCGTCGCGCACGTCCTCGCCGCCGAACGAGATGGGCGGCTCCATCGCGACGAGCGTCATCACCTGGAACATGTGGTTCTGCACGATGTCGCGCAGCGCGCCGGCCTTGTCGTAGTAGGCGCCGCGCTTGCCGACGCCGGCGTCTTCGGCGACCGTCATCTGCACGTGATCGACGTAGCGCCGGTTCCAGATCGGCTCGAAGATGCCGTTGGCGAAGCGGAACGCCATGATGTTCTGGACGGTTTCCTTCCCGAGGTAGTGGTCGATGCGATAGATCTGCGATTCGCGCAGCCCCTTCCGCAGGTCCGCGTTCAGGGCGCGCGAGCTTGCGAGGTCGTAGCCGAACGGCTTCTCGACGATCACGCGCCGCCAGCCATCGGCTTCGCCGGTGAGCCCGGCAGCCGCGAGGCCATCCACCACCGTGCCGAACAGATCGGGCGGCACCGCGAGATAGAAGAGGTAGTTCGGCGCGGCGTGATGGCGCGTGACGAGCTCCGCGAGCAGCGTCTTCAACCGTTCGAAGAGCGCCGGATCGTTGAACTCGCCCGACACGTAGTACAGCCGGTCCTCGATGCGCTGCCACTTCTCCGGCTCGAGCGGCTCGCCCTCCACCTGGCGAACCTGCTCGCGCATCTGCCTGCGGTACTCCGCCTGATCGATCTGCGGACGCGCGACGCCGAGGATGGCGAACTCCTCCGGCAGGTGGCCGCTCTCCGCGAGGTTGAAGATCGCCGGCAGCAGCTTGCTGCGCGTCAAATCCCCGGACGCGCCGAAGATGACGAAGACGCAGGGGTCGGCGCGGTTACGAACGCTCGACATGGCCGCCGAACTGCGCGCGCAACGCGGAGAGCAGCTTTTCGCCGAAGGTGTGATCGCGGCGGGAGCGGAACCGCGCGTAGAGCGACGCGGTGAGCACGTCGGCGGGGACCTCTTCCGCGATCGCCGCGTCCACCGTCCACCGCCCTTCGCCGGAGTCGGCCACGCTGCCGACAAATGCCTGCAGCTGCGGATCGGCGGCGAGCGCGAGCGCCGCAAGGTCGAGCAGCCAGGAGCTGACGACGCTGCCGCGCCGCCAGAGCTCGGCGATCTCCGCCAGCGGCAGCTCGTAGCGCTGGTTGTCGGGCAGCATCTTCGCGGACGCGTTGCGCAGGATGTCGAACCCTTCGGCGTACGACTGCATCAGGCCGTACTCGATGCCGTTGTGAATCATCTTCACGAAGTGGCCGGCGCCCGAGGGACCGCAGTAGAGAAACCCTTCGTGCGCGGTCGTCTTCGCGGTGTCGAGCCCGCGTGACGGCGGCTGCGAGCCCTGGCCGGGCGCGAGCGTGCGAAAGACGGGCGTCAGACGCGCGGCCGCGTGCTGCGGGCCGCCGATCATCAGGCAGTAGCCGCGCTGCGCGCCCCACACGCCGCCGCTCGTGCCGACGTCGAGGTAATGAATGCCACGCGTCGCCAGCGCCGCCGCGCGCCGCACGTCGTCCTTGAAGTAGCTGTTGCCGCCGTCGATGACGGTGTCGCCCTGCTGGAGGTGCTCGGCGAGTGCGGTGACGGTCTGCTCGGTCGCGTCGCCGGCGGGGACCATGATCCAGACCGCGCGGGGCGAGGCGAGCCGGGCGACGAGATCCGGGAGCGATCCCGCGCCGGAGGCGCCGTCGCGCGCGAGCGTCTGCACCGCATCGGCGCTGCGGTCCCACACCACGACCTCGTGGCCGCCGGCCACGAGGCGGCGTGCCATGTTGCCGCCCATTCGACCGAGACCCACGAGGCCTATCTGCATCTCATTTACATCCTTCGTCGATCTTGCGAATGCGGGCGACGTGCCGGCCGCCCTCGAAGGGCGTCGCCAGCCACACGCGAACGATGGCGAGCGCTTCGGACTCCGTGATGGTGCGCTGGCCGAGCGACAGCATGTTCGCGTCGTTGTGCGAGCGGTTCCAGACCGCGACCTGTTCGCTCCAGCAGAGGCCGCACCGGATGCCGCAGACCCGGTTGGCCACCATCGCTTCGCCGTTGCCGGAGCCGCCGAGGACGATGCCGCGCTCGAACTCGCCGCGCGCCACGGCCTCGGCGACCGGACGGACGAAGTCGGGGTAGTCGACGGGCGCCTCGGATGAGGTCCCGAAATCGCGCACGGCGTGGCCGGCCGCGGCCAGCATGGCCTTGATCGCTTCTTTATAGGCAAATCCGGCGTGGTCCGACGCGATCGCGAGTTTCATCGTCAAGACACCAGGGTGATTTTGTCCCATTGCCGCAAAATCACAGCCGGTGTCTTATACTGTGCCCATGCGAAACACCGCTAAGTTCTTGCTGGCGGGCGCCTTTGCGCTCGCGATGGTCCAGGTGCCGGCTGCGGAGCAGCAGGGAAACGCCGCGCAGCAGCCCGCCCAACGGCAGCAGCAGCCGCAGCCGGCGCAGCCTCAAGGTCAGCTGCCGGTCTTCCGCGGGGTCGCGGATCTCGTCACGACCGACGTGATCGTGCGCGATTCGAAGACCGATCAGTTCATGGCCGACCTGAAGCCGACCGACTTCGACATCATGGAAGACGGCGTGAAGCAGGAGCTCGCGTCGATGGTGCTGATCCACGGCGGACGCGCCTACAACACGCTGGCGCCGCCGCCGGCGCCGGTGCAGGAAGGGATCATCCTTCCCGTCGCGCGTCCGACCAACGACGCCGCGGGCCGCGTGTTCCTGCTGTTCGTGGACGACCTCCACATGGACTTCCAGCAGACGCCGCGCATCCGCGAGATCTTCCGCAAGATGCTGAAGAACCTGATCCACGACGGCGACATGTGGGGCATGGTCAGCACCGGCACCTCGTCGATCTCGATCGATCTCACCTACGACCGCGCGCTGCTCGACGACGCGATCAACCGCATCAGCGGCGGCGGGCTGAAGCCGAGTGAAATAATCAAGGGCCAGGAAGGCGCCGACGGTCCGGTCGAACTGCGCTATCGCGCGCACGTCGCGTTCACGACCGCGAACCAGCTGATGACGAACCTCGAGAAGCTGCACAACCGCCGCAAGGCGGTCATCTGGGTGAGCAGCGGCTACGACTTCAACCCGTTCGAGAAGTCACGGCTGAAGGAGCAGCTCGGGCCGTGCGACAGCGGCAGCGACGGCTCGGGCAACAGCGACAGCAGCAACTGCGTCGGCGCCAACGGCCGCGTCGACCCGAACCTCGTGCCGCAGGGCTCGCAGTTCGCCGACGCCGAGCTCGTGCGCGACATGGCGGAAGTGACGCGCGGCGCCAACCGCGCCAACGCGACGCTCTACACGATCGACCCGCGCGGCCTCGTCGCCGGCGGCGACATCGGCGAGAACGTGGATCCGGTCGAGTGGGAGACCTACGTGTCGAGGACGGTGGACAGCCTGCGTACGATCGCTGATCTGACCGGCGGCTTCGCGGTGGTGAACCAGAACGACTTCGACAAGGCGCTGAAGCGCATCGACGCGGAGACGAGCGACTACTACGTGCTGGGGTTCTACTCGAGCAACCCCGACCCGCTGCGCCGGACGCGGCGGATCGAGGTCGTCACCAAGCGTGACGGCGTGAAGGTGTGGTCGCGGACGTCCTACTCGCTGCGGCCGACGCCGTCCGACAATACGGCCAAAAAATGAGCGCTACGATTCCTTGGCCGGTGCCGCCTGATCGCGATGCGCGATCGCCTCGCGGATCCGCTCCCGCAGCCAGTCGACAGGCTTCGGCGTGCTCGCCAGGAACGCCTGCCACTCTGCTTCCGACAACGGAATATGAATGACCCGATCGACGCTGTTCGAGACGGGGAGTTGATGGTCCATGTCACGGCGATTGTATCCGCCAGCGGTCGGCGCCTGAACATACAATCTTCCGATTCCGACCATCCGCCCGCGTCATAAGTTTTTCGGCGCCTGCGCCGCTGCCGTCAGCCGCGGCCGGACGGTCTCGAAGACACGCAGGACCTCCGACACCGATCGCGGCAGCCGCGTCATCTTCGGGTAGAGCCAGCCGAACTGCCGCTCCAGCGAGTGTCCCGCGATGCGGCTGACAAAAAGCTGCTTGGCGCGGACGTCTCCGGCCACCGCCTGCCACGGGACGATGCCGATGCCGAGGCCGCCGCGGACCATCGCCTTGATGATCTCGACGTTCTCGGTCTCCATGACGATTTCCGCCTCGATGCGCTCGCGGGTGAAGAATTCGTCGACCAGGCGGCGGGTAATCGAGCCGCTCTCGAAGTGGATGAACGGCTGCCTGTTCAGGTCGGCCGGGGAGACGCGGCGCTTCATCGCCAGCGGGTGGTTCGGGTAGGTGGCGACGAGCAGCTCCTCCTCGAGCACCGGCACCGACACCATGTCGGTCGCGTCGATCGGCAGCGTCAGCAGCCCGAGGTCGCCGGTGCCCGAACGCAGCATCTGGATCGACCGCTCCGTGCTGCCCACCGTCACCTTCAGGTCGAGGTTCGGGTGGACGCGGCGCACTTCCGACAGCAGCGTGGGGAAGACGTAGAGACAGACGGTCATGCCGCCGACCAGCCGCAACGCGCCGCGCAGCGACTCCTGCTTCTCGCTGATGCCGGTGACAGTGTCCTGGAGATCCTGGAAGACGCGATGGCTCAGCTGCAGCAGCGCTTCGCCGGCGGGCGTGATCCGGATGCGGCGGCCGATCCGGTGGAACACCGATTCGCCCAGCTCTTCCTCGAGCAGGAGGATCTGACGGCTGATGGCCGACTGCGAGACGTGCAGCTTGTCGCCGGCCGCGGTAAACGAGCCGGTATCCGCGATCGCGCGGATGATCTCGAGCTGCCGCAGGTCCATCGTTCGAAGCTTACATAACTCGTACGCATCGAACAACAGGATCCGATGAGTAAAACTCCCAAAGGCCAACTCCCAAATAGCAACTACCAACTCCCAAGCAATCCAATCTCAACTCTCCCAAGCGACTCGTTATCGCGACTTCGGCGCCGCCTGGGAGTTGGAAATTGGAAGTTGGGATTTGACCCGGGATACGGCTTCGTTCAAATAGCCCTCGTCCATCTCGACGCCGACGAAGTTGAGGCCGAGCTGTGCACAGGCGACCGCTGTCGATCCCAGGCCGAGGAACGGATCCGCTACGGTCCGGATGCGATCGACCCCGTGCAGCCGCAGGCACATCTCGGGTAGCCGCGGCGGAAACGTCGCGGGATGCGGCCGTTCTTTGTCGCGGCTCTGGATGGTGTCGTACGGAATGAACCACGTGTTGCCGCGGCACCGG
>DATNCQ010000197.1:0-34933 GCA_035571515.1 Vicinamibacterales bacterium
CTTGAGCCGGCCCAATCACTGGGTCGTCCTCGCCTCCAACGTCAGGACGAACTTCCTGATGCCGACGTCCAACTGCTCGATGCGGGTCTACACGTGGGGATCGTTGCGAACGCTCCCGGACCGGGCGATGCAGCTGGATGACTTCGTCGATTACTACTACGGGTACGTGGCCGCGAAGTATTGAGCTGTCCGGCGAAGGCCGCGTTCGCGCGCTTTCGGCTTTACGTCGCGGTCGACCCCGTTGACGTGAACGTCATCGACGTGGCCCGCCAAACACCATGGTCTGCAGCGCGGCGTTGCGGGAATAACTGCTCGCGCCTGGATATTTATCGCAAGTTCTTCGCGCCTGAGGTCACCCGCCTCACCGGTTACTTGGCGAGGCTGGTTGAAGAAGAACGGATGTGTGTTGGACTTCGTATTTCGCGCGGACGCGCGACGTAGTTAGTGGACGGAACGAGCGCCTCAGCGATCGAGGCGCTCGTTCCTGCAAGAAACTCACTTCTGCTTCTTGAGGTAGTCTCCGTTGAAGTGCTTGGCAAACGCTTCTGCGGCAGACTGGAAGTTGCCTTTTTTCACGTTGTAGGCAAACAGCACGCCGCTGGTCGCGTTGTCGATGACCTGAACACTTCCTTCGAACTTCGTGAAGCCTCCAAAGCTGCCAAAGGCGAGCTTGGCCACCTTTGTTCCAGTACTATCTTCCCGCTGAGACGACACGCTTCTGATCGTCCACTGAGACTTGCTCTGGTCGGTGACCACCGTCACTGGAACCTGCTTCTTCATCAGCGCTGCCGCGATCGCCGTCCCGAAGTCGAGGTTCTTCGCTTTGTCCCTGGCATTCGATGCGTCCACGGTCTCGGTCGACTGGATGTACACAAGCGGCTTGTCCGCCGCTGATGCTGTCGACGCCACAAGCATCAGCGCGATAAAAACACTTTTCATTGATTCTCCCTTAGGACTCGGTTGCTCAAAATCAGGACTCGATTTGTCTGTTCGTTCTGACCTGTACAGTAGCGGTCGGTCCGTCTATCGGCCTCAGCGACCTGACCCTGCATTGACGGATGACCCAGATCCGCGGCTGACGAAATGTCTTTGAAAGCATGGGACAAGTCGCGAAGCGCCGCCCGCTGCTAATCAGTGGAGAGCAGATGTACCGGTGCCACGCACCCGACACCGTGACATGCCCACGATGAAACGATTCGTCGCTGCGTTGCCCGTGCTGGCGCTGCCCTTTGCAACTGTCTCAGCGGCCGTCGACGTTTAGACGAGCGTTCACGTCAAGGAATAAACGAGGAAGGTCGATGGAGGTCGCGGCGCACGAACGGAACGCACCGGAGAAGAACGCGAACGAAAGCATTTGACGGACCCGCGATAACATCCGCACTCGTTGTTCACGTCGCGGTCGATCCCGTTGACGTGAACGTCACCGGCGTGCCGTCGAGCCGGGTCACGATAGCCCGCGTTTGTGGATAGGCCGCGAGCAGCGCCGGCGCGAGAGGCTCGCCGGCGACGCAGATGGCGGTGGCGAGCGCGTCAGCGGCCGTCGCCCGCGGACCAATCACTGTCACGTCGATGAGAGTGTTTGCGCTCGCGCCGGTCCGCGGATCGAACAGATGGTGATAGCGCCCGCTCTCCTCGAACGTCGTGCCGTATCCCCCGGACACGGCGAGCGCCACGTTCTCGAGATCGATGACGCGGTCGATGCTGCCGGCGTTCCTGCCGTCGCGGATGCCGATGCGCCACGGGCGTCCATCGGGGTGGCCGCCGATGGTGCGGTATTCGCCGAGATTGACCACGGCGCTCTCGAAGCCTTCGTTGCGCAGCAGGTCGGCGACGACGTCCGTGATGTAGCCCTGGGCGATGCTGTTCAGCGTGATGGCCATGCCGGGGCGCGTGAAGCCGATCGCCTTCGCGCCGTTGTCGATCCGCCGGAAATCCACCAGCGCCTGTGCAACATCGCGCGCGCGCGCCGCGATGTCAGGCTGGACCTCGGTCCGCGACCAGAAGTGCGCCTCGTAGAGTCGCCACAACGGCTGCACCGAAATGTCGAGCGCGCCGCCGCTCAGCACACCGAGGCGTTGGCTCTCCTCGACCAGGGTGCGCAGCTCGGGCGACGGCTTCGTCAGCCTCCCCGCGCCGTTGAGGCGCGAGACTTCGCTGTCGGGCCGATAGAGGCTGAAGATTTTTTCGAGACGATCGATCTCCTGGCGCACCCGCAGGATCGTCCGGCGGGCGAACGCGGCGTCGGGGTGCCACAAGGTGATCTCCGACAGCGCGCCAAGCACGTCGCCATTCCAGCTGTGCAACCGCGGCTTCGGCGCGCTCGCGCGCACCGCCGCGATCATCGGCGGCAGGCCGGCAACGGCCGCCACGATGCGCAGGAGACGACGGCGCGTCAGGCGGCCGGTGGGCAGCGGGCAGCCGTCCATTTTCGCTTCAGGCATTGTTCACCCCGACATCGAGCGGCTTGACGAGCCTGGCGGCGCGCACCAGCGGCAGGCACCGCGTGTCGTCGTAGTACTCGACCTGGCAATCGAGGCACTGAAAGCACTCGCTCGTGACGATCCTGCCGCTCGGCTCGATCGCGCCGACCGGACACGCGTGTTCGCAGAGGTGGCAGGGGTTGCCGCACTCGGGACGCCGCTTGAGCAGGTTGAGCAGGTGCAGGCGATCGAGGAATGCGAGCAGGCCACCCAGTGGACAGAGGAAGCGGCAGTACGCCCGCTCCGAGAACAGCCCCACGGCGAGCACCGCGCCGGCATAGAGCACATACGGCCAGGCGCGCGTGAACTTCGTGGTGATCGCCGTCTTGAACGGCTCGATCTCCGACGCGGTCCCCGCCGCGTCGATCTGCGTCACGATCAACACCAGCACCGCTGCGGCTGTGACGTACTTACACATCCACAGACGCTTCTCCAGCGCGACGGGCGGGTTCCATTGCGGCACGCGCAGCGCGCGCGAGAGCTGGCCGAGCAGCTCCTGCAGCGCCCCGAACGGGCACAGCCAGCCGCAGAACACACCGCGTCCGATCAACACCAGCGAGACGAGCGTGTAGCCGGCGACGATGACCATCAGCGGCTCGGCAAGGTAGAAGCCAATCCCGGCACGAGCGATCGGCGCCCTGACGTAGTTCACGACGTTGACGATCGAGAGCTGCACACCGGCGGTCCAGCCAAGCCACACGAGGACGACAGCGAGAAATCCGGTGCGCACGAGCCGGTGAGCCACGCGAGAGCGCGCGAGCGTCGCCTGGAACATGAAGATCAGCGTGAGCACCGCCAGGAGCGCGGCGAGGATCGCGATGTCGACCCGCGCCTCGTTCCAGGCCTCGACCCAGGGGGCGACCGGCGGCGGCAGCTCGAGCTCTGGCTCCGCAACGACCTGAGGCTGCGGCTGCGGCGGCGCCTGCGGCTGCGCCTGCGACGGCGGCGCGGGGACACGGCGGTCCGGGACCTGCACGACGTAGGCGTCCGGAATCTTGTAGTCGAGGCCAAACGGCACGGTCACCGGCGGCGTGCCGGCGCTGTTGACCAGGACTTCCAGTCGCCACGGCTTGACAGGATCGAAGCCGCCGTTGGCCCGGAGCGCGAAGACGCCCGCCAGCTGCTGCGCCTCGATGGGCGTGGCGTACGAATAATCGTTCTGCACGAAGCCGAACGTCTTCCCGCCCTGAACCACGCGCAGGCGATCGAAGCGGTTGCCCTCGGACTCGCGGAAGTACCTGGTGCCGAGAAAATCGTACGGGCCGTTCGAGGCGACATAGATCGCCTGGGCGCCGCGCGGCAGCTCGCGCCTGTAGTCCTCGAATTTCAGCAGCCCGAGCAGGTTGCCGCCGATGGCGGGCGGCGTGGCGAGCGCCGTCAGGAATTCGATATAGAGGTCGTCGGCCGCTCCGAGCGGCCAATCGAGCTTGACGTCCGTCACGCCCGCAGCAGCGAGCGCGGTTGCCACCTCGCCGGAGGTGACGCGTCTTCGCAGGACGGCGCCCTCGGCGACGAGATCGTTCCACGGCTTGATGCTGAAGCTCTCGAGGTCGAGGGCTGGAACGGTCGCCGCGCTGACCGGGGCCGTCGCGGCCGCCGTGGTCGGCGTCGCCACGGTCTCCGCGCTTCGCGCAACGCGCGGGCGCAGCACCAGCCCGGCGGTGGTGATGACGGCGGCGCGCATCGCGCGCGCGCTGATGGTGGCGCCGTCGACATAGTCAGGGGGCAGCGCGTTGGTGCCGCCGCGCAGCGGCCGGCCGGCCTCGCGGGCCAGCAGCGTGTCGAGCTGGCGCTGGCGCACGCGGTCGTGGACGATCATCGACTCTTCGTGGAAGACGACCTTGGCCCCCGTGATGCGGCCGCCCAGATCCACCCCGGCTATGACGTCGAACGGCGTCGTCGAATAGCCCGGGGCGGCGATGATGTCGAGGGTCGAAAACAGATAGGCGACCACCGTATCGCCCTTGAAGACCGCGATCGCCGGCGGCGAGCCTTCCTCCATCCCGAGGCGTTCGGCGCCCGGGTACACCACCGCCAGCACTTCGGGCGTCAGCCGTTCGCGCAGCTTGCCCCGCTCGGCCGTGGCAGGGGCGGCGAAGACGAGTGTTATCAAGGCGATGCAGAGGGCGCGCACCCATGCCGACACAGCCGGCGCAAGCGCCGTTTGCCGTGCATATTGCGTTGTAATCGGGTACTGGTTGGGTGTAACCTGCGCTGTCAACTGACCCGTTTGCCGGTGGGAGGGAGCGAGCATGATTCGACTCCGTGCAGTGACCCCACTAGGAATGATGTTACTGGCGGGCGCGGTGTTCTGTTCCGCCGTAACACTATCGGCGCAAAATTCCCCAACGCAAAATCCCTCTACCCGGAATTCCCCGGCGCAGGATTCCCCCTCCGCGGCGACTCGCGCGACGCTCGATAGATTCTGCGTTGCCTGTCACAGGGGTGACATGCCGGTGGCAGGACTGCGCCTCGACACCTTCGACGCCGCGAGCTTCGAGACCAACGGCGCGACGTGGGAAAAGCTGGCGCGCAAGCTGCGCAACCGCGAGATGCCGCCTGCCGACATGCGGCGCCCCGACGAGGCCACCTACAACGCGCTCGTGGAGTATATCGAGGGCGGGCGCGACCGCCTGGCGCAGGCGAAGCCCAATCCCGGACGCCCCACGCTCCATCGCCTCAACCGAACGGAGTACGGAAACACCGTCCGCGATTTGCTCGGCCTGGAGATTGACGTCGCGGACATGCTGCCGGCGGACGACATCGGTTACGGCTTCGACAACATCGGCGACGTGCTGCAGGTTTCGCCCGTGCTGCTCGAACGATACCTGTCCACGGCGCGCAAGATCAGCCGCACCGCGGTGGGCGACACCACGATGCCCGTCTCCTATCAGACCTATGACGTTCCTCATCGGATGATTCAGGCCGACCGCCTCGGCGAAGACGCGCCGGTGGGCTCGCGCGGCGGCGCCATCGTGCGCCACCTGTTCCCGGTGGACGGCGAGTACGAGATTTCGGTCACCCTGGCGCGGAACCGTGACGACGAATATCTGGGCCTCGCGCGCGAGCGCAAGGTCGATCTCAGGCTCGACGATCAGCGGCTCCAGCTGTTCACCGTTGCGGCCAACCCCAAGAAGGTCGTGCTCGGCGCCGGGACCCCTCCCGACGCGCACATGAAGATCCGCGTGCCGGTGAAGGCCGGCACCCGCGAACTGGCCGCGACGTTCCTGAAGGACACGCTGATCAAGGAAGGCATCATCGACCGGATCCGCGGCGACGACGTGCTGACGTACTTCGAAGGCATCGGCAGCATCACGGTGGCCGGTCCGTTCAACGTGCAGGGGTCGGGTAACACGGTCACGCGCAACAGGATCTTCATCTGTCATCCCGCCGCGGCCGCCGAGCAGGAGGCGTGCGCGAAGAGGATCCTCACCAATCTTGCGCACCATGCCTACAGGCGTCCGGTACGTGACGGCGACACGACCCAACTGCTCACGCTCTACAGGGAAGGCGCGAAGAGCGGCGGCTTCGAGTCGGGCGTGAGGCTGGCGCTGCAGAAGATCCTGGTGTCACCCGACTTCCTCTTCCGCGCGGAAGTCGATCCGGCAGGCGTGGCGCCCGGCACCGTCTACAAGATCAGCGACATCGAGCTGGCCTCGCGCCTGTCCTTCTTCCTGTGGAGCAGCATTCCCGACGACCAGCTGCTCGCCGTGGCCGAGAGCGGGCGCCTCTCCGACCCGTCCGTCCTCCAGGCCCAGGTCAAGCGCATGCTGGCCGATCCGCGCTCGGAGGCGCTGACGACGAACTTCGCCGGCCAGTGGCTGTACCTGCGCAACGTCGCGAGGATCTCACCGGATCAGACGAACTTTCCGGACTTCGACGACAACCTGCGCGCCGCGCTGCGGAAGGAAACCGAGCTGCTGATCGAAAGTCAGATGCGGGAAGACCATCCGGTCACCGACCTGCTGACGTCGGATTACACCTTCCTCAACGAGCGCCTCGCCCAGCACTACGGGATCAAGGGTGTCTACGGTCCCGAGTTCCGACGCGTCAAGCTCGAAGACCCGAACCGGTACGGACTGCTCGGCCAGGCCAGCATCCTGGCGGTGACCTCGTATCCGAACCGGACGGCGCCGACCATCCGTGGAAAGTGGGTGCTGGAGCAGCTGCTGGGCTCTCCGCCGCCGCCTCCCCCGCCCAACGTGCCGTCGCTGAAAGATGATGCGACGACCCAGACCCTGACCATGCGCCAGCGCATGGAACAGCACCGGGCCAATCCGACGTGCGCCGCGTGCCACCGCCTGATGGATCCGCTCGGCTTCGCGCTGGAGAACTTCGACGGTCTCGGCAGCTGGCGCGTCTCCACCGCGCCCGGGGCGGGACCGATCGATGCGTCCGGTGTCACGCCCGACGGCACGGCGTTCAGCGGGCCGGCGGGCCTGCGCAACGTCCTGATGAAGAAGCAGGACATGTTCGTGCAGACCTTCACGGAGCGGCTGCTGACCTACGCGCTGGGTCGTGGCGTGGAAGAGTACGACTACGCGGCTCTGCGCACCATCAGGCGCGAGGCTGCGGCGGACAATCAGAAGTGGTCATCCATCATTTTGGGCATCGTCAAGAGCACGCCATTTCGAATGAGGAGGGCTAGCGATGGTGATCTTTAAGACAGCGATTCCCCGGCGCACGTTCCTGCGCGGCGTGGGGGCCACGCTTGCCTTGCCCGTGCTCGACGCCATGACGCCGGCCTTCGGCGCCCCGGCGACACGGCCGACCCGCATGGTGTTCATGCAGACCCCGAACGGGATCTTCAACTTGAACGGCGAGTGGACGCCCAAGACCGTCGGCTCCAACTTCGAGCTGACGCGGACGCTCGAGCCGCTCGCGGCCTTCAAGGACCGCATGGTGGTGATATCGGGCCTCGACAGCCAGCAGGCCGCGGGCCTCACGGGCGAAATCGGCGGCGACCACCCGCGCGCGTGCACGGCCTGGTTGACGGGCACGCACGCCAAGATGACGTCGGGCGCCGACCTGCACGCCGGCATATCCGCCGACCAGATCGCAGCCAGGGAGTTCGGCAAGTACACGCAGCTCGCCTCGCTGGAGATCGGCCTCGAAGCGCCCGAAATCGTCGGCGCCTGCGAGTCGGCCTACGGCTGCGCGTACTACGACACGATCTCGTGGCGCAACGAGACGACGCCGCTGCCGATGGAGAACCGGCCGCGCGCCATCTTCGAGCGCCTGTTCGGCGACGCCGGCACCGATCCGAAGGTGCGGCTGGCCTTCCGGGAGGAAGACCGCAGCATCCTCGACGCCATCAGCTCGGACATCAAGGGGATGCGCCTCAAGGTCGGCGGCACGGACCGCGGCAAGATCGATCAGTACCTGGATGCCGTCCGCGACGTGGAGCGGCGCATCCAGCTGGCGGAGAAGCAGGGGCACCTCGAGGTGAACATGGGAAGCCCCGTCGGCGTCCCGGAAGTCTTCTCCGACTACTTCAAGCTGATGGCCGATCTCATGGTCCTGGCGTGGCAGACCGACATGACGCGCGTCATCACGTTCCAGATGGGCCATGAAATGAGCGGCCGCGCCTATCCCGAGCTGGGATTCGGCGACGCCCATCACCCCTGCACGCATCACCAGGGTGACAAGGAGAAGCAGGAGAAGACGACGAAGATCAACATCCTCCACACGAAGATGTTGTCGTACTACCTCGGCAAGCTGCGCGACACCAAGGACGGCGACAGCTCGCTGCTGGATCACTCGATGGTCCTCTACGGCGCCGGGCTGAGCGACGCCAACCTGCACCTCTATACCGACCTCTCGCTGGTGCTCGTGGCCGGTGGCGTGGCCGGCATCAAGGGTGGACAGCACGTCCGGTATCCGACCCGCACGCCGATGGCCAACCTGCTCCTCACGATGCTGGACAAGGCAGACGTTCCGCGCGTGGAGAAGCTGGGCGACAGCACGGGAAGGCTGGACCTGCCGACCACGTAACGGGGGGCCACAGCGCGGCTTTCGCCAGGGGTCCCCGCGAGCGCGGGGACTTCCTGGTCGCAGACGAAACACGATGATGCGGAGAATGGCGATGAACATGAGAGCAACGATCCTGACGGCGCTCATGGGCTCCATGATGTGTGCCGGCGCCGCGGTTGCCGCGGGCGCGGGCGACGCGTCGCTCGTGACTGCCGCGAAGCAGGGCGACCGCGCAGCCGTACAGTCGCTGGTGAACGCTGGCGCGAAGCGCGCCGTCGCGGGGGCCGAAGGCACCGCCGCGCTCGTCTGGGCGGCCACCCGCAACGACCTGGCGATGGCCGACATGCTGCTGCGCGCTGGCGCAAACGTGAAGTCCGCGAACGAATTCGGCGCGACGCCGCTCTATGCGGCGGCGGCGCACGCGGACCCGGCGATGACGGAGAAACTGCTGGCGGCAGGCGCCGACGCCAATACGCCGCTGGCGTCGGGCGAGACGCCGCTGATGGAAGCGGCGCGCCGGGGCAACATGGCGACGGTGCGCGCGTTGTTGTCGAACCACGCAAACCCCAACGCCGCGGAATCCAACGGCGGACAGACCGCCCTGATGTGGGCGCTCTCGGAACGTCAGTCCGCGGTCGTCGAGGAACTGATCAAAGGCGGCGCCGACGTTCGCGTGGCGTCGAAAAGCGGCTTCACGCCGCTGATGTTCGCCGCCCAGCAGGGCGATGAGACCAGCGCCCGCATCCTGCTGCGCGCCGGCGCGAAACCGGATGACGCACAGCCGAAAACCGGGCTGACGGCCTTGATGATCGCCAGTGCCATGGCGAACGCGAAGGCCGTGGATGCACTGCTCGACAACGGCGCCAATCCCAACCTGGCAGATGCCAGCGGCTACACCTCGTTGCACCGCGTCGTGCGGGATTCCGATTACGGAATCAACCTGCGCGCCAAGGGCGACATCCTGCACATCGTGCAATCACTGCTCAAGCACGGCGCGAATCCCAATGCCCGTCTCGAGCAGGACAAGGAAAAGGCCGCCGAGGAAATCAAGAACGGCAACGTCGCGATCGAAGGGAAGCGCACCGCCGTCACCGTCGACGAAATCATTCTCCAGGGCGCCACGCCGCTCTTCCTGGCGGCGGAAGTCAACAACCTCGACGTCATCAAGACGCTTGTCGCCGCTGGGGCCGATCCGCTCATTCCCAGCGAGCGCGGCACGACGCCGCTGATGATGGCGGCCGGGGCCGGCACGGACGTGCAAAGGGAGCGGGAGCCCGAGGAACGCGCGACGGCGGTCGAGACGGCGAAGTTCCTCGTGGAGCATGGCGCCGACGTGAATGCCGCGGGCCAGTACGGCTGGACTGCGCTGCACGCCGCTACCTACCAGGGACTGAATGACGTGATCGCGTACCTGGTCAGCAAGGGCGCGAAGATCGATCAGAAGGACGAGTTCGGCCAGACGGCGTTGAGCATTTCGCTGTCGGTCCTCACCAGGGAGATTGGCGCCCGCCGCCTGCAGATCCCGCGCAGGTACCGGGAGGACACGGCGCAGCTTCTGCTCAAGCTGGGCGCCAGCACGCTCGACCAGACCGGGGTCGACGTGATTCTCCAGCGCAGCGGCGACCTGAACCTGGGGAACCGCACCACGCAGAGTCCCGAGTCGAAGTAGCCATCGATAGCGGGGTCTTCACCGCAGCAGGAGACCCCGCTATTTTTTTCCTCTCGTCCGCCCGCGGAGTTCTTTAGCCTCAGAATCCCCCGCGTTGCCGTGCCGTCCCCGGCGTGGCCGACTGCGGTCGCGCCTCATTGACCGTGATCGAGCGTCCGTTGAGTTCCATCCCGCTGAACTGCGCGATGGCTTTGTCAGCTTCCTCGTTGCCCATCTCCACAAGGCGGCTCGATTGCGGCGGCTCCGCTCCGTTTCGCTGTTCGCGTGATGCTCAACTATCGGGGTCGACGCGCGGAATGAAGGTCCGCAAGCGCGCGGCCGCGGCAGCGTCCAGCGGTTTGATGAACGAGTATTGGGTTTTGATGTTTGTGTACCCAACATCCTTATAGAACTGGTGTGCGGAGTAGCGCGTGACGCTGGAGCTCAGGCGCACCATCGAACATCCTCGCTCTTTCGCCCACGCTTCGGCACGGTTCATCAGCGCCCGGCCGACGCCTGACCGACGCTGCTCTCGGTCGACGACGAGACCCCCAATCACGACGAATGCCTCTGCATCGACGTATTCGGCGAAGACGACGTGGACCCAGCCAACGGCGCCGCCGCCCACTTCCGCGACGAGAAACTGCTGGTCGTCCCGGGCCAGGATTCGGGACAGCCGGTCAGCCGCGTCCCCTTTCGTCAGGTCGTAGCCAAGTTGTGTCGTCAGACGGGCGATTTCGCCCGCGTCTGACGGAGCGGCAGCTCGAATCGTGATCGGGCCCATGGTCTGTTCACCGGAGGATACGCTGAATCGCCTCGCGCGAAGTTCGCGCGCTTTCGGATCGCTCGTGTGTAGTCGCCAAGGGACGACCGATGCGACGCCTGAGTTCGTCATCCGTGCGGCGTTTATCGAGAGTATCGTCGGCAATAAGCTGCGAAGCGGCCTAAGAGGGGTCAGCTTCATTGCAAAGTTCGCTGGCAAACCTGGAGCCACTCGTCGCGCGTGCAGTGTCGGAGGACTAGTGACTCAATTGGGGTGCATGGGAGGCGGGCGCTGCCTGCCGCCGCAGCACGAAGCACAGCGCCGCCGCGGTCAGCGCCAGGGACGCGAGTCCGAGGAGGGCGACGGTCGTGCTACCGGTCGCGTCCGTGAGCAACCCCAGCACGTACGGCCCCACGAAACCGCCCACGTGGCCGAGAGAACCTACCAAGGCGATGCCCGCAGCCGCGGCGGTGCCGCGCAGAAGCGTCGTGGGCACGCACCAAAACGGTGCGTAAAAGCCGTAGACGCCGATCGGCACGAGCGCCAGGCCCGCGACCCGCGCTAGCGGATGCGGCAGGAGCGCAGCGCTCACGCATCCGAGCGCAGCCAGGACTGCGCACGCACTGGCGTGGAAGAAACGCTCCCCCGTGCGGTCGGAGCTCGCTCCAACGGCGAGCATCACGCCTGCCGCCACGCAGGCGATTCCCCCGGTGATGAGGCCCGTCGCGGTGTCGCTCACGCGGAGCGCGTCGCGGATCATGGTCGGCGCCCAGAAGATGTACCCGTACTGCGTCGTGATGACGAGGAAGTACGGTAGCGACACGAGCCAGACCGCAGGGAGAACAAGGGTGCGAAGCGGCGAGACACCCATGAGGGCGGGGGATTGGTCATCGTCGCGTTGTAGGCGCGCCGTCAGCCAGTGGCGCTGCTCGACCGAGAGCCAGCGCGCGCCAGCGGGGTGGTCGGGGAGGAACGCGAGCACGATGAACCCAAGGAGCACGGCCGGAATGCCTTCCAGCAGGAAGAGCCACCGCCAGCCCGCCAGTCCCCATATGCCATCGAGCTCGAGCAGCCACGCGCCCAAGGGGTTGCCAATGGCGGCGGAAAGCGGGACGGCGATTAGGAACCAAGCTAGCGCCCGCGCGCGCTGCGCAGCGGGGAACCATCCGCCCAGGTAGTACCGGATCCCCGGGACAAAGCCCGCCTCCGCAACCCCGAGGAGAAAGCGCAAGACGTAGAACTGGATTGGTGTGTGCACGAACATCATCGCCGAGGCGACGAGCCCCCAGGTGATCATGATGCGGGCGATCCAGTACCGCGCCCCCACGCGCGCGAGCACGAGATTACTCGGCACCTCGAAGAGCGCGTAGCCGAGGGAAAAGATCCCCGCACCGAAGCCGTAGGCGGTGGCGCTGAACGCCAGGTCGCGATTCATCTGCAACGCCGCGATGGCGACGTTCGTCCGGTCGAGGAAGTTGCAGATGTAGAGGACGAACAGGAACGGAAGGAGTCGCAGACTCACCCGCCGCATGGTCGTCCGCGCGAGATCTGTGTCATCCCGGTCGACTCCCACGCCCGAAGAGGCCGGAAGTGTGACGAGTCGCAAGACGCGCCAGTATGGTGCTGGAGCCAATAGCGGTCAACTTTCTTCCGGCCTGTACCACGCCATTCGCCGTCGATACGTTCCCAGCGATGGACATATCCGAGGAGAGGACTCCTTTTTTGACTTGCTGAAACGATCGGATTACGCTGGCGTCGCGTACAAGGACGCATCCGGTCCGCGGAAAGGGTAGAAGCCCACCTGTCCTCACCGCATTCGCGAACCTTCTTTCAGCCCGATGTGCGGACACCGGGCGCTCGATGAAAGGAGGTCGCTATGTCCACTGATCCGCACGCGCCGCCACGTCCTCTTCCCGACCGTCCCAATCTCCGGCATCTCAAAGACCAGGCAAAGGACCTTGTGCAGGGCGGCACTGCCAAATCAATCACCGACGCGCAGTTCAAGATCGCCCGTCTCTATGGATTTCCGAGTTGGCCGAAACTCAAGGCGCATGTCGAATCGCTGGAGGAAGTGGGGCAACTCAAACAGGCGATCGACGACAACGACATCGAGCGCGTCAAGACGATGATGATGCGCAACCCAGCCCTTCACCGCGCGCCGATAGGCTATGGGAAGGACGGTCCGCTCACATGGGTTGCCGAATGCCGGGTGCCGCGGGAGTCACCCAGTCCGACGCGGCTGGCGATGGCCAGATGGATGATTGAAAACGGCTCGGACGTGCACCAGGGCGGGGACGGGCCGCTCATGAGAGCGGCGCTCGGCGACCGCGTCCCCATGATGGACCTGCTCGTGTCCTGTGGTGCGGACGTGAACGCCGAGTGGCACGGGCATTTTCCAATTATTTTTTCGCCTTGCGAGTCGCTGGATCCAGTGGCGCTCAGATGGCTCCTGAACCACGGAGCCAATCCGAACGTCAACCCGCAAGGCAACTATCGAGGAACCGCGCTGGATTACGTCATCGGGACGTATGAGCGCTCACCGGAGCGACTGAGCGCATGCATCGACGTCCTCCTCGATGCCGGCTGCGCTACGAAGTACGACGCTCCAGGCGTGCTGGACGTGCTTCGTTGCCGGCTCGATCGCCTGGCGGAGCGACTCGACGCCGATCCAGGTCTGGCGCACCGGCGGTTTCCTGAACTCGATTGTGGCAGCACCGGCGCCCGCCGCCTGCTGCTTCAGGGAGCGACGTTGCTGCACGTGGCCGCGGAGTTCGGCGTCCTCGACGCCGCACGGCTGCTCCTCGATCGCGGCGCAGACGTCAACGCGCGGGCCACCGTGGACGATGCCCTGGTCGGAGGGCAAACGGCGATTTTCCACGCGGTCACACAGTTCGGCGATGGCGGGCTGCCGATGGCGCGGTTCCTGGTGGAGCGTGGCGCCGACCTCGGGGTGCGTGTGATCCTCCCGGGACATTACGAGCGGCCCGATGAAGTCATCGAATGCACGCCGCTGGGGTACGCGCGGCGGTTTCAGAAAGAGTCCGATTCTGAAGGCAGAACGATCGCGTTCTTGCGGGAACACGGGGCCATCCTGTGACTCGATCACTTCCAGATCACGTCCGCGCCTCTCGCCGCGCACGCAGGCGATTCTTCCTGATCAGCTAAACGCAGACTTCTCTTCCTGCCTCGAGCGCTCGACGTGAAGATTACCCGCCGCGGAATTCGTTTCGCGTCAGGTAACGGTATTCCGCATCTCAGCAAGCGACGATTGTCGCGAACGTTGGTTGAATCGTGCTTCGAGGTGTTCTCGCCGCATGGTCCGCAATCTGCTGCGCCCTCCGCGCGTTTGACTCGGAAGGAGAAGCAATGAAGACATCGATGACGATCGCTCTCGTAGCTGTTCTGTCACTGCTGGCGATGCCGGCAACGGGCCACGCAGACGACAAGATCCTTTCGTTCGACACGATGACAGGCGTCGTGCGGCCATTCACAGGGACAACGAACCCGATTCGAGGCGTGAACGGGGGCGGGATTCCCTGGAGGGTAGCTGCAGCGAAGGGAGAGCTTCGGACCGACGGCCGCATCAGGGTGCGCGTGCGCGGGCTGGTCCTGGCGGAGGGCGCACGGGCCGGCACGAATCCCATCACGGAATTCAAGGCCATCGTGAGCTGCCTCACGCCGGCAGTTGACGGCACGGGAGCGCTCGTCGCCAGCACTGTCAACCGATCGACGAACACGTTCCCCGCCTCACCGGAGGGCGATTCGGAGATCGAAGACGTGGTCAGCCTGCCGGCGCCGTGCATTGCGCCGATCGTGTTCGTCACGAGCCCGACGGGCTCCTGGTTCGCGGCAACGGGATTCTGACGTCACCGGCACACGAGAGATCACCTCTCGGCCCTCATCCGGCACCGGGCGCGGCGCATTGCTGGTCGGGTCCCAGCATCGATCGCAGCCGCGCCTCGTGTTCGCGCACCGCGTCGCTCGCCCGCGCCGCCGACCAGCTCCAGCTGCGAATCGAGCGAGCGCGGCCGGGCGGCCAGCGCCGCAGCATGTATCGCGCGAGCGGACACTGCACGTCGCCCGGCAGCGCGGACAGCGCATCGATGAGCACGGGCACCGCGTCCGCGCTCAGCGTCGTCGCGTAGGCGACGTCGAATCGAACCGGCGCGGCGGCCGAGGCCATCCGCGCCACGTTCGCGCGCGCGATGACCGCGTCGGGGTTGACGGCGAACAGCAGCGCCACCGTTGCGAGGCCGGATGCCAGGGTGCCGAACGCGAACGCCTCGCGGCGGCCGCGCAGCACGGTCGCGGCGAGCCAGCCCAGCATGGCGCCGATCCAGATCAGCAGCACCATCGCGTAGAACCGCGGCTCGGTGAGCCCGTAGCTCGCGTAATAGAGGCGCAGCCGCTGCAGCGCCGATGCCGCGATGGCGAGCACCAGCCCGATCTGCACGCCGGCGAGGCCGCGGAACACGAGGGCGTCGCGCCGGATGCGCTGGTCGAGGAGCCAGTCGGCGGCGAGCAGCAGCGGCACGACGAGCACGATCGCGAAGACCAGCTCGAAGAAGCCGCGCCGCGCGTAGTCGGCGTACGTGAGGTCCGCCGTCACCTGGACGAGCGCGTCGCCGCCGAACAGATACCGGAACTGCACGATCACGAAGACGAGGAACAGCAGGTTGATCGCGGCGAGCGCCGTCGCGACCTCGGTAATCCCGAGCGTCGGCCGCTTCGGCAGCAGGAGGCCTCGGCCTTCGAGCGCCTCTCTGCGATCCGGCAGCGGCAATTCAGTGCCCGTCAGGAAGCCGCGCAGGTACCCGGTCGAGAGCCACGCGGCGATCGAGAACAGCAGGACGTGACCGGCGATGCGCGGAAAGTCGAAATGGATCAGGTTCGAAACGAGCTGCGCGAAGACGGCATCAGCCGACATGAAGAGCGCGCCGAACACCACGATGAGCGGCGCCGCGATCGCGAGGCCGCGGGCGACCGCCGCGGCACGGCGCCATCCGGCCGCACGGCCGCTCTCGCCGCGCGGCGTTCCGTCTTTGTCGAGGCTGCGGCGGACAGGGGACCGCATCGCATCCACGAGCGCCAGCACGGCGGCTGTCCACACGTGCAGGGCGCCCAGCACGAGCGCGACGGCGTATCGAATCACGCCCGCGCGACGCACCCACGCCGCGTCGAGACGATGAGCCGCCAGCGCGAAGGTCAGCGTCGCGCAGGCAAGCGCGAGCAGCTTCAGCGGATCGGCGTCGCGCCATGCAAGGCCGGCCGCGAACAGCACGCCGATCGTCAGCCATGCGGCACGCTCGCGGTCCAGCGCGATCCCCGCGCGGTGGTGCAGCGCGAGCGCGGCGGCCGCGACCGACGCGATCCAGAGCGACAGGTTCAGATTCACGGGGCCACCGGGAGCGCGCAGCAGCGCATCGCCCATCACGCCGAGGACCACGCCCGCCACGAGCAGCGCCGCGACCGAGATCGGTGGCACGGCATAGAGGCGAGCCACCGCCGAGACAGCCTGGCCGATGACCCCGCTGTCGGGGTACCAGTCGGAGTTGCCGCGTCCGCGACCCGCGTGCCGGAAGACCGTTTCGTCACTCATGCGCTCGCCTCCTGCGACCCGTGCGGCAGCATCGCCTGTGCGGCCCGCCGTGTCTTGACCGGGGGGTGAGCATTGCGTGAGATTCCGATGAGCGACTCAGGACTTCACTTTCTTCGAAGCGTTCGACTTGCCGGAACCGTTGAGGGCCACCGCCTCGCGCACGAGCGCCTTGAACGCGGGCTCGTCCACTTTTTCTCCTTCGTGGATGTCGATCGCCCGGCGTGTGTTGCCGTCGAGGCTCGAGTTGAAGAGACGGGCGGGATCCTTCAGGGACGCGCCCTTCGCAAAGGTCAGCTTCACGACGCTCTTATAGGATTCGCCGGTGCAGATGATGCCGTCGTGCGACCAGACCGGGGTTCCCGGCCTTGTCGGCTTGACCCACTTCCACTCCTCGACGACGTCCGGGTCGGCTTTCTTGATGAGCGCGCGCATCCTGGCGAGCGTTTCCCCGCGCCAGTCGGCGAGTTCGGCGATTCTTTCCGAGATGAGCTCCGATGGGGGCTGGCCCTGGCTCGCGCCCGGCTTCTTCATCTCTCGACGACGCCGCCGCGGGCGCGGAACGCCCTGATCGCGGCCTCGATCCGAGGCGCCCCCTCGATGCTGTCCAGCCACTCGGCATCGAGCAGCCGCAGCACGCGCACGTCGCGCAGATCCCGTTCGAAGGCCTCCAGGAGATCGTCAGCAGAGCGCCGGTGAACGACTGGAGGCGGCTCTCCCATCCTCGGTTCCCATTCGGGCACCTCCTCCTGGACGATCGTGGCGTCGGCACACCGCATGAACAGGGCGCGGCAGGACACTTCCAGGAGGCTGCCACGCTCGGTCGTCCGCAACCGCAGGAAATCGCGGCGGCTGAGACGCCCGTCGACCGTCACCCGCGGGTCTCGAGAATCGCCCGGCGCACCACGCCCCGGGTGAGCGGAATCTTGTAGGCGTTCTTCGAGAGCGCGCGCGCACCTGTCACCGACGCGTCACCCGCCTTCGCGGCGAGCTCCTCGGTGATGCGCTGGCCCGCCAGCATCCGCTCCACCTCGGGCAGCCGCCAGGGAATCGGCGCGACGCCGCCGAGCACGAGGCGGGCAGATCGGCAGACATCCTGGTCCATCTCGAGGACGACGGCCGCGCTGACGACCGCGTGGGTCCAGGTCTCGCGGTCCATGACCTTGTGGTAGCGGCTGCGGGTGCCGGCCTTGACGGCCGGCAGCTCGATCGACGCGAGCAGCTCGTCGTCGGCGAGGACGTTCTCGTGCGCCGAGTTCACCCGTGGCAGGACGAAGAAGTCTGACGCAGGCACCCTGCGCTCGCCACCAGGCCCCACAAGCCTGAACGTCGCATCCAGCGCGACCAGCGCGGGCGCCGTGTCGGACGGATGGGCGATATAGCTGGGACCGCCGCCGAAGATCGCGTGGAACTGGTTCTCGCCGACGACCGAGAAGCACTGATTCCCGCCGTTCTTGTAGCACTGGAAGCCGTTGCGGTAGTACCAGCACCACGGACGCTGACACACGTTGCCGGCGATGGTGCCGACGTTGCGGATCTGCGGCGTCGCCGCGCTGCCGGCGGCCTCGGCGAGCACGGTGTACTCCTTCACGAGGCTGTCGTGCCGGCTGATCGTGTCGAGCGTCGTCTGGCCGCCGATGCCGACGCCCGCTGCCGACGTCGTGACCTGGTTCAGGTTCGCCATCGTCTTGAGATTCACGATGACGTCGGGCTGGACGATGCGGTCCTTCACCAGCTGCAGTACGTCGCTGCCGCCGCCTGCGAAGACGGCGGTCTGGCCCGCCTTCCGCGCCTGGGCGGAGCGGCTCGACGCGTCCTGCGGAGACCGGGCGTTCGAATTGGAAAACGTCTTCATGCGAGCGCTCCCAGAATCTTGTCGCGGGTGATGGGCAGATCCTTGATACGCCGCCCGATCGCATTGAACACGGCGTTGGAGATCGCCGCCGGGGTCGTGATCATCCCCGCCTCCCCGATGCCCTTCGCGCCGTACGGACCGTAGCCGTCGTCGGCCTCGATGAACTCGACCTGCACGTCGGGCGCGTCGAGGTGCGTCACCACGCGGTCGAAGTAGTAGCCGGTGACGACCGGGCGGCCGGTGCGCTGGTCGTAGATCATGTTTTCGTGCAGCGCCATGCCGACGCCCATCGCGACGCCGCCCTTGACCTGACTGGCCGCCGTCAGCGGGTTCATGATCCGTCCCGATTCGTGCACGGCGACGAACTTCAGGATCTTCACCGCGCCGAGTTCGGTGTCGACCTCCACCTCGGCGAAGTTCGCGCCGAAGCAGTTTCGGATCTTGCCGTCGAGGCGCGGCATCGGCGTGGCGCTCGCGGTGAGGAGGGCGCTGCCGGTCGGCATCCCCTTGTCGGCGATCTGCTTCTTCAGATCGCGCACGGCGGCGATCACCGCTTCGCCGGTCATGGACGTCGTGCGGCTGCCCGACTCGCCCACCGAGTAGGGGCAGGTGTCGGTGTCGCCCCAGACGACCGTGACCTTCGAGAGCGGGACGCCCAGTTCGTCCGCGGCGATGATGTTCATCGTCGTCTTGGCGCCGGGGCCGACGTCGGTGACGCCGACATAGAGCGTGTACTGCTGCTTCGCGTCCACCGTGATGACGGCGCTGCTCGAGCCGACGGCAGCCCGGAAGGCCATGAAGGCGACGCCCGCGCCGCGCTTGATCGTTCCTCGATCGGATCCCGGCTCCGGCTTCCAGCGCTTCTTCCACTCGAAGAGCTCCGCTCCGCGGCGGACGCACTCGTCCAGCGTGTAGTTGGTGAAGACCGTGCCCGGCCCCGGTTTCACCATGTTCTTGAGGACGAAATCGACCGGATCCATCTTCATCGCGTACGCGATGTCGTCCATGTGGGACTGGATTGGGTAATAGCCCTGTGGATCGCTGGGGCCCCGGAAGTTCGCGGCGGTCGTCCGGTTCGTGTACATCGGGAACAGCGTGCTCTCGGTGTGGTCGCAGTCGTAGAGCTCGATGCCGCTGACGCTGCCGGAGTTCTTCCGGTACGGCCCCATGTTGCTGATGGTGCGTAGCTGGATGGCCGTGAGGCGCCCATCGTTCTTCACGCCCACCTTGTAGTACTGGACGGTCGGCCAGCGGCCGTGCATGCCGACGAAGTCGTCCTTGCGTGAGAACTCGAGCTTGACCGGCGCACCGGCTTCACGGGCGAGCACGGCGGTGATCAGGTCGGCATCCTGGTTCTGGTTCTTGTTGCCGAAGTTGCCGCCCATGTAGTGGCAGATGACGCGCACCTTCTCGTCGGGCATGCCGAGATCGCGCGCGAGGTCGTGATGGCAGTTGGCGATGCCGCCCGTCGGCGTGTAGACCGTGAGCTTGTCGCCGTTCCACTGCGCCACGCACGAGCGCGGCTCCATCTGGGCGTTGTGGCACATCACCGTGCTGTAGCGCGCCTCGAACACCCGGTCGGCGTTCTTGAAACCCTCCTCGACGTTGCCGTGCTTCTGCACCGTCGGCTGGAACTGGTTGCGCGCATCGGGCGAGATGTTCCCCTCGGGCCAGATCTTCACCGCGTCGTCTCTGAGCGCCGCTTCCTGATCGAGGACGAACGGCAGCACCTCGTAGTCGACGACGATCAGCCGCACCGCTTCTTCGGCGACATGGCGGTCCACGGCCGCAACGGCGGCAATCGGCTCGCCGACGTAGCGCACCGGGTTGTTGAACGCGTAACGCCGCTGCGTCGTGATCTTCTTGATGTCGTCGTTGTACTGGACGCCGCCGGCCGTCGAGCCGGCGCCCCAGACGTAGTGGCAGTTCTCGTGCGTGACGATGGCCTTGACGCCGGGCAGCGCGCGCGCCTTCGAGAGATCGATGGCCTTGATGCGCGCGTGCGGATGGGGGCTGCGCAGCACCTGCGCGTACAGCATCCCGTCCAGGTAGACGTCGCGGGTGTAGATGGCGCGCCCGCTCACGCGCTCGGCCGCGTCGATGCGCGGCGTGGCGTGGCCGATCACCTTCATCGTGTTCACGCTCACTACGCACCTCCCTGCGTGCGCGCCGTGGAGCCGGCGGCGCCCGCGGCCACGACCGCTTCGACGATGCGGTTGTAGTTGGAGCAGCGACAGAGATTGCCCGCAAGCGCCGTCCGCACATCGGCCGGCGTGGGCCGGGGCGTGTGCGAGAGGAGCGCCTTGGCCGACATCAGCTGACCCGACGTGCAGAAGCCGCACTGCGGGGCGTCGTGCGCGATGAACGCTTCCTGCAGCGGATCGAGCGTGCCGTTCCTGGTGAGGCCCTCGACCGTCAACACGGTGCGGCCGTCGACCCAGGCGGCGAGGTAGCTGCACGAGTAGACCGGCTTGCCGTCTACCAGCACGGTGCAGGCGCCGCATTCCCCGCGCTCGCAACCGAGCTTGGTGCCGGTCAGCCGGAGGTGGTCGCGCAGCAGCTCTGCGAGCGTCCAGTGATCGTCCACCTCGACACGTTGCACGTTGCCGTTGAGGGTCAGTCGAATGGCGGTGTGCGGCCGGACCGGCGCCCCGTTGCCAGGCGGGGCCTGCGCGCCCACGACGGGCGCCGCGGCCGTGACCACCAGCGCCGTCCCCGTGGCGCCCAGGAACTCGCGTCTCGAGACGTCGCCGTCGCGCTCTGTCGGCTTCTCTGGATCAGTGCTCATATCGTGGGTATGTTAAGCCCTTTGCGCGCGCACAGCCTGCTGTCTTTTCATCCATCCGACTGACGATAAAACCGTGTCCGAGAGGTGTCGCGGGAGTAAGATCCGCCCAGGTCTGGCGGCGCAATCGGACATTCCGAGCAGATCGGGTGGAGAGGAAAATGCGCAAACAACGAAGACTTTTCTTACTCGGCCTGAGCCTGACGCTGGGCATGGCAGCGACATGGGCAGCACTAGCGGCGGCTGCAGGGACGGCCCTGATCTATGTGACGAACAGAGGCGGAACCACCATCGATGTGATCGACGCTGCGACGAACAAGGTCGTGCATACGATCGGCAACATCGAATCACCGGAGGTGGTTCGATTCTCTCCCGACGGCCGCCTGCTCTACATCTTCAGCAGGACCGACCCCGAAAGTAACTTCCTCATCGTCATGGATCGGAAGAGCGAGAAAATTGTCAAAAAGGTTCCGCTCAGCGGTTGGGCCAATGAAGCCCAGACGACCAAAGATGGAAAGCTGATCCTGGTCTGTATCCGAAATACCGGCACAAAGGCCGAGGATACGGGGGCCCTGGATATCATCAACGCCACCACCCTCGAGAAGGTAAAGAGCATCCCCGTACGAAGAGGACTGCACGATCTCGCCGTGACGGCGGATGGGAAGTACGTGGCCGCCGGCGCGCCCGCGGGACGTTTTCTCGTCGTCTTTGATCTCCAGAAGATGGAAGCCGCCTGGGAGGTTCAGTACGACTCAGGAGTCAATCCGATCGCCATTGAGAACAACCCCGACGGCTCTGGTCGACGGATCTTCGTGAACCTTGGCGCGTTGAACAGCTTCTCGGTGGTGGATTTTGCCAAGCGCGCGGAGGTGGCCCGAATCAAGGCGCCTGACGAGCCGACAGGCTTCGGCGGCGGCAGAGGGTGCGAAAGCAACGCCCACGGCATCGGGATCTCCCCGGACCAGAAGACCCTCTGGGTCAACAGCCGACCGTCCAATTCTGTCTTCGCCTACTCGCTGCCTGATATCAAACTCCTGGGACATGTTTCGTTGCCGGAGCAAGTCGTGCCGGGAAAGCCAAGCAGGTCAGGAAACCCTGCGTGGATCACATTTACTCCTGACAGCAAGACCGTTTACGTTTCCAGCTGTGGGGTGAAGACGGTGACCGCCATCGATGTGCAGAAGATGAAAGAGGTGGCTCGCATCCCCGTTGGCGAGATGCCCGACCGCATCAGCACGTTGGCGTTGCCGTAGCTATTCGTTATTGGAGAGACTTATGGTTCCCAATGTGCGTCCGAAGAGAATTCTTGGCAGCGTTCTCGTCGCGTCGGCGGTCGCACTCTACGCGCCTGCACCAATCGCGGCGCAGGGGCCTTCTGCAGCGCGGCCGTCTCTCGACTATGAGTTTTTCAAGACCCAAGTCGAGCCCATCTTCGCGAAAAAGCGATGGCCAGACCACGCACGCTGCTACGTGTGCCATGAGGTAAGCCGTCACGGCGCTGGACCCCTCAGCCTCGAGCGGATGCCGGCCGGGACGAACGCCTGGACCGAGGAGCAGTCTCGCGCCAACTTTCAAACTGTCTCGAAGCTGGTGACTCCCGGTAATCCGCTGCAAAGCCTGTTGCTGCTGATGCCGCTGGCGCCGGAGGTGGGCGGCCTCGCCGACACGCACCAGGGAGGGAGGCAATTTGCCTCCCAGGACGACCCGGATTGGAAGATCTTCGCGGCGTGGGTGCGCGGGCAAAAAGCAGGAGGTGCCTCCACGCCGTAGCCGAAGGTTCCCAGCAAGCGGCACGAGCAGCGCGCATCACTGCATGAGAGGCCCGATGATCTGGACGGGGTTGCCGTCCTTTCTCGGCCGCCTTCGCTGTCGGTCGTGAAGAAATGAAAATGCGCGTGTGCGGCGATCGGGCCGACCGGTTACACTCTCCGGTCGGCCGGTTGACATTCGCGGAGCGTCGACCCGGCTACACTCCCGCCGTGTTTGCCGCCGGGAGGATTCCGAGCTGTTGCATCAAATCGAATTTGTCCCACGCGAAGTTGCCTTCGGCGACCTTGCCATCAGCGACTCGATAGATCGCGATGCCGTTTGCCACGTTGACTCGTTTCCCCGTGGCCGCAATTCCCGCGAACGAACCGCGATTCGTGCCCTCGAATGTCCATCGAGCGACGACCTTATCGCCTTCCGCGACCAGATCGTCCAACGTCAAATGAAAATCGGGGAACGCTGTCGCATACGCGTCGAAGAGATCGGTAGCGCCCTGCAGACCCCTCAACACACCGTCAGGCGTGTGGAGAATCGCGGATGGCGCGTACAATTCGTCGGCGAGCGACCGGTTCCTCCCGTTCCAGTGATCCTCGAAGAGACGCCGAACGACCGCTTTGTTCTGCTCTGACATCGTCGTCCTCCTTCCGGGAAAGCTGGGAGGATAGTGTCGACGAAGCCGAAACGCAAGAACGTCAACGCACGACGCGGCCGACGCCTTGAGCGGGGCGGGGGCGATCAGCGTCGCGAGCCGTGTCTACCTGCCCGGCCCGGTGACGCCGGTGCTCGCGAGAGAGACGCGAGGGCAACGGCTGGCGTCAGCCGAAACCGGCGTGGCGGGACGGGCGCGACCTGACGGGTTTCGTCGCGCGCGTACGACGCGGCCACGGCTCGCACCACGTTCATGAACACGACCAGCGGTGCGCTGTCGTTATGCGCGACGTGGACGGCGCCCATTTCGATCACGGGCGCGGGCGGTTCGAACGGACGCATCGTGACGCCGGGGCGCTCGACCTCGAGCAGCGAGATCGGGAGCACGGCGACGCCCCGTCCGGCGGCCACGAGCGCGAGCGACGACATGATGCCATCGGCCTCATCCGACGTGAGCATCGAGAAGCCCGCGGCCTGGCAGAACGAAATCACCAGATCGTAGAAGCCTGGATTCAGGTGGCGCGACATGACGATCAGGTGCTCGCCCGCCAGCGCGGCGGGAGGAACCGTTTTCATCCGTGTGAGCGCGTGTCCTTGCGGCAGGGCGACGGCGAGCGATTCACCCCGCACGCGCTCGGTCACGAGCCGGCCGTTCCGGATCGGCATGGTCATGAATCCCACATCGATGCGGCCGTCGAAGAGCAACTCGAGCTGCTGCTGCACATTCAGGGTGCGAAGCCGCAGCCGCACGGCCGGGTACTGAGCCGAGAACGCGCGCAGGATCGCCACGAGGATTCTGTAGAACCCGTTGTCCACGGTCGTGACCGTGCCCACCGTCAGCTCGCCGATCTCGCCGCGACTGGCCGCCAGCGCCGCCGCCGCCGTGCGGTCCATCTGCGCGAGAATCTCGCGCGCGCCGGCCGCGAACACACGCCCGGCCTCCGTCAGCTCCACCTTGCGTCGCGTGCGACGGAAAAGTTGGGCGCCGAGCTCGTCCTCGATCTGGCGGATCTGCTGACTGAGGGGCGGCTGGCTGATGTTCAGGCGTTCCGCCGCGCGTCCAAAGTGCAGTTCCTTGGCGAGTGCGACGACATAGCGCAAGTGTCTGAGTTCCATCGATGTGAATTCGGAACCTCTTACCGGCGCCGCGAGACGTAGACGCGGCGACTATAGCGCGATTGATACGTGGAAGCTATCAGTCCACGCACCAAAACGAATTTCCGGCCCACCGGGGAATCGGCTACAAGAGAGGCCGCTTCGGTCCCTTCTCTCGCGGAGGCCAACCATGTCAAGGAGCCGCCGAGACTTCCTTCGCGCCGGCGCCGCCGGCCTCGCGGGCACCACACTCACCGCCGCCGGCTGTCGCACCGCATCGGGGACAACGACCCCGCAGACGGCGGCGCCTCTCGCCGGCGCGCGCGCGGCCACGCCGGAGCAGTTGCAGAATCTCGTCGGGGATGGACGGAAGCGTCGAATCCTGCTGCGCGGAGCCGTCGTCCTCAGTCTCGACCCGAAGGTTGGCGACTTCGACAACGCCGACGTCCTGATCGACGGGACGAAGATCGCCATGGTGGGGCCGAACCTGCCGGCAACCGATGCGGAGATCGTCGACTGTTCCGGCACCATCGTGATGCCCGGGTTCATCACGACACACCATCACCAGTACGAGACCATTCAGCGGAGCATCATCCCCGACGGCCTGCTGGCGCAGCCGTGGCCGATCGAGAGCTACGGGTCCGTCGTGCAGGCGATCTGGACGGCGGGCCGCGTGGTCGATCCGATGGACCCGAACCGCGTCATCTGGGACCTCGGGCGCCATCCGTACGACCCGGAGGACTGCTACATCTCGATGCTCGTGGCCTGCCTGAGCGAGATGACGCAGGGCATTACGACCGGGACGGACACGTCGCAGGCCAACCACACGCCCGCGCACACCGATGCGCTCATCAAGGGGCTCACCGATTCCGGCCGGCGCATGGTGTTCGTCTACAGCGGCGGGATCGATCGGACGGCCGACGGCTTCCCCTATGAAGTGCCCGGCGCGATGAACGACACGACAAAGGGCATCGGCCGCATCGCCAAGACCTATTTCAGCTCGAAGGATCAGCTCGTCACGCTCGGGTTCGGCGGCGGCGGCGGGCCGGCATTCCAGGGCGCGCCGTATACCGGCTGGCAGCTCGCGCGCTCCTTCGGGGCGCTCATCAACAACCACTCGGTCGGCAACCCGGGCGGCATCATCAGCGCCGCCGCGGACGCACGCAACGGCAGCGACTGGTCCGACATCACGTTCGTGCACGCCACGCGCTGGCAGGACGACTCCGTGGGGCAGATCGGCGCGGGGCACGCCGGGTACCCGGCCAGCAGCCGCTCGCGCGCCTGGGAGATCGTACGCGAGCGCGGCGCGCACATCTCGATTGCCGACCTGATCGAGATGCAGATGCGGCACGGCATGCCGCCGTTCCAGGAAGCGCTCAATTACGGCATTCTGCCGAGTCTCAGTCCGGACGTCGACACGAACATGACGACGGATCCGTTCTCGCTGATGCGTGGCGCCTACTGCATGCAGCGGGCGCTGACCAACGACCTCGCGTTCAAGGAATCCAACCCGGGCAATCTCCCGATGCCGCAGCTCGTGACGTCCCGCCAGTGCATCGAGATGGCGACCATCGCGGGCGCGGCGGCCAACCGCGTGCTCGACAAGGTGGGCACGCTCACGCCCGGCAAGGACGCCGACATCGTCGTGCTCCAGGCACGGAGCCTCAGCACCTGGCCGATGAACAACGTGCCCGGGACGATCGTCACCATGATGAACCCCACGCACGTCCGTGATGTCCTCATCGCCGGGAAGGTCGTCGTGTGGAAGGGCGGCCTCGTCGGATGGGACATCGATCGGCTGCTGCGCCAGGTCGAACAGTCGCGCGATCGCGTGCTGGCGCGGATCAACGCGCCGGCGAAGGTCGGTGCGCTGCCGCCGGGCAACAACAGCCGCAGCAGTCCATATCGGCCGAATTTCCTCGGCGATTGTTGCTTCAAGGGACAGAACACAGCGGCTCCGCCTTATGTCTTGAGACCCTGACGCTCGTACTCATCCGATCCGCACACGTCTGGTGCATACGTCGCGGCGTCCGGCCTCATGTTTCGTCAAACGTCACAAGGAGGGCGCGATGGGTCGAACCAAGTCCAGCGTGGTCGTGAGCCTCGTCATCGGTGTGCTGCTGCCCGCGCTGGCGGCGGCGCAAGCGACCACTGCGAGCGGCGTCGCGGGGGTCGCGCGAGACACGTCCGGGGCCGTCTTGCCGGGCGTGACGGTTGAAGCGGCCAGTCCGGCGCTGATTGAAAGGGTCCGCACGGCCGTCACTGATGGTGAAGGGCGATACAACGTCTCCGATCTTCGGCCCGGCACCTACGTCGTCACGTTTACGCTGCCTGGCTTCAGCACGTTCGTGCGCGACGGCATCGTGCTCTCCGCCGGCTTCACCGCGACCGTCAACGCGGACATGCGCGTCGGCACCCTCGATGAGACGATCACCGTGACCGGCGAGGCGCCGCTCGTCGACACGCAGAGCGCCCGCAAGCAGACGGTGATTTCCTCGGAGCTGCTCAACGCGCTGCCGAGCAGCGTGAAGAACCTCAACAACCTGGTGACGCTGACGCCGGGGTTCAAGGGCAACGAGGGGTTCGACGTCACCGGCGGCTATACCGGCCAGGTCGGGTCCGCGGGACCCGCCGCCACCGTCGGGCCCGGCGCCAACGTCAACGCCTATCACGGCAAAGGCGGTCAGAAGGTGAACTTCGACGGGATGAGCATTCAGCACGCGCAGGGGAACCAGGGCTACAACCAGAACCAGGAAACCATTCAGGAGACCGTGCTCTCGACGAGCGGCATCACGGCCGAAACCAACGCCGACGGCATCACCATCAACCTGGTGCCGAAGGACGGCGGCAACATCTTCTCGGGCAACGTCCACGGCCTCTATTCCGGCGAGCATCTGCAGGCCGACAACCTCACCGATGCGCTGCGGGCGCGCGGGCTGCGCACCGTGACCACCGTGCTCGAGGTGTTCGACGCCGGCGCCACGCTCGGTGGTCCTGTCGTGCACGACCGTCTCTGGTTCTTCACGTCGTACCGTCAGTGGGGCAACGACCGCGGGGCGGCCGGCAAGTTCTACAACCTGACGCAAGGCACCGCGTTCTATACGCCGGATCCGAGCCGGCCCGCCTATACCCACGAATGGATGGAATCGAAGGCGCTGCGCCTTACGTGGATGGCGACGCCGAGGAACAAGATCAATCTGTTCGGCGACCATCAGCGTGATTGCCACTGTCCCGCCAACGTCGCCAGCGGATCGATCAATGCGCCCGAGGCGTTCTTCAGCTACCACCTCCATCCGGCCGGCTTGTACCAGGCGACCTGGAACGCGCCGGTGACGAGCCGGCTGCTGTTGGAGGCGGGCGCCAGCGTCGTGCAGGGCAGCTGGCCGCAGTTCCGGCAGCCTGAAGTCGGACCGCGCGACATCTCGATGGTCGAGTCGACGACCGGCATCCGGTTCAACTCGCTGGACTTCCTGCGCTACTACAACGATGTGCCGCGCTATTCGCAGCGAGGGTCGATGTCGTACGTCACGGGGTCGCACGCCTTCAAGGCCGGGTTTCAGCTCGAGCAGGCGAAGTACGACCTGGGCATCGTCGTCCCGCCGAACGACTTGAACTACACGCTGCGGAACGGCATCCCGACCGGCCTCACGCAGTGGGCGACGCCGTACTTCTCGCGAGACCGGGTCAGGGACTACGGCTACTTCGCGCAGGACCAGTGGACGATCGAGCGCCTGACGTTGAACTACGGCGTGCGCTTCGAGTACTTCCACGGGTTCACGCCGGAACAGCAGGTTCCCGCCACGCCGAATGGCTGGGTACCGGCACGGACCTTCGCGGCGGCCAAGCACAATCCGCTGTGGTGGGACTGGAACCCGCGTGTCGGCGCCGCCTACGATCTGTTCGGCGACGGCCGGACGGCGCTGAAGATGTCGATCGGCCGGTTCGTCGCCAAGACCGGCGTCACCTTCACCAACAACCTCAACCCGATCACCACGTCGATCAACTCGGTCACGCGCACGTGGAACGACAGCAACGGGAACTTCATCCCCGACTGCGATCTGGCGAACCGCGGGGCGAACGGCGAGTGCGGCGCGATGGCGAATCAGAACTTCGGCGGACGCGCCATCACGACGCGCTACGCGCAGGACGTGCTCGACGGCTGGGGCATCCGCGGCTACAACTGGGACTTGACGGTCGAATTACAGCACCAGCTCGCCAAGGGCGTGTCGATGTCCGCCGGCTACTACCGCAATTGGTACGGCAACTTCTGGGCGACCGACAACACGCTCGTCGCTCCGGCGGATTTCACCCCGTTCTGCATCACGGCACCGGGCGACGCGCGCCTGCCCGGCGGCGGCGGCTACGACGTGTGCGGCTTGGCGGACGTCGTGCCATCGAAATTTGGCCTGGTGGACAGCGTCGTGACGCAGGCGTCCCATTTCGGCGACCGGCAGCTCGTGAACGACTTCTTCAACGTCACCCTCAACGCCCGGCTGGCCAACGGCATCCTGTTCGGTGGCGGCATCGACACCGGACGTTCGGTCGACGACCGCTGCTTCGTCGTCGACTCGCCACAGGACCTGCTCAATTGCCGCGTCGTCACGCCGCTCTCGGGGAACACGCAGGTGAAGGCGTTTGGCACCTACCCGCTGCCGTACGATTTCCTGGTGAGCGCCGTGTTTCAGAACATCGCCGGCCCGGACGTCACGGCGAGCTATGCCGCGACGAACGCAGAGGCCGCGCGGTCGCTCGGTCGCGATCTGGCGGCGTGCTCCGGGCGTGTCCCGTGCCCGGCGACGGTGTCGGTCACGCGCCCCGACACGCCGTCGGGTGTCGGAGTGCCCCTCATCAAACCCGCCACGTTGTGGGAAGACCGGATGACGCGGCTCGACCTGCGCCTGGCCAAGCGGTTCAGGATCGGCGCCCGGTCCGTGCTGCAGCCCAATTTCAACGTCTACAACGTGTTCAACAGCAGCGCGGTGGCCGTCCTCAACACGAACTACGGTTCCCGCTGGCTCGAGCCGTCGCGGATTGCGGACGGCCGCATGGTGCAGTTCAGCGCCACGTTCTCGTATTGACCAACGTCATCATGCGCAGGTAGTGTCCGGCTTCGGTCGGACCTGCCTACGCATGCAGAACGCTTCCGAGCCTTGGTACGTCTCAGAGGGGCAGCGCGGCGAGCAGCTGCTCGAGCAGGGACGCGTGGAGCCCGCGCGTTCCGTGTTCGAGAATATGCTGACGCGCCTGGGCAGCAGCCCGTCCTACACGCGGGCGGTGGTGCTTGGCCGCCTCGCTCGGTGCTGGCAGATGGCGCAGCGCGTGGACCTCGCCGAACGTTATCTGCGTGAAGCCCTCGGAGTCACGACGGCCCTGCCGCCCAGCAACGGCGTGAAGGCCCTGCGCGGAACACTCCGGTCGGATTTGGGTGACGTGCTCCGCGCTGCCGGACAGTATCGCGACGCCCGGGCAGCGTACGAGATGGGGCTGACGACCGCCCGCGAGCTGAATGACATGCGCGGCCAGGCGGTGGAGCTGGGACGGCTTGGCGCGCTCGCCGCGGCGGAAGGTGACGCGCAGGAGGCGGCCACGTGTTTCGAGTCGGCACGCCGCCTGTTCGAACAGGCCGGCGACACCGGTCACCTCGCGCGCTGTCTGGATGCGCTCGCGAACCTTCTCTCTGACGCGGTGCGCGAACTCCCCGAGCTCGCGCACCATGTGCCGGCCATCGTCGCGACACTCGGCCGCCTCGGCGCGGCGCCCAGCTACGGCCGGGCCGTGATTCTGGGACAGCTGGGCCGCTGCTGGTGGATGGCCACGCGTCTCGATCTCGCCGTGCCTTGCCTTCACGAGGCGCTTGGCGTAGTCGCCCTGCTGCGCTCCAGTGACGATGTGGCCGCGCTGGGTCGGTTCCTGCAGGCCGACCTCGGCGACATGCTGCGCGCGGCCGGCCGCGATGATGACGCCCGCGCTGCCTACGACGCGGCGCCGCCGCACGACCCCGTCGTCTCGTCGGCCATCACGGTCTACGACGACGTGACCATCGACCACGTGTTCGAGCCGGATCTGCTCGTCGAGGGACCGAGGCTGCGGCGCGTCGTGTCTCCGCCCGACGCGCCTGTGCCGGACGATGCCCGGCCGGTGATCCTCCCGTCTGTCCGCGTGTGGGCAGACGAGGACGGCGCGGTCGTCTTCAAGATGCCGATCACCGAGCCGCGCGTCGAGCGCGATCCGGGCTGCACGGTGCTGCGTCGCAGCACGCGTGAGGTACGCGTAGCGGAACAGACGGCTGTCGTCTGGCGCGTGATGCGTGCGATGGACGGGTCGAGCACCGTGGCCGACATCATCGCCGGCTTTCCCGCGGAGCAGCGCGCTGCCGCGGCGCGTGTACTCGCCGCACTTGCTGGTGCAGGGGTCGTGGACGCCACCGGGCGGCCGCTCGGCCGCTTCGTGCACCTGCTGACGAAAAAAGGCGTGCTGCCTGCAGGCGGCCTGGAGGGGGAGGCCATCCTGCAGCTGGCGACCGACGGCAACTACCGTGCGTATCCGGGTGCGCCATGCGTCCCCGTCGGAACCGACGTTCCGGAGCGCCTCCGCACGTTCCACGCGCTGACGCGCTCGCGCCGATCCTCACGCGAGTACGGCGGTGCTGTCGCGCGCGCCGACCTCGACGCGATGCTGTACACGGCGTGCGGCGTGACTGGCAGGATGGCGGCGGCCGGACGGGAGGTGCAGTTGCGCGCCTACCCTTCGAGCGGCGCGTTGTACGCGGTGGAGATCTACCCGGTGGTGTTTCGCATCGATGGACTGGAGCCAGCCGTGTACCATTACCGCGCCCCGGAGAACGTGCTGGAGTTGGTGCGCCCCGCTCTCGATCCGGCTGGAATCGTGCGTGCGGCCCTCCCGATGGAGCGTGACATGGTGGCGGGCGCGGCCGCGCTGGTCTGCCTGACCGGCTGCTTTCCACGCCACGAGCGGAAATACGGCGAGGGCGGCTATCGCATGCTCGTCGCCGAGGCGGGACACATCTCGCAGAATCTCGTTCTCGCGGCGACGGCGCTTGGGCTCAGGGCGCGGCCGTTCGGCGGCGTGTTCGACGATCTGTTGAATCAGGATCTCGGGCTCGGCGGCGACGAGCAGTTCCTGCTGGCGGTGCTCGTCGGATCGGGCGGAGGCGCTTAGCCTGCCCGGCGCCCATCGGCGTGCCAACGGCACGAAAACCTAGCTGGCGCTGCCCGGACACCAGCGACCTCGAACGCCAAGACCGCGGCGGCAGCGCTGATCGGAGAACTGCCTGACTCGTCAGGGCTCCTGATCCCGATATCGGGACGTCACACGAGCGGCGCGGGCGGCGGACCCGAGGAGGCGAGCTTCTCATCTGCAATCCGCCGGCGCGTTCGCACCAGCGGCTGCGTCGCGGAGCTGCGCTTGCGGCGGGCCTCGTGCTCGGCCCGTTTCGGCCCTAGTCGAGGCCGTGAGTGCTGGCGTTAGTTCTTGAGCGCGGGGTTCACGTACGCTGTCGGCACCAGAGGATCGTCAAGCTCGTTGTCGCGATGCGTACAGCAGCCCGCCAGCCACCAGGCAAAGGGCGCCGAGCTGGATCGCCAGGAACGACCAGCGCATGTCGGCGCTCAGGATCGCGGGATGAATCGAAGCCAGGCGAGACCACTGGAGCGCCGCGTCCGTGGTGTTCGCATATGACTTCGGCATCTGAACCCAGGTGCCATCCAGATCGATGGCGACAAACAGCACGGCCAGCGCAGCCGGGGCTGCCGTTGCTAACCGATGGTCGAGCGCCTCCAGCCCACGCACGAGCAGCACGAACAGAAACGGCAGCGCGGTCATGAAGTACCACGGATTGGTCATCGGCTGTCCGAAAGCCGCGTTGCTGAGCACGGCATGGTAAATCAGGCCGAGCACCGTGAAAATGACAGCGGCTGCGGACGCGGCCAATCCCGCGGCAACCCCGCCGTGGGTGCGGGGAGCCGACGCCGGGCCGCGGACCTGCTTCGCTCGGCGGAGCATCGCGAGCACCCCGCCAGCCGCCGCAGCCGCCAGCAGGATGCGCCAGTACCACCCGTAGACATCGGCGAGCGATTTCTGCATCGGCAGAAAGCTCCATCCGCCGATCCACGGCTTCCCCGGAACGAAGAGTGAATCGATGAGCGGACCCCAGCGCAGTCGCTCGAGCGAGGCAACCAGCTTGCCCGTTACGGGACCATCGGCGGCGAGCTCGATCGATTCCTGCGTGGTGACGATCGCGCCATAGTGGCGGTAGCTCCACAGCCATAGCGGCGCCACGAGCAGGAGAAACACGAACGCCACGATACCGGTCACACGCCACAGACGTTCCGCAGATAGCCCATGCGCCCAGCCGATCAACGGCACCCCCAGCACGAGCGCGGGAACGAGGGTAAGGCCCGTCTGTTTGCTCCAGACACTCGCGGCGATACACGCGGCCGCGAGCAGGCCACGGGTGAGCAGGGTATCTCCGTCGGCGAGCACCAGCAGACTGATACCAGCCACGCCTGTGGCGAGGGCGAGCGCATCGTTGGCCACGCGCGCGACGTTCTGGAAGAACAGCGGATGGAGGCACACCAGCGCGAACACCGCGATCCTGGGCGCGAACGTGGGGACGAGGCGCTCCAGCGCAGCTGCAAAGATCACGAGCGCAACCGCCACGAGAAGCAGGTTCATCGTCCGGATCGCATAGATCGCTTCTAACGGATGTCTGTTCTTCAACACGTGCCAGATGGGCAAGGCCACTGCGTAGGCGAGCGGGGGATGCTGCGCTTGATACAGTCGCGGCGGGGGAGAGACGCCGCCGCGGGGGATGGCGGGCGGAGGCCCCAGGTTCCAGTAGTCGCCGTAAGACAACGCGCCCCACTCCCGCACCTGGTCGCCGCCCCACTGCGAGTGTGGCATGGCGATCACGAGCGGGCGGATGACGAGCGGCACGCGGGTCTCCGTACTGAACACCGGAATGGTGCCCAACTCATCGAGATAGGCGATGTAGCCCAGATGCTGATATTCGTCCCACCCCTCGAAGGGCGGAAACACCGACAAGTACAGCGGGCCGCGCGCGAGGAACGCGGTGATGAACAAGGCGGCCACGAGCCACCACGCGCGTGAGCGTGCGCGCGCGCGCGAACCCGTGGGAATTCGACATTCAGCCCCGGGCATCGCGCATCACTGCATGAGAGGCCCGATGATCTGGACGGGGTTGCCGTCCTTCCTCGGCACGAACTTCTGGATGCGGAACGCCATGTCCTCGCCGACGTAGAGATTGCCTTCGCTGTCGGTCGTGAAGAAATGGAATCCCCAGATGGATCCCGGCGCGATGCCCATCGTCCCCCACGTCGAGCCGGGGACGAGCTTTCCGGTGAGCGCGTCGTATTTCATGACCTTCTGCGTGTAGCCGTCGTTGACCCACGCGTACCGGCCATCGGCCGTCAGGCGGATGCCGTAGGCGCCGACGATGTTCGGCCACTGATCCAGGAACTTGCCGTTCAGGTCGAAGACGTCGATGCGGGAGTTGACGCGATCGACGATGTACATGCGGTTCCTGTTCGAGTCGATGACGACGCCGTGAATGCCGTTTCCGTGCAGTCCCTCTCCCACGATCCCGAACTCGCCGGGACCGGTGCCCGCCTTGCCGAACGCCGACACGAACTTCCCGTCCTTGTTGAACCTGACCATCCGGTTGCCGCCGGCGGCCCACAGATCGCCGTTGGACGCGAAGGCGAAGAACTCGACCACGAAGTTGCCGTTCTGCGTCTGCGCCGCAGGGATGTCCTTCACGTCGATCGTCTTGACGTGCGTCTTGCCGTCGCGCGTCAGCTCCACGAGCGATTCGTCGGTCGCGATCCAGAGATGGTGTTCGGGATCGTACGGGTTCTCCTGGACCAGCTGCACGTCCACGAGGAGGGGACTCCACTGATCCCATGACTCCACCACCTTGCCCTGGCGGTTGTAGACGACGATCATCCGCTGCTGCTTCTGCTCCGCAGGCGGAATCGGTTTGCCAAGGTTGCGAAACGCGGCCGGCCCCCAGAATGTCGTCCACGGACTCTTACGCGTGCCGCGTCCGACCGCGATGATGCGATCGGGCGACTCGGCGAACATCGTCTCGGCGTTGATTGTCCAGCCCTCGGTGACGGGCTGCGGCCAGCCCTTGACGACCTGGTAGGGACCGCTGACTTCTTCTCCGCCCTTTCCATCAACGGGCTCATAGGCGGAAGAGATCACGTTGGTGTTGGAGGCGAGCGCGCCCGGCGGCAGGGCCGCTGCCAGACCTTGCTGGAGACCGGCGGCAGCCACGCCCCG
>DATNCQ010000198.1:0-63071 GCA_035571515.1 Vicinamibacterales bacterium
GGGTTGTTCTGCCGGCGCCGCATCAGGATGTCGACGATCTGCCGGATCTCTTCGTCGCGGCCGCTGACCGGATCGATCTCGCCCTTGCGCGCACGCTCGGTGAGGTCGGTGGCGTAGCGCCTGAGCGCCTCCTGCTTGCCCATCTGCGCGGGCGCCATCGCGTCGCTCGCCTCGCCCGGCGCCGCCGAGCCGTCGGTCGTTCCCAGCCGCTCTTCCGGCGAGCCGCTCACGATGCGCGCGAACTCCTCGGTCAGCGTGTCGGACTTGATCGCCTCGAACTGGCGCGAGATCGCCACCAGCGCGTTGCGCAGCGACGGCGTCTTCACCATGCCGACGAGGAGATAGCCGGTGCGCACCTGCGAGTCGCCGAACATCAGCGTGGCGTAGACCCACGCGCGTTCGACGGCGTTCTCGACGTGGGCGGACAGGTCCGAGATCGACGTGGCGCCGCGCGGCAGCCGATCGAGCGCGTCGGTCATGTCCTTGGCGAGCCGGGAGGGGTCGATGTCGAAGCGCCGGAGGATGCGATGAATGTCCGAGTCGGGGGCCTGGACGACCTGGTGCAGCCAGTGCACCAGCTCGACGTACGGGTTGCCCCGCAGCTTGCAGAAGACGGTCGCGCTTTCAATCGCCTTGTACGCGAGGCTGTTGAGCTTGCCGAACAGCGCCGAACGGCTGATTTCACTCATGCTGGATCAACGAACCTTTCTGCGTCGACGCACAGGTCGTCCGCGTCTTCGGCTGACTTTCGCCGTCCGAGCCATGTCGTCCACCCAAGCTGGGTGCGCCCATCGAGGCTGAGGGGCGGAACTTCGTTGCGCGCGAGCGCCAGGCGCACGTCCCAATCGAGCTCGAAACCCAGGTAGAGCCGCACCCAGTCCACCAGTTTCCGCACCATCGAGCTTCCCGGCAGGAAGCTTCGATACTGCGCGAGCGAGAGCGGGCCAACGTGGATGCGGAACTTGTGCTGGCGGTCCCACACGCGGCCGCCAAGGACGGCGCCGCGGCCGAGAGACGCGCCACCCGGCTGCAGGTACGTGCGTTCGCCCGGCCCGAGCGCCATCCAGTGACCGACGAACTGCTCGATCTTCACCGGCACGCGGAAGAAGTGCTGGAGGATGGCGGCCAGCCCTTCGCCGTTCCGTACCTGGCGGACGAGCGCGCCGACATGGAAGAACTTCGCGGGGTCGGGCAGCGTGTCGCGCTCGCGGAACGTGGCCGGCGCGAGGCCGGCGAAGGCGCCCACGTAGATGGCGAAATGATCGTCGTCGGGACGATCGCGGTTGACGTGCGGCTGCGCCTGCGCCCACGCGCGATAGAACAGGGCCAGCAGGCGGTGGTGGAACAGGTCGAGGAAGCGGCCGAGCGTCGGGTCGCCGGCGTGGCGCTCGCGCTCCCGCGCGTACTCGGTGATGTGGGTCGGCAGCGGCCCGTTGGGGCCGAAGAGGCCGAACAACCGCACCTGCAGCCGGGCCGGCGTCCCGTTGTGGCCGTTCTCGAGCGCCGCGAGCGGCGACGGCGCGAACGCGAGGTCCGCGTCCTGTCCGAGGCGCAGCGGCTCGTCGCTCGGGCGCAGCGCGCGGCCCCAGCGCGGCTTCGCCGGATGCAGGCATTCCAGCCGCCGCAACGCCTGGTAGAAATCGTGGCGGTACGGCGCGTCGGCGAGCGAGGCGAGAAACGCTACAGCGTCGGCCTCGCGCCCCATTGCGGCCCCCACCTGTTGATCTCGCCCCGTGTCTCGGAAGACAGGACGGTTTCGGTGAACGAATTGAGGGAGACGTAGCGCTTGAAGTACCGGTCGAGCACCGACCCGAGCGTGTAGCCGCTGCCGCCCTCGAACGCCATCTCGTCGATCTTCACGTTGACCTCGAGCCCGCGGCCGAAGGCGAGCGGTCCCTCGACCGACGGCAGGCGCCGGACGACGCGATCGAGGTGGACCGAGCGGATGCCCTCGACCTGCCGCCGCGCGCTGGCGTCGGCGCCCGGCGCGTAGAGGCCGAGCACGTCGCGCAGTGCGCTCGCCCCTTCCTGCGGCGTGGCGTCGACAAGCGACAGGTAGTTCGACGACAGGTGGCTGATCGCGCGCCAGGCGACGGCGCCGTCCGCCAGGCGTCCGTAGGGACGGCTTGGCGTCCCGACGACGCGAATGCCCGCGATCGGCGCGGCCGCGTCGAGCACGAGGTCGGTCTTGCCGATGCCGAGCGGCATCTGCAGCACGAGGTCGCGGTTGGTGCACAGCACCTGCAGCGACAACTGCCGCAGATCGCCGTTGTAGGGCGCCTGCGCCGGATCGACGAGCGAGAGAAACACCTCGCTGCCGACGTAGGTGGACCGCGACCCGCGCCGCCGCTGCTCCGCGGTCACGAGCCTCGGCTCGCGACGCGTCGTGAAGTAGGCCGCCTGCTGGCGCACCGCGTCCGTGCTGTAGGCCGCGTAGAACGGCTGGAACACCTGCTCGGTGTCCGTGCCGACGCCGTGGCCGACGACGCCCGTCACCTCGTACACCTCGAAGTCGAGCGGCCGCGTCCGATCGGGAACCACGTGGTACTCGTACGCCCCGTCGGTCACCTGGATGCGGTCGGCGCGCTTGGCGAACAGGTTGATCGCCGGCGTGCAGAACAACGCGAAGTTCGAGCCGTCGACGACGCTCTCGAGCGTCGGGTCGCCTCGTCCCAGCAGCACGACGACCTCGATCTCGTCGGTCGCCGCGCGCCGCACGGCCGGCGCGAGGGCGGTGAGATCGAAGAAGCGGAACCGCGCCGGGAACGAGAAGTACTCCTGCAGCAGCCGGTAGCCCTGGAACGACCGCAGCGTGACCGGCAGCAGCGCCTCGTCATCGTCGAAGCCGACCGGCGCGATCGTCGAGGCCGGCAGGAACTCGTGCCACCGTGGCGTGCCCTTCGACGGCAGCACCAGCGTCCCCAGGCCCGTGGCGAGGCACAGCTCGTAGAGCTTGATCGCCACGTCGTCACGCCCGGTCAGGTAGAACCGCAGGCGATCGAGCGGCAGCTGTGAAAACTTCAGCCCGGCGGTCGTCCGCAGCCGGATGCGCACGCCCCCCTTGATCCGCTGCGCGACCGGCAGCGTGTTGAGCGGCAGGTCGGGCGCGAACGAGAAGTAGCTGGCGGAGACCACCTCGATGGGCCACAGCGTGACGTCGTGCGCGGTTCGGAACTCGCAGGCCGTCGCCTCGTCTGCCGCCGTGAGGCTGTGCATCGCGCTGCCACGCTGGACGGTCGGTCCCGCGCCCAGGTTCGGGTCGCCGAGGTCGGGCTTCAGCTGCGCGACCAGCATCGACGGCGTCGGCGCCAGGTAGTGCGGGTAGACGATCTCGAGCAGCGCCTGGGTGAAGCGCGGGAACTCCGCGTCGAGCTTCAGCTGGATGCGCGCCGCGAGAAAGCCGAACCCCTCGAGCAGCCGTTCGACGTAGGGGTCGGCGACCTCGAGGCCGTTCATGCCGAGCCGCGCGGCAATCTTCGGAAACTGCTGCGCGAACTCCGCGCCCATCTCGCGCAGGTGCTGCAGCTCGAAGTTGTAGTACTGCAGCAGCCGCGGATCCATCAGGCCACCCGTGTTGGAGCGAGATCGGCGATTTCGACCTTGCCGGTCTCGAGATCGATCTCGGTGCGGACCAGCAGCTCGAGCGGCACCGGCTGCGCCCACAGCTGACCGCGAATCTCGACGCCGATCACGTTGTGATGGTCGAGCGCGCCGGCATCGACCAGCGTCCTGATCTGCAGCGTGGCCGGCAGGATCCGCGGCTCGAAGTCGAGGATCGACTGCTTGATCGCGCGCGCGAGGTCGGTCGCGTCGAGCGAGGTCGCCGTCTTGCCCGACAGCGCCGGCAGGCCGAAGTTGACGACCGAGCGCCGCGCGTGCGGCGCCTTCGTCAGGTCGGTGTCGGCTTCCATCCGCGTGGCGTTGAAGAGCCACGCGAGATCACGCAGCACCGCCTGCCGCAGCTTGCTGCGCGACAGGAGCCGCGCCTCGCGCGGCTCGAGCTTCCTGTCCGGCTCCTCGTCGGTCAGCCGATCGAGCAGCGCCGGCTGCAGCCGTTCGTGCGGCGGGGGAACGTCAGCCATTGTGCGTGATCGCGATCTTGCGGATGTCCATCAGCGGCACGTCCTCGGAGTCGGTCGTGAGAATCCGCTGGCCGAGCCCGTGGTGCACGTCTTCGCCAGCCTCCGACCAGCGCGTCTTGCGCGCCATCGCCAGCGTCAGGTCGTCGGCGGTCTCCGAGCCCGTGTAGCGCGTCGGAATCAGCGCCAGCGACTCGCCGCCGTTCTCGAACTCGAGGTGCGCGGGCATCCACACCAGGTCGCGCAGGTCCTCGGGCGCCTCGAAATCCATCTTCGTCAGGCGCGAGAACGGCACCCAGTAGTAGCGGCCGTTGATCACCGCCTCGACGACGGGTCCGAGGCGCGAATCGGCGTCGGCAATCCATTCGAACGGCCGGCCGTCGATGTCGCCGGCGCTGGTCGGCGCGGCGTCGAACGCGCGCGCGCGCAGGTCGTTCGACTCGGCGAGCCTGTTCTGGCCGGCCAGCAGCAGCGATTCGATGAGCATCGCCAGCCACTCCTCCGGCTGCCCGAGCACCATCGGCGACTTCTTCCCCTCGAACACCTCGCGGCGGACCGGCTCGCAGCGCACGGCATCGCCGTACATCTGCGCCATGGCCAGCGCCGCCGGGTCGAGCGACGAGGCGACGGTCAGCTGGTTCAGCGCGCGTTCCCACTGGCCCAGCACGCACAGCAGCTGGAAGAGGAAGACGCGCAGCTTCGCGTCGGCAGGCTGCGCCCGCACCTGCTCCTGCAGGTAGGCGAGGGCGCCGGCGGGATCGCCCGCCTTCAAACTCAGTTCGGCGGCTTCAGCGCGGCTCATCCGTCCCCCCATTGATCCGAATAAATCGTTCCGCCCATCGCCTGGCCATCCTTGCCCTGCGGGACGTACTCGACGTTGATCTTGTTGAACGAGAAGCGCACGCTCTCGGTGACACCGCTGCCGCCGCTGCCGTCGCCGGCCTCGACGTCGAGGGCGGTGACGCGCCCCTGTTCGATGGTGACCTTGAGGTACTCGAGCTGCGACTTGCCGGCCTTGCGCAGCGTGAGGATGGCCTTCTGGATCGGCTCGTTGGTGCGCAGCGCCGACATCAGCGCCGTCGACGCGCTGTCGATCCGCTTGACGACCGTCAGCTCGCGGACGCTCGCCTTGCCGGTGGCGGTGCCGCCGCCGAGCGACGACTTCGCCTGCATCCCCCACGACCAGCGCAGCACCTCGATTTCGCCCTTGTGGACGTCGTCCTGTGCCTCGCCCTTGATCAGGCCGCACTTGGCGCCCTTGACCATGAGGAACATGTCTCCGATGCCGGAGGGTGCGGGAGCAATTACACTGCTCACGATCGATCAGCTCCTCTCCCCGGGCCGACCTCACACGATCGGCTCCTGCGGTTTTCGCGCTGGCCGACCTGATGGTCGGCCCTGCGTCAGGCCGTCACGCCACAGAGGTCACAAAGGCGGCATCAGCGGGGAACACTCCGATCGCTGCGCTCTGTGACTCTCTGGGCAGGGCCTCTGTGCAGCGCGCGTCTAGCCTTCCTTGTTCGCCTTCACGTCGTACTTGAAGTGGAGCCCCGCATCGAGCGAGCCGTCCGCCTTCTGCGGCTTGTATTCCAGGTCCACCTTCGAGGCCTGGAGCGCGACGTGCTCGAGCACGAGCCCGCTGTCGCCGTTCTGTCCCGCCGGGGCCACGTTGGTGATCAGGATGTCGTTCATCTTGATGATGAGGTACTCCTGCTGGCCCTTGCCCGCCTTGCGCTGCGTGATCGTCACTTCCTTGATGTGCTCGCCGGTCGCGCACGCCTTCATCAGGTTCGGCGACGCCTTGTCGACGTAGTGCGCGAAGCTGAAATCGGAGAAGCTCGCCTTCCCCGCGCCCGCGCCGCTGCCGTGCGACGCCGTTCCCGTCTGGTTCACGCCCCAGGACCAGGACAACAGCTCGATTTCCTCCTTGTGCTTGTCGTCCTGTGACTCGCCCTTGATGTCCCCAATCTTCGCGAAAGTATCGGTCGCCATGCATCTACTCCTGTCGTGATCTGTGAACGTAATCGCCCGTGCCGATTAGCCGGCCGCCTTCTGCGACGGCAGCTTCGACACGAGACGCAGTGAAACCGTGAGTCCCTCCAGCTGATAGTGCGGGCGAAGGAAGAACTTCGAGGTGTAGTACCCCGGATTGCCCTCGACCTCCTCCACCACCACTTCGGCGGCAGCGAGGGGCTTTGCCGCCTTGGTGCTCTCCGACGAGTGCGCCGGATCGCCGTCGACGTAGTTCATGATCCAGTTCTGCAGCCACATCTGCATGTCCGTCCGCTCCTTGAACGAGCCGACCTTGTCGCGGACGATGCACTTCAGGTAGTGCGCGAAGCGGCAGCAGGCGAACAGGTACGGCAGGCGCGCCGCCAGGTTCGCGTTGGCGGTCGCGTCGGGGTCGTCGTACTCGAACGGCTTCTGCAGCGACTGCGCGCCGATGAAGGCCGCGAAGTCGGAGTTCTTCCGGTGCACGAGCGGCATGAACCCGTTCTTGGCGAGCTCCGCCTCGCGCCGGTCGCTGATGGCGATCTCGGTCGGGCACTTCATGTCGACGCCGCCGTCGTCGGTCGGGAACGTGTGCGTCGGCAGCCCCTCGACCGCGCCGCCCGATTCCACGCCGCGGATGCGCGAGCACCAGCCGTAGAGCTTGAACGAGCGGTTGATGTTGACGGCCATGGCGTAGGCGGCGTTCGCCCACGTGTAGCGGCTGTGGTCGGCCGCGGCGGTGTCCTCCTCGAAGTCGAACTCCTCGACGGGACTGGTCTTGGCGCCGTACGGCAGCCGGGAGAGGAAGCGGGGCATCGCCAGGCCGACGTAGCGCGCGTCTTCCGATTCGCGCAGCGAGCGCCACGCGGCGTACTCGGGCGTGGTGAAGATCTTCGTCAGGTCGCGCGGGTTGGCGAGCTCCTGCCAGGTCGCCATCTGCATCGCCGTCGGCGAGGCGCCGGCGATGAACGGCGTGTGCGCCGCCGCCGACACCTTCGACATCTCGCCGAGCAGCTCGACGTCCTGCGGCGTGTGATCGAAGTAGTAGTCGCCGACGAGACAGCCGAACGGCTCGCCGCCGAACTGCCCGTACTCCTCCTCGTAGACCTTCTTGAAGAGCGGGCTCTGGTCCCACGCCGTGCCCTTGAACTTCTTCAGCGTCTTGCCGAGATCCTGCTTGTTGATGTTCATGAAGCGGATCTTCAGCATCTCGTCGGTCTCGGTGTTGTTGACGAGATAGTGCAGCCCGCGCCACGCGCCCTCGAGCTTCTGCAGGTCCTCGTGGTGCAGGATCAGGTTGATCTGCTCCGACAGCTTCGTGTCGATCTGCGCGATGATCGCCTCGATCGACTTGACGACGTCGGAGCCGATGAGCGAGGTCTGGGCGAGCGCCTGCTCCGCGAGCGTGCGGACCGCGCGCTGCACCGCCTCCTTGGCCTCGTCGGTCTTGGGCTTGAATTCCTTGCGCAGAAGCGAGTCGAAGTCGGTGACGCCGACGACGGCGGCGGCCTGCGAATCCGACTGCTGCTGCTGATTTGTTTCAGCCATGTTGCTCCTCCACTGGTCGGTTCACGGGTTACACCGCTTCGGCGTTGGGGTTGCGCGCCGCCGCGAGCGTCTGCAGCAGCGTCGGATCCTGCAGGAGCTTGGCGACGAGATCCTCGGCGCCGCTCTTGCCGTCCATGTACGTGATCAGGTTGGCGAGCTGCTGGCGAGCCTCGAGCAGCTTGTTGAGCGCGTCCACCTTGCGCGCCACGGCCGCGGGCGAGAAGTCGTCCATGCTCTCGAAGGTGAGCTCGACCATCATGTTGCCCTCGCCGGTGAGGGTGTTCGGCACCGCGAAGGCGACGCGCGGCTTGAGCGCCTTCATGCGGCTGTCGAAGTTGTCGACGTCGATGTCGAGGAACTTCCGCTCGTCAACATTCGGCAGCGCCTCGGCGGGCTTGCCGGACAGATCGGCGAGCACCCCCATCACGAACGGCAGCTGGATCTTCTTCTCTGCCCCGTACAGCTCCACGTCGTATTCGATCTGCACGCGCGGCGCGCGGTTGCGCGCGATGAACTTCTGACTGCTCGACTTGGCCACGGCTCACCTCCTGCCGTTACTGAGAATCGCTATTCGCCGTCCTTCAACCCACCCGCCGATCGCGCCTGCCCGAGGGCCTCGGGCGCGATGTCGGCGAGCACTTCCAGAAAATTCTTCGACACGAGACGCTTCGCACGATCGAGGAGCATCGGTAGCGGGCTCGACGGCTCGTGCTGCCTGAAGTAGGCCGAGACCGCGTCGAGCGCGCGAATCGCATCCTGGCGCGAGCGCACGACGCCCGCGATCGACGCGCCCTCGGGCTGCTCCGCGCCGTTGCCGTCGCCCTCGGGCGACCCGTCGCCGCGCAGCGCCAGCTGCGCGCGCAGCACCTTGTCGATCTTCGAGAGCTGCAGCGACAGCGGGTCGAAGCTCGGCGCCGCGTTCGTGCCGCCCCCGTCGTCACGCATCTTCGCGGCGATGCGGGCCAGCGCCGCGTTGGCGCGCCCCACGCTCTGCTGGAGCTCCGCGAGCGCCTCGCGCGGCATCGTGCCAAACGCCGCGTCGATCCGCGCCTCGTCCGCGGGAACCGTGCCGTCGTCCGCGGGCACGACCCCGGTGGCGATCTCGACGTCGCGCAGGCTGAAGCTGCCGTGCTGGCGGTTGCTGACGAGCGGCAGCCGCCGCAGGCCGTCGATGACCGCGATTGGATCGGCGAAGCAGTTCAGTGCGTTGCGCCGCAGGATCGCGTCCTCGTCGATCCGCGGGTAGGTCTCTTTCCAGTACGTCTCCAGCCACGCCGACGCGATCGTCAGCGTCTCGGCGAACGCCGGCAGGCCGCCGGTGCGCAGCACGGCCGACCCGAGGTAGGCCAGCAGGCGCAGGTCCTTGCTCTTGCAGAGCGCTTCGGTGGCCCGGCCCGCGATGGTGCCCCACTCCGGCATCGGGTCGTACGGCGTGCGCAGGCCGAACACGCGGAAGGCGTCGAACGACGCGAGCAGCGGCGTGTCCTCGAGGTCCTCGCCGCAGGGCGTCTCGGGCGTAATCGGCTGGACCAAAGCCTCGTCAACGAGCACAGCAGTCATAGGCGTCTACAGGGATATAACGTTCACGACGCGAGAACGAACAAACCGCCGGTTTACACATGTCCGGCGTCCTCATGCACAGGCCTCGACGATCAAAACCGTAACGTTGTCGGGCGCGCCGGCGTCGAGCGTCGTCTTGATCAGGCCGTCCACGGCGCCGCGAATGTCGTCGTGCTCGAGCCAGGCGCGAATCTGCGCGTCGGGGACGGAGCGCGTCAGGCCGTCGGTGCAGAGCAGGAAGCGATCGCCGGGACGGACGCAATCCCGGTGCAGGTCGAGCGTCAGCGTCGATTCGCCGCCCACCGCCCGCGTGACCGCGTTGGCATACTCGCCGGTCGCGCCTTCCGTCTCCGCGAGGTTGTGGTCACGGGTCAGCTGCAGCAGCCGGCCGGAGCGCCACCGGTAGACGCGGCTGTCGCCGGCCCAGAGCACGGCACAGCGGCTGCCGCGCGTCAGCAGCGCGACGACGGTGCTGCCGCTGCGGGCGCCGTTGGGCGATCGGGCGGCCGAGCGGTCGAGGTGATCGTTGACCTGGCGCACCCGGTCGCGGGCGCTCTCGATGGCATCCTCGAAGACAGAGTCCGGCGTGAAGTCCGCCAGTGCGTCGCACACCATCCGGCTGGCAATCTCGCCTTCGCTGTGCCCGCCGAGGCCGTCGGCGACGACCCAGAGGCCCGCATCGGAGCGCTCGACGAACGAATCCTGGTTGACGCTGCGGACCTTGCCGACGTCGGTGGCCGCCGCCGATCGATACATGGGCGCCGGACCGCTCGCATCCACGGCGGTGTCGGACCCGTTGGCCGCGCCCTGCGACGGAATCGGGCGCCACTGCCGCTCGGCCCACGAGCCGTCGAGCAGCGCGGCGAACGCGTCGGGGTGCGGCAGCCCTTTCAGGATGAGGCAGCTCGGCTCGACGACCGACGACCCGGACGTCCACCACAAGGCGAGCGGGTCGTAGACCGCGGAGAGACGCTGCGAGAGCAGCTGCTCCAGCGCGGGAGCGAGCTGCGGCAGCGAGCCGATCGGAATCTGCCAGCACGCCTGCGCGTGGTCGTTCAGCACGGCAGCGGCCGCGCGATCGAGCGCCACGGACGGCGCGAGCGCGAACGGCGCTTCCTCGGCGCCGAGCTGCATGAGGCGGTCGTCGAAGCTGTCCACGTCGACGGCGTCGGCGGCGAGCGTCTCGATCACCAGCCGTTCGGCGGCGTCGAAGAAGCCGGCTGCCTGCGAGGCGATCGTGAGCACGTTCGCGGCCGGCGACAGCTGCGCCACCAGCGTCAACGGAAAGTAGCGGCCGACGCGATCGACGCTCGGCACCATCAGGCCGGCGACGGGCGACGGGCCGCAGACGCCGGCCGCGCACGCGAAGCGCCACGCCGGGCTCGTCAGGTAGACGTCGAGCCACCGCTCGCCGAGCGCGGCCCGGCTCGCCGAGACGCACTCCTGCAGCCACGCGTCCCACACGCCGACGAAGGCGTCGGCGACGCGGCGGCGAAGAAAATCGCCGTGGCTTGGCAGCTTCCCGTAGAACCCGATTTCCACGCTCGTCGGTGCCTCGGATCCGATCACTCGCTGCAGCGGAACTGCCGCAGCACATCCCGGTCGTTGAAGGGGTTTCGCACGCTGGCCGCCTCGAGCCGCACCTGCGCCTGGTGCCCGTCCTTGACGAACGTCAGCTCCGACCGCACCTCGGTCTCGGGCGCCACGCGCGCGGTGTCGAGGAGCCGGAACCACGCCCACGCGCCCTGGAAGGCGGCGTTGGGACGCCCGCCCGCCCGCATCTCGAAGGTGACGGCCGACGGGCCCGCGCTCTGGCCGGGCCACGTCGTCGCCACGCTGCGTTCGGGGCCATGGCGGTACTCGACGTTCTGCCCGTCGATCTCGAGGAGGAAGCGCGTGACGTCGGCATCGAGCTCGGTCGGCGTCAGCCTGAACCTGACCTCCGATTCCTGGCCGCCGGGGCGGAAGAACATTTCGCGGATGTGCCGCGCCGACTCGAACTGCCGCAGCATCGTCTGCGACGGCCCGACCGAGACGCCCGACGCGTCGGCCCGCCACGTCCAGGGGCTGCGCGAGGTGTCGACGAGCGGCTCGAGCTCGTTCTTGAAGAAGCGGTCGAAGACGCCGCCGTAGCCGAACACGCGCCCGAAGTCGGCGAGCGGCACGTCAACCGCGCTCGCCGCGACAAACGGATAGCGGTCCTGGACGACCTCGCGGCACTCGCGCACCACGTCTTCGCGATACCGCGTCTCGAGCGTGCCGCGCACGCCACTCCGGATGATTCGACCCGTACCGTCCGCGACCTCGTTGACGATGGCCGCGATCGCGGGAGGGAGCGCGGTGGCTTCACGCTTCAGCGCGTTCACCAGCTCGCCGACGCTGTTGATCGCGGCGGGGTCGGTCACGTTGGTGCCCCCGACGGCGGGACCGACAGGCTCCAGGCGCTGCTGCACCTGCTTCAGCTTGTCGATGACGCTGTCGATGGGCGCGGCGCCGTTGTCGGCCGACACGAGCCGGTGAATTTCCGCGAAGTGCGCGGTGACTTTCGTTCCCGGCGGCACGGTGGACAGGCCGACAGCCTGTTTGCCACGGTTGAAGACGTTGTCGAACGTGCTCACGATGCCCGGCTTGGCCGTCGGATCGGGCGGCTTGACGAGATAGGTCTGCTCGTCAATCGCCTTCAGCAGCCCACGCAGGGGCGAGGTCGGGCCGGCGAGAATGCCGAGCGCATCCTTGGTGCCCGAGAGCGTCGACATCGAGACGGGCTGAATATCCTTGACGATGCCGTCCCAGAAGGCGATGTAGTCCTTCTCGTAGAGCTCGGTGAACTCGGTCGCGATCGCCGTGGAGCCGACGCGCGGCGCGCCGCCCTCGCCCCACACCCACTGGTCGGAGGCGATCTGCTTGACGAGATCGCCGGCGCCGCGGCTGGTGATCTCGTTGAAGACCGGCTTGGTGTAGAGGCTGATGACCGGCTGCGACAGCGGCAGGCCGCTCTTGCGCCGCAGCACGCGTTCGGCGCCGACCCCGGCGGCGACGTCCAGCCTGAGCGCGCGCGACGAGTCGGACGCGTAGCCAAGCCGCACCTGCCGGTAGATGAGCCCGCCGAGCGACGCCTGGCGGATGGTGCTGCGCGCCTGCGCGACCAGCGACTGATCGAGCTCGATCGGCCGCAGCGCGTCTTCGTACTGCAGGAGGCTGGCGAAGTGCCGCGACAGGGCGGCCCCGGCCTCGGTGTCCGCCGAGTCGAGGCTCTTCCACTCCAGGTCGGCGACGAACCCGAGCTGCGCCTTGTTGAGATGCTCGGGCTCGCCGAGCATCAGGTACGCCTTCAGGTATTCGTACAGCTTCTCCGGCTCCGGCACGTAGTCGACGAGCCGCTCCTTGATGCGCGCGGCCACCTGCGGCAGCAGCGCGCCATCGAGCTCGCGCATGTAGGCGTCGCGCGCGGCGTTGCCGAGCGCATTGCCCTGGAACAGGCCCCAGCGCATCGCCCACGGCGAATGGTCCGCGTAGCGGTTCGCGGAATCGGACACGGCGCGCACCGCGTCGAGCCGCGGCAGGATGCTCTCGAGCGCCGCCGCCGCGCCAATCGGCGGCAGCTGCGCCAGCTTGTTGACGTCGGTCGCGACCTGGGCGATGTAGTCGCGGTTGCGCACGTAGCTGATCGAGAGCAGCACGAGGGCGACGACCGCGAAGAGCGCCATCGCCGCGTAGGCCCCCATCTGCGCCGCGGCCTTCTTGACCTCGAGCCGCCGGTTGACGCCGGCGAGCCCGGACTCGGCCAGCAGCACGTCCTTCAGCAGCCGCTCGATGAAGTACGCCTTGCCGCGGCCGCCCGCGACGACCGCGTCCGGCGTGACCGCGAAGCGGCGGCCGATGGCGCCGAGCAGGCGGTCGATGGGCGTGCCTTCCTGCGTGCCGCTCGTGAAGTAGACGCCGCGCAGCAGCACCTGCTGCTGGTCGAAGCGCGTCGAGGCAAAGACGTCGGTGACGAACTGTGCGAGCAGGTCGCGCAGCGCGGCCATCTGCTGCGGGAAGCCGAACATCTTCGTGCCGCGTGCCGGGTCGCGGTCTTCTTCGAGCCGGTTGAAGAGCCGCGCGTTGAGCCGGCCGATCAGCGCGTCGAACTCCTCCGGGTAGGCGCGCGCCGCCTCGCCCTTGACCGTCTGCTCGTGCGGGAAGGTGGTTCCCCAGACCTGCGCGCGCCCCTCCTGCGTCAGGTCGTCGAAGTACTCGGTGAAGCCGGCGACGAGGTCGCACTTGGTCACCATCACGTAGACCGGCAGCTGGATGCGCAGCTCCTTGTTGAGCTCGTTCAGCCGCCGCCGCGCCGCCGCCACGTAGGTCTCGCGCGCGTCGGCGTGCTGGGTCATCAGGTCCTGCGCGCTGACGGTGAGGATGACGCCGTTGATCGGGCGCCGCGTGCGGTACTTGCGCAGCAGGGAGAGGAACTCGAGCCAGCCGGCCGCATCGGCGCCGGCGTCGGAATCCTGCGTGGTGAACCGGCCGGCGGTGTCGAGGAACACCGCTTCGTCGGTGAACCACCAGTCGCAGTTGCGCGTGCCGCCGACGCCGCGCAGCGCCCCGCGGCCCGACCGCTGCTCGAGCGGAAAATGCAGCCCCGAGTTCACCAGCGCCGTCGTCTTGCCGGAGCCGGGCGCGCCGATGATCACGTACCACGGCAGCTCGTACAGGCTGTGGCCGCCGCGCCGGTTCTGCTTCAGCGCCGCGGTGGCTTCCTCGAACCGCTCGCGCAGCTGCAGCGCGTCGGGGCTCGGCCGCTCTTCGACCTTCGACTGCTGCACGACGGCGGCCACCAGCCTGTCGCTGGCACGGTAGGCGCGCAGCTTCTTCGCCACGACGAGCGCGAGCAGGACCAGCGCGACGATGGCAATCGCGATCCAGCGCGCCGTCTCGCCCTCGAGCGGACGGTAGTCGGCAAACGCGAAGTACGGCCCCGCGAGCCAGATGAAAGCCGCCACCAGCAGGAAGCCGACGACCAGGAGAAAGCCGCGCCGTTTCAGGAACGCAAACATGCTCGTCTCGCAATCAAGGGACGTGAACGATCTCGACCCGCCGGTTTCGCGCGCGGTTGTCCGGGTCCGCCTCGGGGCGGAACCTGGGCTGCGACGACCCGACGCCGGTCCATTCCACCCGCGCCGGGTTCGCGATCGCCGGCTGCAGGACGCGCGCGACGCTCACCGCGCGGTCGCGTGAGAGCTCGAAGTTGTCGCGGTATCGCAGCGACCGCACCGGCTGGTCGTCGGTGTGCCCGACGACGAGCACGCGGCCGGGTACCTTGTCGATCGCCTGCGCGACGCGGCGGACGACGGGCACGACATCCGGGTTCAGCGTCGCGCTGCCCGACGGAAAGAGGCTCGGCGCCAGCAGCGTGATGAGCGTGCGTCCCTGCTGGTCCTCGACGGTCACCGCGCCGCGCGCCTCCTCGGGCGCGAGCAGCTGCTTCAGCGTGACGCCCGAGGCCGATGGCTTCGCGGGCCCGCTGAAGCCGTCGAGTCCCACCTTCGCGAGCGACGCCTGGACGGGCGCCGCCGCGCCGCCGAGGCGCGACGCGTAGACCGCGTAGGCGAGGGCGACGATCACGAGCGCGGCCGCGCCGACGATCCACCACGGCACGTAGCGGATGAGGCGGTTGCGGCGATCCTCGATGCCGCGCCAGCGCAGCGACAGCTCCGGCGCCGCCGCGCCGTGATGCTCGCGAATGCGCCGGTAGAGCGCCTGCCGCACCTCGGCGAGCCTGGCGTCTCCGCGCGCTTCGACGTGGTACTTGCCGGTGAAGCCGACGACGAGGCAGAGGTACTGGACCTCCATCAGCGCGATGTGGCGCGACGGGTCCTGGGAGATGCGGTCGAGCATCGCGTAGAACTTCTCGCCGCCCCACGCCTCGCGGTGCAGCTGCACGAGCAGCGTCTGCTGCGCCCACTCGCTCTGCGCACCCCACGGCGTGGAGAGCACCGCTTCGTCGAGCGTCGCGCACAGCGCGTAGCGCGCGGCGAGCACGGTCTCGTTCGCGGCGCCGCCCGAACGGGCGCGCTCCTCGAACTTGTAGATCTCGTCGAGGGCGTGCCGCCGCAGGCCGGCGACGTCGGGCGCCGAGAGCGTTCCGCGCAGGCGTCCCGCGAGCAGCAGCACGTTGCTGGCGGCCCGTACGAGCGGGTCGAGGCCGGTGCCGAGGATCTCCGGCGAGGATGGCGGCAGCGGCTCGGGCGCAGGCGCGCTCGGGAACTGCCACCGCGGTGGAGCCGCCCCCGGTGGCGCGGTGCCTCCTGGCGCGCCGGGCCGTCCCGCGCCTGGCCGCGGGCGCAGGACGGTCGCGTCTGCCGGCCTGAATGGATCGTCAATCTGCGGCATCGATACGCTCCGTCAACTGCGGATGGCCCAGAACTCGAGCGCGAGCCCGGGGAACTCGCCGGCGAGGTGCAGCGCCACGCCGCCGGACGATTTCAGCTGGGACCACAGCTCGTTGGCCTGGTCCAGCTCGAAGTACACGAACCCGGCGTGAAACGGGATCTGACGCGGCGCCACCGGCACCGGGTGCACGGGGACGCCGGGCAGCTGCAGGTTCACCAGGTCGCGAATCTTTTCGACCGGGCCGATCTTGAGCTGCGCCGGAAAACGGCGGCGGAGCTCTTCGGCCGGCATGTCCGCGCGCGCCGCGAGGATGAACACGGCGCTCGTGTAGAGGCCGCGGTCGTTGACGACCGCGACGCTGATGCCGAACTTCTTCGACTCGATCGGAATGGCGATGGCGCTCTGCTCGAGCACGACGCTGAGCGAGGCGCGGAGCGCGGTCATCACCGGCTCGAACGATTCGCGCAGCGCGTCGTGCCGGTAGGCGGCCAGCTGCGGCGGCCGCTTCGACGGCGTCGTGAACGTGGCCAGCTCCCCCGCCGCCGACGCGCACAGGCGGTAGAGATCTTCCGGGTGCACGATGCCGGCATCGAGGTAGTGGCCGAGCAGCGGCTCGTAGCGGTTGATCGCCTGCAGCATCAGGAAATCGGCGATCTCCGCCGATGACCCACGGCCGGTCGCCGCCACGCGGCCGCCGAGCGCGTCGCCGCGCTGGTGCAGCAACCCGAGCAGCTCCGTGGTGAATGTGTGCAGGCGATGCGAGGCGTGCGCGTCGAGCACCGTCGGGATGAACGACTCGTCGAGCACCACCTGCTTGTCCGCCCGGCACTCCACGATGTGCGCCAGCGGCACGCACCCGTACGCCTGCGTGACGTCGGCGGCCAGCATCAGCCGCGTGCGCATGGCGCCCACCTCGAGCAGCACGACATCGCCCGCGCGTGACGTGGTGTCGCGCGTCTCGAGCTCGCGCACGGCGTGGCGCACGAGCCCGTTCGCCCCCGGCGCGCGATCGACGTCGGGCGCCCCGGCCGTGCGCAGCGGCAGCGCGAGAAAGAGGACCTGGTCGCGCGCCTGCGGATCGATGTCGATCGGCGCCGGCAGCGGATCGTCGTCCGGCATCCGGAAGGGCGTGCCGTCTGGAAACACGCCGGCGGCGCGGCGCAGCCCGAACTTGCCAATCGAGAGAAAGTCGCGTTCGATCTCGACCTCGGTGAAGCCCCAGCTGTGCGGCGCGAGCGCGTGGCACCGCGTCTCGACGTAGCGCTCGAAGTAGCGGTCCTGCTGCTGGAAGTGATGCGGCCGCAGGAACAGCCCTTCCGTCCAGACGACCTTGTTGAAGTTCGACATGACTACTGCGCCACCGCGAGGACGACCCGGGATCGCTCGACCGCCACGTTCAGCCCCTTGCGCGTCACCGGCACGAGCACGCGCCACTCCGCGTTCCTGATGTCGCGAAAGGCCGCGACGGCGCCGAGAAACTTCGTATCGCCCGACACCGCCACCTCGACGCTGCGGTGTTCGGCCGGCGCCAGCACGTACTCGTCGCGGGAGACCAGCGACGGGCCGAGCACCTTCATGTCGTCGTCGAACAGCGGGAAGAACTCGGCGTTGACGAACGCGTCGTCGGCCTTCAGCTGGTAGACGCGGAGGACGACGGGCGACGGGCGCCCGTTGGCGTCGGGATTGGTGTCGGCGCTGACCGAGATCGTCAGCGGCGACGTCGCGGGCGTGGGGCGCGCCAGCACGATGGGCGACTTGCCGCAGCCCGCCAGCGCCAGCGCCGCGAGCAGGCTGGCGAGGCTCAGCGCGGCGGGGCGGCTAGCGCGACTGACCACGATCGCGGCCCTTGAGGCGCTCGAGCTGCTCTTCGTAGGCACGCGCAAACTCGTCGCCGAACAATTCGCGGAAGCTCGTGTCCGCGTCCTTGACGATGCCATGGACTTTCTCCCGGTACATTTCCCAGTAACGCATCTTGGCCGGCATGGAGATCAACGCGCCCTTGCGCGGCTGTCGTTCGAATTCTTCCTGGAGGCGATCGGGATCGAACTCGGCGAGCATCGCCTCGAACGCCGCGCGTACGCCGGCGAGCATCGCCATCTGATGATTACGAACGTCGTCGAAGGCGTCTTCGAACGCCCTGACGGGCTCGAAGTACGCCGGGTTGCGCTTGACGAGCAGGTTGTGCAGCGCGTCGTCCACGTTGGCAGAGAACTTGAGCGGGTTGTTCTCCTTCGGCTTGAACGTGGTCGTGCGCATCCGGAACTCTTCCTTGATGCGCTGCCGGGCCTGGAGCACGTCCATCACGCCCGTGACGACGATGCGGAGAATCTGGCCGAAGCTGCGCGCGAGCTCGGGCGTCGTCGTGACGTCGCGGATGCCGGCGTGGCGCAGGACGGCGCTGAGCATCACGTCCTGGGCGTCGGCGGGCGGAGCGGGCGCGCGCCTCGCCGGCGGCGTGGTCCGCGCGGGCGGCGGCGGCGTTGCCGCGCGCGGCGCCGCGGGAATCACCGGAGCCCGTGCGGCGGGCGCGGCCGGTGCGCGCGGCAGCAACTGGCTGTCGGAGAGCAGCGGGTCGTAGTCGTCGGGGATCGCCCCGGGCGGCGCGGACGGCGCCGACGCCGGCGGCAGCTGCACGGCTGGCGCGACGTACGGCTCCGCCAGCAGGGAGCCCGCCGCCAGGCTGTCGGCCCGCGGCACGTGGACGTGCACCGATGACGGCGCGCCGCCATCGAAGCCGAGGAGGCTCATCGGATCGACCGCGCCGGCCGACATCGGCTCGTCGAGGATGTGCGACGAGGGCGGCACGATCGGCTCGCGCGCCGGCACGGGCGGCGCGCCGAACGGATCGTCGACGTGAAACGGATCGTCGATGCCGCGGGCGATCACGGCGTCTTCGGCGATCGACGCGCGGATCTCGTACGGCTCGATCGAAATGCAGTCGCCCTGCGCCAGCGCCTGCGGCTGGTTCTTCGCGAGGCGGTTCTGGTTGATGAACACGCCGTTGGTGCTCGTGTCCTCGATGTAGAACGCGTTGCCCTTGCAGCGGATGCGGGCGTGATGGCTCGAGATGTACGGATCGGGCAGCACCCAGTCGTTGTCGGGCAGCCTGCCGATGGTGCCACCGTCGACGGTGAACACCTTGCGGTGGGCGGGCCCGAGCCTGGCCGCCTGTGGCCCGATCACTTCCAGGGTCAGGGTCATGGTGTTGGCGGGGGCGCGTCCTGATAGAACGCGAGGAAACGGGGGGCGAAGGCGCGTGAATCGGGCGTGAACTGCGAGTTCAGCTTCTTGCAGGCATCGATCTCGGCGCGCGCGCGCGTGCGCAGCGCCTGGTCCTTCTCACCCGAGCGCACGAAGAGGTGATACAGCGCCGCGGCGCGGAACAGGTGCACGTGCAGCTGCAGCGGCGCGTCGGTCAGCGCGTTGGAGTCGAGCGTGGCGAGCGCCTGCTGGTACTCGCCCGCGAAGAACTGGCGCGCGCCGTCTTCGAGCGCCGCCTGCACGCCGCGGTTGCGCAGCGACAGCGGCCCGAACGAGGTCACCAGCTTCTCGAGGTCGGTGCGCGCCGCGGCGGCAAGCCGCGCGGCCTCGGTGAGCCCGCCGACGTTCTGCGTCTTCTGCGCGGTCTCGACGCGCCGCCGGATGGTGGTGACGCGCTTTTCGAGCGCATCGCGTTGTGACTGCACCTCGGGCGTGACCATGGCGGGCTTGTCGCGGAACAGCGTGCCGAGCGTCGCCAGCGAGGAGTCGAGGAAGGACAGCGCCTCGGCGGCAGCCGCGCCCGCGTCGGCCAGATCGCGCTCGAGCGCCCCGCGCGCGATCTTCATCGCCTCGTTCAAGACCTCTTCGATGATCGCGGCGGCCTGCTGCGAGGACTGTGACGCCTCGTTGACCGCCGTAATGTTCTGCGTCCGCTCGCCGGTCCTGACCTGCTCGCGCGCGCGCGACAGCAGCCCCTGTCCGCCCTGGCGCCTGGCGGCGAGCGCCTCCGGGAGCGTCACCTTGAGGGCGTCGATGGCGCGATCGTTGGCCTCGACGGTGTTGATGGTCTGATCGACCTCGCGCGCCTGCCGCTGGACCGTGCTCAGGTTCTCGATGCTCGCGTTGAGGGTGGTCTCGAGCGTTCGCAGGCCGTTCGACACGCGCATGGCCGCCGTGCGAGCGGTCTCGAGATCCGACGCCGACCGTGACGTCTTGCCCGTGACGAGCCTGGTCCGCGCGGTCGTCAAGTCGGTGCCGATGCGCGCGTACTGGTCGCGCAGGTCCTGACGCCACGCGTCCGCGTTGCCCAGCTTCGTGATGCGCTCGGCCATCTCGTTCGCGTCGGTGACCGCCTGGTTCGCGGCGGCGTACTGCGCGTTGAACTCGGCGGGCGGCAGGACACCCCGCGTGGCGCACGTCCTGATGCCGTTGGCCATGAACGTCACGAACTCGCGCCGTGCGCCGACGACGGCCGGCTGCTGTTGCGAGATCGCCCATTCGGTGACCGCGCCGGCGCAATCGTTCTGGTTGTAGAGCGCTTCGCCGAGGAAGTAGTGCGGCAGGTACTCCATGCCTCCGCGGAAGATGCCGCCGCCCACCTTGCGCGTCGAGTCCTTCGACTCGTTCACGAGCGCCGAACGCATCTCGAGCTCGGCCTGCTTCCAGTTCTTCTTGTCTCTCGCCTCGAGACCGCGCCGGAACGCCTCGTCGTTGTCCTGTTGCGCGAGCGCGCCGGATGGCCACAGCATCACGACGGCGCCGGCCAACGCCCAACAGCCCACGCCCCACGTCCAAGCGGCACGTTGCCGCAACGGCCGTCTGGTTGGGAGTTGGTCGTTGGTCGTTGGGAGTTGTCCGAAGGCCCGCATCATGGATTTGCTCCTGCCGGCGCCGGCGTTTGCGCGGCCGCAGGCTGCACGGGCGCGGCTGCCTCTGGCGAAGCTGCGGTGTCCGCAGGCGGCGCCGCGGGCTCGGCGGGCGAAGCCTGTGCCGCGAGGTACTGCCCGAAGTAGTCCTCGGGCGTGATGACGTTGAATCGCGCCAGCGGGGCGACGTTCGCGGCGTTGGGACCCACGCGGATGGTGAAGGTCTGTCGCATCGAGTCCGGCGGCGGGCCGACGACGGCCACGGTATACGTGCCTGCGGGCAGGTCGATCGACAGCGGTGTCGAGGCCGCCGACGGCAGCGTCACGGCGGCGCCTGTCTCCCGTTTGATGGACTCGATGGTCCCCCACGGAACCGCGTCGATGACGAGCGTGCCGGGAGGCGGCACGGCGATCAGTTGCATGGCGACGACCACACCTGCGATGACGAGAAGCAGGCCGAGCGCCGCTCCTGCCCAGACGATCTGCTGCCTGCGCGTGACCGGCAGCGTCGGACGCCACGTGGGAACGATCGCGCGCCCGCCGTTTCCGACGGCGGGCGCCGATGCACGAAGACGCGCGCCGACGGCCGCAACGGCCACCGACGAGCGCTGCAGCGCCGCCGTGCTCGCCGTGCGCATGCGCGTCAGCAGCGATGGCCCGGCAGGTCGCGCTGGTCGCGGAGCTGCCTTGGGCGCTTGCGCCTTGCGCGCGGGCGCTTTCGGTCCCTCGGTCTTTCGCGCGGACGCCCTGGCTCCCTCGGTCAGTCGCGGAGACGCCTTCGGTGCCTCCGTCTTCCGGGCACGCGGTGCCTCGACGACGGGTGGTGGCGCGGGCTGAGGCGTCGGTTGCGGCACCCGGGCCTCGCGTGGCGGCGCCAGCACCGTGGGCGCGTATTGTGGCGCGGCCTCAATCGCCTCCGGTTCGTCGAATTCGTCCTCGGGCTCCTCCGCGAGCGCCGCTGCCTCTTCGTCGGCCGTTGTCTGACGTGCAGCGAGCGCCGCCGCAATCTCCTGCTCCAGCTCCAGCGCGCCGGGATGGTTCTCGTCGAAGGTCAGCGCCTGCTGGCAGGAGTCGAGCGCCATGTCGAGATCGCCGGCCTCGAGCAGCGTCCGCCCCTGCGCGAGCGCGGCTTCCAGTTGAGCGAGGCGGCGGCGTGCGAGCGCATCCCGATCGGTCGGCGGCGGCGTCGCGACGCCAACCGCGTCGGTCACCGGGCGCCGGCCCTGCGCCGGGCCGGACGGCTTGCGCGTCGGCGCCGGCGTCTCGCGAATCAGGACGGTCGGGGCGACGATCTGCTCGGTGTCTTCCTCGAACCGCTTCCGCACGCGGCTCACCGCGACGCGGAACGCCTCCGCATCCGGGAACCGCTCGTCGACGTTTTTCTTCAGCGCCCGCTCGATGATCGGCAGGATCTCCGGGTTGAGGTCGGGCACCAGGTTCGGCAGCGGCACCGGGTCCTTGTGCAGGATGCGGTGGGTGATCGCCGGGCTGGTGTCGCCCGGAAATGCCTCGGTGTAGGCGAGCAGCTCGTAGAAGACCACGCCGATCGCGAACAGGTCGGCGCGGCCGTCGACGTCCTCGCCGAGAATCTGCTCCGGGGCCATGTAGCCCGGCGTCCCGATGGTGTCGCGGGTGTTCGAGACGGTCCCGAGCATCCGGGCGATGCCGAAGTCGAGCACCTTCAGGCGGCCCGACTTGTCGATCATCAGGTTGGCCGGCTTGATGTCGCGGTGAATCACCGACATGCGGTGCGCGTAGCCGGCCGCCGAGGCGAGCTCCTCGATCCAGCGCAGCTTGTCGCCCTGCGACACGGGCGCCCTGCGGCGGATCAGCTCCGCCAGCGTCTCGCCCTTGATGTATTCCATGACGATGAACGGCTGCGACTCGTGATCGCCGAAGTCGTGCACCGCGACGATGTGGGGATGAGCGAGCGCCGCGGCCGAACGCGCTTCGCGCACGAACCGCTCTCGAGCATCGGGGATGTCGAGATCGCCGGCGAACACCTTGATGGCGACGAGGCGACCGAGGATCGAGTCGTGCGCGGCGTAGACCGTGCCCATGCCACCGCGCCCGAGCCGCCGCTGAATCTCGTACCGCCCGATTTGTGACCCTGGCTCGAACATCACGAACTGCTCCCGGGGGGGAGACGAGATATTCGACGCCGACCTACCTGAACAGATTTAGGGAGGCGCACACTATACGCCGCGCCTTCCCCGAGCGCTACTCCCCGCATAAATTTTTTTTCGTCGATGCAGGCGGCGCTGATGATGGTGGTGGCCTCGACTCGTCGCGCGTATCCGGCGGCACGCGTGAAGCGCGTGCCACTAGCTCATAACGACGCGTGGAGGCGAAGTGAACAGAGCGAGGAGGAGGTCGAGCGTCAGGGCGCGTCGCCGATCACAAGATCGTCACCGCGCAGGCAGTGGCTATGCGGCTCGACCCTCGAAGGCGCGGCGCCGCATATGACCCCATCCGCCCGTGCCCCTCAGCGCCTGGACGGTCCCGACGCAACCCCACCAGGAGTTGAGTTGGCGGAAGCCGATGTTTTCGACGATTGCGATCGTGATGAGCAGCGCCAGATCGCGGCCACGGTTGTACTTGCGCGTGGCGACGTCGCTCAGGAGCACCGCCAGCAACGTCGAGGCGGCGCCGAACAGGATCGACACGGCGAGCAGCACGCGATAGTGACTCCAGTTGAGGACGCCGAGGAACACGGCCACGGTGGTGATGGCATAGCCCGACACCTCGAGGAGCGGCCCGAGCCCCTCCACGATGACGGTGTATGGCAACACCCCTAACCCTACGACGCCGTAGCGTGGATTGCCGATCGCCCGCCGATGCCGCCAAAGTGCCTGCAGCAGACCGCGCCGCCAGCGGCAACGCTGGGACCGCAGCGACGCCAGATCTTCTGGCGCCTGCGTCCAGCAGAGCGGCAGCGGCACGAAGGCGATACGGCCCGGCAGCCGTCGCGACCTGTAGAACGCCTGCAGGCGAAGGGTGAGGTCCATGTCTTCGCCGATCGCCGTGCGGTCGTAGCCGCCGACCTCGATGGCCGTGTCGCGGCGGAACAGGCCGAAAGCTCCGGAAATGATCGTCACCCCGTTGCGCGAGGCGCACGCGATCCGGAAGAGCAGGAAGCTGCGCATGTACTCGATGATCTGGAACCGTGCCAGCCAGTTTGACGGCAACATCACATCGACCACGCGGCCGTGCTCGATGCGGCAGCCGTTGGCGATGGCCACATACGCGCCGACGGCAACAGTGGTCGGGTCCTCGAGAAACGGCAGCACAGCGCGGCTCAGCGCGTCCGGTTCGAGCACGGTGTCGGCGTCGATCACGAGCACGAGCACGCCCGACGCGGCGTTGATGCCGGCGTTGGCCGCGTCGGCCTTGCAGCCGCCATTCTCCTTGTCGATCACCACGAGCGCCGGCTCTTCAATGGACCGGTACACGCCGCGCACCGGCGCCGTGCACAGCGGCTGCATGAAGGCGAGCGGCCCCGGCAGCAGGCGAAACGTCCTTCGCAGGACGTCGAGCGTGTCGTCCGACGAGCCGTCGTTGACGATGACGATTTCGTGCGCCTCGTAGTCGAGCGCCAGCAGCGCCCGGATGCTCTCGACAATCGTCAGCGCCTCGTTGCACGCGGGCACGACAATCGAGATGAGCGGCGGCGACGCCAGGCGGCCGGCCAGCGCCCGGTTGCGGAGGGTCCGCCGGCGCTGATAGCGCCACAGGAACATCGACGCGGCGGCGCCCATCGCCATGAGCGACGCGTTCCAGAGGGCGAAATACGTCGTGACCAGCAGGGAAAATATCGTGGCGACCTCGGTGAGGCTCACGGCCGGGCGGCCTCCCAGAGCATCTGGCGCGAGAGCACGCCCGCAAGATCGGGCCGGCCGGCCAGCGATTCGAGCATCGCGCGGCCGGCCTGGTGCATCGACTGCAGCGACCGGGCGGCCTTGACGGCGACCGTCCACGAATCGTCCAGGTGCCGGGCGAGGTGCCGCGCCGCATCGCCTGCGCCCTCCCACCCGTAGAGCGCGCCCGCAGCCATCGCACGGACGGGCGGGTCGGCGCTCTCCAGCGCGCCGATGGCGAGGGCGGCCGACCGTTCGTCGAGCCCGACATGGGCGAGCGCCTCGAAGGCCGCCGCGCGCACGTTCGCACGCGCGTCCTCGGTCCACCGGCACAGCGTCGCCCGCGACCGTTCCGTTCCACAGAGCGCCAGCGCCCGCGCGTAGTTGATGCGATGCTCCTCGTCGTCACGGGCCAGCTCCAGGACCAGCGGCTCGCATCGAGGACCGAAGGCCGCGAGCGCGGCCGCGCGGCGCCCGCGCTGCAGCGAGGCATCGTGCAGCCGGGTGACGAGAGCGGGGACCGCCGCGGGATCCTGCATGTCCGCCAGCGCGTCCAGCGCTGCGCCGCGTACTTCCGCGTGCTCGTCGTCGAGCGCGGCGATGACCCGGCCGGTCCGATTGGCCATCTGAATCAATCCGATGGCCCGCAACGCCAGCGCGCGGCGCCACCACCAGCGGCTGCGCAGCAACCGCTCCCCCAGCCGTCCCCGTGTCATCTTGCGGACCATCGCACGCGTGACCGCGACGCGGCGGGGATCGCGATCGTCGATGAGCGGCGTGATGAGCAGCATCGCCATCGCAAGGTGGTCGCGCGGCGGGCAGGTGACGATCGCGTGCTGTGCGGCGGCGTCTCCCTCGAGCGCCCGTGCCGCCAGCGGGCCGTAGTGGCGCTCGAAACGATGGCGGCGCTCCTCGTGCCACGCGTACGCGACGCGGCCCGCGACGACGGCGCAGAGCATCGCGACCACCAGGACGAAGCCGGCCCACATCATCCAGACCGCGAGGCGTTCGAAGACGAGCAGCAGCTCGATCATGGAATCGCCTGCACGATCGACAGGTTGAGCCGGTCGACCCGCGTCTGGTTCGACCGCCACTCGTGCTCCCACGTCGTCGTGATGGCCGTCAACGACGGGGTGTCGATCCGCAGCCCCGCGGCGACGGTCGTCGTGCCGAGCGAACCGATGCGATCCGCCGTCAGCGTGTCGAAGCTCTCGATCCCGTGCGCGTACACGCCATTGAGGGCGACGCGGCGCCACCCGCGCCACGTGTCGCGCAGCATCACGGAATGATCGCCGCGCGACTGGCCGGTGCGATCGAACGACGACTGCGTGTAGATGTAGCGGGCGTCGAGCCGCCACCTGCCGGAGTCCCAGGCGAAGGTTGGAAACGCGGAGACGACATCGGCGTCGATGAACGACATGCGCCGCAGGCCGGCGCCGAATTCGTACACGCCCGCGTAGTGCGTGACCGCGCCCGAGAGATCGCTGGCCGCCAGCGCGACGTTGTCGGGCCCCCCGAGCGCGTGGAATTCCGCGGTGGTGGCGCGGCCGGCGCGCCACAGGAAACCAGCGCCGGCCGTGGCGTCGGAATAGCCGGTTCCCTGCTGCATCCTGCCGCTGACATCGAGATGCAGCCGCGGCACGACGCGTACGCGCCCGCCGACGGAGCCCGACTGGACCCCGGTGCCGGGCGCGCCACCCTGGGTGAATCCCTCGAAGGCGAGCGAATGCCCGTACACGCGCGCGACCGCTTCGAAGCCAGCGGTGAGATCCGGGTCGCGCGGTGCCAGCCGGTGAGCGCGCCGGAAGTACGCGAGGGCGCGCCGGTCGTCGCCGACACGGCGGTAGGCGCGGCCGAGCGCGCCGAAGAGATCGGAGCTCTCGCCGGTGTTCCGTTCGACGTCGGTGAGGATCGCCAGCGCCTCTTCCGGCTTCCCTCTCCGCGTCAGCACGGTCGCGAGACCGATGCGGGCGTCGACGTCGGCGGGATGCTCCCGGAGTACCGAGCGAAACCCGGCTTCCGCGTCGGCGAGACGTCCCAGGCGCGTTTCGAGACGCGCCATCCACAGGCGCGCCTCGACGTCGGCCGGGTCCTGCTCGACCAGCCGCACGAAGATCTCCATCGCCTCGACGGTCTTCCCCGACCGCGCCAGTTGCTCGGCGCGGCCGCGATCGGTGGGGGACGACTGCGGTCCCGCGGCCAGGACGAGCGCGGCTGCGAGCGCGAACAGCATGCGTGCCGGTCCCTCCTTCGGCAGACCTCGCGGACCGATCGCGCGCCGCCGCGCCGGATCCGTCACGGCATTTCGTCATCGCGCGCGCCGCGCGCGGACGATTCGTTCAGGAAATCGCGCGCGACGACGATCGCTGGCGCGTGAAGAGCACCAGGCGTGCCCGGCGGCTAGCTCGGCAGGAGAAGAGTGGGACGGGCGGGCGAACGGGTGCGGCAGGCGACGGTACGGGACCGCCGCCCACGCAGCCGTGAGTCGGGGAGCGGACGGACGTTACGCGGGCGTGAACGTCACCACGTGGGTATGGTTGTTGACGTTGGTCGACTCCTTCGTCACCGCCGTCCGGTTCCGCAGCGAGACGAGATCGGCCTGCGTGAGATCCACGTTGTGCGGGTGCGTGGCCATGCCCTGGATGTTCAGGGAGATCGCACTCCCCGCGGTGATCTGCGCGGCAGTGATGACTGCTACGTGGGGTGCGGCGTGATTGGTCGCGACCGATCCGTTCACGTCCACGGCCGGAGGGGGCGCGGGCGCCGGCGACGGCGACGGCGTGGCGCTGGGGCTCGGCGAGGTGGTCGATCCCCCGCATCCGTCCACGCTGATGACGACACCGGCCAGAAGCGCCAGCGCGGACTGCAGCGTAAATTCACGGCGGCCGATCACTTCGGGTTCATCAGTTCGACGATCAGACATGCGTCCTCCTCGCTATTTAAAAGGGCGGCGGTGCGCTCTGCAAGCAAGGTACCCGTGAGAAACGCGCGGGACGCGCGGAATCGGCGGCATTCCCGCGCGGCAGCGATACGAAACCGGTAAGCACGCGCAACAAGACGTAACGGGAAGGCAACAGCTGCGCGCGTCGAGCGGGCGTCGCCCCGATGTTCGGCGTTGTTGACACAGGCGTTGTAAGCCGTTCCCGGGGCCCGTTTACGTTTCGAACCACTTCGCTTCCGTGGTTCGACTATGACTCAGCACGCCACCACCGCGTTTGCCGGCGGACGACCCCGTTTGCAATTCCGTTACTGTGGCGTCACATTGCCGCTGCCGCGCGCTTGCTATCGTCGACCCCCGCGCGACCCATGTCGGGTCGCCGGCAGGAGGGTGGATGACGATGCGAAACGGCCGGTGGCGAGTGGGCGGCTGGGCGATCGCTGTGGTGATCGTGGCGATGGCGGCGACCACCGTGGCCACGGGAAACGACGGCGACGAGGACCGCGGGGACCAGGACGATCGCGACGGCCGCGAGCCGTACGCCATCGGGCTCTGGGGCGACCTGACCTATTCCGACTTACAGGCGCAGGTTGGCGTGCCCAGCCTCATCGCGGACATCAACGCGCAGAAGCTCGCGTTCACGGTCCACGACGGCGATCTCAAGGTTGGCAGCGGCGCGCCCGGATCGACGACCCCGACGACGTGCAGCAACGCGATGTACCTGCAGGCGCTCGGCTACCTCAACTCGCTGAACGCCCCGGCGATGTTCACCCCCGGCGACAACGACTGGACCGACTGCGACCGTCCCGCCAACGGCGGCTTCAACTCGCTGGAGCGGCTCGATCACGAGCGCGCGCTCTTCTTCAGCACGCCGTTCTCCTTCGGCCGGCACCGCATGCGCCAGCAGGTGCAGGCGGCCGTCCTGTGCCGGGGCGTTCAGGGGCTGATCCCGTGCGTGGAGAACCGGCGCTGGAGCGTCGGCGGCGTCACCTACGCGACGCTCAACGTCAGCGGGTCGTGCAACAACCTCTGCGACACGGCGCCCGACGCAGCCGAATTCTTCGCGCGCAATCATGCCGACATCGTCTGGTTGCAGGAGACGTTCGACGAGGCCGTGGCCCGAGGGTCCGCCGCCGTCATGCTGATTTCGCAGGCCAACCCGGGGTTTTGACCTGACGGATCCGACGCGGGCGCCGCTGCGCGACCCGAAGACGCTCGCGGAGACCGACGGACAGCCCGACGGCTTCCAGGAATTCTTGAGCGCCTTGCGCGACGAGGTGGTCGCCTTCCGTCGGCCGGTGGCCTACGTGCACGGCGACTCGCATTATTTCCGGCTCGACAAGCCGCTGCTGGACGCCAGGGGCCGCAGGCTGGAGAACTTTACCCGCGTCGAGACGTTCGGCGACAACCAGGCCAACGGCAACAACGACGTCAACTGGCTGAAGGTCCACGTCGACGCGCGCAGCCGCGAGGTGTTCACCTACCAGCCGCAGCTGGTGCCGGCGAACCGGACAGCCGTCCCGGCGCCGTGACGCGCTGCGCGAGGGGGAGCCATGTCCGGTCGCGTGGGCCGACGTACTCCGACTGGGGCCGGATGATGCGGTTCCCCTCGCGCTGCTCGAACGCGTGCGCAATCCAGCCGCTCACGCGGCCGATCGCGAACGTCGGCGTGAAGAGGTCGGCGTCGAAGCCAAGGCCGTGCAGGAGCAGCGCCGTGTAGAACTCCACGTTGGTCTGCAGCCGGCGTCCCGGCTTGTATTCCTCGAGCAGCCGGAGCGCCTCCGCCTCCACGGCGCGGGCGAGCGTGTACAGCGCCCTGTCGCCGCCGCGGGTGAACAGGCGCTCGGCGGCGTGCGCGAGGACGTCCGCCCGCGGGTCGCGCACCTTGTAGACGCGGTGCCCGAAGCCCATCAGCTTCTCGCCGCGCTCGATCTTCGCGCGCAGAACGGCCTCGGCGCGCGCCGCGTCGCCGATCTCGAACACCATGTCGAGCGCGGGCCCCGGCGCCCCGCCATGCAGCGGACCCTTGAGCGCGCCAAGGGCGCCGACGACGGCGGAGACGAGATCGGATCCGGTGGACGTGATCACGCGCGCGGTGAACGTCGACGCGTTCAGCCCGTGATCGATCACGGTGTTGAGATAGGTTTCGAGCGCCCTGACGCGTTCGGCGTCCGCGACCTCCCCGCTCAGCATGTAGAGGAAGTTCGCCGCCTGACCGAGGTCACTCCGCGGCGGGATCGGCTCGCGGCCGTGCCGCAGCCGCCAGTATGACGCGACGATCGTCGGCACGCGGGCGACGATCGCCGTCGCCTCGTCCGACTCGAGCGAGAGCGTCCCCGCGCCGACGCGCAAGGCATCCATCACCGGCAGCTGGCGCCGGGCGCAGTCGCGCAACAGCGCCAGGGCGGCATCCGGGATACGCCGGACGCCGGCGAGCGCAGCGCGGAACGCCTCCAGCTCCGCGGCTGCCGGCAGGCCGCCGTGCCACAGCAGCCAGGTCGTTTCCTCGAACGTGGCGGGCGCGGCCAGCTGCTCCACCGGGTAGCCGGCGATGATCAGCTCGCCGCGCTCGCCGTCGACGTGACTGAGCCGCGTGGTGGTCGCGACGACGCCTGCCAATCCGTTGCCTGTCATGCGCCGAACGTAGCTCTCCGTGTATGATGCTGTCAATGTTGATTTGGCAATCAATATGACGGTGGCGGCGCGCGCCGGCGCCTGGATCTCCGCCGCCGAGGCCTCGCGCCGGCTCGGCGTCACGCGCGCAACGCTCTACGCCTACGTCAGCCGCGGGTTCGTCCGTTCGCAGGCCTCGTCCGGCGCGTCGCGCGAACGCACCTATGCCCGCGACGACATCGAGCGATTGCGGCAGCGCACGGAGGAGCGCCGGGCGCCCGACAAGGCGGCCGCGCATGCGCTGCAGTGGGGCATGCCGATCCTCGAGTCGTCCATCGCGCTCATCGACGGCGCCAGGCTGTATTACCGCGGCCTCGATGCGGCCGTGCTCGCGCGCTCGCGCACGCTCGAGGAGGTCGCCGCGCTCGTCTGGACCGGACGGTTCGACGCGCTGCGTGCGCCGGCCCTCGCCGCGCGCCTCCCGCAGCAACCGGCCGGCGTGCCGTTCGCCGCGCGTGCGCAGTCGATGCTCGCCGTCGCGGCGGCACGCGACCCGCTCGCCTTCGACCTGCGGCCGGCCAGCGTCGCGTCAACCGGCATGCGCATCCTGCGCCTGCTCACGCAGGCGGCCATCGGCGCCGACCCGGGCAGCCGCACAATCGACGCCGCGCTCGCGCGCGCGTGGAAGACCGGCGCCGGTGGCGCCGACGTCGTGCGCGCGGCGCTCGTGCTGTGTGCCGATCACGAGTTGAACGTCTCCTCGTTCACCGCGCGCTGCGTCGCCTCCTCCGGCTCTCATCCTTATGCCGTGGTCATCGCCGGGCTCGCGGCGCTCGAAGGGCCCAAGCATGGGGGCGCCAGCATACGCGCGGAGTCGATGCTCGCCTCGCTGCGGCAGGCGCGCCCGATCCGGGCGGCGGTGAGCGCGCGGCTGCGCCGCGGCGAGCCGATCGACGGCTTCGGCCATCCGCTGTATCGCGAAGGCGATCCGCGGGCGCGCCTGCTGCTGGAGTTGCTCGGCGAGCGCTACCGGACGTCGGCCGAGTACCGGTTCGTCGCCACCTTCGCGCGGGCGGCGGCAGAGACCACCGGCGAACATCCCAACATCGACTTCGGGCTGGCCGCGGCGGCCCGCGTGCTCGGTCTTCCCGCCGGCTCGCCGTTCACGCTCTTCGCGATCGGACGGACGGTCGGCTGGCTCGGACACGCCATCGAGCAGTACGCGACCGGCCAGTTGATTCGCCCGCGCGCGAAGTACGTCGGCGTGCCGCCGCTGGAAGTTTCGTGACGACGGGTCCGCCGTCGCGTGGATGGCGGGTCCGCCGTCGCGTGGATGGCGTGCTTGGCGGAACCCGCCCTACGTACCCCGGCGGGTCCGCCTTCGCGTGGATTCTGCGCTCGGCGGAACCCGCTCCACGTACTCGGCGGGTCCGCCGTCGCGTGGATTGCGCGCTCGGCGGAACCCGCCCCACGTACCCGTCGGGTCCGTCGGCGCCTGCATTGCGTGCTTGGCGGCACCCGCCCCACGTACTCTGATCAGAACGAGAGCCGGAAGCCCACCTGCGCCGAGCGATACTGCGCGTTGATGTGCTGCAGGTACTGCGACGGCGTGCTCTCCTCGGTGCCGATGCTCCAGTTCGGCCGGTTGAAGACGTTGAAGACCTCCGCGATGGCGTCGACCGCCATGCGGCCACGCAGCGGGATCCGCTGCTGCGCGCGCACGCTCGTCGTGTTCTGCGGCGGGGCGATGATCGAATTGCGCGGCACGATCGTCCCGTTCGGGCGCAGGCGGCCGCTGAAGGTCGAGCCGGTGTTCCGCACGTCGCCGCCGTAGTTGCTCGATTCCCGGATGCCGGCGCCCAGGTAATGGAAGCCGCTCAACTGGAAGCCGTGCCCCACCTGCCAGATGCCGCTGAAGACCGCCCGGTGGCGTTGATCGTCCTCGGACAGCCCATATTCCCCGCCCAGATCGGGAGCGGTGGGGAAGGGAACCATGAACAGCCCGCTGAACGGTCTCGAGTCGGCGGTCCAGAGGCCGGCCAGCGTGTAGGTCGCCGACGCCTGCCAGCGGTTGCTGAACCGCTTGGTGAAGCCGGTAATCAGGCCATGGTAGACCGAGCGGGCGGTATGCACGTTCATCGAGATGACGCCCCAGTCCGGATACGGGCGATTGCTCCGGACTCTGAAATCCAGGTTGGCGCCGGTCGCCGGATCGAATTTCAGGTTCATGTTGTCGAGTACATCCTTCTCGAAGCTGCCCCGGTAGTACACGTAGTCGGCTTCGACAGCCATCGTTGCGCCGAACTGATGCTGGAAACCGATCGAGGTCTGCCACGTGCGCGGCAGCTGGATGTACTGAGGTATCGCCGTGAATTCACGGACGTCGCGGATCAGACAACCCGGCGCATTGTTGTTGTTGTAGCAATACAGCGGGTTGGCCTCGTCGTAGGTCGGCAGCGGCCGGCCGCCGGTCGGGTTCGCGGCGAAATCGGGCTGGCCGTTGTTTTCGTAGCGAATCGTGGTGATCTGGGTGTTGCCGATCGCCGACCCGGCGTCCGCGAACGCGTCCCCGTAGTAGATGCCCGACCCGCCACGGATGACCGTTCGATTGGTGAGCCGGTACGCAAACCCGAGCCGCGGCTGCACGTTGTTCCAGTCGTCGGGCCGGCCCGCGTCCTGGAACGGCGGGAAGGTGATGTCGTTGGCAAAGATGCCGATCCCGACGTCGTATCGCACGCCGAGGTTCAGCGTCAGACGATCGGCGATCTGCCAGTCGTCCTGCGCCCAGAGGGCGAACCGTTTCGAGCTTTGATCGACGGGGAAGTTTCCGACACCGATGGTGTAGCTGCGTACCAGCGGCGAGATCGCGGCCAGGTTCCAGGTGTCGACGTTGAATGCATCGGGGAACCATGCCTGGAGCTGGGCCGCTGACGGCAGCGGACCGCCGCGGGCGTCGATGAGCCCCATGTTCTGCCGGCGATTCACCGCGATGACGTCTTTGAACAGGTACTCGCCGCCTGCCCGCACGTCGTGACGCCCCTTCGCGGTGAACGCATTGGTGAAGTCGTCGCGCACGCTGTAGACGTCCTGGTCCAGCTCGCGCGGATGGTTCTGGTTGCCGGTGATCAGAAAACCCGTAAACGTGATGCGGGGCGATCCGGCCGTGATGCCGTTGGCCTTCTGCCAGTGGTTCGACCAGTGCGTGAGGTTCGTGTTGGCGAGCCCGAACGCGGTCTTGCCGACCTTGATCTCGTTCAGCATTCGATTGCTCAAGACGTGCGTGAACTGTCCGAAGATCTCGTCGTTGTATTCCTTGGTCGTGTTCGTGGACGCGGGGTGGTTGGTGGCGGAGGGCAGACCGAACGGCTCCCACAGCTGGCCATGGCCGACCTTGCCCATCACGCGCATCTGCGGCGAAATCTGGTAGTCCGTACGCACGCCGCCAATCTTCCGGTTGTTCGTCCCCTTCAGCGAGACGTTGAAGAACGGGTACGGCGTGCGCCAGATGCTGGTTCTCGGCTCGCGCTCGTACTCGTAGTTGGCGAAGAAGTGCAGCTTGTCCCGCACGAGCGGCCCGCCGAAGGCCGTGCTGTACTGCTGGTTGTTGATCGGCTCGACGGCGTCGAGGACCGGATTCTTCGAATTGAGGCTGCTGTCGCGAAAATTGCCGCGGAAGAGACCCGAGAACTGATTCGTCCCCGACTTGGTGATCACGTTGACTTGCGCTTGCGTCGAACGGCCCTGCGTCGCGTCGAACCGGTTCGAGAGGTACTGGAACTCGGCAATCGCATCCTGGCTGTACCGCGGCTGGCCGCCGGTCCCGAACTCCGAGGTCACCTGCTGGCCGTCCACGTGGTACTGGAACTCCCGCGTCTCGCCGTTATTACGGTCCGGCAGCGCTCTCTCCGAGTTCTCTCGGCTACCGGGGTTGGGGCCCTGCCGGCTTCCCGGTGCCAGCATCGCGAGGTTGATCCAGTTGCGGCCCTGCACGGGCAGCTCCGCGACCTGGCGGGGATCGATGTTGCCCCCCAGCGTCGACGACGTCGTCTCGATGAGCGGCGCCTCACCGCTCACCGTGACGGACTCGGCAACGCCTGCCGGCGCCATCTGCAGGTTGACGACGGCGGTCTGGCCGAGCAGCAGTACTACGGTGCGGGCCGCGGTGCCGAAGCCCTGCAGCTCCGCAGTGACCCGGAGGCTGCCGACGCGAACCGACATGCGATAGGCGCCGAGGCCGTCGGTCACCACTTGAAAGGCATTGCCCGTGGCCTCGTGGACGGCCCGGACGGTGACGCCGGGCAGGAGAGCGCCCGACGAGTCAGTGATTCTGCCGCTCACGACGGCTTCCTCCTGCGCGTGGGCGATGACCGGCAGAAGCAGAATTGTGGACGCGAGTACCAACCGTGCCAGGCCCGATCTCATTGCGACCTCCTCTCGTGACGAGTTGCGGTCTGCGATCGGCTTCGCCGGCCCTCGACGGCCGGCGAGGTCGGTGACGACGGGAAGGGTAAGGGTGCTCTACTGCAGCGGAGCGATTCTAGGAGCGGTCATCAGCGCTGTCAATGAAGGGCTATAATCCCCATCCTGCTTTACTTTGTCAGGCAGAGAAGGGGCTCAACATGCTGACGTTGAGCGTACGTCTGACCACTGGAATGGCGGCCGCCGCGTTCGCCGGCGCGCTCGCCACCGCGCAGGTGTCCTCGCAGGACCGGCCGCTGATGTCGGACCAGGTCTTCAAGAACGTCCAGGCGCTCAAGGGGATCCCCGTCGACGAATTCCTCGGGACCATGGGCATCATGGCCGCCTCGCTCCAGTTCGACTGCTCGGACTGCCACGTCAATGCGGGCACCGCCAACGTCGACTGGGCGGCCGATACGCCGAGAAAAATCATGGCGCGGCGGATGGTGAACATGGTGACCGCCATCAACCAGAACAATTTCGGTGGACGCCAGCTCGTGACGTGCTGGACCTGCCATCGCAACCGCGACAAGCCGCTCGTCACGCCGACCATGGCGACGATCTATGGCATGCCGACCATCGAGCCGGACGACGTCGTCACGCAGTTCCCGGGCCTCGATCCGCCCGGCGCGGTGCTGGACAAATACATCCAGGCATCCGGCGGCGCGCAGCGTCTCGCGGCGTTGACGAGCATCTCCGCGAAGGGAACCGCGGTCGGCTTCGGCGGCCTCGGGGGCGGCGGCAGCGTCGAGATCGTCGCGAAGGCGCCGGACAAACGGGCGACGATCATTCTCTTCAAGGCGGAGACCAACCGCGGCGATCAGATTCGCACCTATGACGGCTCCGCGGGCTGGGTGCGCACGCCGCTGAACGTCGTCGGCGAGTTTCAGTTGATCGGGAGCGATCTCGACGGCGCCAGGGTGGACGCGCAGCTGTCGTTTCCGGGACAGATCAAGAGCATTCTCACGAACCTGAAAAGCGCGCCGCCGACGACCATTACCGATCTGCCGGCGCCGACCAGCCAGGCGTCGGTGCTGCAGGGCGCGGTCGGGAATCAAAGTCACCTCGTCGACGTCGTCCAGGGCACCGGGCCGAGGGGGCTGCTGGTCACGCTCTACTTCGACCAGCAGACCGGTTTGCTCCTGCGTGAGCTGCGGTATGGGCTGTCGCCGATCGGCCGTGTCCCGACGCAGATCGATTTCGCCGATTATCGCGACGTCAACGGCATCAAGCTGCCGTTCCGCATCACCTACGCCTGGCTGGACGGGCGCGATGCCATCGTGCTGGACGATGTGCGGACCAACGTTGCGGTTGACGAGGGAAAGTTCGGAAGGCCGGCTCCGCTGAAGCCGCAATAGAGTCTGGCGGGTCCGCGCGCTCGGGCTGCTGCACGCACGCGAGACCCGCCCGGTACGTAGGGGCCGGCTTTAGCCCGGCCCACCTTACTGCTTGGGCGCGCCCTCTGCTTCGGTCAACCCGAGGAAGAACTTCTTGCCATTGGCGAACAGGATGTTTCGACCAACGGCGCGAGTGGAGCCGTCCTTCGCCTGGTAGCCTTCGACGGTAATCTCGGTTCCCGCCGGCAGCGATTCCTTCGTCAGGCCGAGCCTGTAGAGGTTGTTCGGGCTGGCGCCCTCGATCATCCAGGTGACGGCCTTGCCATCCTCGCCCTTCACGTCGATGTAAATCCAGGAGTGCGGGTTGGTCAGCTCCCACTTCGTGACGGCCCCCTGCACCTTGATCGGCTTGTCCTGGTCGAATTCCGCCGCGAACGCATGGTGCGCGCGCACCGGGACCGTCGCCAGTACCAAGCCAACCGCCGCGACGACAACGATCATCGTTGTTCTCATGGGTTGCCCCTCACTTCCCTTTCTTCGCCGCTTCCTCGTCGGCGACACGGGCCCCGCGAAGAATCGTCGAGATCATGGTGTTGCCTTCGTGGCACGCATACTCGTAGACCGGCCCCTTCGTCTTCTTCCAGGGAATTTCGGCGGTCCATGGCGTCGCCCACGTGGCGGGATCCTCGACCGTGAACCGGTAGATCATCGTGTCGTCCGCCGTGCGCGTGAAGCGCTCGATCAGGTGCAGGTTCTCGCTGGATCCACGATACGCCGTCAGGCTGGTGAAGTTCGTCGTGTCGACGACGAGCGTGTCGCCCTCCCAGTGCCCCACCGAATCACCCTGCCACTGGCGGATGTTCTGCGGCAGGTGCGGACGCCCGTCGGTCGGGATGACGCGCGTCGAGTGATCGATCTCGTGCAGCAAGGTCACGTATCCCGGCCCCTGCACGATCTGCAGCAGGTTGCCTTCATTGGCTGCCGGGGTCATCGGAATGGTCTCCTGGCCCATCAGGAGGCACCGCTCGCTCAGCGAACGTTGCTCGTAGCTGTCGAACTCGTGTCCCTTCAGCTTCGCGGCGCGTGTGGCCATTCGTTCGCGTGCCTGCGGCAGCATCGGAGGGACGACACCTTCCGGTCCCACGATGAGAGACGTCCGCGTGGAGGTGTATCTCAGCTTGTTGCGGTCGAACCCGTACAGCTCGAGGTCGTAGCGTACGGCTTGCGGATTGGCGGCTCCAAGCTCGGCGCCCTCGATCCGTTCCCCCTGTTGCCCCTCGCGCACCCGCTTCGTCAGATCGGCCACCTCCTGCTCGGTATAGAACTCTTTCGTCCCGAGGTTCTTCGGACGTTCGAAGGGTGTCAGCGTGTTGTCGGTCCAGATGCCCTGCAGGTCGGGCTTGCCGTCGGCGGTACGAGGCAGCGTGCCCGCCTTCGCGGCCGGAGCGTTCGCGGCCGGCGATGTGGCCTGCCCCGCCACGGGCGCCTGCGCGAGCAGCGCGATCAGGACCACGGCCGCCAGCGCCGCAAGTGAAGCAAGTAAGCGACGGCCCATGGGGCCTCCTTTCAGCTAGTTGCTGGATTTCTTCCGGAGAGAGCCGTACATCAGCTCTTCGGCGAATTCCACGCACTTGAATTCGAGCAGCCTGGCGTCCTTCTCGACGTGACGATAGAGCGGCATGCTGATCTTCCACGGACGCGAGAACACCTTCGGATCCTCGATCGTCGCTTCGTAGAGGAGCGTGTCCGCGCTGCGCGGCGTGTAGCGCTCCACCACGTGCAGCGCGTCGCTATGGAAGTTGCCCGCCCGGTCGAACCACGTGCTGTCGAGCAGGCTCGTCACGTCGATCACTAGTGTGTCGCCTTCCCAGTGTCCGTTCGACCATCCCATCCAGCTGTCGGCGGGTGCCTTCGTCGCCACGCCCATGTTGACGACGCGGACCGCGCCAGCATACTCGTACGACATCAGGACGTTCTGCGGCGATTGGACGATCTGAAACGGATACGGCAGGTAGGTGGCGCGCGGTACACCCGGGAGGTAGCACTTCGCCTCCGGGTCGAGCGTCGTCCAGTTCGCCTGGTTCTGCTTCTTCTTAGCCGCCGCCGCAGGTAGATACGGGATCTCGCCGCCCTCGACCACGCCCAGGCCCGGCGGCACGGCGAAGAGCGCCCCGAGCAAGGGCGCCGGACCCTTCGCGGCGGCGTGCCCCTGCAGATCCCAATTCGCGGCGTTGAGCGCCTGCCAGATTCCGTTCAGGTTGGGTTTTCCGTCCGCGGTCCGCGGCGCACGGTACGAAGGAGCCTGAGCGGAGGATATCGCGGCGAGCAGGAGGAAGACTGCTGCCGTCGTTCCCGGAATCACCGAGTCCCTCAGCCGGATTCGCATAGGACTGGCTCCCTGGTTGTGTGGCGGCCGCATCGTATCTGCGAACGAGGGCCGCGTCAATCGGCGTTGCGCGCGTTCGACTCCCCCAGAGTGAATGCGTAGATCGTGTTCCCGGCCGCGATCGCCACGAACTGGCGTCCTCCCACCGCATAGCTCATCGGCGATGCCGCGGAGTTCGCGCCCGTTTCGAAGTGCCAGAGGTGCTTGCCCGTCTTCGCATCGAGCGCGACGAGGTTCCCGTCGCGAATCGACGCAAAGACGACGTTGCCTGCCGTGGCCAGCACGCCGTTCTGCAGCGAGCCCTGCACGATCTTGAAGTCCCACATCGTCTTGCCCGTCTCCGGATCGAGGGCCTTGATTCCCGCGGATGCCGGCGGCTCGCCCGGTCTTGGACCCACCGCGGGACCGGTCGGTACGGTGCGGCCGATGTATTGACGGCCCGCCTCGTAGGTGACCGGCGTGCTCACGTACCGTTGCCCGTTTTCCGCGTACTCCAGGTACAGCCAGCGCGTGAGGGGACTGTAGGAGGGCGCCTGGAAGTTGGTGGCTCCGCCCACCGTCGGGTAGACGAAGAAGCTCCCTTCGGCGCTCGAGTTCGAGCCCGGCACGACGAGCGGGCGGCCGCGCGCATCGAACCCGGTGTTCCAGTTCTGATAGACGAACGGCGTCCCCGACAGGAACTGCCCGGTCACCCGATCCAGCACGTAGAACATGCCGTTGCGATCCGCGTGCAGGAGCAGCTTGCGCCGCTGGCCTCGCCACTCGCGATCGACGAGCAGCACCGCCTGGGCGGAATCCCAGTCGTGACCGTCGTTCGGCGTGAACTGGTAATGCCACTTTCGCGTGCCGGTGTCGGGATCGAGCGCCACGACCGAGTCGCTGAACAGATTGTCGAGCTCACCGCGTGCGCTCCGATCGATCTGCGGCCCGGGATTGCCGACCGTCCAATAGACGGTGTTGAGGTCCGGATCGTACGAGCCGGTGAGCCACATCGGGCTGCCGCCGAGTTTCCAGCTGTCGTCCTTCCACGTGTCGTTGCCGAACTCGCCGGGCGCGGGCACCGAGTACCACCGCCACAGCTGCTTGCCGGTGGCGCTGTCGTACGCGTCGAGAAATCCACGCGCACCGAACTCGCCGCCCGTGATCCCCACGAGCACCTTGTCCTTGATGACCAGCGGTGCACTGGTGATGCTGTGTCCGAGCAGCGAATCGGCGACCTGCGTCTCCCACAACACGGCGCCGGTCCTCGTGTCGAGCGCGACGAGCGCGGCGTCGAGCGTGCCGACGAACAGCCGCTGCCCCAGGATGGCGGCGCCGCGGTTGTAGGGATTGATCTCGTAGGGATTCCGGACCTTCTGCGGCCGCGCGTAGCGCCAGATCGGCCTCCCCGTGCGCGCGTCGAGCGCCGCAACAGCGCCGGGCTGCGTCACGTACATCACACCGTCGGCGACGAGCGGCGTCGTCTGCAGGACCGAAGTGCCAGGCATTGGAAACGTCCAGGCGGCCCGCAGGTCCTTCGCGTTCCTGGCGTCGATCTGCATCAGTGGCGAGTAGTGCGTGCTGCGATAGGAGCCCCAGTACATCAGCCAGTTCTGCGGTTCCGCCTCCGCGTTGGTCAGCCGCTGCGGCGTGACGCCGCCCGCGCCGACCGCACCGGCAGGAGGCACGCCGCGCTCGCGCAGCGTGCCGAGGTACGACACCACGTCGGTCAGCTCGGCGTTGCTGAGACGCGTGCCGTAATCGTGCGGCATCAGCGACACGTTTTCGACGCGGACGTCCGCGAGCGCCAGCTTGTCGAGCAGGTGAAGCCGCCCGGTGGCGTCGACCATCTGCAGCGAGAACGTGTCTTCGTTGCGCCGCACGCCCCGCACCTGCGTCCCGTCGCGACTCGTCGCGACCACGACCTGCGGCGCCGGGCGCGCCGGAGCGGGACTAGGTGGCGCGGCAGCCGCCATCGGCTGATCCGGATCGAGGATCTTGCGCCGCAGCGCCGCCGCGTCGTTGACGCCGGCCGTGGAGAGATCGGGCCCGACGATGCCACCGACCCCGTTCACCTGGTGACACGAGAGACACGCAGCCTTTCCATTGAAGAGCACTGCCCCGGTCGCCGCGTCACCACCGCCGGGACCTGTGGCGTCGCGCGCAGCCGCCGGCGGGGTCGTGAGACTGCGGATATACGACACGAGCTGCCACGTCTGCGTGTCGCTGAGCTCGCGATGGGCGCCCATCAACGTACCCGGAATCCCATCGCGAATCGAACGGAACAGATCGCCGTCCCCGCTGCCGTGGACGAACAGGCCCGTGTTCAGCGCCGTGGCGCGGTCTCCTCCCTGCCCCGCGGGACCATGACACGCCGCGCACGCCTGGTCGAACACGCGCCGTCCGTCCGCGACGGCGGCGGCATCGCCGGCCAGCGGGTTGCGCGTGACGTCGGACTGCTGCGCGAACGAGACGGCGACCGCCGCCACGATCGTCAGCACGCTCAGCGCGGTTGCGTTACGGGACAATGGCCGCCTTCTTGACGTAGTCGAGATTGGGGAACTCGCGCGCCAGGTACTCGTTGCCCTCCTCGTCGATCAGCGGCTGCTCGGGACGCTCTTCGTAGCCGGCAAACAAGCCGTCGACGACGTCCATGCCGGACACCACTTCGGCGAACGGCGCGAACCCCAACCGGTCGTAGGCAGTGTTGTCGCGCAGGTTGACGAACAGCTGCGTCGTCCGCGTGTTCGGGCCGCGGCTCGCGAACGAGAGGGTGCCGCGTACGTTGCCGTGCATGACCGGATCGTCGCGCACGACGGCGTCGCGCCACGCGTCCTGGACCTTCGGATCGCCGTGCATCCCGAACTGTGCCAGCTGCCCCCCGATGACGCGGAAGAACCTGACCTCGTCGAAGAACCCGCCCTTCACCAGGTTGTAGAAGCGGTCCGCGCCGATCGGCGCCCAGTCGCGATGCACCGCGACGACGAAGCGGCCCTTCGTCGTATCGAACGCTACCTGGAACGTCGCGGGCGCCTGGCCGGTGAACGCCGCGGGGTCGCAGAGGGCGCACCCCTGCGCGCCGCCGGCCGTGCATGCGGCGACGCCAACCGCCAGGACGAGTGCGGCGGCGAACAACGCGCTAATCGAGCGGCTCGAGCTTGACGATGGACGCGCCATGATTGCTCCCGACCCAGAATGTCACCGGGGTCGTCGAGTTGTCCACCCAGACGCGCCGGATGTTGGTCGGGTTGGGAAGCAGGTATTCGGTGAACCGCCCCGTCCTCGTGTCGAGGCGCGCAATGCGGTCCGACATCATCGACCCGGTCCACGCCTCGCCGTTCTTGTCGATGACCACGTCGTAGGGGTTCGACCAGGCCGTCGGCACCGGCCATTCCTTGATCTGTTTCGTCGTCGGGTCGAGCATCGCGACGGCGTTGCCGTCGTATTCGCCGAACCACAGGCGGTTCTGCGCGTCGACGCTCCCCCGGCGCGGCCGCGAGTCGGGAATCGACGTGCGGACGATCTCCAGCTTCTTCGTCGCGCCGTCGAGGATGCCGATGGCGGCGGCGTTGAAGTCCAGCAGGTAGAGGTTGTTGTTGTGATCGGCGTTGATGCCGTAGGAGCCGATGTTCCGCTTCGTCAGCGGATCGATGAAGGTGCCGAAGTTCTCCCACGCGCCCGTGGACGGCTCGAGCCTCAGGATCTGCGCGCGATCGGAGTTCTTCACCCAGACCTTGCCGTCGACATGAGAGGAGGTCGGCGAGACGAACGACTGCTGCGTGGCGTCGGTCTGCCATTCCTTCGGAACGGACCACGTCTGGACCTTGCCGGTTTTCCGATCGAGCTTCGCGACGCCCCCCTGATACATGAGGCCGACCCAGAGATTGCCGTCGCGATCGGTTTCGAGGTCGAGCGTGCCGACGGGAAAGCCTTCCTTGATCATCGGGATTGGAAATTCCGTGACCGTGCCCGTCTTCGGATCCATCCTGCCGAGCAACAGCGCCCCGAAGTCCGAGTACCAGACCATGCCGTCGCTGTCGAGGATGACGTCGTGCGGCTCGATCGTCTTGCGAGGCAGATCGTATTCGGTGACGATCGCGCGCGTCGCGCGCCCCGCGGGGCGTGGCAGCGTTCGCAGCGGGTAATCACGTGTCGTCCCTTTGCTGCGATTGACGGTGGCCAGCCAGTCCGCCGCGGCCTTCGCGCGCGGGTCCGCCCCCATGCCGCCTTCGCCGCCCATCGCATTCCCCGCACCGCCGCCAAGATTGCGCCGCGCCGTGCCGACGAGCCGCTGCGGGTGCAGGAACGTGCTGCCCGGATAGTAGCCGGCCATCCGGTCGAAGACCTGGAGGAACTGGGCGGCGTCGTGCGTGGAGTTGACGATCGGCTGATACGAATGGCAGCTGTTGCAGGAGAGCAGGAACTTCTTCTGCTGATCGGAGCCGGGCATGCTCGCGATCCACTCGGCGTTGGTGAGCTGCGTCTCGAGCTGTTTCGTCGCCCTCAGCTTGATGTTCGCGGTCGCGCTGACGCCGCCGCGCACGTCCACGCCGGCGGGACCGAGCAGCTCGTAGCCAATGGCGCGAATCTTCAGGCCGTACTCACCGTCAGTGAGCTTGGACGCCGGGAAGCTGAATCGCCCCTTGTCGTCGCTCACGACGGAAATCGAAATCGGCGATCCCTCTTTCCGCGCGGTGACGACGACGCCTTCCATCGGACCTTCTTCGTCCGAGGCGACGAGCCCCGTCAGCGCGACGCCGGACTGTGCCCGGAGCGGCGACGACACGTTCGATGTCGCGTAGACGGCCAGCGCCGCCACGCCCGCGACCGCAACGAGCCACAGGTTGTTTCGCATGACACGCCTCCCGGCGTCCGCCTTGCTACGTCTTCTTCTGTTCCTTCAGGAACGCGAGCGTATGGGTGACGCACTCGTCCGCGTTCGCGGCCGCGATGTGGTACGCGTCGCTGCGGATGACCACGAGCCGCGAATTCGGAATCTGCACCTGGTAGGCGCGCGCCTTCTCCACCGAATTCATCTTGCTGCGGTCCGCGGTGATCACCAGCGTGGGCGCCTTGATGCGCTGCAGGACGCCCTCGCTGGCGAGATCGAAGTTCGACAGCGCCTGGCTGAGACCCTTGACGCCTTCCCGATCCGGCCTGTTGAAGAGGGTGTTCCAGTACTCGACCATCTCCCGCGGCACGCTCGAACCGAGCCTGTCGCGCTGGGGAACCGGTGACGGGTTCGCAATCTCCAACGGCGATGCCGGGCCGCCGACGACGACGAGCGTCCGCGTGCGCTGCGGAAAGTCGGCCGCCAGTCGCATCGCCACCGCGCCGCCCGTTTTCGCGCCGACGATGTGCGCCGATTCGACGCCGGCCTTGTCCATCACGCGCGTGACGAACGTGGCGAGGCTGGCGAGGGAATACTCGAAGCCGCGCGGAACGTTCGAATGGCCGAGGCCGGGCAGGTCGGGCCGGATCAGGCGGTACTCCTGCGCCATGCGCGGCACCCACGCGTACCATTCGACGCTGGACTCGTCGTTGCCGTGGATGAGGATCACCGGGTCCGGCGTGCGCCACGGCTCGCCCAGCCAGTCTTCCCGGTAGAAGAGGTCTTCCTTGTAGTCCGGCTCGACCCTCCGCACCGGCAGGCTCTGGGCACGTCCCGTCTTCGACGCAAGCGTCGCGGCGAAGGCCGGAATCGCGGCCAAGACGGTCCGACGCGAGATGGCTCGAGTCACCCGCACCACCTTTCGGCGAGATGGTAACTCAAACCAGACGGCGGCAATCGCGCTGAAATATGGCGACTCGGTGCCCCCGACGGCGGTAGGATTCAGCCCGTCCGGAGGGTTGACGCATGAGAAAGCCGCTCGTCTCGGGCGCGGCGCTGGTATCGCTGGCGCTGCTGATCGTCGCCGGCGGTCCGCACGGGTCGACGCGCGCCTCGGCGCAGGATCAGAAGGCCGGTTCGAAGGTGACCGTGCCGATCTTCGAGGTCGACGCACACTTTCCCGCGATGCCGGATCGCATGCTCCTGGGCGGCGTTGGCGGCGCGACGGCCGACTCGCACGGCAACGTCTGGGTCTTCCACCGGCCGCACACGCTCGAGGAAGGCAACGCCACCGAGAACGGGTACACGCCGGGACCGCCGGTGATGGAGTTCAGCGAGACCGGCAAGTACATCCAGGGATGGGGCGGCCCGGCCCATGACGCGCGCTACGAGTGGTTCAATCGCGGCGGCCTCTTTTCCGCGTTCGCGGAGTGCGCCTCGTGCAGCAGGGAGCATCGCACCAACGGCGATGGGCGCCCCGGCAGCGGCGAGCACGGCATCACGGTCGACGACAAGGACAACGTGTGGCTGACCGGCAACGGCACCGGCGACGGCCAGATCCTGAAGTTCACGCGCGACGGAAAGTTCCTGCTGCAGATCGGCAAGGGCGGCGTCCCCGTCGACAGCAACAGCACCGAACACCTGAGCCGGCCGGCCGCCGTCACCGTGTACGCGAAGACGAACGAAGTCTTCGTCGCCGACGGCTACGGCAATCGTCGCATCGTCGTTTTCGACGCCGACACCGGCGCGTACAAGCGCCACTGGGGTGCCTACGGCAAGAAGCCGGACGACAAGGCGCCGAACGGGCGCCAGTCCGCCGGCCAGGCCGCCCAGCAGTTCAACACGCCCCACGGCGTGACGATCTCGAACGACGGCGTCGTCTACGTCGCGGACCGCGCCAACAACCGGATTCAGACGTTCACCATCGACGGCATGTTCCTGAAAGAAGGGTTCGTGAAACGCCAGTCGGAGGGCACCGGCAGCGCGTTCGGCGTCGGCCTCTCCGCCGATCCGCAGCAGCGGTTCTTGTACGTCGCGGACGGGTCCAACGAGCGCATCGCGATTCTCGATCGGCGGACGCTCGAGGAGATCGGCCAGATCGGCCGGCCCGGCCGGAAGGCGGGTGAGTTCTTTCACCTGCACAGCCTGGGCGTCGATCCGAAAGGCAACATCGTGACCGGCGAGTCGCAGGGATATCGCGTGCAGAAGTTCGTCTACAAGGGGTTGTCCACGGCCTCGCGCTAGCAGCAGGGCGTGGTATGCTGCGCCGTTCAAACCAGCCTGTTGATAGGGAGGAGGTGCGTCATGCGCGTCGCCCTGTTCGTTCTGCTCCTGGCTGCGTTGCTCACCCAGTACCCGGCAACCGCGGTGCCGCGCGCGCAGGCGCCCGGCGCTCCAGCAGCCTCGGCTCTCGACTTCGAGTACTTCCGGACCAGGATTCAGCCGATCTTCCTCGCCAAGCGCGAGGGGCACACACGGTGCGTCTCGTGCCACAGCAAGGGCACGCCGATGCGCCTGCAGGCGCTCTCGCCCGGCGCCACCACCTGGAACGAGGAGCAATCCCGCATGAACTTCCGGGTCGTGCAGTCGCGCGTCGTTCCCAACAATCTCACGTCGAGCAAGCTGCTCCTGCACCCGCTCCTGGCCGAAGGGGGCGGCGACTTCTACCACAGCGGAGGCAAGCACTGGAGTTCGTTCCTCGACCCCGAGTGGCAGACGCTCGCCAACTGGGTGTGCGGGCGGAAGGGCAGCGAGAAGCTCGTCGAGCTGACCGGCGCCTGCGGCGCGGGCGCGGAGTAACCGGTTTTTTTTGTGAGGACCTGCCGATGACCATGCATGACGTTCGTCGCTGTCTGACGGCCCTGGCGATCGTGGTGTTCTCGCTGCCGTTGATGGCCCAGAACCAGGTTCGCATCCTCCAGAGCAACGCTGCGGGCGACAGGATTCACATCATCGATCCTGCGACAAACACCGTCGTGGGCGAGATCCAGGACATCGAAGCGGCCCACGGGGTCACCGCGTCGCCCGATGGAACCCGCATCTACGCGAGCAGCGAGGGCGACGACACATTGGACGTTGCCGATGTGGCGACCCGAAAGTGGATCAAGAGGATTCCGCTCTCGGGCCACCCGAACAACATCTCGATCACGCCCGATGGACGGAAGGTGTACGTGGGCATCCGGCAGGCCGTCGGCGGGAACCCGGGCGTTGCCGATGTCATCGACACCGCGTCGCTCACCAAGGTGAAGAGCGTCCGCACCGAAGGCCCCGTGCACAACCTCTACGTCACGCCGGACGGCAAGAACGTCGTGGCGGGCGAGGCCGGCGGCAAGGGGCACGTCAGCGTCCTCGATGTCGCGACCGATACACCGTCCTGGAACATCGAGCTTGGCGAGGGCATCCGTCCGATGGCGATGTCGAAGAACCCCGACGGCTCGACCAACCTGCTGTTTGTCCAGATCGGCGACTTCAACGGGTTCGTCGTCGTCGACTTCAAGGCGCGCAAGGAACTGCAGCGCATCACGCTTCCCCACCTGGCCGCCGGGAAAATCCCGCTCATCTCGGGCTCCTCCGAATCTCACGGCATGGCGGTCACCGCGGATCAGAAGACGCTCGTCGTGTGCAGCCGCCTGAACAACGCGCTCTATGCGTACTCGCTCCCCGACCTGAAGGTGGTGGGACGCGCGGATCTGAGCGGCAAGGGCGCTGCGTGGGTGACGATCACGCCCGACGGCAAGCGGGCGTATGTCGCCGACCCGGTGGCCAACCTGACGCTGGTCGTCGACATCCCGACGATGAAGGAAGTGGCCAGGATCAAGGTCGGCCAGGTGCCGAAGCGGAACTACACGATGGTCATCCCGTCGCGGACCGCTACGAACTGACATCGATGGGCTCGCATACGACGTCGAAACGCCGGCAGTTCCTGACGAGCGGCGTCGGGCTCGCCGGCCTGGTGATGGGGGCTGTCCGGTCGCTGCGCGGCCAGACAGCCGCACCCGCCGCGCGGCCGAAGGACCTCCTTGCCTACGGGCAGCCGTCGTTGCTCGACAACACGATCCGCAGGGCCCCCGGCGCGGGGACGCCGCTCGCCGACACCGCGCTGATGACGCCGCTCCAGGATCTCGACGGCATCATCACGCCATCCGGCCTTCACTTCCTGATGGATCACGTGAAGGGGATCCCCGACCTCGATGCGTCGAAGCATCGCCTGCTGCTGCACGGCATGGTCGACCGGCCCCTCGAGTTCACGCTCGACGAACTGAGGCGCCTGCCGTCGGTCTCGCGCATCCACTTCCTCGAGTGCAACGCGAACAGCCGGCCGCTGCGCGGCGCGAACGGCGAGTCCGTTCAGCTGGTCCACGGCCGCACCAGCTGCAGCGAGTGGACCGGCGTGATGCTGTCGGTCCTGCTCAAGGAGTGCGGCGTCAAGAAAGAAGCGAGCTGGATCGTCGCGGAGGGAAACGAGAACAACAAGTACACGATGAGCATTCCGCTCGGCAAGGCGCTCGAAGACACGCTCGTCGCATACGCGCAGAATGGCGAGCCCGTGCGTCCTCACCAGGGCTATCCGCTGCGGCTGGTGGTTCCCGGGTGGGAAGCGATCCGCTCGGTGAAGTGGCTGACCCGCATCAACGTCGTCGATCGGCCGTACATGGCGTGGCACGAGTCGGGCAACAACGCCGACACGCGACCCGACGGCAAGGGCTTGTGGTTCCGGTTCGAGCTCGGCCCCAAGGCGATCATCACTCGACCATCCGGCGGCCAGACGCTGCCCGGCCACGGCTTCTACGAGATCACCGGCCTGGCCTGGAGCGGCAGGGGCGTGGTGCGGAAGGTCGATGTCTCCATCGACGGCGGCCGCACCTACAAGGAGGCGGAGCTGCAGCAGCCGGTGCTGCGGCACGCGCATACGCGGTTCCGCTTCCCGTGGAAGTGGAATGGCGAAGAGGCCGTGCTGCAGGCGCGCTGCACCGACGAGCGGGGCGAGGTCCAGCCGACGATTCTCGAGGCGGCAAAGACCATGGGCGTGAGCCCCGACTACTTCTACGACGCCGATCACTTCAACGGCATTCAGCCGTGGAAGGTCAACACGGATGGACGGATTCAGAACGCGCTGCTGTAGGTTCCTCCTCCTCGCGGCCGTACTCGCGATCCTGGCGTCCGTCGCGGCGCACGCGCAGGGGCCGACCTACGGGCTGGGACGAGTGCCGGGCGCCGACGAGATCAAGGCGCGGGACATCGCGATCTCGCCTGAAGGCAAGGAGCTGCCGCCGGGGCGCGGCACCGCCGTCGAGGGCGCCGCGGTGTACACGCAGAAGTGCGCCGCCTGTCACGGGCCGAACGCGACAGGCAGCGCGCTGCATCGCGGGCTGGTGCCGCTCGGCAACGCCAAGCCCGTGAAGATCCCGTTCAGCCTCGTGCCGTACGCGACGACCGTGTGGGACTTCATCAACCGCGCGATGCCGCAGAGCAGCCCGGGCTCGCTCAAGCCCGACGAGGTCTACGCGGTGACCGCCTACGTGCTCTATCGAAACGACGTCATCAAGGAGACCGACGTCCTCGACGCGGCGAGCCTGCCGAAAGTCCGCATGCCGAATCGCGACAATTTCCTCCCGTTGCAGCCGGAATGGAATCCGAAGGCGAAGCGCCCCTTCGGCTACTATCCCTGAGCCAACCTTCGCGCCCTTCGCGCCCTTCGTGGTTCTCTCTTTTTCTGGAGGCGGAAATGAGATCGCTCACAACGCTGTCGGGTCTGTTGCTCGTCATTGGAACCTCCATCGCCGCGGGACAGGCGCCGGCACCGTTCCCGAAGGACGTGTATCGCGAGAGCGGCAACAGGTTCCCGGCGCTCAAGCGCGAAGCGTTGAACGAAGCCGGGAAGAAGCTCTACGACGCGCGCGGAGCCGTGGACGCGTACGGGCCTGGACCCATGCGGCTCTATAGCCCGTCGGTCGCCGCGCCAATGACCGAGGTGAACGAGTACCTCCGGCGCAAGTCCGGCCTCGAACCGCGGCTGGTGGAGCTGGCGATCCTCGTCACCGCGCGCGAGATGGACTGCGCCTACGTGTGGACCGCGCACGAACCGGCCGCGCAGAAGGCGGGGCTGCCGCAGGCGATCATCGACGCCGTCAAGTTCCGGAAGCCGCTGACGAACGCCGGGGACAAGGAGACGGTCATCGTCCAGTTGGGGCGCGACTCGCTCGGCAAGCACAAGGTGAGCTCCGACACCTTCGCGCGCGCCGTGAAGCTGTTCGGGAACCAGGGAGTCGTCGATATCGTTTCGCTGATCGGCGACTACGCGGCGACGACGATCCTGGCGAATGCGGCCGACCAGCACGTGCGGCCGACGGACAAGTCGCTGCTGCCGATCCCGTAGGCCGATCGGCAGTGAGAACGGGCCAGGCGGAACGCTCTGTACGTACGCCCCGGCCATGATGGCCGCGTGATATTCTGCGCGGGCCGCATGCGTCGGATCGCACGACCCGCACGGGTAGTATCGCTGCTGCTCTGCCTCGCCGGCGTCGCCGCCGCATCGCCCGCGTTCGCGCAGGATGCGGAGCCTATCGACGGTCCGCCGGCCCCCGTCGGCTCGGAGGTCGTGTCGCGGGACGCCGCGGGGCGCGTCACCCTGCGTGCGGTTCACCTCACCGAACCACTCGTCATCGATGGTCTGCTGCAGGATCCCGTCTACCGTCAGGTCCCGGCGATCGGCGATTTCGTGCAGCAGGAGCCGCACGAAGGAGAGCCGGCCACCGAGCGAACCGAACTGTGGATCTTCTTCGACGCCACCAACATCTACTTCTCGGTGCGCTGTCTCGACGACGAACCGGACCGCATCATCGCCAACGAGATGCGCCGGGACAGCAACAACATCTTTCAGAACGACAACGTCCAGCTCGTCATCGATACGTTCTACGATCGCCGCAGCGGCGTGCTCTTTCAGACCAATGCCCTTGGCGCGCTCAGCGATCAGGAAGTGAGCGACGAGCGCAACTTCAACAGGGACTGGAACACCGTGTGGGACGTCAAGGCCGCGCGGACCGAGGAAGGCTGGAGCGCCGAATTCGTCATCCCGTTCAAATCGCTCCGCTACCGGGCGAGCGGCCCGCAGACCTGGGGCTTCAACATTCAACGCCGGATCCCCTGGAAGAACGAGCGCTCGTATCTCTCCAGCGTCCCAGCCTCGTACGGCGGCCGCGGCATCTACAAGCTGTCGTCCGCTGCCACGATCGTCGGCCTCGAGGTCCCGCCGCAGGGCCGCAATCTCGAGCTCAAGCCGTACGGGATCTCCGCCGTGAACACGAACCGCCAGGCCACGCCGGCCTTCTCGAACGATCTGACCGGCGATGCCGGATTCGACGTGAAGTACGGGCTGACCAAGGGCCTCACCGCCGATGTGACCTACAACACCGACTTCGCGCAGGTCGAGGAAGACGAACAGCAGGTCAACCTGACGCGATTCAGCCTCTTCTTCCCCGAGAAGCGCGACTTCTTCCTCGAGGGGCAGGGCATTTTCAACTTCGGCCCTCCGACCAGGGAAAACCAGTCCTTCGGCGCCGCGACGAGCCTGATGCCGCTGATGTTCTTCAGCCGCCAGATCGGTCTCAGCGAAGGTCAGGAAGTGCCGATTCTCGCCGGGGGCAGAGTGACGGGGCGTGCCGGCCGCAACGCGGTGGGCCTCTTGAACATCGAAACCAGGGCGTCGGAGCGAGCCGGTGCAGCGGCAACGAATTTTTCGGTCGTGCGCGTCCGACGGGACTTCCTGCGGCGCAGCGCCATCGGACTCATTGGCACGAGCCGGGCGCCACGTCTCGCCGGAAGCGATTCGAATCAGGTCTACGGCGTCGATACGGCGCTCGCCTTCTTCGAGAACGTGACGTTCAACAGTTACTACGCGCGGACCCGGACGCCCGGACGCAAGGGAGACGAGTCGAGCTACATGGGCCAGTTCGCCTACGCCGCCGATCGGTACGGGATGAACGTCGAGCACCTGTCGGTCGGCGACGCATTCAATCCCGAGATCGGGTTTGTCCGACGTGACAGCTTCCGGCGGAACTACGCGCAGGGCCGCTTCAGTCCTCGACCGCGATCGAGCCGGCAGGTGCGCAAGGTGAGCATGGAAGGCTATATCGACTACATCACCGATCTCGATGGCAGGCTCGAAACCCGCGAGGCGCAGGCCTCGAACCGCGTGGAATTCAACGGCGGCGGCTTCTGGTCGACTGACTACACGCGGAACTACGAACTGCTCAAGGATCCCTTCGAAATCTCCAAAGGGATCGTCATCCTTCCGGGCGGCTACAACTTTCAGGATCTCCGCAGCGAGTACTACCTCGGACCAGAGCGGGTCTCGGGTCGGTTCTGGGGGTCGCACGGCACGTTTTACGGCGGGACGAAGAGCGAGGTCGGCTTCAACGGTCGCGTGGACATGACCTCACAGTTCTCCCTCGAGCCGCGTCTCACGCTCGATTGGATCGACCTGCCGGTCGGACGGTTTACCACGCGGCTGGTCGGCTCGCGCGTGAACTTCACGATGACCACGCGCATGGCGGCCAGCGCGCTGATTCAATACAACTCCAGCAACAGTACGCTGTCCTCGAACGTGCGGTTCCGCTGGGAGTACCAGTCCGGCAGCGATCTGTTCGTCGTCTACTCCGACGGCCGCGACACCACCACGACTGGATTCCCCAGAATGCAGAATCGATCGTTCGTGGTGAAGGCGACGCGCCTGTTCCGATTTTAGAAACTCCCAACTTCCAATCGGTGTGCCTTGGCAGTTGGGAGTTGGAAGTTCTACATGGTGAGGACGGCGGCGATCGTGATGATGCCCGTGAAGAGGTGCCCGAGGCGCAGGTTCTCGTTTTCGGCGGTCTGGTTGTTGTCGAAGTTCACCGTCGGCAACGTGATGGCGGGAATGCCCATCACCTCGATGAACTGCGCGATGTTGATCCGCTGACCCATCGTGCGAATCAGCACGGGCGGTGTGCCGAGCATCTGCGTGACGGCGGCCGTCACCAGCTGTGATTCGGGAGCGAGAGGCGACGTGCGGAACCCCTCCGCCGCGCTGCGGAAGATCACCTTGACGATCCGCGGGTACTGGCCGCGCGTCTCGTCGTCCGGTTCCGATTGCACGACGTGGAAGCCCTGGTCGCGGATGTGGGCCAGCAGCTTCTCCGCCATGGCCCCGGACGGCGTTTCCTTCACGAGTCGCATGTCGATGAACGCTTCAGCGCGATCGGGAATGATGGTCCTCGCATCGGGTCCGACCAGCGCGCTCGACAGTCCGCGGATATTCAGCGCCGGGAGCTGCAGGGCCTGCTGGAGCGAGAGATCCGAACGCTCGGGCGCCGCGATCACGAACAGCTTCATCAGGCCGGCGGGGTCGTCCGGCACCGCGTCGAGCATCGCCTGTTCCTGCGGCGACAGTGGACCAATGCCGTCGTAAAACCCCTTCACCTGCACCCGCCCCTGGCCGTCTTTCATCGACGCCAGCAGGCGCGCGAGCTCGAGGGCCGGATTGGGCACCCAGTTCCCGAAGTTGCCGCTGTTGACTCCGACCTTCGGACCGTAGACCGTGAGATCGACGTCGAGGAACCCGCGCGCGCCGAACGCAATCGTCGGCCGTCCGCTCTGGTGGACCGGGCCTTCCAGCAGAACCATGACGTCTGCCGTCAGTTTGTCGCGGTAGCGCGGAATGGCTGCGGCAAGGCTCGGCGAGCCGGCCTCCCCATCCAGTACGACTCGCACGTTGGAGGACGGCGCCACGCCGGACGCCTTCATCGCATCGAGCGCAGCCAGCAGGGCGACAATGGGCCCTTTGTCATCGGCGGCCGATCGCGCGTACAGCCGCCAGTTCGGATCGAATCGGTCGATCGTGCGGAAGCCCGCGATCTCTTTCGCACCATCCTCCAGGCGCCCGGCGCGGAGAACGGGGATGAAGGGGTTGGGCTGCTTCCAGCCTTTCGGGTCTGCCGGCTGGCCGTTGTAGTGCGCCCAGATCAACAGCGTGCGTCGTGCACCAGGAACCTTCAGCTCTCCCCAGACCAGCGGATTGCCGTCTGTTTCGAGCATCTCGGTGCTGAAGCCGCGCCGGCGCAGCATGTCGCGGAGCAGCACCGCGTTGCGCCGGATATTCTCGGTATCCGCCGCGACGTTCGGGATCGACAGCAGCTCGACCAGCTCGGAAACGATGGCGCGGTGGTGCGAGGCGACGTAGTCGACGAGCGCGGAGCGGGCACCCTGCGCCCGGAGCGTCCCCACCGAGGCGGTTGCCAGGATCAGCGAAAGTCCGACGCAGAGCCGTCGTTGTGCGCTCAACTGGTACCTGCCACCTCCTGCCACCTGCCCCCTGCCACCTGCCCCCTGGGATCAGTTGCGCTCGGTCATCGGCTCCACGGACAGCCCCGCTCTCGTCGTCGTGTCGGCCGTCACCTCGATGGGCAGGCCGAACGTGACGTAGCGCGTCTGCGAGACGAAGAGCTGGTAGGCGCCCTTCGCCACCCGCACCTCGGCGACGCCACGGTCGTCGGTCACCGCCCGGTACGGATGCATCACCACGCGCGCGCCGGCGAGCGGCGCCTGGCTGTCTTCGTCCACCGCCTCGATCCTCACGAGGTACTCGGGATGGCTGACGACCCTGATGCCGAAGCCGATGGACCCCGCGGCGTGCGGGGTCCCGGCATCCGACGCGGGCGTCGTGACGGTCCACGTGAAAAGGCCTTCGGCTGCCGGGGCCGCGAGATCGACCTCCGCGACATGCAGGCCGGTGGTGCCGGGCCAGATGTCACCCGGTACCGTTCCCCGGACGACTGATGCTCCCTCGTGATCCTGGATTTCAAACGCGCTGTTCGTACCGTCGCATCCGTGCTCGCACTTGATGCCGACCTTCACCCTGAAACGTTCGCCGACGACGATCGCGGGCGGAATGTCCCACACGACGACGCCCATCGCGTGTGACGCGATCGTCTCGGCGCTGCCGTCGGCTTCGGACGGGGATGCGAACTCGGAACCCGACTCCATCTACGACGTTCCCTCCCTCGCGGCATTGCTGCCGGCGATGTAGCCGTGGACGAGGGCTCGTCCCAGCCCGTGCTGGTTCCCGCCGCCGCTCGACTCGCCTCCGGCGTAGAGGCCGGGAATCGGCTCGCCCTGCATGTCGATGACCTGCGCCTTGCCGTTGATGCGGAGCCCGCCGTACGAGTCGTGCCAGACAGGATAGAGCGTCGCCGCGTAGAACGGCGGCGTGTCGATGCGGTGCATCGGCGCATCGGTGCCGCGCGCAAACTCCGGATCGCTCCCCTTGTCCACGTACGAGTTCCACTTCGCCACCGTGTCGACGAGGTGCGCGAGCGGAACGCGCTGGAATTCGTGACCGCGGTGGATCTTGTCGGCCAGCTCCTTGATGGTGTCGGCCTTGAAGAAGAAGCCGTTGCTGGGAGAGGTGAACGGCGGCTCGATGTTCCACTTGTCGCGTTCGACCGCGGCGCGGTCGAAGATCGCCCAGACAGGCCCGGAGTAAAAGTCCGGCGCCTGCGAGCCCTCGTTCATCGCCAGCGCCGCGTGCACGCTGTTGGGCTCGGAGTAGGTCGCGCGGATGTTCGCGGCGCTCGCGTTGCGCCAGTCGAGCTGTACGTGCTCGAGCCCCTTCTTCGGCTGCCCTTTGGCTGGTCCGGCCGGGAAGTTGGCGCCGCCCTGCCGCGTGGTGACGAGCATCTCGTTGAAGAACCTCTGCCCCACCTGGTTGACGACGATCAGGTGTTGAAAGGAATCGTTGGCGAGGTTGATCCCCGTCGAGCCGCGCATCGAGAACGTCGGGTGACCCGGCAGCATGTCGGTGTACGGATCGCGCGTCGCCAGGTTGCCGGGGAAATGGAACGTGCTGGCGTAGGAGAGGTTCTGCTGCATCCCGGCGAGGTTCGCGCCGACACGCATCCCCGCGATGATGCCGCTGGCGTCCTGGCCGCGCGGTCCGAGCAGCGCCCAGCCGCTCGACACGAACGCCGGCTCTCTCCACGCCGGGTAGAACATGCTGCGGAACTGCGGATTGGCCCCGTGCCCGCCGGCGCCGATGATGATCGCCTTGCGGGCCCTGATGTAGACCGTCTCGCTGCGGTCGTCGATGTTGCCGTTCTGCCAGAGGCTCTCCAGGCGAGCGCCGGTCGCCGGGTCGAACCGCGGTGAATAGCTGGCGCGGACGCCGACCACCCTCCCCGAGAACTGCTGCTCGCGGATGATCTCGTCCATGTGGCGGTTGAGGATGAACTTGACGCCCTTTTCGCGGGCGCTGAACTCGAGCGGCCTCGCAAGCGCCGCGCCGTTGGTGCGCGCGCCCTTGCTGGCCACCATCGTCCCGTCCTCCATGAACCGCGGCGCAAAGTGGCTCGAGCTCTTGCCGGCGATGCCGGCATCCTGCTTCGAGATCGTCCCCTTCTTGATGTCGGTCGTGGCGCCTTCCATGAGGAAGGTCACGGCGCGGCGGGCGCGCGACATGCCGCCGTTGCCGTGCGTCCCCGAGATGCGGCCCATGCGGACGTAGTTCTTCATCAGGAATTCGCGGGTGGCGTAGCAGTTGTCGGCGTAGGACCGATGCAGATCGCGCTCGTTGTAGCGGTACGGGGCCTGGGCCGCGGCGTCCATCACCGACCAGTCCGTGTGGTCCCTGAACAGGAAGTCCGGATCCTCGGTCAGTTCCGCCACGCTGTGCTGCCGCGGCGCGGTCACGAACCCTTCCGCGTCGCCCTTGCCGTCGATGTCGCGCTGCTGCAGCGGGTCTCCGCCGCCGAGCGAGATCTGCCCGCCGCTGTGCAGCATCTTGCCGCCGGGGTCGAAATTCTGGTCGATGACGATGACGGAGGCGCCGAGGTCGCGGGCGCGAATGGCGGCGGGCAGCCCGGTGCACCCCGCGCCGATGATCACGATGTCCGCCTCGTAGTTCCAGCGAATCGCCTCGGTCGGCGACACCTGCGCCAGCGCGGTGCCCGACGTCGTGAGAACCGCCGCGCCGACGCCGGCGGCGGCTCCCGACTTGACGAAGTCGCGCCTGCTGACGGACTTTGCGCCCTGACGTTTGCGATCCTTCGGGTTGCCGTCGCGTTTCGCGGCCATACATTCACCTCGCTTGAGGGCGGACCTGAGGGTCCGCCTCTACGAACCGGTTGCTGGAGGGCGGACCTCGAGGTCCGCCTCTACGGTCTTTTTTCCTTCCGTGGCGCCGTGGTCGACGAGGACCTTCACGACAGGTTCAAGCTTCTGCGACTTCGCCAGATCGAGCGCCGTGCGGCCGTCGGTATTGGCGGCGTTGACGTCGACGCCGAGCTCGATCGCCAGCTTCACGCTCTCCAGGATCAACGCGTCGCGTTGGCTCCGATCGGGCTGCACCCACGCGCGCCCGCCGCCGAGGCCGAGGGTGGCCATCAGCGCGGTGGTCGCCTGCGTCCGCCGATCGTTGAAATCGTTCACGTAATACTCGTTGCGGAGGACGAACTTCGGGTCGGCGCCCTTCGCGACGAGCAGGCGCATCATGTCCGGCTGGTAAAACCGCGCCGCCAGCCAGAACGGCGTCGCGCCGACGAGCGCCGGCGCGAAATTGAAGTCCGCGGACGATCGACGCTCGGGCGTCCACGTCTGCAGCGGCGTGTTCGGATTCGCGCCGTGCGCCAGCAGCGCGGCCGCCATCTTCTCGTCGCGCCGCATGATCGCTTCGTGAAGCGCCGTGAACCCCGGCCCGGCCGCGTTGGCATCGGCGCCCTTGTCGAGCAGGAACTCGACCATGCCGGTGAACCCGGAATGCGCGGCGAGCACCATCGCGCTCACACCCCAGGCATCGGCGTCGTTGACGTTGGCGCCTGCGCCGAGCAGCAGCCTGGCCGATGCGAGGTCGCCGACCCGCGCGGCAAACATCAGCGCGGTCTCGCCGCCGAAGGGAATGGCGCGGTTGTATTCGAGCTTGCCGTGCGGCGGTACGGCCATCACCTGGCTCAACACCTCGGAGCGGGCCTTGATGTCGGCGCCGTGCGACAGCAACACCTTGACCACGTCAGGGTGCTGTTCCGCGACCGCCCACATCAGCGCGGTCTGCCCGCGCGGGCCGCGCGCGTTGACGTTCGCGCCCTTGTCGAGCAGCTGGGTGACGACGTCGGCGTTGCCGGAGCGGCAGGCGATCATCAGCGGCGTCTCGCCGAGCAGCAGCGCGAGGTTCGGATGCGCGCCGGCCTCGAGCAGCCGGTGCACCATGGCCGAACTGCCATTCATGCTTGCGGTCCAGAGCGGCGTGGCGCCGAGATCGTTGGCGGCGTCCACCTTCGCGCCCGCGCGAAGCAGCGCGTCCGCCATGTCGAGGTCGTCGCGATAGCTGGCCCAGTGCAGGGCGGTGGTGCCGTCGGCGGAGGCGACGTTGACGTCGGCGCCCCTGCTGACGAGCGCGCGCACGGCCACGGCGCCGCCGTTTCTGGCCGCGTCGATCAAGGGGGGCCCATCGGCGGCGTACAGCCCGGCCGTATCCCCGCAGGCGAGGATCACGCCGAGGGCGGCCGCCAGGTGCAGGAGCGTGCGGCGCACGTCAGAGGCCTGAAATGGTGTCGATCTGTAAAGGACCGGTGCTGCCGCCCAGTTTCTCGACCGGCACGTCGAGCTTGTCCATCAGCGTCACCAGCAGGTTCGCCATCGGCGGCTTGTCCTTATATATAAGGTGTCGCCCGCCCTTCAGCTTCCCGGCCCCACCGCCCACGACCAGGATGGGCAGGTTGTCGCCGGAGTGTGCATTGCTGTTCGAAATGCCCGCCCCGTAGAGGATCGTCATGTGGTCGAGCAGCGAGCCGTCGCCGTCGGGTGTCGCGCGCAGCCGCGCCACGTACTTCGAGAAGAGCTCGGTGTGGTAGCGGTTGATCTTCGACATCCGCTCGATGAGCTCGGGGACGTTGCTGTGGTGCGACAGCGGGTGATGCGCCTCGGGCACGCCGATCTGCGGGTACGGGCGCGCGCTCTGTTCCTTCCCGATCATGAACGAGATGACGCGGGTCAGGTCGGACTGCAGCGCGAGCAGCTGCAGATCCATCATCAGCGCCAGGTGATCCTCGAAGACGGGCGGCACACCCTGCGGCTGCTCCAGCGACGGCAGCTCGAGCCCCGTCTGCTGCTCGGCCTTGGCGATGCGTCGCTCGACGTCGCGTACCGACTCGGTGTACTGCGTGACCTTGGCCTGGTCGTCCGCACCGAGCTGCCGCCGCAGCGCCGCCAGCTTCTCGGTGACCGAGTCGAGGATGCTCTTCTGCTCGCGCAGCCGCTTCTCGCGCGCCGCCGCCTCGGTGCTGCCGGTGTCGCCGAACAGTTTTTCGAAGACCGCGCGCGGGTTGTATTCCATCGGCAGCGGCTGCGTCGCGTTGCGCCAGCAGAGGGTGTGCGTGTAGACGCAGCTCAGGTTGCCCGTGCACGCCCCGGCGTTGTTCGGCGGATCCATGGCGAGCTCGAGCGAGGCCACCTGCGTGTCGCTGGCGAAATGCCGCGCCAGCAGCTGGTCCATCGACACGTCCGCGAAGATCTCGACCTCCGTCCGCCCCCCGCGAGTCGTGCCGGTGAGGAACGATCCCGATGCGCCGGCGTGGATGTAGTTCCAGTTCGCCTTGAGCCCCGAGAGTACCAGCAGCCGATCGCGGAACGGCGCCAGCGGCTCGAGGACGGGCGACAGCTCGAACGCGCTCCCCTCGCCCTTCGGCGTCCAGTACTCCATCGCCATGCCGTTCGGCACGTAGAAGGTCTGGAACCGGTGCACCGGCGCGGCCGCCGCCTTCGCGCGCGCCGAGGCAGCCGGCAGCATCGCATCGAGAAACGGCAGCGCGATGGTCGCGCCCAGCCCACGGAGAACGGTCCGTCGCGGTAATGATTTCGCGGTCAAGAAAGACATAACAAGTATTGCCTCCGTGTCTCCGTGTCTCCGTGGCCCGTGTCCGGTGAACGACGTCTCAATTTGTACCTGGCTGCTGTGCCCGCATCTGGAACGCCTGGCTCTTCACGATTCCCATCACGAGCGACGACCACCGGTAGTTGCCGGCAGCCGCGTCGCGGACGATCTGGCGGACCGCGGGACGATCGTAGTACTCGAGACGGCGGCCGAGCGCGTAGGCGAAGAGCTTCGCGGTGACGGTTCGGGGGAACTGCTCCGGGTCCTCGAGCAGCAGCGCGCGCAGCCCTGACAGGCCGCGCACCGTGGCGCCGCTGACCATGGTGCCGCTCGCATCGACCGGCCTGCCCGATTCGTCGGTGCTCCGCCAGCCGCCGATCGCGTCGAAGTTCTCGAGCGCGAACCCGAGCGGATCGATAGCCGCATGACAGGTCGAGCAGACGGCGTTGGTGCGGTGCTGCGCCAGCCGCTCGCGGATGGTCGGCGGCAGCGCGCCGCCCTTCGGCTCGTCCAGCGTGGTGTTCACGCCCGGCGGCGGCGGTGGCGGCGGCGTGCCGAGCATGTTGTCGAGCAGCCACTTGCCGCGCAGCACGGGCGACGTCCGGTTCGGATACGAGGTGGTCGCGAGGATCGATCCGTTGCCGAGCAGCCCGCCACGCTGATCGAGGTTCGGCAGCGTCACGCGCCGGAAGCGACTGCCGTAAATCCCGGGAATGCCGTAGTGCCTCGCCAGCCGTTCGTTGGCGAACGTGTAGTTGGCGCGCAGCAGGTCGAGGACGCTGCGATCCTCGGCAAGCGTGCTGGCGAGAAACAGCCTCGTCTCCTCTTGGAAGGCCTGCAGCAGGCTGTCGTCGAAGTCGTCGTAGATGTCCGGGTCGACGATCACCTCGCGGACGCGGCGCAGGTTCAGCCACTGGGCCGCGAAGTTGTCGACCAGCGCGCGCGTCGCGCGCGGGTCGGCCAGCATGCGCCGGACCTGCTGCTCGAGGGCGGCGGCATTCGACAGCTGCCCGCGCTCGGCCGCGTCGAGCAGCCGCTCGTCGGGGATGCTGTTCCAGAGGAAGAACGACAGCCGCGACGCGAGCTCGAGATCGCTCAGGCGATACGCGTCCGGAGCGTGCCGCGCCGCAGCTCCCTGCTGCGGGGACGAGCGGAGGCGGGCAGGCGGGTCTTTGTGGATGCGCAGCAGGAAGTCGGGATCCACCAGCAGCCGCTCGAGCGCGAACTGAATCCCCGCGTCGAAGCTGCCGCCCTCGCGCCGGCCGGTCGCGAAGAACTGCAGGAGCGTCTGCTCGTCGGCCGCCGCCGCCGGGCGCCGGTAGGCGAGGCGCGCGATTCTCGTCAGGATCTTCGCCGCGCAGTCACGCTCGTCTGCGGCGCGCCGCGGTTCGCAGACGAAAATCGCCCGCCGGCTCGGCGTGTCCTTCGTGGCGCCGGCCACCGAGTACGGCCCCGCGATGGAGACGGCGCCGACACTCGCGTATCCCATGTAGATCTGATCGTTGGTCAGCACTCTCCCGCGCTGCAGCGGCTGCGGGAGGCCTTCGGGCTCCCACATCTGCCGGATGAACGACACGCCGACCATGCGCGGCCCTGCCTTGACGGGAATGCGCACCTCGAGCCCGGCATCCGCGCCGAACTGCATGTACTTCTCCCACTCGTCGTCGCCCGCAAACCCCGGCTCGCCGTCGCCCGCGTAGCTGGCCGCCGCCGGCCGCCCCTTCGCTTCGCCGCCAACCGTAAAGCGCTTGATCAGCGCGCCATCGAGGCGGACGTCGAACTGCTGCGGCCAGCCCATGCCCATCACGTAGTCCTGGTACTGGCGGCGCAGCCGCACCTTGATCACGTACTCGCCGTCCACCGGGAAGTCGTAGCGAATCGCCATGCCGCCGCGCGATCCGAACGGGAGATCTTCGTTCTGCAGATCCTCCTGCACGACGTGCAGCGGAATCTCGAAGCGATCGACGGCCGGCACCGTAGGCGGCAGGCCGACGGCCAGGCGCGTCACGCGGCGGCCCACCGACAGATACCGTTCGAGGTGCGCGGTCGAGATCGACAGGACGTCCGCGAAGTTGTCGAAGCTGCCGTCCGCGGTCTCGTCCCCGGGCAGCTCCGAGGTGACGTCGATGTCGAGCGCAAACAGATCGCGGATGGCGTTGTTGTACTCGACGCGGTTGAGCCGGTGGACCGCGCCGATCCGGCCCGGGTTCGGATTGGCCGCCCACGCGCGATCGAGCGAGGTTTCGAGCGAGGCGGCGATCGCGTGATAAGTGGCCGCGTCGGGGCGCGGCAGCCCGGCGGGCGGCATCGACCGGGCACGCAGCTTCGCGATCACACGCTCCCAGAGCTCGGCAGACGCCGCGGGGTTGGCCGCATCGATCCCTTCGAGGACGACGCCGGCCGTAGCGAGCCGCTGGCTGTGACAGGTGATGCAGTACTTGTCGAGGACCGCCTTGACCTCGGTGGCTGAAGAAGTGGATGAAGAAACGGGCGGAACGGGAACGTTCTGCCCCGACAACTGGGCGCTCGACCACGCTACGGCCATCCAGCCACAGGTGACGAGCGCGAAGACCGTGGGGCGGCCCTTCATGGCAGTGCGCGCGTGCGTGCCTGACGGTGGATTGTGCCCGATACGTCGGCCCGAAGTAAATGGCCGGCGACCGCGCGTCGACGCGGAAATCGCAATGATTTCAGCGCAGGGCCCTATGGCGGCGTCGTCGCGGTCGCCGCGATCAGCTTCTGTCCGCCTGGCAGGACCACCGTCAGGAGCCGGCCGATCGGCTGGCCGTTCTTGACGGGTTCGAGCGTCACCGTCACCTCGTCCCCGGCCTTGAACGACGTCCGCGACCACCCGCGCTGCGTCATCGCCGTCGGGTTCTGCGTTTCCACGGCCCAGTTCCGCACGGCGCCGGAATCGTCCTTCGCGTCGAACTGCAGGAAACAATGCGGGTTGCTCCAGATCCACTCGGTCACGGTCCCCTTCAGCATGACCTCCTTGCCGGTGTCGAGCGCCGCCGCGCCGTGATGCGCGAGCAGCGGCACCGAGACCAGCAGGACGCCTGCCGCGATCGCGACGCCGGAAGTCAGTGTTCGCACGGGCAATCCTCCTTGCCTATCGAGATTTCGCCTGGCTGGCAATCACGCGCCTGTACGCCGCCGCTTCGGAAGCGGAAGGAATCATCTCCATCAGGTCCGAGCCGTTCGGCATCAGCCTGATCGGGAGCTTGTCGACCGCGGTCCAGGGTTTCGTGTACACCTCGGGGTCGTCGAGCGTGACGGTCAATTCCATCGTCCCCTGGTTGACGCGATGATAGCGCTCCTCGACGCGGAGGTTCGTGCTGTGCGGGTTCCCGGCATTGTCGAGCCACGTCCGGTCGTCCATCCCGACACTCTGGACGACGAGCGTCGAATCGTCCTGCCACCGGCCCACCGAGTAGCCGTACCACCGCGGATCGGGATTGGCCGGAAGCGCCCGGCCGTCGGTCCAGATGACGCGCCACCGCTTCTCGAACATGTAGAGAATCAGCACCTGGTTCGATGTCTGCACGATCTGGAACGGCCGCAGCTCGTACAACACGATGCGTGGAAAGCCCGTCGGATCGCCCATGGTCGACAACGGATCGTTGTCGTCGGCGACCGACACCAGACGGGTTCCGTTCCCCGGCTTGTTGGCCCGCGCCATCTCCTCGCCACGCGCGGTGAAGGGAGCGGCGACGTGCCCCGTCGGCTGGATGCCACCGTTGCCGGCGTCCCATGTGCCCGACAGATCGCGGCGCGGAGCCGGCGCCGACGTGCCGGTGGGCGGCCCGCTCAACCCGGCGTTGTTCCACGGCTTCATCTGCGCGCTCATCAGCACCGACGTGAGCACCGCCACTGACGCCACGATCAACGTGAAGACGAGTCGCCGCATGGCGCAATCCTCCTGTGGGTGATCCAGGCGCCTGGAGAAATCTGGCTGACGATACTTCGAACGCACCGCGAACTTCAAACCGCCCTCAGTTGACGGCGAAGCAGTAGAAAAGGCCGGTGCCGCCGGTGCTTTCCAGATCGGCCTGGCTGCAGCCCTTGGTGGCGTTCGACGAATTCCAGGAGGAGCCATTGCCGATGCGATCGGAATGGCCGACCTGCGCAGAACCACCTGTGCTGCTCGTCCAGTTATTGCACGTGTGGTCGGCGTTATCGTCGTAGGCGCGGCCGTCCCACTTGGACCCGGTGAGAATCTCATGCTGGAGCGGCGGCGTATCGCCGACGCCGTTAATCAGCTGTCCATGCTCGTTGCGTGTGGACTGCTTGAACAGATTGCTGCCGCGTTGCGCCTGCACCAGCGTATCGCCGTGCAGCTCGCCCAGATTTGCCGAGATGACGGCGTTTTGCGG
>DATNCQ010000199.1:0-23711 GCA_035571515.1 Vicinamibacterales bacterium
GAGAACCTGGGCGGATCGGTCTGGGGCGAGAACCTGGTCTGGGGCGAGAACATCGTCTGGGGCGAGAACATCGTCTGGGGCGAGAACATCGTCTGGGGTGAAAACATCGTCTGGGGCGAGAACATCGTCTGGGGCGAAAACGTCGTCTGGGGCGAAAGCATCCTGGGCAGCAACGGCTTGCCATCTACGAACACGGCGAAAGGGGGTCGCAAATGAACACCAATACCCAGACGACCTCGATTCAGAACTCGACGCTGATTGCGGCGATGCAGAATCTCGAACCGATTCGTTTCGACGCTCCGGACGCGACCCCGAAGATGGAAGTGGTCGCGGACTGGACCAAGGGGCTGCCGATCTTCAGGGGCCGCCGCATGGTGCTGCGCGAGCTCGTGAAAGCCGATGCGACGTCACTCCTCTCGATGCTCCGGACGGAGGAGGTCGCGAAGTTCATCTCGCCGCCGCCGACGACGCCGGAAGGCTTCGAGAAGTTCATCGGCTGGGCGATCCGCGAACGCGAAGCGGGCAACCAGATGACGTTCGGCATCGTGCCGGAAGGGTGTGACCAGGCGGTCGGCCTCGTGCAGGTTCGCGCCATCGCGCCGCGCTTCTCGGTCGCGGAGTGGGGCTTCGCGGTCGGCTCGCCGTTCTGGGGCACAGGGCTGTTCCTGGCGAGCGCACGGACGGCGGTCGACTTCGCCTTCCAGCACACCGACGTGAACCGCCTCGAGGCGCGCGCGGTCGTGCAGAACGGCCGCGGCAACGGCGCGCTGCGCAAGCTCGGCGCCGTGCAGGAGGGCATCCTCCGTGGTTCGCTGTTGAAGAACGGCAAGTACCTGGATCAGATCATGTGGTCGATCGTGGCGAAGGACTGGTATCAGGCGAAGGCGGTATGGGAGGCGCCGGTCATCAACTAGCACGAACTCCTGACATTGGGTTGTGTGTGTGAACTCCTGACATTGGGTTGTGTGTGTGTGCAGGGGCTGCCTCTCCCGGGGCAGCCTCTTTTTTTTGTTCTGGGGCCTCATAATGGACAACGCTTCCCGGCACGGAGGAGAGGCGCGATGAGAGTGTCGATGGTCTCTGTTCTTACGGTAGCCCTGGTGGTGCTGCTGCACGCACACCCGGGCCGGGGCCAGACCCACGGCGGTGCGGCGGTGACGCTGGGCACGCTGGGCATCGGGTTCGACGGCGCGGTGGCCGCCACCGATCGATCGAACGTGCGGGTCGGCTTCAACTTCTTCAACTTCAACCACGACTTCGACAACGACGGCATTACGCTCGCGGCGCACCTGAAGCTGCGATCGGTGACCGCGCAGTTCGATTTCTTCCCGGCCGGCGGCAGCTTCCACGTCAGCCCGGGGTTGATGATCTACAACGGCAACCGTGTCGAGGCGAACGCCTTCGTGCCCGGCGGCCAGCAGTTCACGCTCGGCGGCGACAGGCTGCTGAGCAACCCGTCGAACCCGGTCAGCGGCGATGCCAAGGTGTCATTCGAGAAGGTGGCGCCACAGATCACGATCGGGTGGGGAAACATCGCCACACGGGGGGATCGGCGGTGGAGCATCCCCGTCGAGCTCGGCGTCGTCTTTTCGAGGGCGCCGACGGGTGCGCTGAACCTGGGTGGAAGCGCCTGCCTGACCAATGGCACCAACTGCCGCAACGTGGCCACGGAACCGCTGCTTCAGGCGGACGTACGACAGCAGGAAGCGGACCTCAACGACGACCTCGAGGTCCTGAAAATCATCCCGGTTATTTCGTTCGGGTTCGGTTACAGGTTCTGAGAGACGTGTAGGGCGGGTCCTTTGGACCCGCCACCGGTCAGTGCACGAAGAGAAAGAGCACCCCAACCATTCCGACGATCAGAAGCAGTCCGACGGGAATACCGAGCAATACGAAACCTGACTTGGACATCGGTTTTTTCACGATACTACAGGCTTCACGTGCGGGGAGGGGGACGTGCTGGTACGTGCAGAACTGCGCGGCCGATCACCGCGTCAGTTCAGGAGACGCTTTCGCTGGCGGAGTCCGTAGCGTCCGAGTCGCGCCGGTACACGCGCCGGCGGTCTCGGCGATCGATCTCATCGCGCTTGTGCTTCAGTCGCTGGTAGAGGTCGCCTGGCGTCTGACGTCGATCGCCCGTGGCCGAGGTCCCGTCGTGCCCGTTGACGTCCCCTTCCCGCCGGGCGGGGACGCCCCACTCTTCGGCGACGATCAACCGCCCGTCCGTTTCGGGCAACTCGATCACCTGGCCGACCCCATAGTGGGTGAGATCGATCCCATCGACGCGGTCCGCAAGCTTTCTAACGATGCGTACACGCATAAGTCCTGTAGTGGAGCAAAATTCGTGACGGAACGAACCGGAATGTCCCCGATGGGGCGAAATAATTACGGAACGAATTTTGGCTGTTCCGAAATGGATCACCGCGGCTGACCTGCACCTCTCCTTTTCACCATACATTCAACACGTTATAGACGGTCCGGGTCCCTGCGCTTCATTCCGGGTCAGCCGTAACTTTCGTCCGCCCCGTTCGCGCGGCCCGGTCCGCGCCGTTTGCTCGAGCTGTGTCGCGTCCCTTGACCGTGCCACAACGTGCCGGCGCTCTTCCCTTCGATGGTGGTTGTCTTCTGCGATGGTTGCGGGGGCATTCGACCACCTTCCCCAACCTTCCGGTTGTGGCTGACGGTCGATCCGGCGCATCATCTCGTCGCAACCTGGCTCGGGCTGACGCGCTTTTGGGGAGAGGCTCGAATATGGCGAGGACGAAGAAGACGCAGCATCCGGTGACGCGCCGCGGGTTTCTGAAGGGAGCGGCAACGGCGGCCGCCGGCGCCGCCGCGCTGACCAACGGTCCGCTCGCCGGCGCAGTTTCCGCGCAGGGAACAAACGTCTCGCCAGAGGCGGCTCCGCCGCCCTCACCCGCGCAGCTCGAACGCGATGCCGGCAACGTGCGTCCGCCGGTTCGACCCGGCCAGCGCGCGGTCGTCCGGCCTGGCTCCGACCTCATGGTGCAGGTCCTCCGCGATCTCGGGATCGAATACGCCGCCGGCAACCCCGGGTCGAGCTTCGAAGGCCTGCAGGAATCGATCATCAACTACGGCAACCCGCCCAACCGGATGCCCGAATTCATCACCGCGCTGCACGAGGAGTCGGCGGTGACGATGGCGCACGGGTACGGGAAGGCGACGGGGAAGCCGATGTGCGCGGTGCTCCACGGAACCATCGGCGTGCAGCACGCGGCGATGTCGATCTATCAGGCGTACTACGACCGCACGCCCGCGCTGCTCCTCGCCGGACGCGATCTCGGCTTCATCGCGGCGCACAGCGCGAACGACATCGCCGGCATGGTGCGCAGCTTCACGAAGTGGGACGCGCAGCCGCGGACGCTCGCCGAGTCGCTCACCGCCATCCAGCGGGCGTACACCGAGGCGATCACGCCGCCGTGCGGTCCGACGCTCGTCGTGCTCGATATCGAGCTGCAGAAGGAAGAGGCGCGCGAGCTGAAGGTCCCGGCCTACACCGCGCCGGCGATGACGGCGATCGACGCGAGCCAGGCGAAGGAGATCGCCAAGGGCCTTCTCGACGCGCAGAATCCGCGGATTGCCGTCGGCCGCCTGCGGACGCCGGAGGGTGTGAAGGCCGCGGTGCAGCTGGCCGAGCTCGTCGGCGCGTGCACGAGCACGAGCGCGACGCAGGGACCCATGAGCTTCCCCCAGCGGCATCCCCTCTGCGGGCCCGGCGCCAGCACGATGTACGACTTCGTGCTCGGCCTCGAAGCGCCCGCCGCGAACGTGTCGCTGACGGGTCCCGCGCTGTCCACGCTCTTGAGCCGCGACACCACGAACATCGGGTTCGGCGGCATCGCGCCGGGCGTGAGCCGCGCGGGCGCGGGAGCCGGCACGGCAAGCGGCCGCACGATCGCGATCGATGCCGAAGCGAGCCTGCCCGTCATCATCGAGGAGACACGCCGGCAGATGATGCCCGACCGGCGGCGGGTGATCGAAGAGCGCGCAGGCCGGCACGCGGCCGCCAACCGCCAGGCGCGCATGGAAGAATTGCGGCGCGCGCTCGAACAGAAGCGCGCGGGATGGGATGCCAGCCCCATCAGCACCGCGCGCATCTACGCCGAGCTGTGGCCGCTGATCGTGAACGAGGACTGGATCCTCGCGTCGCCGAGCGGTTTCTCCGGCGGGCACAACACGCAGCTCTGGGATCACAACAAGCCGTACAGCTACCTGGGCGGGCAGGGCGCAGGCGGCATGGGCTACGGCGCGCCGGCGTCGGTCGGCGCCGCGCTCGCCGCCAAGAGCCGCGGGCGCATCGTGATCAACGTCCAGACCGACGGCGACCTCAATTACGCGCCGGGCGTGCTCTGGACCGCCGCGCACCATCAGCTGCCGATGCTGACGGTCATGCACAACAACCGCGCGTGGCACCAGGAGCTGATGTTCGTCGAGTACATGTGCGGCGTGCGCGGCCGCGGCGGCGATCGTGGGCACATCGGCACGACGCTGCGGGAGCCCTACATCGACTACCGCGCGATGGCGACTGCGTACGGGATGGAAGGCGAGGGACCGATTACCGATCCGGCGAAGCTGAATGCGGCGTTGAAGCGCGGCCTCGCGTCGGTGAAACGCGGCCAGCCGTACTTGATCGACGTGATCACGCAGCCCCGTTGACACGAGGGCGGACCTGATGGTCCGCCCCTACGTCCACGTGGTCGGACTCGCCGTCACCAGCGAGGGAACGTAGAGGCGCGCGTTCAGGTGCGCCTGGGGCAGAGCGAACGGAGAGGCGCATCCTCAGGTGCGCCTGGAGGACCGACGTGAGACACAGAATTCGGATCGCGCTGCTGGCTGCGATCGCGACGCTCGCGTTCCAGTTCGTCCCGGTGCGCGCGCAGGCGCCGGCCGCTGCGCCATCCGGCGACCCCGTGAAGGGGAAGACGCTGTACGAAATGTACACCTGCTACGCGTGCCACGGCTTCACGGGCGAGACCGGCGCCCGGGTGCTCGCGGGGAGCCGCAGCACCAACCTCGCCACCGAGTCGGCGTTCGTCACCTTCCTCCGCGCGCGGGCGAACGTGGCGCCGCCGCAGCCCTCGACGACGATGCCGAACTACTCCGCGGCGACGCTGCCCGACGCGCAGGCGAAGGACCTCTACGCCTTCGTCAAGACGTTCACGAGCCACGCGCCGCCGGTCGATCAGATCCCCGTGTTCGGGCAGATACTCACCGAGGCGCAGAAGCCGTACAAGCCCTGAGCGGGCCACGCCGTCTGCGCGCGCGCGGCAGTGTAGACTATGGCGCTTCGAGGGGCTTGCCCGAGCGAAGCGAGTCGAGAGGACATGAGACCGATGAGTCAGACAGCGACCACCAACCCGCCGTTTGCCGTCGCCGGCGCGCCGGTTCGAGACGATGTAGCGCCGGCGCGCGAGGTGCCGCCGCCGCTCGTCAGCGAAGACTGGCTGGCCGTCCTCGTCGGCGCCGCGCTCATTGCGCTGATGTTGATCGGCGTGCGGCCGGCGACGCCGCGCTTCGCGTGGGGCACGGCGCAGGCGCCTCTCGGCGGGCTCGTGAGCGCCGACAACGCCGCGCGAACGGTGCAGACGGTTGTGTTCGTGCTCGGCCCGCTCATTGCCGGCGCGGCCGTGCTGCGCGCCGACATGTTGCGGTTCATCCCCGGCGCGCTCTTCCTCTACGGTCTCGGGTGGCTCGCGCAGGCGATGGCCGGACACGTGTCCGCCGCGGGATTCGGGCTCGAATACGTCATCTTCGCGCTCGCCATCGGCCTGCTCGTCAACCATACGGTGGGCGTGCCCGCGTGGCTGCGTGAAAGCCTGCGCACGGAGTACTACATCAAGACGGGGCTGGTGGTGCTCGGCGCGCAGATCCTGTTCGACGAAATCGTCGGCGCCGGCGCGCTCGGCATCATGCAGGCGCTCATCGTCGTGGTGAGCGTGTGGGCGTTCGCGTTCTGGCTGGCCAGGCGCCTGCGCGTGGACGACGAGATGGCGACGATGCTGGCGAGCGCGGTGTCGATCTGCGGCGTGTCGGCCGCGATTGCCACCTGCGGCGCCATCCAGGGCGACAAGAAGAAGCTGTCGTACGTGACCTCGCTCGTCCTCCTCGTCGCGATGCCCATGTTGGTGCTGATGCCGCTCGCGGCGAAGGCGCTTGGCATGACGCCGGTGGTTGCCGGCGCGTGGCTGGGCGGCACGCTCGACACGAGCGCGGCGGTCGTCGCGGCAGGCGAACTGCTCGGCGACACGGGGCGTAACGCCGCCGTCGTGGTGAAGCTCTCGCAGAACGCGCTCATCGGGTTCGCCGCGTTCTTCCTGACCATCTGGTGGGCGATGCGGCACGAGGGCGGCAAGCACGGCGCGAGCGTCGGGCTGATCTGGGAGCGCTTTCCGAAATTCGTTTTCGGCTTCCTGCTCACGTCGATGCTCTTTTCGTTCGTGCTGAGCGACGCGACGGTCTCCGCGACGCGCGGGCTGGTCAACGACGTCCGCACGGTGCTCTTCGCCATCGCGTTCGTGTCGATCGGCCTCGAGACGTCGTTGCGGAGCGTGGTGAGCACGGGTGGAGGACGGCCGGCGGCGGCGTTCCTCGGCAGCCAGGCCTTCAACGTCATCGTCACGCTGATAGCGGCCTACGCCTTCTTCGGCGGACTGCTGTTCGCGCTGCCGAATCTATAGATGGCCCGCGGCCAACTTCCAACCTCCAACTTCCAACCTCCAAGGAGCAGCAACGGCGCGCCAACACGCCGTTTGGGAGTTCGACGTTGGAAGTTGGGAGTTTTTCTGCGCCACCTCATCATCTGCGCGCTGCTGATCGCGCTCGCCGCCCCGTTTGCGCACGCGCAGTCGCCGACTGTCGCGAGCCTGCAGGCCCCAAAGCCGCCACGGCTGAAGATCAACTACGCGTGGGCATCGCCGCCGCCCGTCGTCGCGGCGGCACTGCACCCCGCGGCGAAGGGCGCCGCCATCGGCGCCGGCGCCGGCGCGGCCACGTTCGCCGCCTTCGGATTGTTCTACTGCACCGTCGGTCCGAATGAAGTCGGGGAATGCAGCAACGGCGGCATGTGGACACGCGGGCTGCTGGTCTGGGGGGCCGTGGGCGCCGGCGTGGGTGCGCTGATCGGCGTCCTGCGGTAACGTTCCCGACTCTCGGCGGCGCGCCCGGCTGTTACGGGTTGAACGCCCTGGTCAGGACCGGCTTGAGGATCTTCGCGAACTCCTCGTACGCCTTCGGCCGCAGGTGCAGCTGATCGCCCATGAACAGATCGAGCCGCGAGGTTCCGTCCGGGTTGAACAGTACGGGGTTGACGTCGACGTACTCGACGCGCGGATGCGACGCCGCGTACGCCTGCACCTGACGGTTCACCGCATCGACGACGTCCCAGAGGTCCTGCTTCTCCGGCGCGCGATTCACCGACACGAAGAGGACGCGCGTGTCGGGGAGCGCCTTTCCCACCCGATCGACGAACTCGACGATGCGGCCGACGATCGCGGGCGCGGGTTCGCCGGCGTCCACGTCGTTGCTCCCGCAGTAATACGCGATGACTTTCGGCCGCAGCGGGATGACGCGCGAGTCGATCATCCGCAGCATGTCGTGGGTCTCGGTCCCGTCGATCGCCAGGTTGGTGATGGGCAGCGGCGCCATCTGCGAGGCGAGGTTCGTCCAGCGATGGAAGATGCTGCTGCCGACGAAGACGATGCCGCCAGTCTCCTTCTGGGCGGCGAGCGCCGGCGCCAGGACGATGCCGGGCGCCAGCGCGAGGAACGTTCGACGGCTGACGCGCATCAGCGGTTCGTCGATGCGGTGCGCGCGGCGCCCTCGTCTGCGACGAGCATCCGGATCCACCCGTCCTGCCGCGACGTGATGAACAGTTCGCCGTCCTTGCTGCGCCCGATGTGCAGGTCGGCGCGTGTGATCTTCTGGCCCATCGTCTTGTCGATGAGCTCCTGCAGCGTCACGTTCGTCCGTGTGCCGCTGGCGTCGCGCGTGTAGAGCTGGATCTCCTCGATCGGCGCCACCGTCTGCGGGACGCCGTCGTCGGCCTTCTTCAGCGCGGCGACGTCGGCGGCGAAGATGCGCCCGCGCTGGATGTCGCCGAAGACGAACTTGCCGCGCAGCGCTGCAATGCGGCCGTGATAGGTGAACCCGTCGGTGACCGACTGACCTTCGTCGTGGTCGTAGACGGCGACCGGGTAGGTGAAGCCGTCCTTGCGCCGGCCGTCGAGGATGTCCGCCGGCAGCGGATACAGCTGGTTGAGGGTGCCGTCCGGCCGCGTCCCCCTGCCGTTTTCGAAGTATCCCTCGCGCTTCATCCAGCCGTAGTTCTCGCCGTTGCGGACGATGTTGATCTCTTCGATCTGGTTCATGCCGATGTCGGAGGCGTACATCGTGCCGTCGGTCGTGTCCCACGAGAGGCGATGCGCGTTGCGGAAGCCGTAGGCGTAGATCTCGCCGAGCGTTTTCGGGTCGCCATCCGCGGCGAACTTGTTCGACGGCGGAATCGTGTAATCGCCCAGCCCCTTCATCCCGCGCGAGACGGACGGGCTGCGCGGATCGATGCGCAGGATGGCCGTCATGATCGTGTCGAGCCGCTGTGTCTGCGTCGGGTTGTTCGCCTTCGGCCCGCCGCCGTTGCTGAACCCGTGGTCGCTGCCGCTCGTGTAGAGCAGGCCGTAGTCGGCGTCGCCCGGCTTCGCCGTCGGGTTGAATTCCAGCGCGCCCATCGGGTGCGTGAGGTTCATGACGACGTGCGCCTCGCGCAGCAGCTCGCGGCGCGTGCCCTGGAACGTGTTCGCCGCCGGGTTGTTCGCGTGCCACTCGGTGATGATGTTGTGGTACGTCACGTCGGCCGCCCCGAAGCCGGGCGGAATGAAGTTCAGCGCCTTCGGATTGCCGGGCCCGCGCTCGGCGTGCACGGTGTAGAACAGCCCGTTGCGCGCGAAGTCCGGGTGAAACGCGAAGCCGATGAACCCGCTCTCGAGCCGGTTGTAAACCGCCAGCGGAAACGCCGCGCCCACGTCCGCGTACACGCGCGGCGCGTTGCGGCCGTCGAGCAGGTAAAGGAAGCCGCGCGAATCGTTCGCGAACCGGCGGCCGTCGGGCAGGTCGCGGACGAAGCTGACCCGCGCCCACCCGGACGGCGACACGTCCTGGTCGAGGGGACGCAGGCCGCGGGTGTCCGGCAGGCGCACGAGATCGCGGATTTCGACCGCCAGGCCGCGTTTTTCGATCGCCGCCGGAATCGGGTTGCTGGTGATCTGCCCGACCAGCGGCCGGGCGACGAGCAGCGCCAGGAGCGCCAGGGCCGTAGCGACGACGAGCCGCATCGTTGAGCGCATGAGTCTCTCCACGTAAAGGGTGCAGGACGCTTATACCAGATTGGCGGCGGCATGTTCGCGCGCGGCGAAGCCGTGCGATGATTCGCCGGCGGGAGGTCGCAGATGAAGAGGGAGAGGCTTTCCATTCGAGTGGTCTTGTCGTGTGCCGTCCTCGTGGCCCTGGCGAACGCCGCCGCCGCGCAGGCCCAGTCGTCCCCGCGCCTGCTGGTGCTGCTCCGCAACGCCAGCGCGCTGGCCATCGTCGAGCCGGCGACCGGCAAGGTGCTGGGGCGTGTGCCGGTCGGCCGCGATCCGCACGAGGTCGCGGTGACGCCCGACGGGTTGACGGCGTTCGTGGCGAGTCCAGGCGTCGGCATCTCGATGATCGACGTGGCCGCCATGAAGGAGATCCGGCGCATCGACACCGGCGCCGGCAGCGCGCCGCACGACGTGCTCTTCGTCGACGGCAAGCTGTATTTCACCGCCGAGGGCTACAAGACGATCGGCCGCTACGACCCGGCGGCGAACAAGGTCGAATGGATGCTCGGCATCGGGCAGGACGGGACGCACCTGCTGGTGCTCGCCAGGGACAAGCAGACGTTGTGGGTGCCGAACCGCGGCTCGAACAGCATCTCGGTGATCGACAACCTGGCGGGCGGACCGCCGCGCTTCAAGACCACCGCCATCCCGCTGCCCGGCCTGACGCCGGAAGGCCTCGATCTCTCGCCCGACGGCCGCGAGCTGTGGACCGCGACACGTGGTGACGGCGCCGTCTCGATCATCGACACCGCGACGCGGAGGGTGATCCAGTCGTTCGGCCTGAGGCTGACCGACGCCAACCGGCTGAAGTTCACGCCCGACGGCAGCAAGGTGCTCATTCTCGACGGCGGCACCGGCACGCTGAGCGTGATCGACGCGAAGGCGCGCAAGGAGATCAAGCAGCTGAAGGTCGCCAATCGCGACACCGGCGACGGCGGGATGTACGTGATGCCCGACGGATCGCGCGCGTATCTCGGCCTGCGGGACGATCACAGCGTCGTGGTCGTCGACCTGAAGACGCTGGAGGTCGAGAACCGGTTCCCGATGGGGGAGGATTCCGGGCCCGGCTGCATCAACTGGGCGGCGCTCAAGTAGCCACGCGGCGATCTGAACCGTGAACGCGGACGACTCGTTGCGCTGGTGGCTGATCGCGGGAATCTGTGTCTGGTTCCCGATCGTCGCCTACTACCGCATCCTCGCGCACCGCACGCGCGAACCGCTCGATCGTCGCCAGGAGGGGCTGTTCATGCTGGCGACGCTGCGGCCGGCAGGCCTCGTGTTCTTCGTCAGCCTGTTCGTCTACCTCGTGAACCCGGCGCGGATGGCCTGGTCCGCCATTGTCCTGCCCGTGTCGGTGCGATGGTCGGGGGTCGTGCTGATTGCCCTGGCCATCGCGCTGCTGTTCTGGACGCTGCGCACGCTCGGCGGCAACCTGACGGACACCGTGGTCACCAGGAGAGCGCACACGCTCGTCGTCAAGGGTCCGTATCGCTGGGTGCGGCATCCGTTTTACGACGCCGTTGCGCTGTTGCTGCTCGCGTTCTCGCTGGCCGCTGCGAACTGGTTCATGCTCCTGGTCGGCGGTCTCGTCTTCACGCTGCTGGCCGTACGGGCTCCGCGCGAGGAAGCGCGGCTCGTCGCGCGTTTCGGCGAGGACTATCGCGCGTACATGGCGCGGACCAACAGGTTCCTGCCGACCCGCAGCGGCGGTTGAGTCTGCATATATAATCCGCGCGATTTCCCCACGGCGTTCCCTTCTCAGGTGCAGCGGTCAGGTATCCCGACTTCTCTTGGAGGTGCGCATCATGCGTTCGACCTGGAGCGCGTTCGCGAGCGTTGCCGGCGCGTTGGCGCTGCTCGCCCTGTTCCCCGCCATCTCGTCCGCGCAGAGTTCCATCGCCGGCGTCGTGAGAGACGCCAGCGGGGGGGTGCTCCCCGGCGTCACAGTCGAGGCTTCCAGTCCCGCCCTGATCGAGCGCACGCGCACCGTCGTCAGCGACGGCCAGGGTCAGTACAAGCTGGTTGACCTGCGCCCCGGCGTCTACGCGGTCACCTTCGCGCTCCAGGGCTTCAGCACCTTCAAGCGCGACGGCATCACGCTGCAGGCCAACACGGTCGCCACCGTCAACGGCGAGATGAAGGTCGGTACGCTCGAAGAGACGGTCACCGTCACCGGCGAGGCGCCGCTCGTGGACGTCCAGAGCTCGGTGCAGCAGCAGATCATCAACCGCGAGCTGCTCGACAACCTGCCGAGCGGGCGCATGATGTGGAACGTCGGCGCGACGCTGCCGGGCATCGTCGCCAGCGGGCAGGACGTGGGCGGCGCGTCGGGCATCCAGCAGATCCGCATCACGGCGCACGGCTCCGACGCCTTTCAGACCATCACGCAGGTGGACGGGATGGAGCTGAACACGATGGGCGCCAACGGCAGCGCGCTGCCGTACTTCAACGACGGCATGGCGCAGGAGATGACGTTCCAGACGAGCGCGATGGGCGCCGAGACCTCCACCGGCGGCGTGCGCGTCAACATCATCCCGAAGGAAGGCGGCAACGACTTCCGCGGCGACACGTTCTTCGGCACCATTCCCAACAAGCACTTCTCCAGCCGCAACCTCGACGACAACATCATCAAGCGCGGCCTGACGACGCAGCCGACGCTGCTGGTGGCGAGAGACTTCAACCAGTCGTTCGGGGGGCCGGTGGCGAAGGACCGCATCTGGTTCTTCAGCACCTACCGTTACGTGCTGAGCAACAACGCCGTCGCCGGCGCGTTCTACGCCGACGGCCGCCAGGCCGTGGACGACAACACGCTGAAGCAGGGTCTCGGCCGCGTGACGTGGCGCGCGAACGCGAACCACAAGCTGTCGTACTTCTACGAGCTGACGAAGAAGTTCCGCGGCCACGACGGCCTCGCGGCAGGCATCGACGAGCTCGCGGCCAACCGCCGGCCGCCGGTGCACTACTCGAACCTGCAGGCCAAATGGACGGCCACCCTGACGCCCAGGGTTCTGCTCGAGACGGGGTTCGCGAGGAACGTCACCAAGTTCAACGTGGTGTACCAGGCAAGCGTGAAGGAGCCCGCCTTCACGCCTGCGTGGTTCGCGAAGGCGGCGCGCCAGGACACGATCCTGAGCACCCGCCACGTGGCGGGGGCGGTCGAGCAGTACAACATCCCGATCCGCAACACGCTCTCCTCGTCGATCGCGTTCATCACCGGCTCGCACGCGTTCAAGTGGGGCTACCAGTGGGGGTTCGGCTTCTACGATCAGCGCCGCGAGACCAACGCCGACTTGATCCAGGTGTACCGCAACGGCGTTCCCTCGTCCGTGACGGTGCAGAACACGCCCGTCCTGTCGCGGCCGGTGATGAAAGCCGACCTCGGCATCTACGGGCAGGATTCGTGGACGCTGCGGCGGATGACGCTGAACTACGGCCTGCGATGGGAGTACTTCGACGCCTACATCCGCGAGCAGGATGCGGAGGCGGGCCGCTTCGTCCCGGCGCGGCACTTCGACGAGGTGCACGTGCCGTCGTACAAGGACCTGTCGCCGCGCCTCGGGGTGTCGTACGACCTGTTCGGCAACGGCAGGACGGCGGTCAAGGGGAGCGTGAGCAAGTACGTCAGCCAGTTCGCCACCGACAACGTCAACGCCTACAACCCGATGTTCCTCGCCACCGACAGCCGCACCTGGAACGACCTCAACGGCGACGACATCGCGCAGGACAACGAGATAGGACCGAGCAACAACAATTCATTCGGCATCCGGCAGTCGCGCAATCCCGACCCGCACCTGCAGCGCGAATACAGCGTCGAATATTCGGGCGCGTTCCAGCACCAGCTGACGAACGGCATCTCGGCGAGCATCGCCTACTACCGGCGCGGCTTCCACCGGCTGCAGCAGACCGACAACCTCCTGCAGGGGCCCGAGGACTACACGCCGATCACCATTGCGAGCCCGCTCAACGGCGAGCCGCTCATCGTCTACAACCTCAATCGCGCGAAGCAGGGGCTCGTGGACATCCTCGACACCAACACCGTCGGCAACGCACGCACGCAGACCTACAACGGCATCGAGGTGACCGGCCAGGCGCGGCTCGGCGAAGGACGCCTGCTCGGCGGGTGGACGCACGACCGTTCCGTGATCAAGAACTGCAGCCTCGACGATCCGAACAACCCGGTCCCGACCGGCGCGCTCATCGACACCGCCGCCGGGCGCTTCTGCGACCAGACCAAGCTCGGGATGCCGTTCATCGATCAATTCAAGCTGTCAGGTGTGTACCCGATCTGGTGGGGCATCCAGGCGAGCGGCGTCCTCACGAGCTATCCGGGCCGGCAGCTGTTCGTCAACTACACGGTGGACCGCTCGATCATCCCGACGCTGACGCAGACGAGCGTCGTCGTGCCGCTGATCAAGCCGGGCACGAAGTACGCCGACCAGTGGAACCAGCTCGACGTGGAGTTCGCGAAGGTGGTGACGCTCACCCCGACGCGCAGCGTGCGGATCCAGCTCGACATCTTCAACACGTTGAACGCGAACACCGTGCTGAACCAGAACTTCAACTTCGGTCCGGCGCTCGACCGGGTGACCGAGATTCTGCAGGGGCGCGTCGTGCGGCTGGGCGCACAGCTGCATTTCTAGCGGGCAGCTGGCAGCGCGCAGTGGGCAGTGAGTAGTTGGTGGTTGGTGGTGACCCGTAACGGGTCATCGGAGAGAACTATGCGCGTGGCTTCATTGGTGGCGGCGCTCGGGGTGGTGCTCGGCGGACCGCTGTTCGCGCAAGAGGAATGGGCCGAGTTCACATCGCGCCAGGACGGCTTCCGCGTCACGTTCCCCGGCCAGCCGAAGGTGCAGGAGATCACCTGGACCTCGCAGATGGGGTATCCGCTGCCCGCCCGCGTCTTCAGCGTCGACCGCGGACGCGAACACTACTCGGTCACCGTCGCGGACTACCGTGGCATCGAGAAGCTCGGGATCGCCAAATCGCAGTCGTGCGCGCCGGGCGCCGAGACCTGCATCGGCGGCCAGACCCGCATCGTCGGCCCCGGCTACTGGAAGAGCGACGTGCACGGCGCCATCACCTACGCGGCGTTCAGGCTGCTGCAGCAGCACGGTACGCCGACCGGCATGACGTGGAACTGGGCGGAGCAGGTCGAAGGGACGCTCCTGCAGTTCACCAACGGCGCGGACCAGTCGCGCACGTCGGCATCGATCTACATGCACGATAACCGCCTCTACATCATCGAAGGGACTGTTCCGAAAGGCGCTCCCGAGCCCGAGCTGTTCAAGATGTCGATCGGGTTCATCCGCCCCGACGGCACGGGCAGCAACACCTACTCCTCGGTCTACAACAACTACATGGGGCTCGGTGAGTCGCCGCCGCCGGACCTGTGCGGCCTGCGCGGCTGCAACGCCGTCGGCCTCGGGGCGGGGACCGCGGCGACCGCGAAGCCGCGCATCAGGCGCGAGGACTTCCCCGGACTCGGCAACTACTTCCCGATCGACGGCACCGCGTCCAACGGCGGCCCGATCCAGTCGAACGACTGGGTGATGTCGGAGCTCTGGCGGCGTGGATTCAGGACCGTCATCGACGTGGCCGGTGGAGCGGGCAGCGACGCGACCGCCGCGGCCGCCAAGGTCGTCGGCATGAAGTATCTCGTGATGCCGATTGCCGCGGCCGGTTCGGCCGCGGCGTTCGACAGCGCGAAGGTGGACGCGGTCGTCAAGGCGATCGGCGATCCGGCGAACCGGCCGCTGTACCTGAACTCCGGCGACGGCCGTCCGACCGCGATGGTCTGGATGATCAAGCGCGTGCTGGTGGACGGGTGGAGCGTCGAGCAGGCCGGCGCCGAGGCGGCCGCGATCGGGCTCGTGAACGACGATCCGGCGGTGCCGGGGTTGTGGAAATTCGCGCAGGACTACATCAATATGCGTACGGGCCGACGTTAAGGTCGGCGCCTACGCAGGCGGACACACCGCCGGCATGAACGAACTCATCGAGAAGGGTCTTGGACTCTTCCCGCAGTACTTCCGCGATCTCATCGCGCTGCTGACCGGTCCCCAGCGCTTCGTCGCCGGGCGCCTGCACGAAGAGAACCTGTTCGAACGATCGCTCCTGTTTCTCGCCTTCAGCTATGCGTCCGGTTTCGTCCTCAAGGCGCCGACCTACATGGACGATCTCCTGGTCGAGCTCGGCGCGGGCGCCGCGTTCACGCTGGCGCAGGCAGTTGGATTCGGCATCGCGATCTGGCTCGCGTGGCGAGCCGTCGGCGGCCGCGGCACGCTAGTCAAGAGTCTCGTGATTACCCTCTATTACGCCGGCGTGATCGAGCTGCTTTCGACGATCACCTACGTCAGCTTCATCGGCACGCTCAGGGCTGGCGACGTGTCGTCGTATACACGCCTCCTCGAAGCCGCTCGCAACGGCACGATCGTTCAATTGCTCCTGAACCCGGATACCCTGTTGGACTCCAGGCCGTTTCAGCTCGCGCTGCTGATCACGCTGCCGTTCATGGCCGCGTTCGTCGCCTGGGTGATTGCCGGCTGGGGCGCGTACCGCGCGCAGCATCGCGTGGGCAGGCTACGGTCCGCCTTCGCGTTCGTTCTCTTCGTGGTGTTCTCGCTGCCGGTCGCCGCCTTGACCTTCGTGATCGCCAACGGGCTGGTGACAGGCGCGTCGCCGGGCAGCCCTAAATCATCGTGAACTGGATGCAGACGGGCCGCGGCACGTCCACCTTCGCGCCCGTTGGCGTCAGCTTGCCGCTCTCGCCATCAACGGCAAACGTCACGACGTTCCCGGTTCCCTGATTCCCGGCGAACAGGAAGCGCCCACCCGGCTCGAAGTTGAACCCGCGCGGGGTCGCGCCCTGCGTCGAGACGATGTCGACGGGCGTCATGCGTCCGCTCGCCTCGTCTATCCGGAAGATCGCGATGCTGTTGTGCCCGCGGTTGCTGCTGTACACGAACCGGCCGTTCGGGTGCACGTGCACGTCGGCCGGCGAGTTGTTCATCGTGTAGTCGGCCGGAATCGTCGGCAGCGTCTGCACGAGCCGGATGTCCGCGGTCTGCGCGTCGTACTGGTAGCTCGAGAGGCTCGACTGCCGCTCGTTGACGACGAACACGTACGGCAGCCGCGGATGGAACGAGGAGTGCCGCGGCGCGATGCCGGGCTCGGTCGCGAGCGCCTTTCCCGCGGCGAGCGTCCGCGATCCGTCGGCGACGCGATAGGTGTAGACCCGGTCGCACCCCTTGTCGCAGGCGACGACCATGCGGGAGGTCGGATCCCAGTTGACCGAGTGTGCGTGCGCGCTTCGCTGCGTCACCTTGTCCACGCTCTGGATGCGGTCGAGGACGGCGACATCCGATGCGCGCTCGACGGTGCCGTCGGCTTTCACGGGCAGCAGCGCCACGGTCCCGTCGTCCCAGACCTTCTCGATCTCGGGGACGCCATTCTTCTTGACGACCCTGACGGACGGATCGTAGTTGCCGTGGTTGGCGACCGCGACGCGGGAGCCTGCCTTGTCGATCGAGATGTAGGCGGGCCAGACGCCCATCGACGGCTGCGTGCCGACGTGCGCGATGGTGCCGTCCACCTGGTTGATCGCGAACGTCAGGACGGCGCCGCCGCCGTATTCGTTGTCGTAGCTCTCGACCTCGTTGGTGGCGTAGAGAAACCGTCCGTTCGGGTTGACGGCCAGGTAGCCGGTGTTCATCCTGTCGAATTCCTGGCCGGTGCGCATCACGGGCGCGAGCGCGCCCGTCGCCATGGCGACGGAGAAGACGCTGATGCCGCCGCCGTTGCCGACACCGATGCCTGGTCCCGACGTCCACGAGGCCACATAGGCGAACAGCCGCTTGCCCGATTGAGCCTGCGGCGCGGTGGTGCCGGCCACGAGCCCGGCGCCGAGCAGCGCGAAGAAGTCGCGGCGCGAAAAGTCGTCGTTCACAGCGCGTGATTGTCGGTCGGTTGGATTCGAAGGGTCAACGACGCGAATGTGCGCACGGTTTCACCATCTGATCGCAGGAGGTTCGAGCGCGGATTTCGTAATTGACGACTTTTACACACCGTGTAATTTTTGCCCGGATTTTTTGGCGCCTGCCCGTGGATTCTTTGAAATCCGGGCCGATCGGGACGGCGTCCGGGTTGCTCACTCGTACATCGCGATGATCCACTGGGAAGCCCCGCTGGGCGAAGTGGCGTGCAGGCAATGCGGATCGACCGACACGCGCGTGTCGTTCGAGTTCCTGGCGTTCACGCGGCGCACCTGCCGCGACTGCGGCGCCGCCTTCGTGACCATCGCGGATCCCACGGGCGAACGGGCGTTCACGTTCCGCTTCAGCCGACCGAAAGCCCACACTCCCAAGACCAGATAGTCCCCGCGCCGCCACGATCGCCGCGTCGCGATCGCGTATCCTTCGGCATCATGAAGCCCCGACGTGCCGGACTGTCGCGCCGCGAGCTGCTCAATCGCGCCGCGCTGCTGCTCTCGTCCGCTGCCTTGCCGCCGATCGCGCTGCGCGCGCAGACCGCCGCGCCCGTGATGGCGGCGCTCAGCACCTACATGGCCGCGGCCGGGGAGCGTGCGCTGCCCCCGGATGTCCTCGAGAAGGCGAAGCATCACATCCTCGACACCTTCGCGGCGATGGTCTCGGGTTCCGAGCTGCCGCCCGGCAAGGCCGCGCTGGCGCTCGCGCGGGCGCAGGCCGGCCGTCCCGTCGCCACGGTCGTCGGCTCCAGCATCCTTACCGGACCGATGGACGCCGCGCTCGTCAACGGCGTCCTCGCGCACTCGGACGAGACAGACGACTCGCACGGTCCGTCGCAGTCGCATCCGGGAGCGTCCGTCGTGCCGGCGGCGTTGGCGCTCGCCGAGGACGCCGGTTCGAGCGGCGAACGCTATGTGCGAGCCGTGACGCTCGGCTACGACATCGGGACCCGGCTCACGATGGCGCTCGACGCGATTGCGTTCAGGAACGACAGCCGCCGGAGCACGCACGCGTACGCGGGCAACTTCGGGTCGGCCGCCGCCGCGGGCTGCATCGCCGGCCTCACCGCGCAGCAGATGCGCTGGCTGCTCGACTACGCGTCGCAGCAGGCGGCGGGCTACGCGATCTGGGAACGCGACACCGACCACATCGAGAAGGGATTCGTGTTCGCGGGCATGCCGGCGCGCAACGGCGTCACCGCGGCGCTGCTCGTCCGCTCCGGCTGGAATGGCGTCAACGACGTGTTCTCCGGCGATGACAACTTCTTCCAGGTGAACGCGCCGAAGGGTAATCCGCCAGCGCTCGTCGACAAGCTCGGCGAACGCTACGAAATCGTCAACACCGACATCAAGAAGTGGACGGTGGGGACGCCCATCCAGGCGCCGCTCGACGCCATCGAGAACATCCGCAGGAAGCGGCCGTTCGACGCCGACGACGTCAAGGCCGTCACGGTCCATCTCGCGCCGTCGGTCGGCAGCGTCGTGGACAACCGCGACATCCCCGACATCTGCCTGCAGCACATGGTGGCGGTCATGCTGCTCGACAAGACCGCCTCGTTCAAGGCGGCGCACGACAAGCCGCGGATGCAGGACGCGGCCGTGCTGCGTCAGCGAAGCAAGGTGAAGTACGTGGCCGACGCCGCGCTCACACGCCTGCTGCCGGCGCGCGTGGCGATCGTCGAGATCGCGCTCAACGACGGCACGCAACTCTCCGAGCGCGTCGAAGCCGTGCGCGGAACAGTCCGCAATCCGATGCCGCGCAGCGAGGTGGTCGACAAGGCGAAAGACCTGATGTCGCCGGTGCTGGGCGCCGCCAACACGGGGAAGCTGGTCGACGCGCTGCTCGCGCTGGAGACGGTGAAGGACATCCGCACGCTGCGGCCGCTGCTGCGGCGGAGCTGACCGCGCCTCACGAGGTAGAAGGGGATCGAGGATCGCTGGCGATTCTTCGCCCTGGCGTGTCACGATAGGCTTCGATCGCATGCGACCGAAGCCGTCGATTCCATCCGACATTGAGGACTATCGCGACGAGACCTGGTGCCGTGAAGGCGCGCGCGCCATCTCGAGCGTGATCGCGGCGGAGCGGTTCATCGAGCAGGTGGGCTTCGCTGCCTGCATGACCGATTCGCGCCGGCCGGGTCCATCGCTCTACGTCGCGGTGTGCGGCCGCCGCGATGCCGTGCTGCCGCGCCATGTGCAGAAAGATCCGGAGACGTCTCTGACGTGGACGTTGAAAGATCAGCTGCTGCGGCGCGGCAAGGTCTACTACGCGAAGCTCGCGCGCGGCAAGGCGACGTTCGTCGCGCCGCGACTGCTCCCGTACTTCAACGCCCTCTGGGGCGTGCGTCCATCCCAGGAGAAGCGTCGTCTCAGTACGCACGCGCGCGCGGTGCTGAACGTGCTGCGACACGAATGGGAAATGGCCTCGATCGATCTGCGCAAGGAGTCCGGTGTGTCGGATCGAACCGCGTTCACGCACGCGCTCGACGAACTGCAGGCGGCGATGATCGTGATCCCGAGCGAGGCCGTCTACCTGCCGAAGTTCACCTACCTCTGGACGCTCGCGGTGAGCCGGTTTCCCGACGATCTGATGCAGCGCGTCGATCGCGACGTCGCGCTGTGCGAGATCGCGCGCGCATTTCTCAGCGGCGCCGGCGAGACGATACCCGGCGAGCTCGCGCGCGTTGCTGGATTGTCGCGGCCCGAAGCCGGACGCGGCAATCGCGCGCTCGTCGCCGAAGGATACGCCACGATGTCCGCGCCCGGGTTCTACGAGTTGGCGTCGGAAGTGGCCGTCAATTCTCCGTTGGCGGCATCGCTCGGTCGATGATCAGCGCCCGTCCTTCGACGAGATTTGTACGAAGAATCCGTCGGGATCCCTGAGATTGACCGTCGATCCCCCGGTATTCGCCTGATACCCATCTCTCGCCTTGGCATCCGGCAACTCGCGATTGATCTTGTCAGCGAGGCGTTTGGCAGCGTCCCGGTTCATATGGTCGACTGCCACCGCGAAATGTGTGATCACGCCCTTCTGTTCGGCGACTGAATCGATGCTGATGTACCCGTCCGGCAAGTCCATGTGGATACCCGTACCGGCGTCGGTGGCCGGCCAGCCTTTTCTGACCCCGAACAATCGTTCGTAAAACGCGAACGAACGTGGAATATCGCTGACCGTGAGCGCGACGTGGTTGACGGACAAGCCACGCACGATTGGAGCGGGAGCCCGGGCGGCGCCCTGCGCCAGGGTCTGCGTCGGCACGACAAGTGCGGCCAACGCCTCGACCAGATGCCGACGCGTCATCCGGCCGCGTTCATACTGATCGAACAATGAGTCGAGAATGGAATCCATGTGCGGTTCCTCCTCGCATGACGACGCGTGATCATAGCATTCGCATTCAGAACGGCCGCGAGAACCGCGACCGCAAGGTACGTAGGAATCGGCGGCCGGCCTTTTTCTTTTTTCAACGCCTCGCCACCGGATTATTGGCGCTATCATGCAGCCGCTCGATCACGCTCACGACACGAGGAGTTCAGATGATGAAGCCCTGGCTGACCTGTTGTTCGCGTGGCATTTTGATCCTCGTGCTGACCGCTTGCGCCGCCTGGGCGCAAGGGACGGCGCAGCTGAGTGGCACGGTTCGCGATGAAAGTGGCGGCGTGCTGCCCGGCGTGAGCATCACCGTGACGCAGACCAACACGGGCCTCGTTCGCACAACGGTGACCGACGAGACCGGCGGCTACCTGCTGACGAATCTTCCCGTCGGCCCGTACCGGCTCGAGGTCGCGCTCCAGGGATTCAAGACCTACGTGCAGACCGGCATCGTGCTGCAGGTGGGCGGCACGCCGACGATCAACGCGGTGCTCGGCGTCGGAACGCTCGAGCAGTCGATCACCGTCGAGGCGGCGGCGCCGATCGTCGATGTCCGCAGCGCGGGCATCAGCTCGGTCGTCAATAACGAACAGATCCTGGAGTTACCGCTGCAGGGACGCCAGGTCACCGACCTGATCGTGCTCGCCGGCGCCGCCGTGCAAACCGGCACAGCGAGCTCGCGCAGCATCTCCGGCGGCGTGTTGATTTCGGTGGCCGGCGGCCTGCCGTTCGGCGTCGCCTACACGCTCGACGGGGCGGCGTACAACGACCCGCAGTCCAACTCCAACCTGCCGCTGCCCTTCCCCGATGCGCTCCAGGAATTCCAGGTGGCGACCAGCGGCCTCTCCGCCGAGAACGGCGTCAAGTCGGGCGCGTCGGTCAACGCCGTGATCAAGTCGGGCGCCAACCGCTTCACCGGGAACGGCTTCGAGTTCCTGCGCGATCGTCGTTTCAACGCGCCGGATCATTTTGCCCCCTTCGGCCCCGACGGCAAGCAGGTCGATGACGGCCTCAGGCGCCATCAGTACGGCGCCACGCTGGGCGGCCCCATCATCCACGACAAGCTGTTCTTTTTCGGCGCCTACCAGGGCACCATCCTGCGGCAGGTTCCGGCGAGCAACATCGCGTACGTGCCGACGGCCCAGATGCTCGCGGGCGACTTCACGGCGTTCACGTCGCCGGCGTGCAATTCCGGAAGGCAGGTCACCCTCAGCGCGAGCGCCGGCTTCGTCAACAACACCATCGCTCCGTCCCGCTTGAGCCCGGCGGCGTTGAACCTCGCCGCGCGGCTGCCCAAGACCACGGATCCCTGTGGCCAGGTCACGTACAGCGTCGGCAACGACGAGAACCAGTATCAGCCGATCACCAGGATCGACTTTCAGGTGACGCACAACCAGTTGATCTTCGGCCGGTATCTGGGAAACAAGACGAAAGACCCTGCGCCGTGGAGCGGCCCCGGCGACAACATCCTCAAGACTTCGGCGGTCGGTAACATTTCGGCGGTCGGTACCGACAACATGCTGCACGCGGTGGCCCTGGGTTACACCCAGGTGCTGAGCGCCTCGGTCGTCAACGCGATCCACGGCACGTACAACTACACGCGGCTGGAACGGGGCCAGAACCCGGGGTTTTTCAGCCCGGCCGATCTCGGCGTGAAGATGTACGTCTATCCGCCCGCCGACCAGACCTCGATGATGGTCACCAACGGTTTCAACCTTGAAGCGGGCGGGACGACGCTGCGGAAGACGTTCAACAAGCTCTATGGGTTTGTCGACGACCTGACGCTGGTGCGGGGGCGCCATCAGCTCGGCGTCGGCGCCAACGTACAGCACTGGAACCTTGACAGCCTTTCGACCTCACGCACCGGCGGCGTGTGGACCATTGACGGCAGCATCACCGGGCTTGGCCTGGCGGATTTTCTGCTAGGACGCGTCAAGCAGCTCGAGATGGGCGGCCCAAACATCCTGAAGGTCAGCAACACGTACCTGGGAGCGTATGGACAGGACGTGTGGCGCGTGTCGGACCGGGTGACGCTCAATGCGGGCGTGCGGTGGGAGCCGTACTTCGGCCAGAACGTTCTGAACGACGCGATCGTGATTTTCAAGAAGGAGAATTTCGACCGGGGCATCAGGAGCAAGGTGTTCGCCAACGCGCCGCCGGGACTCATCTATCCGGGGGATGACGGCTTCCCGCCCGGCAACACCGGGCTGAACATCCAGTGGTGGAACCTGTCGCCACGCGCGGGCGTCGCGTGGGACGTCCACGGGAATGGCCGCCTCGCCGTGCGGTCGTCGTACTCGATGGGGTACGACTTCATGGCCGGCGAGTATCACAACATCAATGCCGGGGCGCCGCCGTTCGGGAACCGCTCGCTCATCAACGATCCGGCGGGTCGCATGGACGACCCCTGGGGGGCCCTCGGTGGCGATCCCCACCCCATCACCCTCAGTCCCAACGTGGAGTACATCCCGTATGGCGCGTTTGGCTCGATGGATCCCGGCACGAATTCACCACGGGCGCAGCAGTGGAACGTGATGGTCGAGCAGCAGCTGGGGACCAGCTGGGGCGTGTCCGCGAGCTATCTGGGCAGCTACGCGGATCGCTTGTGGGCACAAACGGCGCTCAACCCCGGCGTGTTCCTGGGGCTGGGTCCGTGCACGCTCAATACGGCCACCGGCCCAAGAACCTTCCCGGTGTGCACGACCAATGCAAACCTGAACGAGCGGCGCAAGCTGTCGCTGGAAAATCCGACCCGGTCGGCCCAGATCGGCGCGCTTGACCTCAACTCGGACGTCGGCTGGCAGAAATACAGGGGCCTGAAGCTGGCCGCGCGGCACCGGACCGTGACCGGCGTGAGCCTCAACGGCAGCTACACGCTGTCGAAGTGCAAGGGCACACCGACCACGAACGCCTTCAATCAAACCAGCGCCGGCTACACGAATCCGGACGACCCGAATCTCGACGCCGGCTACTGCGATCA
>DATNCQ010000200.1:0-7404 GCA_035571515.1 Vicinamibacterales bacterium
CTCGCCGCTGAATGCGCGCTCACCACGATCTGCTAGCCGCCACCAACCCCGGCGGCCGTCTGCTGCTGCGCCGCCGCAAGGGCGACGGTCCGCTCGAAATCGGCGTGCGAGCTGGGATTGCCGTGAATCGGCACGTGCTGCGTCACATCGAGCTTCAGGCGCTTGATGTTGTTGTAGAGCGTGACCGAGCTCGCGTTGACATTGGCGCCCGGAGTATTGGGCGCGGGCGGCCCCATGTCGGCGCTGACGAGGATCTTCGGTCCGGGCAGGTAGAGGATCGCCATGTCACCGGCGTGATTGAGCCCCTCGACGTGATAGCTCATCACCGTCTGCGTGCCGTCCGAGATGGCGTGCCGCTCGGCGAACGTCTCGAGCCGCTGCGGGCCGGGACTCGTAGAAGTCCTTGTTGCTCTCCTGCGTGACGATGGTGGCGCCCTCGGCCGCGAACGCGCGGATGCCGCCCGAGTGATCCCAGTGATCATGGGTGTTCACGAGGTAGCGGATCGGCTTGTTGGGAATCACCCGCTTGGCCGCCGCGATCACCGCGTTCGAGCGTTCGTCGTCGAGCGGGCCGCGTCCGGTCGGTCCGGACGAAGTGCCGGTCGGTGACGCTCACGTTGGGATCCTGCAGCGCGGCCTTGACGAAGCCGTGCGGGCTGACCCAGAGCAGGAACTGACGGACCTCGGCGTCGGCCGCCTGCGGCTGCCCCTGCGCGTTCAACGTCCACGCGACGTTGCCGTTGGCGAAGTTCGTCGTGCGCGGTGCGCCGACGATGGGAAACCCGGTCCCGCCGCCGATGCGCGGGTTGTTCCCCTGCACGCGCACGTACTCTTCTTTCGCCGACTTGCTCCCGTAGTCGATGGTCTGCGTGTAGCTTTGCAGGTCCACGCGGTTCCAATCCTGGTCCGCCGTGAAGTTCTGCCCGACGATCCGCTCGCATCCGGTCGCAACGACCCGCCGCACCCTGCTCAGAGCTGCAGCTGCAGGCGCGTCTGGAAGAACTGCGTGGCGCCGATCACGCCGAAACGATTGAGCGAGCCGTAGCCGTAGGCGAGCTCGAGTCGCACGTTGTCGGAGAGGTGCCAGTTCGCCATCGGCGTGAAGCGCCAGAACTTTCCGCCGCGCAGCGCCGCGCTGTCCAGGTCGATGTACGAGAAGCGCGTCACCAGCTCCCATGCGCCGGGCCCGCCCTGGAACACCGGGCGCGCGGGCGACACCTGGTTGAAGAACCCTCCGCGCGTGTTGTAGACGCGCGTCTCGCCCGTCGCCAGCCACGACATGACGACGTCGCCGCCGTGGAAGAGCGGGTTGCCGCTCGCCGGCGCGTCGGCCTTCTGGAGGAAATACTCGGTGCCGAACAGCCACGGACCGGGGCGATAGTACGTCTCGACCGCGGCCATCCTGGTGTTGTCCACGGCGAAGCTGCCCGTATCGACGAAGTACGGCGCGGGAAACGCCTCGGGACGCGAGCGCAGGCGCAGCGTGCCGTCGTCCGGCTTTCCGTAGCGGAGATTGAGGCCGACGTGCAGCACCCGTCCGGTCTCCTCGGACTCCATCGGTACCCACGCGATTCGGCCCGCCACCTGGCGTGCGTAGCTCGAGAACGTCTGACCTTCGGACAACCTGTCGCCGTAGAACCCCAGGTTCCAGATGAGACGTTTCGCCGGCACGTAGCCGAGCCACTTGATGCCGTCGGCGAGGATGGGGATGGTCGCGTCGCTGATCGTGGCGCGCTCCATCGTCCAGCCCGCGTACCCGACCATGACCTTGTTGAGGGAGAACCCTTCCTTCGTGCGCCCGATGAAGATGTGCCCCCAGATTTCCGGCACGTCGATCATCACGCCGGTTTCACGGAACAGGAATGTCTCGGTCGGCGCGTCCCACATGATGCCGGTGCTCCAGGTCATGGGCCGCTTGAATTTCAACCTGCCCTTGAACACGAAGCGCGCATCACGAAGCTTGCGCGTGGGAAACAGCGCGAACTGTTCCTTCCCCTCGGCGTTCTGAGAGTAGGCGGCGTATTCGTAGAGGAGGCCGCCACCGAAGCGAAACGTGGCGCGCTTACCCTCGAACTCGTTCCACTTCAGGAGCGTGGCTGGCGGCGCTCCGAGCTCTTCGTCGCCGGCTGCTGGCGGTGAATCGTCGAGCGTTGCGGGTCTGCCCCCTGGTGCCTGCTGACCACCTGCTGGCTGCTGGCCCCACACGACGTCGGACCAGCAGCACAGGACGATGGTCAGGAGGAGGGTTGTAAGGGCCCTTCGATCCACGGTCAGTACGCGTAGAACAGCTGCTGGACCTGCGCCGGCGTCCGTTTCGTCAGCAGCGCCAGCGTCAGGAGGATCCGCGCCTTCTGCGGGTTCAACTCGTCGGACGCGATGAAGCCGAGCTCGTCGTCGTTCAGCTCGACGTTCCGTCCCACCGAGCCTGTCGCCACGCGCGAGCTCCGCACGACGACGACGCCCTTCTTGACGGCGTTGGCGGCGGCGGTGACGGATGCCTTGTTGATGTTCCCGTTGCCGACGCCCGCGATGACGATCCCCTGCGCGCCATTGGTCGCGGCGCACTCGATCAGGTCCGGCGACATGTCAGCGGAGGCGTAGATGATGTCCACGCGCGGGAGCGTCGTGACGCCGGTGATATCGAACTCGGACTGCGTGGTGTGCTTCCATTCCGGGCTCGTGAAGTAGTCGTTCTTGCCGTAGTTCGCGGTGCCGACGAGGCCGCGCAGCGGCGACATGAACGTCTGCACCGACGTGGTGCTCGTCTTCGTCAGCGAATGGGCGCCCTGGATCCAGTCGTTCATCACGACCAGCACGCCGCGGCCGGCTGCCTTCGGGTCGGCCGCGACGCCCACCGCGTTGTACAGGTTCAACGGCCCGTCCGCGCTGACGGCCGTCGAGGGGCGCATCGAGCCGACCATGACCACCGGCTTGTCGGTCTTCACGGTCAGGTTCAGGAAGAAGGCGGTGTCCTCCATCGTGTCGGTGCCGTGCGTAATCACGATGCCGTCCACGGCGGGCGACTTCGCCAGTTCGTTGATGCGCCTGGCGAGCTTGAGCATGATGTCGAACGTCATGTCCTGCGAGCCGACGTTCGAGATCTGCTCGCCCTTGATGGTGGCCAGGTCGGTGATGCCCGGGACGCCGGCAATCATCGCGTCGATGTTCACCGCGCCCGAGGTATAGCCCGCCTGGGTGCCGGTCGCCGCCGCGCCGGCGATCGTGCCTCCCGTCGCCAGGATCACGACGTTCGCCTTGTTCTTGCCCGCCGCCGACGCGAGCTGCGCGCTCGCGAGCACGGCGACCATCCCCACTACCATCCGATTTCGTGCACACACGTTCATCGTCGTCCCTTTCGTTGCGACAGCTTCACAGCCGGCTAGTTGCGCGTTTGTTTCTTCTGGCGGTACGCGTTGGCGTCGAGGTTCGTCAGCTTTGCGGGGTCGAGCAGGTCGGCAATCTGCGCCTCGGTGAGGAGCTTGCGCTCGCGGATGATCTCGATGATCCCCTTGCCGCTCTTGTAGGCTTCGTTGGCCAGCTCGGTCGCCTTTTCGTAGCCGAGCACCGGGTTGAGCGCGGTAACGATGCCCACCGTGGTGTCCATGTAGCGCTGCAGCACCTTGTCGTTGACGGTGATGCCGTCGATGCACTTGGTCCGGAACGCGTTCGAGGCCGTGTAGAGCAGGTGCTGTGATTCCATCAACGAGATGCCCTCGACCGGCTCGTAGGCGTTGAGCTGCAGCTGGCCGGAGTGGGCGGCGAGCGTGACGGTGTAGTCGTTGCCCATCACGCGATAGGCGACGAGGTTCACCATCTCGGGAATGACGGGGTTCACCTTGCCCGGCATGATGGACGACCCTGGCTGCAGCGCCGGCAGGTTGATTTCGGCTAGGCCCGCTCTCGGCCCGGACGTCAGCAGGATCAGGTCGCTCGCCAGCTTCGAGAGCTTGACGGCCACGCTCTTCAGCGCGGAGGAGTAGACGACGAACCCCTGCTGATCCCAGGTCGCCGCGAGCATGTCGGTGGCCGGAACGATCGGCTTACCCGTCAGCTTCGCGAGCTGATCGGCGGTTTTCTGCGCGTATCCCCTGGGCGCGTTGATGCCGGTCCCGATGGCGGTGGCGCCCATGTTGACGGCGTAGAGGTACTTCTCGGCCTCGCGCAGCAGCGCGATCTCGCCGTCGAGCGACGCCGCGAAGGCGTGGAATTCCTGCCCCACGGTCATCGGCACGGCGTCCTGCAGCTCCGTGCGGCCCATCTTGAGCGTGTTGATGTACTGATCGCCCTTCGCGCGGAAGGAGGCCGACAGGTTCTGTAGTTCGGCCACCAGCTTGTCGTTGCGCAGGAGCAGCGCGACCTTGATCGCGGTCGGGTAGCTGTCGTTGGTCGACTGCGACATGTTCAGGTCATCGTGCGGCTCGATGATCGAGTACTCGCCCTTCTGGTGGCCGCTCAGCTCGAGCGCGATGTTGGCCAGCACCTCGTTCGCGTTCATGTTGGTGGAGGTGCCGGCGCCGCCCTGATACCAGTCAACCTTGAACTGATCGTGGTACTTGCCGTCGAGCACCGCCCTGGCTGCCTTCTCGATGGCGGGCAGCTTCCGCTTGTCCAGGGCGCCGACGTCGGCGTTGGCGCGCGCGGCCGCGAGCTTCACGATCGCCCACGCTTCGACGAAGCCGGGATAGTGATCGATCGAGATGCCCGAAATCTGGAAGTTCTCCAGCGCGCGCGCGGTCTGCACGCCGTAGTACGCGTTCGCCGGAACCTGTTTGTCGCCGAGCAGATCGTGCTCGGTTCGCGTCTCGCTACCCGACGTGGCAACGGGGCGCGGTTCGACGGGGATACGCTGCGCGGCCGCGGCCAGGGGTTCCGGCTGCGGCGTGCTCCGCCACGAGCACGCGGCGGACAGCGCGAGGACACACACGAGACAGATATGGTTGGACAGGTGTTTCACGATCGAGGGGTCGAGCACCGTGGATGCCACCTGGCCGCCCCGTCGCTATTGCAGCGTGTAGAAGGAGGATTCGCGGATCGCGGCGCGCCGCCAGGCCGCCCTCGCTGACGAACTGCTGGACGACCGACAGCATATGGTGGGCGCCCGGATGACGGTTTTGCCTTTATACTCTCGTCACTTTCCTGCCCTCAATCGACCTCGGGAGGGCACGGCGGTGGTCGAAGATTGCCGGAGGACCGATCATGCGGATTTTCCTCTTGTGGCTTCTCGCATCTGTTTCACTGGTCGCGCAACAACCGGCGGGCCGTGGTGCCGGTCCCGCGCCGGTCTACAAGAACCTGAAGCTGCTGTCGGCCACGTCCGACATCCCGTTCATCATGCTCAGCTTCAATGAGGCGCTGGGCGTGCAGTGCACGTACTGCCATGTCCAGGGGGACCTCGCTGCGGACGGCAACGCCAAGAAGGACATGGCGCGGAAGATGATCGCCATGGGGCGCGTGATCGATACGAGCTTTCCGAGCGGCAACGGGGTGTTCCCGGACGGGTATCACGAAGTGGATTGCCTCACGTGCCATCGCGGCAGCGTGAAACCGGAGACCGTGGCGCCGAAGAAGTACTACAACCGCGCCAACGCGCTCGGTGACGGGCCATTCCCTGCGCGGCCTGCCGTCAGCCTGAAAGTGCTGCCACCGAACACCCCCGTGCACGGTCCTGATTCCCTCATGGGTGAATTCCGCGACGCGCTGAGCGTGGACTGCGCGTATTGCCACGGCGGTGACAAGCCCCAGGAGATCGATGTCAATCCGCGCAAGGACATCGCGCGCAAGATGATCATGCTGGTCCGGCAGATCAACGCGAACTTCCCGGGCACGGGCGTGTTCCCCGTGGGAACGCAGGTCGTGACCTGCTATACCTGCCACCGTGGCGACACACACCCGGTGAGCTGGTCGAACAAGCGGTACGACCTGCCGGCGGCCAGACCCTGAGCCCGTGACGTGAACAAGCCCACTGCGTCTGCGGCCGCCCTCTGTGTGCTCGGCCTTCTGGCGTCGGCCGACGTCACCATCGGCCAGGCGCCTGCCGCGCCCGTAGGCGTTGGCGTCGCCGCCGACATTCCCGGCGTGATCAAGGCGGGCGCAGCGATCGAACGGATTGTCACGGGGCTCGACGGCCTGGACGATCCGATCGGCCTGATGGACGGAACGCTGGTGTTCTCCGAGCCGGGTGCCCGCCGCATCCACAGGCTGGACCCGAGGACCAACCAGGTCTCGGTCCTCGTCGCCGAATCCAACGAATCACACGGCATCACGCAGGACAAGGCCGGCCGCCTGATTTCTGCCCAGGCCTGGGACGGTTCGACGCGAATCGCCGTCGTGTACCCGCCAGGCGGCGACGTGCTCGCGGCCAATTTCGAAGGCAGGCCCTTCAGTCGTCCCAACGACGCCATCGTCGCCGGCAACGGCGGCGTCTATTTCACCGATCCCGGCCTCACGGTGCAGCAGGCCGACGAGCTCGTGAAGCGGAATGGCGGCAAGCCGCTCGCGCCGCGGCTGCCACCGGCGGTCTACTACATCCGGCCGGGTGGACCGCCGGTCAGGATCGAGAACCGGATGATTCGCCCCAACGGCATCCAGCTCAGTCGTGACGAGAAGACGTTGTACGTCAGCGACTCGAACGGCGCCGACGTGATCGCGTGGGACATCCAGCCGGATGGCCTCGTGCGCAACCGGCGCGCCTTCGGCACGTTGACGGGCCGGAGCCTCCGCGACAACGGTCTCGGCGGGGTCAAGACATTCGCGGACGGCATGACGATCGACAACGACGGACGACTTTACGTCGCCACTGGTGGAGGCGTGGAGGTGTTGAGCCCGCAAGGGCGGCATCTCGGCACGATCCCGGTGAAGTGTCCGCCCGCAGACTGCCAGAACATCGCCTTCAGCGGGCCGGAAAAGAGAACGCTCTACATCGCCGGCGCCGGTTCCCTGTACAGGGTCGCCATGGTGGCGCAGGGGTTTACGGGCCGCGCGAAGTAGATCGTCACCTCGACGCTGTTCCCCTTCCACGCCTTCGCGCTGACGGCTCGCACCCGGTCGGCCAGCCCAGCCGTCGTCGGGCCGTATCGCCAATCACCCACACCCACTGCCGAGCTCATTCGCCCCCGCAATCCGTCCATCCGCCGTTGTCGTTTTATGAGGTGATGCGCCGGCCAGGAGCCTATGAGCAGTGAGCACGCAACAGAACGAATTCTCAGCGATGCGGACGCAGCGGCGGACGCGATGAGGGACGAGTCCCCCGACGTGGACGCGTACGACAACACGATCGACACACCCGCGGCGGCCAATCCCGATGCTGCTGTGGACGGAATCATTCTCTATTGGTCGCTACGCGGCGAGGTTGCGTGCGCGACGCACGTGCCGGAACAAGGTTCTGAGCGGTGGTCGGAAGAGCGC
>DATNCQ010000201.1:0-3457 GCA_035571515.1 Vicinamibacterales bacterium
CGTTGCGTCGTCAGGCTTGCGCCCATTGCGAACAATTCCCCACTGCTGCCTCCCGTAGGAGTCTGGGCCGTGTCTCAGTCCCAGTGTGTCCGTCCGCCCTCTCAGGCCGGATACTGATCGTTGCCTTGGTGAGCCATTACCTCACCAACTAGCTAATCAGGCGCGGGCCCCTCTTTAAGCGCCAGGCCTTGCGGTCCCCGGCTTTGATCTCCACCTCTTCAAAGGCAGGATGTTATGCGGTATTAGCGTCCCTTTCGGGACGTTATCCCCCACTCTAAGGCAGGTCACCCACGTGTTACTCACCCGTTTGCCACTCTACTTACCCCTTGCGGGGCTTTCGCGTTCGACTTGCATGTGTTAGGCACGCCGCCAGCGTTGATTCTGAGCCAGGATCAAACTCTCATGTTAAATTCGTCGCCCTTCGACTCGCTCGCTTGCGCGAGCTCGCTCAGGGACAACTCAGTTAACGCGAGGCCGATTTGGCTTCTGCGTTGTTCAATCCGTTTTTATTTTGGTGGTTCATCGCCAGTCGCCTTCGCACGGACTGACAACTCCGGTCGACCGATTCCGCGACGCCACCCGCTGACTCTCATTGTCTTTCCCGTGAACTCGCTTGCGCGAGCCCTCAGGATTGACGGGCTGTGTGTACTTGCACGCTTATCTAGTTTTCAAAGAACCGACTGCGGTGCGCCAGGGACGCCCCACCCGACATGCTGCTCTCTCGGAAGCGCTTGGCGATCCCACCGTGCCGGACTGTGCCGGAAAGGCCTCGCCACATGTCGGATGCGGCGCGTTTAGGGGAACCTTCTGAGGTTACCGGCACCACCTGGCCTTGTCAACCCAAAAAGTGCGCACGGCCGAAAAAAGAGGCGCGCGGCTGAGTTGGAAAGGAACGCCCGAGCTAGGAACTGCGCTGTATACCCGGCAGGTTTCCGGCGGTGCGAACGTTCAGAGAGTATCTCGTACCGATCCGGCGGCGTCAAGTCAGCCGCACGAGGTGCGTCTGCTTCTGCCCCTTCCGCAGCACCAGCAAACGTCCGCCAATCGCCTGATCGCGCGTCAACCGCGCCTGCGCATCCGACACGCGCCGGTTGTTCACGTAGACGCCGCCCGACTGCACGAGCCGCCGCGCGTCGCTCCTCGACGAAGCCAGCTGCACGCGCGCGACGAGCTCGACCATCCCGACGCCCTCGCCGTCGAAATCCGCCGCCGGCAGTTCCGTCGACGGGACATCCTCGAACACCGCGAGCACATCCTCGACGGCCAGCGTCGCGATGTCTTCGCCGAACAGCAGCCCCGACGCATGCTCGGCCCGCGACACCTGATCCTGCCCGTGCACGAGCGCCGTCACTTCACGCGCGAGGACGCGCTGCCCTTCCCGTTTTTCCGGCGCGCTCGTCGTCGCCGCGTCGAGCTCGTCGATCGCGCTCCGATCGAGAAACGTGAACGCCTTCAGGTGTGCGACCACGTCGCGGTCGTCGGTGTTCAACCAGAACTGGTAGAACCTGAACGGGGAGGTCCGCGCCGCGTCGAGCCAGATCGTGCCGGCTTCGGTCTTGCCGAACTTGGTCCCCGCCGCGGTCTTCATCAACGGCCAGACCAGGCCATGCGCCTTCTTCGCGCGCAGCTTGCGGATCAAATCGATCCCGGCGGTGATGTTGCCCCACTGGTCGCTGCCGCCCATCTGCAGCGTGCAGCCGTAGCGGTCGAACAGCTGAAGAAAGTCGTAGGCCTGCAGCACCAGGTAGCTGAACTCGGTGAACGAGATGCCTTCTTCGCTCTCGAGCCGGCGGTTCACCGATTCCTTCTGCAGCATGTAGTTGACGGTGAAATGCTTGCCGGCGTCGCGCAGGAACGACAGCAGATCGATCGTCCCGAGCCAGTCCGCGTTGTTGACGATGCGGGCGGCGTTGGCAGCGGCGCCGAAGTCGAGAAACCGTTCCAGCTGCTGACGCACCCCGGCGACGTTCTCGTCGATCTGATCGGCGGACAGCAGCACCCGCTCCAATGATTTGCCGCTCGGATCGCCGATCATGCCGGTGCCGCCGCCGACGATCGCGATCGGCACGTGGCCGAACCGCTGCAGCCGCGCCAGCCCCATGACCGTGAGGAGCGAACCGACGTGAAGGCTCGACGCCGTCGGATCGAAGCCGATATAGGCGGTCACACGCTCCGTGGCGAACTGTCCTTGCAGTCCTTCGGTGGCGTCGTAGACCATGCCGCGCCACTGCAGCTCGTCGAAGAGATTGGCGTCGACAGTCGTCACCATGGCAACGGGTTACTATACCAGTCGATGGGCGTCACTCGACGCGAGGTCCTCAAGGCTGTGCTCGCGATGGGCGCCGGCGCGCTCGCGGGAACGGGTGCGTACGGATTCCTCTACGGCCGTCACGAGCTGATGGTCACGCGCGAGAACGTCGCCGTCAACGGCCTGCCGCCCGCGCTCGCCGGCCTCCGCATCGGGTTGATGACCGACCTCCACCGCAGCCAGCTGGTGTCGCACGAGGATGTGGCGCGATCGGTGCGCGTGCTGATGGGCGAGCTTCCGGACCTCATCGTCCTCGGCGGTGATTACGTCACCTGGGGGGATCGCCGGTACGTGGCGCCCTCGGCGGAGGCGCTCGCGTCGCTCTCGGCGCCGCACGGCGTCCACGCCATTCTCGGCAACCACGACGACGACCACGACATGCCGCTGGCGCTCGCCAAACACGGCATCCACGTGCTGAAGGACGCGCGCACGCGCCTCACGATTCGCCACGAGACGATCGACCTTGTCGGCATCCGCTTCTGGACGAAGCGGCAGGCCGATATCGCCGCGCTCATGCGCGGCGCCGCGCCGATCACCGTACTGCTCGCGCACGATCCCCGGCGCTTGACCGAAGCTGTCGCACTCGACGTGCCGCTGGTGCTCTCAGGGCATACGCATGGCGGCCAGGTCGTGCTGCCGGTCGTCGGCGCCATCGCCGCCCAGAAATTCCCCGTGGTCGCCGGCCTCGCCCGCCGCGACAACACGACCATGTTCGTGAGCCGCGGTGTCGGGACGATCTACTTGCCGGTCAGAATCAATTGCCCGCCTGAGGTCGCGGTGCTGACGCTCCAGCCAGCTTGAAGCCGCCGAAGACGGCGTGCCCCGCCTCCAGCCACAAGCAGTCCACGGCCGCGAAGCCCGCGTGGCGCAGCCAGACCAGGTGGTGCATCAGCGCGGACGGCTGGTCGGCCGCGTCCGGAAACCTGAAGTGATTCCAGCGTTCGTCGAGGAACCGTTGAAACAGGTCGGGCGCTCCGAGCGCCTCGGCCTGCTCCCGGGCAAGCGCGTCCCACCGATCGGCGGCAGTCTCGCGGGCGGCGGGGTGCTGCGGATCGACGACGTCGGCCATCAGCAGCGCGCCGCGCGGCGACAGACGCTCGGCGGCAGCCTTGTAGAGATACTGCTTCTTCGCGTCGTTCAGGTGATGCA
>DATNCQ010000202.1:0-6960 GCA_035571515.1 Vicinamibacterales bacterium
TCGTTGAAGCGTCCGCCGGGAACGACGTAGGCGTGCGGCAGGTAGAGCAGGCCGTGCTCCTTGATCTCGGTGGGGCTGGACGGCAGCACACGAAGATCGATCCGCCGCGCCTCGGCCGGCTGGAGCGCCGCGGTCACGCGCTGCTGGATGGCGCTGCGGCTCTCGTCGGCCGCGACGTAGACGGCCCACGTCGCGTCCGCCGGCTTGTGCATCTTCGGATCCGGCGCGGCGCGCGCCAGGTCGCGCGGCGATCGCGTCAGCGTCGTCCACGTGCGCTTGATATAGCGGCGGACTTCGTCGACGTGGGTCAGTGCGGGCGCCTGGGTGGTTGCGGGGGCCCGCTTCGGCGCGGGCGCCTGCGCCAGCAACGCGCTCGAGAGGGTGAGGGAGAGAACGAGTGGTGTAAGACGCGGCCGTCCCGGCATGGTCAGCCTCCGCGGCGAGTCTATGCGAATTCGATTGCCGAAAATCGCATGGCGCCGGCGCGGCGTTCGTGATACTTCGGGAGGACCGAGGTGCACATGAACGTCGACCGCTATACCAAGGGAACCCTGACCGTCATTGCCGGGGGCGTCCTCTACCTCTGCCTGATGGTGTCCGGGCTGCCCGTTTCAGCGCAGGGGCTCATCGCCCCGAAGATCCTGCAGCAGGTGAAGCCGCAGCCGGTCGTCATCGTCGGCTGGGGGAGCGTCCGCGCCGACGGTGAGATCTTCCTCAACACCGTCAAGGATGCGAACGGCACAGTCCACACCGACATGATGCTGCCCGTGAAGGTCATGCAGAAGCCGACGGAGCCGGTGGCGGTGACGCTGGAATACACGCCCGAGCATCCGCTGTCGGTGGGTATTACCGCGGTGAAGCCGGGGCCGGACTGGGAGCCGATCCGCGCCAAGGTCGAACCCGCGCCGGTGCAGTCGAAGCCGGGCGGCGGCGGACGGTAGGAGACGCGCATGGCAGGCGGACATCGCCAGATGGCGCTCACGCTGCTGTTGTGTGCGCTGTGCGCTCCTGGGTGGGCAGTGGCGCAAGACAGCGCGAGCCGCCCCGTGCAGACCACGCAACCCGCCCCGCCGCCGAAGTCGCCGCTGGCGATTCACGTCGGCGATGCCGACCTGCTGATCGGCGGATTCCTGGACGCGATGGTGGTGACCCGGTCGACCGCCACCGGCGCCGGCATTCCTACCTCGTTCGGCACGCTTCCGTTCGACAACACGCCGCAGGGCCACTTGAGCGAAACCCGGTTCTCCGCCCAGAACTCGCGCCTCTCACTGCAGGCCACCAGCCGCGTCGGCAGCACGGACGTGAAGGGCTACGTCGAAGTCGACTTCCTGGGGAACGCGCCCAACGGCATCGAGATCACCAGCAACTCCAACACGGTGCGCATGCGCCTCTACTGGGCGCAGCTGCGGAAGGGCAAGTTCGAGTTCCTGGCCGGACAGTCGTGGAGCTTCCTGACACCGAATCGCAGCGGGTTGTCCCCCGTGCCTGCCGACATCTTCTTCTCGCAGACGGTCGACACCAATTACCAGATGGGGCTGACGTGGACGCGCGCCGCGCAGTTCCGGTTCGTCGCGCACGCCAGCGACGCGGTCACCGCCGGCGTGTCGCTCGAGAACCCGGAACAGTACGTCGGCACCGGCGTCGTCCTGCCGGCCGGCTTCCCTGCTTTCGAGGTCGACAACAGCGGCGTGACGACGACCACGCCCAATCCCTTTCCCGACATCGTGGGGAAGGTGGCCTTCGACCGCAAGACCGGGACGACGCGTCAGCACGTCGACGCCGCGATCCTGGTGCGAGGGTTCAAGACCTACGATCCTGTCGCGGATCGATCGTTCAGTCGAACCGGAACCGGCGGCGAGGTCGGCGTCAACGTCGAACCCGTGAAGAACCTGCACGTGATCGGCACCGCCTTCGTGTCGGACGGCGGCGGTCGATACATCGCCAACGTCAACGGCCCCGACCTCGTGGTGCGCGCCGACGCCAGCATCTCGCTCGTGAGCGCGCGGTCGCTGATCGCCGGCGCCGAGCTCATCGTGTCGAAGACGCTGGTGTACGGCTACTACAGCAACGCCCGGTTCGGACAAAACGTCTCGCAGGACACCGACGGCTCGCCGATCGGCTTCGGCGTTCCCAACTCCACCGCGGCGAATCACACGCTCGACGAAGGCACGGTCGGCGTGGCCCATACGTTCTTCCGCGATCCGGCCATCGGCGGCCTGCAGCTGATGGGGCAGTTTTCACATGTCAGCCGCACGCCATTCTCGGTTCCCGCCGGCACGCCGTCGAGCGCTACGGTCAACATGGTGTACGTCAACGTCCGCTACACGTTGCCATAGCGGGCGCCCCAGCGTGAATGAAGGAGGACGGCGTGAAATGGATTGCAGGCACCCTGATGGTAGCCCTCGCCCTGATTGCAGACGTGAGCGTGCAGGACAAGCCGCCCTCTGCCGCCGATGTGCTCGCCGAGCTGAAGGCGGGCAATGAGCACCACGCGACGAAGCACTACCAGCACCCGCACCAGACCGCCGCGCGGCAGCGCGAGCTGACGACGACACAGCATCCGCACGCCACCATCCTCAGTTGTGCCGACTCGCGCGTGGCCCCCGAGATCGTGTTCGACCAGGGGCTCGGCGATCTGTTCGACGTGCGCGTCGCCGGCAACATCGCGGGCGACGCGGAGATCGCGAGCATCGAATACGCCGCCGATCACCTCGGCGTGCCGGTGCTGGTCGTGCTGGGACATCAACGGTGCGGCGCCGTGACCGCCGCGGCGGAACCAGGCGAGGCCCCTGGCCACCTGCCGGTGCTGATCGCCGCGATCCGGCCGGCGGTCGAACAGGCGCGCGGGATGCCGGGAGATACGATCGACAACGCGGTCCGGATCAACGTCGAAAACGTCGTCCGGCAGCTGACCGGCTCGCAGCCCGTGCTGGCCGGGCTGACCGCCGCGGGGCGCCTGCAGGTCGTCGGCGCGGTCTACTCTCTCGACACGGGCAAGATCGAGTGGCTGCCTAAAGATCGACGTAGCCGATGAAGGTGATCTCCGACTCGGTCCCGTCCTTCTCCACTTTCTTGAACCGGCAGCCCTCGGCAGTCCGCTTGACGACGAACTCGAAGAGCTGCAGCGCCTGACGAAGCGCCGTCGCGTTGGTGACATTCGCCGTGCGCGCCAGCGACTCGAGCCGGCGGTGGCCTTCGCGCGACAGATCGAGCGTGACGCGGACGCGGTCGCGCGCGCCGTTCACCGCACGGCCGGCCGGCTTACGTTTTCTTTTCATGGTCCGCATCTTTGTAGGTGATGCCGCTCACCACTTTGAGCACTGCCGACCCGCACGCGTACACCATCACGGCGTAGACCGCGCGCGCAGTCAGATCGTAGACCTGGTGGACCAGCGACTGATCGCGGGTCACCATGGCGTAGGTCGCCGCCACAGCCGTCATCAGGGCGAAGTACGCGCTGATCCAGATGACCAGCCGCGCCCGCCACAGCTTGATTCGGTTGTCGATGCTAATCCGAACGTCCTCGTCTTGCCACGGGGATCCCACGACGACGTGGGTTCGGGCGACGAGGTCGAGGTCGTCTTTCTCCCAGGCTTCGCCCACCAGGACGACGGGCACGGACTTACCTTTGGTTGCCATCGCGGGTCTCCGGCGCGAGCGGCAACGGCACGAACTGGCTTACTTTCCGGTCGTCCTGTCTTCCATTACGCCGAAGCCGTCGCGCCTACGGGATCCAAGGGTTCGCACGTCACTTCGCCAGTCCGTAAGACAGGACTTCCCCGCGTCCCCGATCGAGTGGCATGAAGCGCTGATCGGGGGATGAAGGCTGGTCTCGAATCGAACGGTCGCGCATTCGAGGACACGGGAAACCCTCCTTTTTCGCGCCGCGTAACAGTTACTGAATTTTTCAGTAGCCGGTACGACGTCCCTCTGTGTTGCAAATGAAGTACCGGCGATTTCCGTCAGAGCGTCCGGCGCGCGAGCCACTCGCGATACAGCGAGTCGTTGACGAAGTACCGTCCCTGGTCCTTCATGACGATGTCTTCCCGCACCAGCGCGGCGAGCGCGGACTGGACGCTGGAGGCGGCGGCGAGGCGGTGGCGCTGCCGCACGCCCGCCGAGAGCAGCTCGCGTCCGTCTTCGAGGACGATCGCGCGGAGCACCGCGCGCTGCGCCAGGGTCAGCCGCTGCCACGCCTCCTCGAAGACGGTGTGCTGCTGATCGAGCAGGCGGGCCAGCGTGAGGTGCAGGTCTTCCAGCCCTGCGGCCTTCCTTCCCGCCGCCCGCACGTCGTCCCACGTCTCGTGCGCCAGGCGCTGTACGTCGTAGGGGACGTTCTCTGCAAGTTCGACGATGGCGGCGCCGAGATTGTCTTGCGGGCGGATGCCGGTCTTGGTGAACCGCGTCTCGATGAACTCGGCGAACAGCCGCTCGTCGATCTTGCCCAGGCGGACGACCGGTCCTGCCTTGTAGAAAGGACGCTTCGGCGTGAGCATTCGCTCCATCAGAGAGGGCTCCGACCCCGCGAAGACGTAGCCGACCGATCGCTGCTCCTGGACCGCGGCCCGCAGCGCGTGTTCAACGTTCCCACCGTCGAAGGACGCGATGGTCTGGAACTCGTCGAGCGCGACCGCCATGCGCTGGCGGCGGGCGGCGGCAATCCGCGCCGGCAGCGCGAAGACCTCCGCCGCCAGCCGCGCCGTGTCGCGCGCCGACCGCACCGCCGGAAACGTGAGCGAGAAGCGCGGCGACCCTGCCGGCTCGGCATCGAAGCGCATCTCGGGCCGCAGGCCTTTCAGCAGCTCGCCGGTCCACCGGCGCAGGCCGCTGGCGGGCGTCTCGGCGCTCACCAGCGCCCGCGCGTACGCCTCGAGAAAGCCGACGTACGAGCTCGAGGCGGCAACCGTCACCTCGACCGTCAGGATCCGTTCGGCCGCCAGGGTCTTCATCACGCCGCGGATCAGGGACGACTTGCCGTAGCGGCGCGGCGAGATGAGAAAGACCTTCTGCCCCTCGGCCAGGTCGCGCGCCAGCCGCGCGCGCTCTTCGTCGCGATCGGTGAACGCGGTCGCCGTCACCACTTCGCCGTAGACGAACGGGTTGGCAGTCATCACGGCATTATACGTAATGATTACGTCAAGTAACGTAATGCATTGGCGGATGCAGGCGGCGACCGGGGCGCCGTGCGCGGGCCAGGATGCCCAACGGACTCTAACGGCATAAGTGGTGCACAACAGCCACCACCGCTGTGTTTTTCGAGGGAATCAGGGGATAACACCGGGCGCCGCCTCACAGTATTGTAAGGTCGGTGTTCCAATTGTCAGTGTTGGAGGACTCATGAGCGGTCTTCTGCGAACCGTTGGAGCTCTCGCAATCGTCGTCGGGATGGCCGCGCCGGCCGCGGCCCAGCAACCCGTGCCGGCCGGTCACGTCAAGACCGTCACGGGGGCGGCCTACGTCGTCCGTGGACAGAGCACGACCGCCGTGAAGCCGGGCGACGCAATCTTCGCCAGCGACACGCTGCGGACGGCCGGCGATGGCGCGGTCGGGATCACGATGCGGGACGACACCCGTCTCTCGCTCGGACCGAACAGTGAAGTGCGCGTCGACCGTTACGTGTATGCGCCGGGCGAAGGCGGCCTGGGCATGGTGCTGAAGTTCATGCGCGGCGTCGCCGTGTATGTGTCCGGACGGATGGCCAAGCTCGCGCCGGATTCGATCCGCCTCGAGGCGCCGTCGGGCATCGTCGGCGTTCGCGGCACGACCGTCGCGATCAAGGTCGAGTCGTAAGGAGGGGTGGGGGGACGATGGCTCGTGCGTGGGGCGGGAGCCGAGGGCTCCAGCTTGGGCTGATCGCTCTCCTGCTGGCCGGCTGCGGCGGCAAGCATGTCTCGCCGGCGACGCCCGTGGCGCCGCCGGCGCCGGCGGTGATCGTGCTGCTGCCCGATCCCGAGACCCAGGTGACCGGGCGCATCGTGGTGCACAACGAGTTCGGATCGATCGATGTGTCCAGCGCGCGCGGATCGCTGAGGACCACGCCCGGCACCGCGCCGGGCCCCGTGACCACCATGAGCGCGGAAGAGGTGACGCGGCTGTTCGGTGAGGCCCTTGCGGCGCTGCCGCCGGCGCCGCGGCACTTCACGCTCCAGTTCAAATTCGAATCCGATGCGCTGACCGACGAGTCGGCAGCGCTCGTACCGACGATCCTCGACGCGGTGAAGGCGCTGTCGGTGCCCGAAGTCGTCATCATCGGGCATACCGACACGATGGGCGAGGCCAAGTCCAACCTCGCGCTCGGTCTGAGGCGCGCCAACGCCGTACGCAGCATCCTGGTGCAGGCCGGCCTTCCGCCCGCCACGGTCGACGTGACCTCGCACGGAGAGGCCGACCTGCTCGTCAAGACCCGCGACAACACGCCGGAGCCCCGCAACCGGCGCGTCGAGATCACCGTCAGGTAGCTCGGCGGTGTTCAAGCCCTTCAAGCCATCGCGACGGCGGCTGTTCGTGCTCAGCGCCGTCGTCCCCGTCCTGTTCACGCTCCTCCTCGCCATCTATCGGCCGCCGTTCTTCTCGCGCCTCGACGATGCGACCTACGACGTCGTGGTGAGGTCGACGCCGACGCGCAAGCCGATGGGACGCGTGGCCATCGTCGACGTCGACGAGAAGAGCCTCGCCGCGGTCGGCCAGTGGCCGTGGCGGCGCGACGTCATGGGCCGGCTGATTACCGCGCTGCGCGCCTCGGGGGCGAAACTGGTCGCCATCGACGTGATCTTCGCCGAGTCCGATCGTTATGACATGGAGACCGGTGCGCAGTCCGCGCCTGCCGTGACCGGGCCCGACCAGGCGCTCGCCGGCGTGCTGCGCGACAACGGCGTCGTGCTCGGCTACGGATTGACCTTCGACGCCGGCGGGCCGTCGGCGAGCCGCTGCGTGCTGCATCCGATCGGCGTCGCGATCGTG
>DATNCQ010000203.1:0-8537 GCA_035571515.1 Vicinamibacterales bacterium
GGTGGTGTCGCGTTGATGATCGAGACGCTCACGGACAACAAGAACCGGACCGTGGGTGAAATCCGCCACCTGCTCGCCAAGCATGCGGGCAACCTCGCCGCGGAAAACAGCGTGGCGTGGATGTTCCATCGGAAGGGGCAAATCGTCATCGAGAAGGGAAAAATCGACGAAGAGAAACTGTTGGATGCCGCGCTCGATGCCGGCGCAGATGACGTGAACGATGACGAAAGCGGGTGGGAAGTTGTTTGCACGCCTGAAAACTTCGAAAAGGTGCGCGATGCCGTGAAGAAGCTGGGCGTCGAGCCGGCAAGCGCCGAAGTGGCGATGATTCCCCAGAACTACGTCAAACTCACCGGCAAAGAAGCGCAGCAGATGTTGAAGCTGATGGAAGTCATCGAAGAGCACGACGACGTTCAGCACGTCTGGGCGAACTTCGACATCGAGGAGAAGGAGATCGAGGCCTCCCTGGCGTGAGAATTTTCGGCATCGATCCCGGCTCCGAGCGCACCGGCTACGGATGCGTGGAGTCGGATGGACGCCGACATCATCTCGTCGCCTGCGGCGCGATTGCCGCGCCGCCGGGGGACAGCTTCCCCCACCGCCTGGCGCGCATTCACACGGAACTCTCCAGCCTGCTCGCCTCCTGCCGCCCTGACTGCGTCGCCATCGAAAATCTGTTTCATGCAAACAACGTCCGCAGCGCGCTGAAGCTCGGACACGCACGCGGCGTGGCCATGCTGGCGGCAGTCGAAGCCGGCTGCGAGGTGGTCGAGTACACGCCGGCCGAGATCAAGCGCGCCGTGGTCGGCTACGGCCGCGCCGAGAAAGCGCAGATCGGGCAGATGGTGAAGCTGCTGCTGGGGCTGACGGCGGCGCCGACGCCGCACGACGCAGCCGATGCGCTGGCGGTCGCGATTTGCCATCTGCATTCGATGCCGTCGGGCCGCCTGAAGGCGGCCCCTGCGTACGAGGACGCGGGGGCCGGCTTTAGCCGGCCCAAGCCCCGCTCCTGGCGCCAGTACCGTCCTCCGGCCAGCGGATGATCGCATTCCTCCGGGGACGCGTTCTCGACAAGCATCCAAACCGAATCGTGGTTGACGTCAACGGCGTCGGGTACGAGTTGTACGTGCCGCTCTCCACGTATTACGACGTCGGCGACGCGGGGGCGGACGTCACGCTGCGCGTGCACACGCACGTACGCGAGGACGCGCTGCAGCTCTTCGGATTCCTCACGCCCCTCGAGCAGCAGCTCTTCGAGCGGCTGATCGCGATCAGCGGCATCGGGCCGAAGCTGGCGATCGCGGTGCTGTCGGGCATCGACAGCCGCGAGCTCGTGGTGTCGGTGCGGCGCGCGGACGTCGCGCGCCTGACGCGGATTCCCGGCATCGGCAAAAAGACCGCCGAGCGCATCGTGCTCGAGCTCAAGGATCGTCTCGGCGACGTCGCGGCGCCGGATGCCGGCACGAGCGTGGACGAGCCGTCCGGCGACCGGCTGCGCGACGACCTCGTCTCCGCGCTCGAGAACCTGGGCTATCATCGGCCGCTGGCCGAAAAAGCTGCGGATGCGGCGCGCGCGCGCGACGGCGGCGCCGCCTTCGAGGACGCGTTGAAGACCGCGCTGCGCGAGCTGATGCGATGAACGACCCTTCGACCCCTCGAGACTCCCGCCTCGTCACCGCGGGGCGCGTCGACGAGGACGCGCAGTACGAGGCGGGCCTCCGCCCGCGAACGCTCGACGAGTACATCGGCCAGGATCGCATCCGCGACAACCTGCAGGTGTCGATTGCCGCGGCGCGCGGACGCAAGGAGGCGCTCGACCACGTCCTCCTCTCCGGCCCGCCGGGGCTCGGCAAGACGACGCTCGCCTACGTGATCGGCAACGAGCTCGGCGTGGCGGTGCGCGCGACCGCCGGACCCGTGATCGAGAGAGCCGGCGACCTCGTGGCGCTGCTCACCAACCTTCAGGAGCACGAGGTGCTCTTCATCGACGAGATTCATCGCTTGGCTCCGGCGATCGAAGAGGTTCTGTATCCGGCGATGGAAGACTACGAGGTGGACATCGTCATCGGCCAGGGGCCGAGCGCGCGGTCGGTGAAGGTGCCGCTGCAGAAGTTCACGCTCATCGGCGCGACCACGCGCGCCGGCCTGCTGACGTCGCCGCTCCGCGCGCGCTTCGGTATCGTCCATCGCCTGGATTTCTACACTGACGCCGACATCGAGGAGATCGTCCGCCGCTCGGCGCGCATTCTCGGCGTGGCGACCGACGCCGACGCGGCGGTGGAGATTGCGCGGCGCTCGCGCGGCACGCCGCGCATCGCCAACCGGCTGCTCCGGCGCGTGCGTGACTACGCGCAGGTACGCGCCGACGGCCGCATCACCGGCGACGTCGCGCGCGCCGCCATGACGCTGCTCGAGGTGGACGATCATGGCTTCGACGAGGTCGACCGCAAGCTGCTGCGTACGATCATCGACAAGTTCAGCGGCGGGCCCGTGGGGGTGAACTCCATCGCCGCCGCCATCAACGAAGAAAAGGACGCGATCGAGGACATCTACGAGCCGTTCCTCATCCAGGCCGGCTTTCTCGACCGCACGCCGCGCGGCCGTGTCGCCACGGCGCGCGCCTACGAATACTTCGGGCTCACAGCGCCCGGGAGGGACTCCGGACTGTGGTAATCGATCCTTCCGCGCGTACGGTTCGCCGCGCGCGCATTTCGAGCCTGGCCACCTACGTGCCGCCACGGCTGCTCACCAACGCCGATCTCGAACGTCTCGTCGAAACCACCGACGAATGGATTCTGCAGCGCACCGGCATCCGCGAGCGGCACATCGTCGATGCAGGGGTCGCGACCTCGGACCTTGCCGCGGAGGCGGCGCGCGAAGCCATTCGCCGCGCGGGCCTCACGCCCGCCGACATCGACTTCATCGTCGTCGGCACGACGACGCCCGACATGATGTTCCCGAGCACGACGTGCCTGGTGCAGACGAAGATCGGCGCGCCGCACGCGTGGGGCTTCGACCTCGGCGCCGCCTGTTCCGGGTTCACCTACGCGTTGACGACGGCGGCGCAGCTGGTCTCTGCGGGCGGCAGCAAGCATGCGCTCGTGATCGGTGCGGACGTGATGTCGAGCATCATCGACTACACCGATCGCACGACCTGCGTGCTGTTCGGCGACGGGGCCGGCGCGGTCGTCGTCGAGGCGTCGGATGACGACGGGATTGGCATCATCGACTTCGAGAATTACGTCGACGGCAGCGGCGGCGACGCGCTGTGCATGCCCGGCGGCGGCAGCCTGCGACCGGCGTCGAGGGAAACCGTGGATCAGCGGCTGCACTACGTGAAGCAGGACGGCGCGACGGTCTTCAAGTTCGCGGTCCGCAACACGGAAGAAGCCGCATCGCGGATCCTGGAACGCAACGGCGTCAAGCCGTGCGAGATCGACCTCTTCGTCTCGCACCAGGCCAACCGGCGCATCATCATGTCGGCCACCGACAAGCTGGGAATCCCGCCGGAGAAAGTCGTCATCAACATCGAGCGGTTCGGCAACACCACGGCGGGGACGATCCCGCTCGCGCTCAACGACGCGGTCGAGCAGAAGCGGCTGAAGAGAGGCGACCTGCTGCTGGTGGCGTCGGTCGGCGCCGGCTTTACGGTGGGCACCGTGCTGATGCGCTGGGGGTTGAAGGACTGACTCGCCCGCATCTGCGCCTGGAACTTGAAGAACAGGTTCTCATAGCGCACTGACTGGCCACAACGCTGCGGCGCCGCTCGATCGGTTACCTTGAAGATTGGGAGTTGGCGATTGGGCGTGGTACGGCTGAGATCACTCACACGCGGACAGGAGCAGCGGCTCGCGACGCTGCGCCGCATCTCTGAGCTGCTCGATTCGGCGTTCGTCGTTCCAGGTACGAACTACCGCATCGGCCTGGATCCGATCATCGGCCTCATTCCCATGGTCGGCGACCTGGCCTCTCCGATCTTCACCATCGGGCTGCTCTGGCAAGCCTACGACCTCGGCATCCCGAAGGTCGTGCAGCTGCGGATGATCTTCAACGCGGCCATCGACGCGCTGATCGGCGCGATTCCCCTCGCCGGCGATCTGTTCGACTTCGCCTGGAAGTCGAACCAGATGAACCTCGCGCTGCTCGAGCTGCACGCGTACGAGGAGCGCCGCGCCGGCGCCGGCGACTGGGTGTTTGTCGTCGCGATGATCCTCCTGCTGCTCGCGATGGCGGCGCTCCCGTTCGTCCTCGCCGGCGTGCTCTTCTCCTGGCTGGCAGCACACCTGCCCGGCCTGAGATGACGCCGCGCAAGACGGGCTCGCGCAAGACGTCGTCGCGCAAGTCCACGCCCACCAAGACCGCACCCGGCAGGACCGGGGCGCGCACGACCGGCGCGCCGAAGCCTGTCGCGCGCAGGAAGGCCGTGCCGCGCCGAGAAGAGCCGGCGCGCGTCTTCCTGCTGTCGCCCGCCAACCTCGGCGGCATTCGAGCGCAAATGATGATCTCGCCCAACGCGCGCTTTCAGCTGGCGCGCCAGCTTCAGGGCGAATCCGGCGCGCCGCTGGGCGACATCTTCAGCTTCGTAAGCGGCCTCTATTTTCGCGGCAAGCTGGCGTATGCGCGGCGATTCGCGCGGCCGCCGGACCCGACCGACCCGGTCACCGCCGGAGGCGTGCTCGCCATCACCTCGAACGCCGGGTTGCGGTCGGTGGACACGATGGTCACGGTCGAGTCGTTTCGTGCCTTTGCGACCGGTGACATCGATCTTCGCAATCCGACGTACCGGAAGCCGCTCGAGCAGTCGGCGCGGGCGCTGCGGGAGGCGATTGGCCCCGACTGCGAGGTCGTGCTCCTGGGCAGCGTCGCGTCGGGGAAGTACGTCGACCTGCTGCTGCCGATCTTCGGCGATCGGCTGATGTTCCCGCCCGATTTCGTCGGCCGCGGCGACATGAGCCGCGGCGGGCTCATGCTGCGCTGCGTGACGGCCGGGTTCGAGCTGCCGTACGTGCCGCTGGCCGGAGCGAGCCGGCACGGCGCGCGTCCGCCGAAGCTGGAGCCGTTGAAGCGGCGGTAGCCGTGGTTCAATTCCTTCGTGGCGCAGCTTCGCATTCCGCCGGACGGTGACGCGACGCTCGTCGTCGGTCCTGAGAAGCGCGAGGTCCGCCTCACCAACCTCCACAAGCCGTTCTGGCCCGAGCGCGGCATCACCAAGGGCATGCTGATCCAGTACTACGCGGACGTGGCGCCGGTGCTGCTGCCGCACATCCGCGACCGTGCGATGGTCATGAAGCGGTATCCGCACGGCGCCGCCGGCGAGTTCTTCTTCATGAAGCGCGCGCCCGTGCCGCGGCCAGACTGGATCCGCACCTGCTCCATCACGCACGATTCCGGCAACGTCATCGACTTCCCGGTCATCGACAACATCGAGTCGCTGCTGTGGGTGATCAACCTGGGATGCATCGATCTGAACCAGTGGTACGCCCGCTGCGACGACATCCATCGGCCCGACTACGTGCACTTCGATCTCGATCCCGGCCCGGGCGCGACCTTCGAGCAGGTGCGGGACTCGGCGCTGCACGTCCGCGAGGCGCTCGAAGCGTTGAAGATGAAACCGTTGGTGAAGACGAGCGGCTCGAAAGGTCTCCATGTCTACGTCCCGATCGTCCGCGGCCCGCTGCAGAAGACCGTCTGGACGTTCGCCAAGGCGCTGGCGGTGGCGCTCGCGTCGCGGCAGCCGCAGCTGATGACGTCGGAATACCGCAAGGAGAAACGGCCGAACGGACGCGTCCTCGTCGACTACAACCAGAATCGATGGGGAAGCACGCTCGCGAGCATTTACTCCGTGCGGCCGACGCCGCTGGCGACGGTGTCGACGCCGCTCGAATGGAGCGAGGTCTCCCGCGGCGCGCGCATCGAGGACTTCCGCCTGGACAACGTGCGCGAGCGGATTGCGAAGGCAGGCGACCTCTGGAAGCCGCTGCTCGTGTCCCGGGGACGCACCGACCTGGGCAAATTCGTATAGCTTCGCCAACGGTTGTTCAACATCGGCGCAGGATCGCCGCCTCTTCGTGCATCGACGGAACACGCTGTCGAAAGACGCGACACCGCCGGCGCGCCTCGGCCGCGTATCTGCGCCGAATCGGCACACGCACTCGCACGCCGCACGCGGCACGCCAGACCGGCGACCCCGCAAGATGTTGACGCAACGCAATTTCCGGCGGGTGCACCTCCGCTGGCCATTCCATTGCTCGGTGCACGGACGGTTTCCCATGGCCCTGGCTTTCGATCCCTCGTCTGCCCTGCGGCGCAAGCATGCGCCGCTTCCGATTCCAGCGAAACGTCCCGCGTCGCCGACGCATTCCCGTCCGGCGCTGGGCGCGATTCTTCGCGAGCGCGAGCTGATCACCGAGGATCAGCTCAAGGCCGCGATCGAGCAGCAGAAGCGCACGGACCGCCGACTGGGGCAGGTGCTCATCGACATGGGCGCGACCACGCAGGACGCCGTCCTCGGGGCGCTGAGTATTCAGCTCGGGCTGCCCGGGATGCGCATCAACGCCTACACCGTGGACGCGGAAGCCATCGGCGCGCTTCCCGAGAAGGTCGCGCGCCGCCACGGTGCGTTCCCCATCTCCAAGGTCGGCACGACGCTGACCGTCGCCGTCGCCATCCCGCAGGACCTCGAGGCGGCCGACGATCTTCGTTTCGCGTCGGGCTGTGAAATCCGCACGGTGGTGGCACTCGAGGACGAGATTGCCACCGCCCTGGACCGCTACTACCAGGCCGACGGCATCCCGCATCAGCTCGCGCAGGAGGCGGAGGAGGTCGTCGTCGAGACGCCGTTCGTGGAACGGCGGGTTGGCGCGGATCGGCGCCAGGGACGCGTCGGCGGCCGCCGCGCGACGGACCTGCTCTATTCCGAACCCGAGAAGTTCGACGAAGCCGCGGAGCGATCCGCCGTCACGATTCTCGACCGCGTGCTCGCGCGCGCCGCCGGCGACGGGGCGAGCGACATCCATCTCGAATCGACGATGGACAGCTTCCGGGTCAGGTTCCGCGTCGACGGGACGTTCCGTGAGATTGCGACGTTCGCGCCGCAACTGGGCGTGCCCGTCGTCGCGCGGTTGAAGGTGCTCTCCGGCATGGACATCGCCGAGCATCGCCTGCCGCAGGACGGCCGCTTCAGCGCGTCCATCGGGTCGCGCAGGCTCGATCTGCGGAGCTCCACGTATCCGACGATGTACGGCGAGAAGGCCGTGCTGCGCCTGCTCGACCGGTCGACGCTGCGTCTTCAGCTGGAGACGATGGGCATGCGCGGCAAGGTGCTCGAGCAGTTCCGCAACCTCATTCGCCGGCCCGAAGGGATGATCCTCGTCACCGGACCGACCGGCAGCGGGAAGACCTCAACGCTCTATGCGAGCCTGGCGGAGCTCGTCGAAACCGGGAAGCACATCATCACGATCGAGGATCCGGTCGAGTACGCGCTCTCCGGCGTCAACCAGGGACAGACCAACGAGAAGGCCGGCTTCACCTTCGCCCGCGGCCTGCGCGCCATCCTGCGGCAGGATCCGGACGTCATCATGGTCGGCGAGATTCGCGACCCGGAGACGATGTCCACCGCCGTCGAAGCGTCGCTTACCGGCCACCTGGTGTTCTCGACGCTCCACACCAACAGCGCGGTGGCGACGGTGGCGCGCGTGATCGACATGGGACTCGAGCCGTACCTGCTCTCCTCCTGCCTCGTCGGCATCGTCGCGCAGCGGCTCGTGCGGCGCGTCTGTCCGACATGCCGGACGGAGATGCCGACGCCGCCCGGCGTCACGCACCTGTTTCCCGGCGGCGCGCCGGAGACCATGCATCGGGGCAAGGGATGCCAGGACTGCCGCGGCACCGGCTACCGCGGCCGCGTCGCCATCCACGAGCTGCTGGCGATGAACGAGGAGCTGCGGACGCTGATCCTGGAGCGCGCGTCGGAGAGCAGGCTGGCCGACGCGGCGACGCGCGCCGGCATGGTTCCGCTGCGCGAGGAATGCCTCGCGCGCGTGATGGAGGGCGAGACGACGCTCGAAGAAGTCGTGCGGCTGACGCAGGATCGCGCGTAGGAGCAGGTCGCCCTACTCGCCGAGCAACTCGCCGATCGGTTTGAGATCCTCGATCCGATCGCAGAACGCCTTCACCACGACCAGCATCGGGACCGCGAGCAGCGTTCCCCAGATGCCCCAGACGAAGCTCCAGAAGATGAGGCCGATGAACATCGCGACCTCGTTGGTGCGCGCCGCGCGGCTCGACAGCCAGGGTGTCAGCATCCAGCCTTCGATGCTCGTAATCACGATCGATACGCCAGAGACGTAGAGCGCCATCCCGATGGTGCCGAACTGCAGGAACGCGGCAATCGCCGTTGCGCCGGCGACGATGACGGCACCGAAGTAGGGAATGCTGTTGAACGTGCCGGCCGCGACGCCCCAGAGCGCCGGGTGAAAGACGCCGAGCCACCGGAATGCGAGCCAGGTTGCCACGCCGACGATCACGCTGGTGGCGAC